>CAMHMZ010000027.1 GCA_946186375.1 uncultured Clostridia bacterium
ATGCCCGCTATTTGGAGGCCATGTCCAAGTTCCATCATTACAGCTTTGGTAACTGGCAAGCGATTTGTCAAGGATATTTTTATCCCGTGAGTGAGTTTTTTTAACTTGCTCACGGGATTTGTTATCTAGACAATTGAAGCATCATCTCTATTCGCCATGGACACGTAGATTGCTGTTTAGACTACAGTAAATACCAGCTACAGATCCGGATACAATTCCACGCCGGAGCCTCTGGCCTGACGCAGCTTCCAACTTCTCGGCGTCATACCCACTTCTTTTTTAAAGCAGGCGATGAAATAGCTCTGGGAAGTAAAGCCAAGGAAGGACGCAATCTCCGCGCTGCTGTGTCCGCCACTGAGCAGAAGCTGTTTTGCCGTCTGGATACGCTCGCCCAGGATGTATTCCGTTATGGTCTTACCGGAAATCTTTTTGAAAATATGAGAGAGATAGTTTGGCGTCAGGCCGCATAGCTCTGCAAGTTCTGGAACGGTAATCTTCTGCCCCAGATGCTGGCTGATATATTCCCGGCAGCGCAGGTAATGAGCATTGTGCTCCGAGATCTCCTTGGCGTCGTGGACAAGCTGGATCAGCGTCTCCACAGATTGAAAGAGCTTGGCGATAAATTCGTCCACATTTTGCGCCTTTGCCAGATACTGCAAATACGCATCGCTGATTTGGTAGGCGGTCAACTCGTCGGCGCCGCTGCTGATCGCCACACGGGTGATGACCGCCATGGAAGAAACGGCCAAAAATTTGTTCTGGGTCACATAGTCCGGAGATAGATTCCCAACCAGAACGGCCTGGCCCTGCTTTGCCATATACTCCATATAGCGGCGAGCGCCCAGCACGTCACCGGCGCGGACAAAATTGGTATAGGCCCGCTCCCATTCGTAGGCAGAATGGGGAACGGTGGAAAACTCCTTCTCGAATTTCGCGTCATTGACCGATTGTGACGGATCGACCGCGGTAAACAGTTCCAGATAGTCCATGTCAAAATCACCAAAAACAGCCTAACATTTTTAGAAGATAAATGCAACAGAATTATTGCAATAATCGTAGAATATTTATATTTTTGAATGCAGGTTTTAAGTATCCTTATATCATCTGAAAAAGCAAGGTGATTTCTTTGGATGTTCTGCTGAAAACAAGATACGGAACGCTCAAAGGGGAGCAAAAAGAGGGCTTTATGCAGTTCCTGGGCGTCCCCTTCGCCAAACCGCCGCTGGGAGAGCTGCGCTTTCGCAAGCCCCAGCCGACAGAAAGATGGGACGGCGTGAGGGATGCGACGCACTACGCGGATTATTGCACCCAGCCAGGAAAGGCGGAAAGCGCGGTCAAATACACGAAGGGTTCGGAGGACTGCCTGTATCTGAACGTCTTCACACCGGGCTGTGACAAAAAGAAGAGGCCGGTGGTGATCTGGATCCACGGCGGCGCCTATCTGTCCGGGGCGGGCAGCAGCTGTGCCAAACAGGGCGACCGCATGTGCCGGGAATACGACATGGTAGTCGTCTCCATCCAGTACCGCCTTGGGGCTTTTGGCTGCGTGGATTTTGCCGCCCTTTCCGGCTTAAGTGATCGCTTTGACCACAACTGCGGTACCTGGGATCAGGTGGCAGCGGTAGACTGGGTCATCGAAAACATCATGGATTTCGGCGGCGATCCTGACTGTGTCACGCTGATGGGCGAATCCGCAGGGGCCTGTTCGGTGCTGACGCTCATCACGACGCCATATCTGAAAGGCAAGATCCGCCGCGCCATCATGGACAGCCCTGCACCGCTGCTGATGAACACCGCGGAGAACGGACGCCTCGCCGCGCTGGATGTACTCGGCTACCTGGGGCTGAAAGAACACGAGGCATATCAGCTGGCAGGTATGAGTGCAGAGCGTTTGACCAAGGCGGTCAACGACAGCGAATACAACTTCGTCAACCACCACCCTTACCTGCTGCCGACGGCTCCCGTGGTGGACGGCGATCTGATCCCGGAGCTGCCCTTCGACGCGCTGCGGCATGGGGCGGCGGACGGAATCGAGCTGTTGATCGGAACCACGAAAGACGAGGGCACCTTGTTCGCCATGGGCAACAAGAGGGATATCTTCCCCGGAAACACCCGGCAGATGGAGAAATTTTTTGCTGACCACCCCGAGGCGAACAGGAGCGCCATTACTGCGCTGTACCCCGATTATCCCGGCAAGAGAGCCTTTCAGGAAATCGGCAAGGAGCTGTTTTTTCACCTGCCCTCTATCGAAATCGTGGATCGGCTCAGCAAGACGGGCAAGGTTTACATGCACCATTTCGACTATGCTTTCCCGGTTCTGAAGCTGATCGGCATGGGCGCGGTCCACTGCACCAACAGCGCTTTGACGGCTGGGGTAGAGTTGCAGGGGCTGGCAAAGCTGCTTGGGCTCTTCTCCGGGAAAACCGGGAAAGCCGTTGCGGAGCGCATCCACCACTATTGGTGCAGCTTTATTGTGTCCGGCGATCCAAACGGAGCCGGTGAGCCCATCTGGCCGGAATACGGCAAAGAGAAAAACACATTGTTTATTGACGCCCGGTGCCATGTGGAGAAGGCACCCTTTGCAAAGGAACAACAGGCCTATGGCCTGATTCGACCCTATAAAAACTGAGAGAGAGGATGTATGCATATGAAGCGCGCTAAGAAGCAATACCCGGAGGATCTCCGCAGCAGAGTCGGCTTTTTCACCATCTCCTGGGTGAACGGCTTTGCCACGATGGTGTTCGCCCTGTTTATGCAGTTTCTGACCGACTACTCCGGCATCGACGCCGCGATCGGCAAGGTGGGCTTTGCCGCTGCCTTCGGCACAGCGGTTTTGCTCGTCACACGCATCGTGGACGCGGTAGACGATCCGCTGCAGGCATGGATCATGGACCGCTCCAAGGAATGCAAATTCGGCAAATACCGCCGCTTCACGCTGTGGAGCGTGTTTCTGATCGGGATCGGCATCATCCTGATGTTTTCTCTGCCGGAGGGCGTCAAGAGTCGCCCGGTGCTTCTGTGGATCTGGGTGCTGGTCGGATACCTGCTCTATGAGATCGGCTGCGCCTTCAATGGCACAGGCCCTATCTTGCAGAAAGCCACCACGGACGCTAATATCCGCACCCGCCTCACCGCCCTGCTGCGTATGGGCGTGATTCTGGCCGTCATTCCCGCGGTGTTCTTTATCCCCATCGCCACAGCCCTCAACGGCTCTGTCGGCAACATGGGCAAGTCCTTCACGATCACCTGCGTGATGATCACCGTTTTCTCCTGCGCACTGTCTCTCATGGGTGTGCTTCTTGTCAAAGAACCCTACCGCGGCAAGGAGGAAGTAGCCGGAGAGGAAGCACCCCGCCTTTCTATTAAAGATGTCTGGGAGATGTTGAGAACCAATAGACCTCTTTGGGTACATAATATTGCTTACTTTTTGGCGAATATGTCCTTCGGCGTCTCCAGCGCCGTCATGGTCTATTTCCTGAAATGGTATTACTGTGCCGATCTGACCACCGGCGTTGTGGATGAGATCCAGTATGCCTCCATCTACGCGATTTACGGCGTAGTATCCCTGGTGCCGAACTTCCTCACACCGCTGGTGGCGGGTTTCGTCGTCAAGAAGCTGGGCTCGGTGGACAAGGCGATGCGCGTGACCACCCTGCTTTCGGGCATTTTCTATGGTCTGATTTTTGTCCTGAACCTTCTGGGCATCCTGCAGCTTAGCCCCATAGTCTTTATCCTGATGAATCTGCTGGCCGGTATCCCCGCAAGCATCGCCGTGATCCCCGCCATGCTCATCAACACCGAGTGCGCGGACTACGCGGAGTATAATACCGGCAGAAATATGGCCGCCATGACAACCGCCGTCAACAATCTGGTGCAAAAGCTCCAGACCGCGATCTCCACCGTGGTGCCGGGCGTCATCCTCATCAGCGTGGGCTACAGCGTCAACTCCGCCACCGGGGCCTATGCCGGCGATCTGAGCCAGCTCCCCGGCATGGTGCAGAAGCTGACCGCCGCCATTTCCCTGGTTCCGCTGGTGGTATCGACCCTCGGCTGGGCAATCTACAAGTTTGCCTATCCGATCACAACGGATTACCGGGAGAAAATGACCGAGGAGCTTGACCGCCGTCACAGCGAAGCGAATGTGGAGGCATAAGGCATGAAAAAACAGGCATTCAACCCCTATCTACCCAGCTGGGAGTATGTTCCCGACGGTGAACCCTATGTCTACGGCGACAGGCTCTATGTCTTCGGCTCCCACGATGAATTCAACGGCAAAAACTTCTGCCAGAACGACTATGTGCTTTGGTCGGCTCCTGTGGACGATCTGAGCGACTGGCGCATGGAGGGCACCATCTACCGCACCGTACAGGACCCGGACGCGAAGAAGAATTCCTTCCTCCAGGCTCCCGATGTGGTGCAGGGGCCGGACGGGCGCTGGTATCTCTACTACACCCTCTGCCTTGCGCCCTTTATGGGGGTGGCGGTGAGCGATCAGCTGACCGGCCCATATGAATATTACGGCAAGGTGCGTCTGCCCAACGGCCATGTGATCGGCAGCCAAAAGCACGAACTCTTCCAGTTTGACCCGGGGCTTTTCCGGGATGACGACGGGCGTATCTGCACTAGTCAACAAAAATTGGACACGAATAAATAAAGAATTGTAGTTTGAAAATGTACTGGACTAAACTCCTAGCGTCGGGGAAAAAGACTCGCGGTACTGCTTTGGCGTCAGATAATTGAGCGCGTAAGCAGGACGCAGTTCGTTGAAGAAGACAATGTATTCGTCAACTTCTTCCCGAACCGGTTTGTCACCAGTCACATGCAAATCTGTGAAAAGCTCTGCTTTAATCCAGCCGTTTATGGCCTCCATTGCAGCATTGTCCGTCGGTGTTCCGGCGCGGGACATAGAGCGTGTGATGCCGTACATCGGCAGCAGCTCATTGAAAGATTTGGAAGAATACACGGAGCCCTGATCAGAATGCAAGATCATCTGTTGATCCGGCAACAACTTTTTGAGCGCGATCAAGTCTTCCAGTCCACTGATGTAGGTCATACGGTCTCCGCGTCTGGCGGAAAGAGCGTGGCTGACGATCTCGTTATTCCAGAGATCCATATACAAGGTGAGTTCATAATAGACGCCTTTCACATAGAAGGCGGTCATGTCGCTCACAATGCACTGCAGCGGCCCATCAAGCTGTATTTCGGACAAAAGCAGATTGGGAAATACTCGGTAGGGATCGCCAGGCTTTTTGTACTTGTAGTGCTTGGCTTTGCTCTTGATCCCGGCTGTTTTGCAGCATTTATGAGCATAGGGATCAGAGAGAACAAGACCAGTGTCCAAGCGGATCTTGGCATTCAACCAGCGGTATCCATGCGAAGGATACTTAATGTGGTATTCCTGAAACAACAAGATATTGCTGACGAAGGCTCTTGTCCTTTCGGGCGGGTCAGAGAGATGTTTTTTCCAGCTGTAAAAGCTGCTGCGTTGGATACCCATGGTTTCACAGAGCAGTTTTACCGGGAACTCTCCGGACAGCTCCATGATTACTTGGTATTCTTGCTGTCGTATAGAACGACCGTACCATCCCCCTTCACTTCGTATCCTTTTTTTAGTCTAGCCTCGGTGATTCGCGCTTTGATGAGTTCGTGAATCAGTTCCTCTTTTGTCATGGCTGCGAGATCGTCTATTCCGGCTTGGTCGTTTTTGAGCAAAAGCGTAGAACCTGCTCGTTTCCCTTGCTTGGGTGGTAGCTGGTTGGCGTCCCGGTACATTCTCATGTAATTCCGGGCAGTTTGATCGTTGATTCCAAATTGTTCGGCAGCTTCATAACGGCTTATTTCACCGTCATATATTCTGCGGCCAATCTCCAACCGCTCTTCTAATGTGTATTTCATGGTAGCCTCCTGCCGCGCTTGAGGACAAGTCTGTACAACATACGTGTTTTCGTGTCTTTCATTATACATCCGCTGTACAAAAATTACCCCCTCCGTGTCCAAAAAAAGCTTACCACTACATATCTGGCTCTATTCCGGCTTCGCCCCCTCCGACAGCGGCATCATGGGCATTTTCACCCGGCAGTACAAGATGGAGGGTGCCTATGTGATGGAGCTGGGCGAGGATATGCTGACGGTGAAACAGGAGCCGAGGCTGATCATCCCCAAGACCGGACACTCTGCCGGGAGCGGCTTTGAGGGCCATGAGTTCTATGAAGCCAGCTCCATGCGGAAAATAAACGGCAGCTATTATTTTATCTATTCCTCCATCCTGTCCCATGAGTTGTGCTACGCCACCAGCTCCCGCCCGGACGGCGGCTTCCGCTATGGCGGGACGCTGGTTTCCAACGGCGATGTGGGCGTGAACGGCAATCGCTTTGCCATGAACTACACCGGCAACACCCACGGCAGTCTGGTGAAGGTCCGGGATCAGTGGTATGTGTTCTATCATCGGCAGACTAACCGCCACATGTACTCCCGCCAGGGCTGCGCCGAGCCCATCACGATCCGGGAGGATGGCTCGATCCCGCAGGCGGAGATCACCAGCTGCGGTCTCAACGGCGGTCCTCTCAAGGGCGAGGGCGAATATTCCAGCCACATCGCCTGCCATCTGATGGGGCGGGACGGTACGTTCATGTACGGACGCTTCCTCAACCGCAGGTGGAAGGAGCACCCGTATTTCACCCAGACCGGCAAGGATCGGGAGCGGGATGAGGATCAGTATATCGCCAACATGACGGACGGCGCGACGGCGGGCTTCAAATATTTCGCCTTTCGTACTCTCAGGAAGATCGCCGTTCAGGTCAGCGGCGATGGGCAGGGCGAGATGCTTGTGAAGACGGAGGTCGATGGCCTGCCTGTGGCGCGGATCCCGCTGAAAGCGGGCTTTGCCCGGACATGGTGCGAAGCCGCTTGCCGGATCCCGGACGGCGTGCATGACCTGTACTTTTGCTACGCCGGGGAGGGCAGTGTAAACTTCCATGCTTTCCGCCTGATCGTGGAGGAAGAAACATGCTGAGAACAAAAGCAAAGCGGAGCGACGTGGTGACCGCGCTTGAGCGTGAAAACCAAGCGCTTTCCTACACCGCTGCCACAGAGGCCATCGTACTGCTGAAAAACGACGGGCTGCTGCCCATCTGCCCGGGAAAGATCGCGCTGTACGGCGCGGGAGCGGGAAAAACCATCAAAGGGGGCAGCGGCAGCGGAGAGGTGATCGAGCGCCACGCCGTGAGCATTCGGGAGGGGCTGGAGCGTCGCGGCTTTACCGTAAGCACCAACCGCTGGCTGGATCGCTATGACAGGCTTTGGCAGACGGAACGGGAGAAGTTTATCGCCGCAATGCGGAAAAAGCTGCGCTCCGTCAGCACCGCCATGCTGGCAGAGCTCATGGCGGCAGAATACCGTTATCCATACGGCGATGCCATTGCAGCCGATGATCTCTCCGATGAGACGGACACCTGTCTCTATGTGCTCTCCCGCCAGTCGGGCGAGGGGAAGGACCGCCGAGCGGAGGACTTTCAGCTCTCCGAGGCGGAACGCGGACACTTAGAGGCGATCTGCGGCCATTACCAAAAGGTCATCCTTGCGGTCAATACCGGCGCTTCTTTTGACCTCTCCTCTGTGGAGAATTACACCTCCATCCGGGCGGTGGCCTATGTCTGCCAGCTCGGACAGGAGGGCGGCCTTGCGCTGGCCGATGTGCTGACCGGCGCGGTCAACCCCAGCGGAAAGCTGGCGACCACCTGGGCGAAGTGTTATGATGACATCCCCTATGGAGACGAATTCAGCTATCGCGCTGCGGACAGCATGCACGCTCTCTACAAAGAGGGCATCTATGTGGGCTACCGCTATTTTGACAGTTTTCAGGTTCAGCCCCGCTATGAATTTGGTTATGGTCTGAGCTATACGGACTTTGCTCTTTCATCTTCCCCAGTGCGCGTGAACGGAACCACGGTCAATCTGAATGTGTCTGTTCAGAACACCGGCGAGCACTTTGCCGGGAAAGAGACAGTGCAGCTCTATGTCAGCTGCCCTGACGGGAAGCTGGAAAAGGAAGCGCAGAGCCTTGCAGCCTTCGGCAAGACCGGGCTGTTAGCTCCCGGCGAGAGCGAGACGCTGACGCTCTCCTTCCCCATGGAGAGGCTGGCAAGCTACGACGAGGAGACCGCGTCCATGATCCTGGAGGCGGGAACTTACCTTCTTCGGGTGGGTACCTCCTCGCGCCGGACGGAACTTTGCGGCGCGCTGCACCTGTCGGAGACGGTCACGGTGTCGAAGCACAAAAACCTCTGCGCCGCCAAAGAGACGGTACAGACGCTGCACCGGGAACCGGGCGGCGAGAAGCTCACCGTGGATGCCATCGAGCTGGATTCTTCGGCCTTCCACACGCAGGTAATGGACTACTCACCGCGAAAAGTGGATGAATGCAAGCAAGCGCAGGTGCTGCTCAATCGCCTTGGAACAGACGCTCAGGCGGACTTCTGCGCCGGGATCGGCCTGCTCGGTGGGGAGACTTATTTCACGCTGCCCGGCGCGGTGGGCAATACGACGTCTGCCTACGCAAAGCTGGGCATTCCCAACGCCACCTTCTGCGATGGCCCTGCGGGCATCCGTATCCAGCGGCGCTCCACGGTCACAAAGGAGGGCAAGGTCAAGCCTGTGGATGGGGCCATTTCTATCTATGAGTATCTGCCGGGCGTTCTTCAGAAGCTGCTGTTCGGAAATCCTTCCAGGGAAGAAGTCATCTACCAGTATGTGACCGGCTTCCCGGTGGCGGCTGCCCTCGCTCAGACCTGGAATCTGCCCTTGCTGGAGGAGATCGGGCGGGCCGTCAGCCAAGAGATGAGCGAATACGGCGTGGTATTCTGGTTGGCCCCGGCGCTGAATATCGTCCGCAACCCGCTCTGCGGCAGAAACTATGAATACTATTCAGAGGATCCCCTAATCTCCGGCAAGATGGCGGCGGCTGTCACGCGGGGCGTGCAAGAGACGCCGGGAAACTATGTGACGATCAAGCACTTTGCCGCCAACAATCAGGAGGAGAACCGCTACTATGTCTCCTCGGACATGGACGAGCGGACGCTGCGGGAGATCTATCTGCGGGGCTTTGAGATCGCCGTGCGCGAGGCAAGGCCCAAGGCGCTGATGACCGCTTACAACAAGCTCAACGGCGTCTATTGCCCGGCAAGCAAGGAGCTTATAGATGACATTCTCCGCCGGGAATGGGGCTTTGACGGCATTGTCATGACCGACTGGCTCTCGACCGGCGAGGATCGGGCGCAGAATCCCGAGTGCATCGCCGCGGGCGTGGATCTCATCATGCCCGGCGGCAAAGGCGTATGCAAAGAATTGCGCAAGGCTCTGAAGGATGGCAAACTGGACGCAGAGCAGCTGCGCCGCGCGGCAGGTCGTGTGCTGACGCTGGTGCTGGACAGTCAGATTAAGGTGGATTGAAATGCTGAAATTAGCGGAACTTTTTCAAAGCGGCATGACGCTTCAGCGGCAAAAGCCCATTCGTATTTGGGGCAGCAGCGACTGCGCGCAGAATCTGACCGTTTCCCTGAACGGAGAGACCTTGCTGCGGGATGCTCCTGTTGACGGTGAGTTTTGTCTTACCCTGCCGCCCCAGGAGGCCATGCGCGACGCGGAGCTTAGCATTGCGGGAACCGTGGATACGCTGACGCTGAGCCGGGTGGACATTGGCGAAGTCTGGATCGCGGGCGGGCAGAGCAACATGGAATTTCTGCTCCGCTACGACGCGGAGGGAAAGGAACAGATTCGAAGCGCCAACGACCCGCATCTGCGTTTTTATGATGTGGGAGAATACACTTTCCCCGGTGAAAAGGAGCAAACACATAAGGATAACAGCGAAGCGTGGGATCGGTGGATGGCTTTTCGGCCGGACGCCGCGGAATACTTCTCCGCTGTGGGCGTGTATTTCGCAAAGCAGCTCCGCAAGGCATACGATGTGCCGGTTGCCATTGTCGGTTGTAATTGGGGCGGCACCACCGCTTCGGCCTGGACGGAGGAAAGTGTTCTGGAGGCCGACCCCGCGCTGCGGGTGTATCTGGAGGAATACCGCGCCGCCACGAAAGACATGGATTTAGACGAGTATATCCAAAAGCACGCAGAAGCTCTGGCCTTTCTCGATAGCCCGGAACTTACGCAGACCATGCGAAAGGTCATGTTCGGCAACGTGAGCGTTTGGGAGTACATCAAGGCCATCCCGCTGCTGCTGAAGATCGGCAAAACAGGGATGCCTATCGGCCCGCGCAATCAGAATTCTCCCGGCTGTCTTTACCGCAGTATGCTCAGCCAGATCGCGGGCTTAGCCTGCCGGGGCGTCATTTGGTATCAGGGAGAATCTGATGACCAAAAGGCTGACATCTATGACAAGCTGTTTTCCGCTATGATCCGCTGCTGGCGGGATGCCTGGCAGGAGGAGCTGCCTTTCCTGTTCGTACAGCTGGCGCCATTCGGAAAATGGTTGGGGAGCACCGGCCAGAAGTACCCCATCCTGCGGCAAAAGCAGGAGCTTGTCAGCAAAACGGTGCCCGGAGCCTACATGGCGTTGATCATGGATGTGGGGGACAACAAAGACATTCATCCCAAACAGAAGCGCCCGGTCGGAGAGCGTCTCGCGCTGCTGGCGAGAAACAAAATCTACGGAGAGGAACTTCTCAGCGAAGCGCCGGAATTTACGTCCATGAAGCAAGGCGACGGCAGCTTGACCCTTCGGTTCTCCAACGCCGGAGCGGGATTGCGCATCAAAGGGAAGACACTCCAGGCCCTGGATCTGACAGTGGACGGAAAGAAGCTGAAGAGCTATGAAGCCAGGGCGCAGGGAGATACGCTTTCCATCCGTTCGCCGAAGATCCACAGAGATTCCGATCTGAAGATCGCCTTCGCGTGGACAGGCTACTGCGAGGTCAACCTGTATAACAGCGCCGGCCTGAGCGCAAAGCCGTTTACAATTTAAGGGGGAGACAGCATGGCACTGACGAGAATCGCGCTTCAGCAGATCTGGAAGCTGGCCAAAAAGGGCGACGACGAACGCGTCGCCGCGCAGATGCCCGTTTCCGGTACCAGAAGCGAAACCGGGATCGAATACTTAGGCGACGCCGAGCCCATGCACCGGCTCAATCTCTACTATCCCGCGGAGTTTGATCCGGCCAAGGACGCGCCGCTTCCCACGATCATCGACATTCACGGCGGCGGGCTGATGTACGGCGACAAGGAGCTCAACCGCCGCTACTGCGAGTATCTGGCATCTCAGGGCTTTTGCGTGATGGGCATGAGCTACCGACTGCTCCCCAAGACCGACCTGAGAGGCATGGTGCAGGACGTTTTCGCCAGCATCCACTGGCTGGAGAAGTTCGGCCCCATGCGCGGCTTTGATCTCGGCAGGGTGTTGCTGACCGGGGACTCGGCAGGCGGCCACCTGACCAGTCTTGTCCTCTGCATCCAGCAAAGCCCGGCCCTGCAGCAAAAATACGGCGTCGCGCCCTTTGGCTTTTCCTTTACCGCCGCGGCGATCTGCAACGGCGTTTGTGAGATGCACGACTACTACATCTTTATGGGAAAGCTGGTCGGCGTTATCGACCGGGAAATGCACAAAATGCTGCTGGGCAAGGCCGGAGAAAAGGCGGCGTGGAATCACGCCATGAGCTTTTCCGAAGTCGTCGCGCAGGCATCCGGCCTGCCGCCGATCTTCGTTATCAGCTCCGAGAACGATCCCTTCTACCAACAGACGCAATGGCTGCTTGAAAACCTGAGCAAACACAAGATCGCCTATGAAACGCTGATTTGGAAGAAGGAGGACGGCCCCCATCTTGGGCATGTGTTCCAGATCTCCCACTGGGAGTGGCCGGAGAGCAAGCGCACCAACGACAGGATGATCCAATTCTTTCGGGAGACGATGTGATGGAGCTGCATGAGCACTTTATATGCGTAGAGCGCCCTTATACGGAAGGCGCGGTAGAAGTCTTTGAACAAAGCATCCGCGCCGGGCAGATCAAAAAAGCGGAGCTTGTCATTACGGCGCTCGGTTTATATGAGGCGGAAATCAACGGCGAAAAGGTGGGCGACGCCCTGTTCACCCCGGGCTTCACCTATTATCCGAAGGATCTGCATTTTCAGCGCTACGATGTGACCAACCTGCTGACGGGCTGCGACACGCTGACGGTGTACCTGGCGCAGGGCTGGTACTGCGGGCGTTTTGGCTTTAAAAACAAGGTGCAAATTTACGGTGAAACTCCCGCTGTTTCATGGATTCTGACCCTGGAGACGGAAACCGGAAAAGTGCGCTATTGCTCTGATGATTCCGGTGTCAGGGCCGTCCGCAGCCCCTATGAGTATGCCGGGCTGTATGACGGCGAGATTTACCGCTGTACCGGCTCCGGACGGAGTGTGATCCAGCCCGGGAAATACACCGGCAAGCTTCCCGCAGTGATCGAAGAAGGAACGATGTGCGTCCGTGCGCGGGAGGAAATGCCGGTGCAGGCTGTCACAAAGCACGGCAATGTGACGATCCTGGACTTTGGGCAGAATTATGCCGGTATTGTGGAGATCGATCCGCGCAAGATGAACGGCAGCACCCTGCTGCTGCGGCATGGGGAGATCCTCAACGCGGACGGGAGCCTCTACACAGCAAACCTGCGTCAGGCGAAAGCGCAGATCCTGTACACGAAAAACAAGGCGGCAAAAAAATACCGCCCACGCTTCACTTACATGGGCTTTCGCTATGTGGAGCTTTCAGGCGTGGACTATGTGCCTGGTCTTTTGACGGCCTACGCTGTCTACTCGGACATGGAGCGCACCGGGGCCTTCCACTGTGAAAACGCCCTTGTGCAGAAGCTGTACGAAAATCAGGTCTGGGGACAGAAGTCCAACTATGTGGAGGTGCCAACCGACTGCCCGCAGCGGGATGAGCGCATGGGCTACACCGGCGACGGGCATGTGTTCGCGCTGACGGGCGCGTACAATTTCGATACCGAGGCCTTCTGGCGGAAGTTCTTAAAGGACATCCGTTACAGCCAGATGGATAATCCCGAGGGCTATGTGACGCCCACCGTACCGGCTGCCCCGCAGGAAAAGAGGGGCCTCATCAACATGCTCGGCTGGGGCAACTGCGTCTGCATCGTCCCGGAAATGCTCTACTGGCAGTTCGGCAGTCTGGACATTCTGCGCCAGCAGTACGATAGCATGAGAGCCTTTGTGGAATGTGAGATCTCGCATATGGGAAAGCGCGATCTTTGGATCGGGCCGAGCCTTGGCGACTGGCTGACCATGGACAAAGGACTTGGCTATATGGCGATCCACTCTAACCCCGTATCCAACGCTTTTGTGGTCAACGATCTGCGGATCATGGCATGGGCGGCGAAGCTGCTGGGGAAACCGGAAGACGCCGGGCGCTATGAAGCGCAGCTGGAAAAGTCCCGCGCCGCCTATATCCGCCGCTTTGTCCGAAAGGACGGACGCATGAAGGATGACTATCAGGGAGCCTATGTCATGGCTTTGCAGATGGTCATTCCCAAGGGAGAACTGTGGGATCGGGTCTGGGCTGTGTTGCTGGACAAGCTGCGCGCCGAGGGAATGCGAACCGGCTTTTTTGCCACCGAGCATATCCTCCCGCTGCTGGCAGAAAACGGGCAGGAGAAGCTGGCCTTTGATCTGCTGCTCAACGAGGAGTGTCCCGGCTGGCTCTATCAGGTCAAGGCCGGCGCCACAACCACATGGGAGCGCTGGGATTCCCTGCGGCCGGACGGTACCGTAAACAAGTCTCAGGACGGCGCGACCAACATGGTCTCCTTCAATCACTACGCTTTCGGCAGCGTAGGCAAATTCTATTATCAGTACATTCTCGGCATCCGACCCGCAGAGCCGGGCTTTGCAAAGGTGAAGATCCTACCGTATGTCGATCCCCGCCTGGGAAAAATCTCAGGCAGCTATCGCAGTCGAAACGGTCTGATTGAAGTCAGAATTGATCCGGAAACCAGGTCGATCCAGGTTGCTTCTCAGACGGATGCGGAGTTCGCTCTCCCAGATGGGAGAACGATACCGATTCCGGCCAATAAACTTGAGGCTTATTATTTCTGAGACATACAGTGATTATTATAAACTGATGGAAAAAGAAGTTCATTTATATATGTAGGCGTTTGAAAAAGCCTCTGATTTCACCTGTTCTTGAACGTCTGCGCAATATTAGTGGTGTGTTTGTATTCTCCTATAGGTCTACGATCCTCTATCAAAGTGAATTGTCCCTTACCGCGCCAAATCTCGCGACTTCTTTTTCTTCGGAAGCTCACGTTGCTGCATTTCTTTCTGTGCCTGCTGCAAATCCCGGCGAACAGAACGTGTCTTGCTGTCGGGGTGATTCTCGGTCAGCAGATCCGAAACCTGATTTCTCGCCTCGCGCATAGTGGTGTAATCGTAGCTGTTGCCGTAAGCATCTTCCACTTTGGAAACAGCCCGCTTTTCTTCCTCCGGACGGAGGGAGAGACGGGCTGTTTCCAGTTCATCCGGATCAAACTCTTCGGCACAGGCCTCCAGATCGTGGTATTCAGCAAGCGCCTTATCCAACTCAGCGCTGTACTTTGCTTCGGCAGCCGCGGCTTTCTGGATTTGCGCTTCTCTGCCGTCGATCCAAGCTTTTACGTCATTCATGCCCTTGTCGTCAGATTTGCCGAAGGTGGACATGACCTGCTCTTTCTGGGATTTCAACTCTTCCAGATCTTCCGTGGCCTCCGCGATCCTGGCATTCAACCGGCGATTCTCGGAGAACTGCAAGGGAGAAAGTGCCCTCTTCTCGGTCAGCAGCTTCTTTCTCTCAGCCAGCTTTTGCTTGATCTGCCCGGTGACCGTGTTGTACTGCGTGAAGCCTGAGACAATGTCTTCCATGTCCGCCCTCGTTTTTGTAATGAAGCTGTTGGCATGAACAACCTGATACGCGAACACGATCATGTTGGCCCGCAGCTTTTCCATGGCCTGTGCCAGCGCGGGAAGCGAATCCTGCACCGCTTTCAGCAACTTCTGGAACTCCGCCTTGAGCTGTCGCAGCAGGGCGTTGTCCCGCCTGATCTGCCGGTTCAGCTCGCAGCGCTCCGAAACGATGCCTTTCTTCTCCATTGCGCGGGCGGCTACACCCTCGTGGATCGTGGGCTGCTCGTCCTTGCCCTGATCAGCAAAGCTGCGGTGGTCGATGCGCTCCTCCAAGCCCTTTTGCTCGAGGCAGAGATTCACTTCATCTGCCCATGCCGCGCGCCACGCGACAAGTTGCTCATCGCTGTTCCACCGCTCGGAGATCGGGTTCTGCCTGCCGTACTTCGTGCTCTTGGGGTACTTGGACATACGCTCCAGTCCTTGGGCCGCGGCGACGGACGGAGCCATGTACTCTTTCTTCTTACCGACCTTATACTGGTACTGCTTTTCCCATCCGTCTTTCTGTGCCTCTTTGAACTCGGCAGCGGTAAAGCCCCGTTCTTCGCCGTCCTTGACACAGAGATATTCCTTCTCCGTTTTGTGCTGCCATGTACCGTTCTCGTTCAAGGGGCGCACGGTCAGCATGATGTGCGCGTGGGGATTGTGGCCGTCTGTGTCATGGATCGCCACATCCGCGCACATGCCCTCGTTTACAAATTGCTGGTAGATAAACTTCGACAGCAGATTGATCCAGTCCAGCTTGCCCAACTCAATGGGCAGAGCCACGACGAACTCACGGGCCAGTCTCCTGTCCTTTGTTTTCTCCGCTTCCTCCACGGCGTTCCATAGCTTTGCGCGATCCTGCCACTCCGCAGGGGCGCAGTCTGGGAGAAAGACATGCTCCCACACAAGGCCCTGCTTTCGGGTGTAGTCGTGCTGCACGCCGTCGTAGTCGTTATAAATGGCGGAGCAGCTCATATAGGCCGAGGCCGCGCAGGCGGAACGGCCAGCCCCGCGGCTGATGACCTTTGCCTCCAAATGGTAAATTGCCAATCATTTTCACCTCCAATCTTTTCTGTTTCTCTTTCGGCAAAGAGAAAGCAGGGCGATCATTTTTGATTCGCCCTGCCTCTGCGATAAAGCTGCCAGTGGCAGGTTTTCGCAGGCGGAGGAAACGGCGCACCGCTTCCTCCGCACAGCCAATGATGACCGGGTCAGCGGTCTCGGCAGCATTGGCTGGCGCTCTCCGCAGAGAGCGCAATCCGCCTCGCAGAGCGCACGGCCTGACCAATGGGAAGGCTACCACCGCCTGCCCTGCGGGCAGGTGGTGAGTAAGTGCGCCCTTCGGGACAAAAAAGAAGCGGAGCGCCCCGGTCTCCCGGAACGCCCCACCCACGTTAAGAAAAATGCTCGCGTAAAACATCTTCAAGTTTCGTCAGGTCCATCCCCTCAGCAAGGGGAAAGACCTTCTCCAAAATCGCCCCTTCCTGGATCAGCCTCCGCGTCCGGGCTTTTCGCTCCTTCACGCGGTCTCTTGCCTCGGCTTCCTCCAGTCGGTGTTTAGCCTGGAGCAGTTTCTTTTGCTCGGCGCTAAGAGCCGCCTTCGGCGGTTGCGCCTCTGCACGCTGGCTGCGGCCAGTGTCGTCTTCTGTCATAAAGAACCTCCTTTGGTATCAGAAATGATGAACGCAGAAACCACTTTTTCCGGACTTGATATCAAGAGCTTAGATAAGTGGTATCTGCGCGTTTTGTGAATGAAAAATGGCATCAAAAAAGGCCGGGAGTGATACTAACGTGGTATCATTCCCGGCCAAATGTGGTGTCTACGCTTCGTTCTTTACATTTTAACTCTATCGAATTTATTGCTCGTACTTTTCCAAATACCCAATCTCCGTATAGGCATATTTGGTACTCTTGATCTTATATGAGATGATAAACGGCAGACGAATCATGAAAACGATCAGAAATGCCACAAAAGCAATTCCCCACAGATCCGACTTAACAAAGGTTCCAGATGTCACCAGCCAGTGGATACTGACAATCCCCACCTCCAGCAGAGAGCACCAGGCAGTAACAAAGCCGGGTGAATATAGAGTCTTCTTGCCTTTGGCTTTATAATGCAGCAGGGTGACCACGCTGAAGATCGTATGAGCAAGAGTCTCACCGACACCAAAAAATGCCGCGAAAACGACGCCCTTATTCCCAAGAGAGGGCGTGAGAAATGTGAGAGCAATAAACAGCAGCTCTGCACCAAAATTGGTGATCATATCCGTCATGCGATTCTCCGGATAAGCCAGCGGGTTGTCGGATTTTTGAATGAGTTTGTTCATCATGTAATGGAAACCATTTGGCCATGTAAGCTCTTCAAATACATGGATCGGCAGAAGAACCGTCAGGATTCCCATTAGTCTTTGCGGCATCGACCAGTTTGTCCACTGAGTCAGCAACACGTTCAGCATAAAGATTCCCAAAAAATATGTCGCGTGCAGCCACGGCTGTCCACACCATCTATTCAGCAGGGATTTTCTCATAATCTGTTTCACCTCTCATACACGTTTATCTTGACATAATTAGATACTGCATCTAAATTATAATCAGATAGTCTCTCCAATTAAATAGCGGATTTGCGTTTTTTATCTAATAATCCTCAAGGAGAAGTGAGCAAATGGCACGCCCATCTTACAGAGCAAACCAGCCGACGGCAAAGGAGCGCCTGAAAGAAGCCTTCTGGCTATTATTATCCGAACATCGCTACAGCCAAATCACAGTGAAGAAGCTTTCCCAAGCTGCACAGGTCAACCCGAACACTTTCTACTATCATTATGATTCCATGGATGACTTGGCGTTGGATGCGTTGAATGACGAAAAGCTATATGAAATTCCTTCCATTATCCATGAAAAGTTTTTATCCACAGATCAGACTGCCTTGCGCGAGGCACTGGGATATGTTGTTATTGGAGATCGCTGGAAGCGAATACGTCTGTTTGTAAACAGCGATTCCATGATTTTACGCCAGCACCTCTATGATATGATGGAACAATTTTGGTTGTCTATGATCGGCATTCAGAAAGAAGCTTTATCTGGGGAGGATATCCTCGATCTCTCTTTTATCCTTCATGGAGCTATGGCAATCATTGAGCAGCAGAAAGAGCAATATAGCTTTGATTTTATTAATGCACTGCCAGATCGGCCTTTAGGGCAGGGTATCCTACAAACACTTGAAGCCCTTATGATGAAATATCAAAGAAAGAGCTAAGATAAAATTATACTCTTATCTCTTACAGGCCGTTAATGAAGTCCATCGCCGTGTCCAGATCGTTCTCGACCGCCGTGTTGTCCTGCGAAGCAGGAGCTGCTTGCAACAGCGCGGCAAGACCCGCCAGCGGATTGGCCTGTGCGCCGCGCTCGACGGTATCCAACACCCGTTGCAGAAAGGCATCCTCCTTCTCCCGTGTTTCCAGATAGGGATCGTCGGTAAGACGTTGCTCTCGGTCAAAGTATCCGTTCACTGCGGCAATAATAGCATCGCTGTAAGAGCGATATCTGGACTTATCCCGATTGACAAGATAAGTCCAAGCCTTTAGCCCTTCCGGGTTGGAGAGATTGATCCGCAGCGTGGTGTTGAAGAGCTTGCTCATACCAGCCCTCCCATATTGCGCTGGGCCAGCAGCTCATAGCCCTTTGCTGTCGCACAGATGTCGCTGTTGATCGTGACGCGGCCGGGATCGTACTCGGTAAAGTTTCGGATCAGGCAGCCTCCACCGCCCACTACATAGAGCTTCATCAGCTCCGGAGTGTATTCATGCTCCCGCAGGCGGCGCATGATCCCGGCTGCGTACTCCATGGCCGCTTCCCGGATGACCTCCAGATACTGCTTGCCGATGTCGGCTTCGCCATAGCGAAGGACTTCCTCAATCACGGCATCATCCACGGCCACGCCGAAACGCTGCATCAGCTTTTCGCGGGCGGCCAGCATACACTGATGGGTGCCAAACTTCTCGGTGAAGCATTTGCTAGCGATGGGCTTGCCGTTGTTGATATACATGATGTTCATGGTGCCGTTGCCAATGTCGCAGAGCATGTTCACGCCGCGAAACTCCCGCAGGCGATCCGCCACGGCAGAGAAGCCCTGCGGGAATACGTCAGCACCGACGAACTCCACATGGTAGCTCTCGCCCCGGAAGCTGAAATCCGCCTCCTTGTTCTGGAGCAGATAGGCCTTGAAGGCCTCCTTTTGCTCTCCCACCCAGGTGAGGGGCAGGCCTGCCGCAAGATAGACGCGAGCGTTATTTAGCCCACGCAAGCGCAGCTCGATCCCGATGGCAGCGAGAGTCAGGATATAATAATCCTGATCGTTCATCTTCTCGGCGGTGAACTCCTTGTGCTCGTCCCCGACGATATAATACCGTTCCTGGTAGACGAGCATATTGCTTTTGAAGGTGGGCTCCTTGTCGTAGACCGTGACGCCGGTTTTGAACACAGCATGGGCCGTCTTGATCTGACCATAGCCATGATCCACGGCGATAATGATGGGCTTACTGTTGGTGTTATTGGTAATAAGATTCATGTTTTTCCTCCTAAAATAGTGTAATAATTTTGGTACAGATATGCGAAAAGGGCGGTCCGTGAGATTTATTCTCACAGTCCGCCCTTTTCGACTTTCCTTATTCGGTTTTGCTTTCTTTCGGTTTGGCGTCAGTTTTTTCGGCTCGCTCTTCCGCCCGTTTTGCCGCTTTTTGCTTGCGCTGCCTTTCAAGCTGTCCCTGGTAACGGCATTCGTCACAGCAGTATTTGGCGTTGTATTGTACCGTGACAAATGTTTTTCCGCAGACGGGGCATATACACTCGCGCTTTCTGTCCTCTGCGGCCTCCTGCCGATAATACTTTCCCCGGCAGTTGGGCCCGCAGAACATAGCATTGGGACTTTTGGAATCGAAAGGCTTACCACAGCATTTACAGGTCAGATGATACGGTTCACCTGGAACGAGCACCCCTTCCTCGATCAGCCTCTCACGCTCTTTCTTGCGCTCATATTTTCTGCGATTGGCGGCGCGTTTCTTCCGCTGAACTTCGAGCTCTGCCAGCTCTTCCGGCGTCGGTTCCTCCGGGGGCACCTGGAAATTACCAATAAAGTTCAGATAGATTTCAACCTCCTGGCAGCGATCCCCGTATTCGTCGCGTGTCACCTGATGCACAAGGATCTTTTCAATGAACTCATTGATCATTGGGGTGGTCAGCTCATCAAAATCCCGGTACTTCTTCGCCAGCGCCATGAACTGGTCGATCCGCGCGCTGTCGCTCATGAACACATCCAGACTGGCCTGATCCTGCGCGATGATCTCATCCAGCTCAGCCTGCTCGGCCTCATAGGATGCGGAGAGCATCTCGAAGCGCTTTTCCGGGATCTTACCCAGCAGGAAGGATTCGTACAGTGCCTTGATCATCGTCTCCAGCTCGGCATGCCGCTTCTTGGCCTTGCTGATCTTACGCCTCAAATCCTTTGCCGCCTCGTCCTGCCGGATCTCAGCAGCCTCGCGCACCTTGCGGATAAACTCTTCCTCGTTCTCGATCGCGTACTTGCTTACCGTGCGGATCGTCTCCAGCGTCAAGGTTCGCAGCGCTTTTGTCGATATGCTGTGAGAGAAGCACTGCCGCTCGGCGCGTTCGATCGTCAGCGTGTAGGTCGAGCAGTTGTAGGAATCCATGAGCTTCCCGTCTTCTGGCTCCGTCCCGGACTTGTACTGACGGTGATTGTACATTTTTGCGCCGCAGTCTGCGCAGAAGACAAGGCCTGTAAAGGGATTCGCTTCACCGGTGGTGTCGATCCGGTGCTTGGCGCGTTTCGTCTTTTGCGCAAGCTGCCAGGTCTCTTCATCCACGATCGCTTCATGTGTATTCTCAAAAATGAGCCAATCTTCCGGATCGTTTTTAACGCGTTTGTCTTTGTATGACTTCTTGGAGGTGCGAAAATTGACTGTATGCCCCATGTATTCCGGGTGGGCAAGGATAGCCTTGACGCTCTCCCCATACCAATCATAAGGCCGGGATTCATCAATCAAGTTCTTGTGTGTTCCTCGTCCATGCTTTGCAAGATAGTAGGCCGGCGATTCTACTTTTTCTGCGGTTAGTATGGCTGATATGTCATAAGGACCATGACCTTCCACTGAAAGGCGGAAGATACGCCTCACTACCGCGGCGGCCTCCTCGTCGATCAACCAGTGATCCTTATCCTCCGGGTCTTTCTTATAGCCATAGATTGCGCTGTTTGTTGTGGGCTTGCCGGAATTGCCCTTGACCTTGTAGGCGGCGGCGACCTTCCGGGACTGATCGCGCAGATACCACTCGTTCATGATATTGAGGAACGGGGCAAATTCGTTGCTGCTCTGATTCTCATTATCCACGTTGTTGGCAATGGCGATGAAGTGGACGCCGTGCTCCCGGAAAAAGATTTCGGTGTAAAATCCGGTCTGCAAATAATTACGTCCTACGCGGGACATGTCTTTGACCAGCACAGTGCTGACGAGGCCCGCTTCAATATCCCGGATCAGACGTTTCCAATCCGGGCGATCGAAGTTGCCCCCGCTCCAGCCGTCGTCCGTGTAATGGACGATGTTCGTGTAGCCATTTTGTTCCGCATAGGACTCGAGGTAGCGTTTTTGCGTCTGGATCGAATTCGAGTCCCCAACGATGTCGTCATCTCTGGAGAGTCGTTCGTACAGCGCAGTGATTTTTTCTTCCGTCTGTCTGATGGCCATTAGGCGCTCCTTTCAGACTGGCGGCTCGTTTGTGGTAAGGGCATTATACCACAGGTTTCAGCGTTTGCCAATTCTTCATTATTGATCATGTGAAAGATTATCTCCTCAAAATTCGTAGATTCCGTCTCGGAACAGTAAGCCCGGACGGTATAGTTGGTTGAGCCGATCCGTCGGCTCAGGGAAAACGCCGGGGTCTTCGTCGCTTCCATAGAGCTCCTTTCCGTGCTCTTTGCACTCGTTGTTTTTGGATTTGGTGTTGAATTTTCATAAAGAATTCCTTCCTGCCGGATGAACCGGCGATGTTGTTTGGGGACTTGCTACGGTTTGTTCAGATGCATAGGCAGATGCCTCCTCTCTTCTGGCGAAAAAGTGACACCAGTTATTTAATTACGGGAATAGTGTTTTTCTTAACTTCTCCCTCTACCTATAGGAGAATGGAAAGCCAATTTCGGAACTGTTTTTGAAGCCAGGTAAAAATTATTTTTGGCTTTCTTCCCCGTGCAGAGGATCATAGTAAGAACTTCTCCCTCTACTTATAGGAGAACTGAGAACGATTTTCGGAACTGTTTTGAAATAGAAAATAAAAACTTTTTGTAAACACGCATAAGCTGTGCTATACTGGTGCTATCCCATTGGAAAGGAGGCGGAACGGTGGCAAAAAAGAAGGCCAAAAAGAAAGAACCCGAATTCGACGATTACGAATACGGGTACGGCTACGATTATCTTCTTGATGACGATCAACAAAAAAAGCCCACCGACACCGCTGACGATGCCGATGGGCTTGAGGAAGATGATGAAGGCGCCTGGTGGGAGGATGAGCCGGAGGAAAAGGTACTGGCTCGCATCCGCCGATCTTATCTCGAAGACTACCGGGAAGACTACCGCGAGAGCAAGCCGGATGATGAGGCAGTAGAGATTCCGTTGGAGAATCTGCTGTTGGACGGCGTGGCGCTGGAATTGAAGCTCGCCCCCAAAGAGGTAGAGGATCTAGAGGAAAGCGCTGGGCGAAAGCTCTTGGTGCGCGAGCTCCGGGAGGAAGCACTCCGCCGCTATGAGGAGTCCGCGCGCACGGTGCAGGATTTCAAGAACGTCCATGTCACCTGGGACAAGCTGGACGCCAACCGGGAGCGCAGGGAACGCTACCATGAGCTGTTGCGCGGAAATGTCCCCATAGACTACAAAGTGGACTATGCGTCCACGAGCTTTGTTCCCCGCTGGCGGAACGATCCGATGGAGCGCCAGCTACTCCGTGGTTATTTTCTGGATTATTTCTATGACTGCCCCTACGAGATGCACGATCTGACCACGAAAGAGTACCTGCGGCAGATCATCAAGGAGCTAAAAGAGGAACATAAGGAAATTTTCTATTTCCTGTTCCTCCGTCAGTTCAGCCCGCAATATTTGGCACTGATGCGGGGGCAGACAGATCGGAATATCCGAAAGGTACGGGATACCGTACTACGCAAGATACACAAGAAGATGGTTAAGCAGCTTAGCGCGATGCAGGAAAACGGCTATATTCCAAGTGAAAGAGAATCGCGGTTCCTACAGGAGTGGAGCGCCGTCATAGATAGAGACAAGGAGGGACAGCCCGATGACGAACATCTTTGAAAATACCCGTGCCAGCTGGGTACGTTATTCGGATTACGAATGGAGAACTGCCGAAAACGGAAAAGACTATCTGTTGCCGACCAAAGATGCGCAGCCCAAGCCCTACGATCCTATGGAGGACGCAGACAACTTAGTGCTGGCTGCCGCAGATATTGGACTGATGCTGTTCCATAAGAATCCGGAGAAGTCGATCAAGGCGGCGATGCAGGCTTTCGCGTGCAAATATGGCTTGCTGGGGATCATGACGGCGCTTCCCACGACGGCCAAGTTCATCGAATATGAGAAGGTATATTTCCACAAGAATCAGATCATTCCGACAGAGACGATGGATACCGAGGATTACATCAGCCTGTTCTTCCCGTTCCGCAAGCCGGACTTTCATAAGAAGGGGGTGGAGTCTGTCTGGAATACGGATGATCGAATGATGATGGCCTTGATCATGACCTACCAGTTAGAGCCGCAGGCGATGGTCATGAGCTTCATGCGGGACTACGGAGAACAGTATGACTGGCTGGCGTCCGTGTTCCGGGATTGGGCTTTCACGCTGGTGACTGCCACACTCTATGAGATCGACAGGGAGCGGCTGGACGATATGACGCTGGAGATTTACCGCAAAGGGATGGCGGCCTTTGAGGGCAACACCCCGACCTATCATCTGGAACTGCGGGAGCATCCGACTCTGGTATGGGATTTCCATTCGTTGCTGCTAAACGTGCAGCTCCTGTTCTCCATGACGCTGACGGACGAGAAGAACCCGCTCAAGATATGCCGCCAATGCCAGCGTCCCTTTATCGCGGGCAAAGCCGATGCGGAATATTGCTCTCCCGCCTGCCGCGAGCAGCATAAGAAGGAAAAGGGCAAGAAATAAGGGTATGACAAAAAAGACCGACCTCGACGATCTTTATACGCAGATAGGCCGCGAGGGTTAAATAATCGTATTCCCTATAACAGAAAGAGGCTGCGAAGCCGTTGGTTTCAACGGCTCCGTGGCCTCGATTTGCGTAGAAATCGTCAATGGATACGCAAAGCAATTTTTATAAGGAGCATCATAAAAAGACATCCACCTATGTATTCGGACTCCAAATCCATTTAACCTTTCAGAATAATATCCCCCCGGGGGGCTTGTTAGCCCGTACCCGAGGGGATTATTATACTTCTATGAGAGTTCGATCTGATCTTGACAAAAACAGAAGAAAAAACACGGCGGCGCTTCTGCTTCTGACCACAGCGGTGATCGTGCTAGCCTTTGTGTGCCTTTTCGTGGGCTCTTCTCATATGAGTATCTCGGAGTGCTTTGCCGCGCTCGCTAAAAAGGGCAGCGCCGCTCAGGTGCGGATCATCTGGAACATCCGCATCCCGCGTGTGCTGGCGGCGATCATTGCCGGCGCGGGACTGTCGGTATCCGGCCTCATCATGCAGACCAATCTGAATAACCCCATGGCCTCGCCCTCCACGCTGGGCGTGTCCAACGCGGCGGTGTTCGGCGCCAATCTCTCCATCATCGCTTTCGCGGGCGGCTTTCTGGATACCGGAAATCACCTTGCAAACTACTCGGTTGGCGCCAATCCCTATGCCACCTCGCTGATGGCCTTTCTCTTCTCCACGCTTTCCATCCTGCTGATTCTCGGCCTCTGCCGGATCCGTGCTTTCCAGCCCGGGGTCGTGGTGCTGGCAGGTATCGCGATTGGCTCCGTATGGACGGCAGCAACCACGATCCTGCAGTTTTACGCCACAGACGTGGGCCTCTCCGCTGCGGTGATCTGGACCTTCGGCGATTTGGGCCGGGCGACCTACCGCACGGATTGGATCATGTCCGTGGTCGTTGCAGTCGGGATCGGGTATTTTGCGTTCATGAGCTGGCGCTTCAATGCACTTCTCAGCGGAGACGCGGCGGCAAAAAGCATGGGAGTGGCGGTGGATCGGCTGCGCTCTGTATCCATGCTGCTGGCCTCGGTCATCACCGCGGTCTGCGTCTCTTTTCTGGGAATCATCGGCTTCGTGGGCATCATCTGCCCTCATGTGACAAAGAAGCTGCTGGGTCACGATCACCGGGTCTCGATCCCCGCCTCCGCTCTCAGCGGCAGTATCCTCCTCTTACTGGCAGACACGCTTTCACGTAGCCTGGGCAATGGCTCCGCGCTCCCTGTCGGTGCGATTACCAGCCTGCTTGGCGCGCCCTTCTTCCTGGCTATCATCTTTTCGAGGAAGGGGGAGCATAACTGATGCTTGAGATCAAAGACCTTTCCTTCCGCTATTCCAGACATTCCCCGATGGTGCTTCAGGGCGTCGACCTTGTGCTCAAAGACGGAGAGATCGGGATCCTGCTGGGAAAAAACGGCTCGGGCAAGACCACGCTTTTCAAAAACATCCTGTGCATCCAGAAGCCGCAGGGCGGCAGCATCCGCTTTGACGGCGAGGATCTGCTGAAAATGAAACGGCAGGAGCGGGCGCGGCGCGTGGCCTATGTGCCTCAGAGCATCCACTTTGGTGCTTTGAGCGTCTTTGATACGGTTCTGATGGGCCGCGTGTCCTACTTCGGCTATAAAGCTGGGAAAGAGGACGAGGACGCAGTATGGGCGATCCTTCGGGACATGAGGCTGGAGGATTATGCTGCTCGCAATGTGGAGCAGCTCTCCGGCGGTGAGCGGCAGAAGATCGCCATTGCCCGTGCTTTGGCGCAGGAGCCGCGGCTGTTGGTTTTCGACGAGCCCACGGGCAACCTGGACATCGCCAATGAACAGCTGATCCTATCGGAAGCACAGCGCGTAGCGAAGGAGAAGAATATCGGTATCCTCACCTCGCTGCACGATCTAAATCAGGCCTTGGATCTGGGCGACCGTTTCTTCTTCATGAAGGATGGACAGATCCGCCATACCGGAGGCCCTGAGATCGTGACGGAAGCTGTGATCCGGGAAATCTTTGATGCGGAAGTTCGCATCGTGGAGATAGAAGGCAAAAAAATCATCATAAACGGAGGACAAAAGACATGAAAAGAACCCTTGCCATGCTACTTGCCATGCTGATGCTGCTGGCGCTCTGCGCCTGCGGACAGACGGCCGCTCCTGCCGCGACCGAAGCTCCGGCCCCTGCCGCAGAGGAACCGACCCCTGCCACCGAGCCCGCACCTACGGAAGAACCCGCACCGGCTGAACCGCAAGAGATCACCATCACTGACATGATCGGTCGTGAAGTGACCGTCACGCCGGGCAGCTATACCCGCGTCGTCTGCATCGGCGCAGGCGCTCTGCGCATGTACAGCTACATCGGCGACGTGAATCTTCTCTGTGGTGTGGAGGATATCGACAACGCCTCGCTGGCCGAGCGCCCCAAGATGTTTGACGGCGTGGCCCGTCCCTATGTGATCGCCTATGGCGACGTGTTCAGCACGCTGCCTTCCTGTGGCGTGGGCGGCCCGCAGGCCCAGGCCGCAGAGGCGGAGAAGATCCTCTCCTGCAATCCGGATATCGTCATCTCCGAGTATGAGGATGTGGAGAAGGAGGATGCCCTGCAGGAGCAGCTGGGTGTGCCTGTCATCACCCTGAAAGCCGGACCCGGCGGTGTATTCGACGACAACTTCTTCGGCACCATGCGTATGCTGGGCGTGATCTTCCAGAACGAGGAGAAAGCCGAGGCTCTCTGCAGCTTTATTGAGGCCGAGCGCGCCGAGATCCAGCGCCGCACCGCGGACATTGCCGAGGAGAACAAGCCCGGCGTGTACATCTGCGGCCTTGGCAACTGGGGCACCACCAACCACCTGATGACCGCGCAGAACTATATCTCCTTCAATGTGGCGAATGTCCGGAACGTGGTCACCGATTTGGAGGCGCCCGGCATCCAGGCCATTGAGGAGGAGAAGTTTATCGCTCTCGGCGAAGATATGGATATCATCATCATGGACGCCGCTGCGGTGAAGAACATCAAGCCGTTGTACGCCGAGAACCCCACCATGTTCGATACCTGCAAGGCGTGGCAGGACGGCCAGGTCTATCTGGAGATGGCCTACAACGCCTATTACACCAACTATGAGATCGCGCTGATCAATACCTGGTTCATCGCCAAGACCGTGTATCCCGAGCAGTTTGCCGACATCGACATGACCGCCAAGATCAACGAAGTCACACAGATGTTCTACGGTATGGACATGGCCGAGCAGATCAACGCCTATCCCAACAGCTTCGGCGGTTACCAGCAGATCGACACGGCGACCTTCTTTGGCTGAGCCCATGATCGAAACAAAAGAAGTCATCGAGTTCTTTGACCGGCTGGCTCCCGGCTGGGACGCGGAGATGATCCGGAACGATGAGATTATCAACACAATCCTGGATAACGCCGGAGTGAAAGCGGGCAAGGAGATCTTGGATGTTGCCTGCGGGACAGGTGTACTGATCCCGGATTATCTCAAGCGCGGCGTGGCGTCTGTTACTGGCATCGATATATCTCCCAAAATGGCGGCGATCGCGAAGGAAAAGTTCCCCCAGGCCGAAGTCGAGATCCTATGCGGAGACGTGGAGACGACAGACTTTGGAAAGCAGTTCGACTGCATCGTGGTCTATAACGCCTTCCCGCATTTTCCCGATCCGGAGCGGCTGATCGCAAATCTTTCATGTCTGCTGAAGCCCGGCGGAACGCTGACCGTGGCCCACGGCATGAGCCGGGAGAAGATAGACGCCCACCATCATGGCTCAGCCAGCCACGTCTCCAACGGCCTTATGAGCGCAGAGGATTTAGCAAAAATCTTTGTCAGACACCTAAATGTGACGTTGATACGCTCCAATGAACGGATGTATCAGGTGATCGGGCAAAAATAAGTAGTATCAAAAAATGTAAACCGGGGACACCTTTCTGCTGTAGGTATCCCCGGCTTTCTCTTGCGACAGGAGAATATTTTAGTTTGCTCAGATTTCTCTCATTTGCCCTTCGGTCAGAACATCCAGCATAATCTTTGCGCCGACCTTGAAGCCGTAGCAAAAAGTTTCACAATCGGTCAAAATGTTGACCTCGCGCTGGGCGGTCATGTAGTCTTCAAAGAACTCCTTTTGTTCATCCGAGAGGGAGGCTGTTAAGGCATCTCCGGCCTTTACAGTTTCATCCAGCGCTTTTGCGTACTGGCTGTTTCGCTTGAACATCCGCTCGCCGGGTCGCACATTGCCTATATAGAGGTCTTCCAGAATTTGCATCCTGACACCCCCCTCATGCATAGACAAGCTCGGTTAGAACGAACTCTTCCGCCCGGTTCTGGATACTGTTCATATGTGCGACCCAAGCCATTTGATCGGTGGCTTTGAGTGCTTCGGTTACACCTTCCTGGACCTTCATCTGCTGGGCAATCAGCTCGATCTGATCCATACAGGTTTGGTCGATTTCGGATAGGTGCTGGCTTAGCTTACCGGACAGTAGAAGATTGGAGTATATAACCGGACGATGCTCTTTGAGATACCGGCCGCGCATACGGCCATACTTGCCGATAAGCTGCTGCTCATCTTGCGAGAGGGCAAGATCGGGGATGAGATAATCCCCGCATTGAGAATAGGTAATTTCCATAGATAATGGCTCCCTTCATATAATGAAACTTACAGTTACAAGAAAAAGCCCTTTCGGGCTCATTTTCCTCCTTTCCCATAACTGTCGAGCCATTTCCCACAAACGAGCCGCAGTCATGATGTAATAGAAGGATAAAACCTTCCTTTACAAATTACATCATGTATGCTGATCTTCTTTCAATGCCCCGAAGCGCAGGCCGTGGCCGGTTATACCACATGGAAGAAGCTGGGGCGCAGCGTAAAGAAAGGCGAAAAAGGCATACAGATCCTTGCGCCGTGTCCGCAGAACGTGTTGGTGGAGAGAAACAAGCTCGATGAAAAAGGCCACGCGATCCTCGGCCCGGACGGTCAGCCGGAAAAAGAAAGCGCCGTCGTAAAGCGACAGCGTTTCAAGATCGCCTATGTGTTTGATCTCAGTCAGACGGAGGGTAAAGAATTGCCCTCCCTGGGCGTGGACGAGCTGACCGGAGACGTGGAGGGCTTTGACAGTATCTTTCATGCTGTCGAAAGTCTCTGTCCTGTACCGATCCATTTTCGGGAGCCGCAGGTTTCCAAAGGCTGCTACAACCATTTGGAGCAATGTATCTACGTCAACGTGGGCATGAGCCAGGTACAGACTCTAAAGACGCTGATCCATGAAACGGCCCATGCCAAGCTCCATGCGCTGCCAGTCAAAGGTGCTGCTGTCATGGGTACTCCTACGAAAGACCAAAGCACCCGCGAGGTCGAAGCCGAGAGCATCGCCTATGTAGTCTGCCAGCACTTCGGGATCGACACCTCAGATTATTCCTTTGCCTATGTCACCGGCTGGAGCCGCGACAAGAAGTTGCCGGAGCTGAAAGCCTCGCTGGACTGTATCAGCACGACCGCCGCAGAGATCATCGACGCTATCGAAGACGCCTGCCCCGCGATTGCACGCACCCCGATCAAGCCACAGGAAAAGACCGAGGGAAACTTGTCTCACCGTGAGACAAGTTTTTCCGAGGCCAGGTGAGGATGCCGCAATGAAAACAGACATTCTCCACACCCTGCAAGCTGTCCTTTTGGAAAACACGACTTCCTATCAGTCAGACTTTGAGTTTGATGTCACAACGCTCTTGGAAGCGGTGAACAAGCCGAAGAAAGAGGATCGTACCTACTACTGGCTCTCTCGCCCATGCGGTACATGGTGCCTCAAGGAAAAGGAGGTCTTTCTGAAAGGCTCCGGGGCATATAACATCTGGACACACTACGACGCCGAGCATGAGAGCTTTCGGGCGTTTCGGGTGGTCGTTGAGGAAAAAGACAGCAACCGGCTCATGGGAGAGGTCATTCCCTTTGACTATGGAGAAAGCGTACAGAGAATCCAAAAGGCGGCGCTGCCCTATGTGTATATCTCCGGTGAATTTGGGGACGGGACGACTTTTTCTAAAATGCTCTACACGGAATATGCCAGCGACGAGTTCCTACGGGTAAGAGTCCAGCATGGCGGTCTAAAACGCTGTGAGCTTTATCCCGAAAGCGAGGACGAGCTGAAGCTCCGAATCGCGCAGGAGCATCGAATACAGACCGGCAAGAAAAAATCCACCATAGAGAAACGGAAATGTGTCTCACGGTGAAACACATTTCCGCTCTCCTCATTCCCCGGTATAGTATGCCGCATACTTGACATAGCACCGATCTGTCGGGATAACCAACACCCCGTCTTTTTTCCCTTTCTGCTGAACGAGCAAGCATTTCCATACGCCGCCTACCGAGCACAGGTCACAGTTATCCTCTATGAACTGACGGTCAGCGACCATATCCGTAATGAAGTTTTCATAGTCTATTGCGCCGAGCTTTACCGTTGCCACGATTTCATAATCCTGTTCCGCATTTATATCATGCAGAGCTTTCAGATCCTCCATGATCCGCGGGAAGTCAATAAAATATGCACGTCCTTTTCTATTCATTCCTTTATCCTCCTTGCCGACAGAATGGCCTATACAGTTTAACATAACGGTATAATCCACACAAGCATACTGTATAAAACCATTTTGCAAAACGGTAAAATGTTTACAGCAAGGTGGTGATTGAATGGATATACACGAAAAGCTGCGTTCTCTTCTCAAAGAAAGAGGTTGGACTGAATATCGTCTTGCAAGGGAAAGCAAACTGTCCGAATCTACAATAGCCAACATCTTCCGGCGAAATGCTACTCCGTCCTTTTCGACGCTTGAATCCATCTGCAAAGGATTTGGAATCTCGTTATCGCAATTCTTTGCGGAGCATGAGATGGTAGAACTCACGCCGGAGTTGAAGGAATTGTTTGACGGATGGGCTCCGCTGACAAAAGAGCAAAAGAAAACTGTTCTTCAAATGGAAAAAGCGTTCAGTCAGAATAGAGAGAAATGAAAGGAAAGGTGCCGCACGGCTGCCTTTCCTTTGCGCTTTATAATCCCTTTTCCTCATGGAGCAGGACGCGCCGCCTCCGGCGGCGTTGTCCTGGCAAGTATGGCATTTGGTAGCACAAACGCCCCTTGTTAGAGGGATACCCCCTAAAACCCCACCTGCGAAATGTGTCTCACCGTGAGACACAAAACGGAAAGGATGATGCCATGAGATCACGCCCGCGCCATGTGAGCGTGTGGATGAATGAGGCCGAGTATAAGCACCTCAAAAAACAGGCGGCGCTTGCCGGTATGGGGATCGATCCCTTTATCCGTTCTCTTGTCGCCGGAACACAGCTCCGCGCACGACCGCCGGATCAGTACGCCGCGCTGCTGCGCGAGCTGTCCGCCATCGGGAACAATATCAATCAGATCGCACATTGGGCAAACGCCCGAAGAAGCGTCCGCGAGAGCGAAATCGCTGACGCCGCCGTGCTTGCCCGCCGCGCCTGGGAGCTTGTGAAGCATGGCCTATGACAGAATTATCGTCGTCCATGCCCGCATGGATAACAGGATCAACTACGCGCTGAACGAAAGCAAGACGCAGAAGCTGGAAAACGGCCAGCTCCTTCAGACGGCGATCAACTGCCAGCTCGACACGGCTTTCCGGGATATGCTCGAAACCAAGCGTCGCTGGGACAAGGAAAAGCGCCCCATACAGGGCTATCATATCATCCATTCCTTTTCTCCCGGTGAAGTGACAGCGGAACAGGCACACCGGCTCAGCGTGGAAATGGCCGAGCGCCTGCTGCAAGGCCGTTTTGAGGCCGTTGTCGCCACGCATACCGATCACGGACATATCCACGCGCATATTGTGTTCAACTCCGTTTCCTGTGTTGACGGGAAGATGTACCGGGACGACTTCAAGGCGTATTATGGAGATATTCGAGGTATCTCAAACGCAATAAGCCGGGAAAACGATCTTTCCGTTATCGAGCCGAAAGGCAGCGGAAAGCACTATGCCGAATGGCAGGCCGAGAAGAATGGCAAGCCCACCGTACGCGGACTGATCCGACAGGATGTTGACGCTGCGCTGCGTGACGCCTTTACGCTGCAATCCTTTTTTGAGGTGTTGCAGAAACGGGGTTATACCATCAAGCGCGGAGCCAATGTCAGGCACACGGCGGTCAAGCCGCCCGGCTCGGATCGCTTTTTCCGGCTGGACAGTCTGGGCGACGGTTACACCGAAGCGGACATACGGGATCGGCTGAACAGGAGCCGCAGCGAGCCGGAGACGCCGGAGCCGAAAAAGGAAGCGCCGGTATATATCCCGAAAGGCCGCTATAAGGTCAAGCGCAGATCTCCCGCCTATGGGGAAAAGCGCAAGCTGTCCGGCCTGCGCCGTCTGTATCTACGCTATCTGTATCTGCTTTCACCGCCCCGGCCGCGGCGACGGCCTCCGCCGTTTACCGTGCGGGCCGAGGTCAGAAAGCTCGATCAATACAAGCGGCAGTTTACGCTGCTGCATAAATACCGTATCGACAATGAGAGTCAGTTGTCCATGCTTGCGGACGCCCTGCAAGCGGACATTGACTCTCTTGTTATTTCCCGGCGCGAGCTGTACCGCCGCCAGAGGCGCGGCGAGGATGTGAGCGCCGAGATCAAGGAAATCTCTCTTGCCCTGCGCCCGATCCGCCGGGAGCTGAAATGTTGCCAACAGGTCGCGGACAGAATACCGCAAATCCAAGAGCATATCCGGCTCGACCGGCAGAGCGCGGAGCAGGCAGAGAGAACGCAAACGAAAGCCAAAGAAAGGAGGCGTGACCTATGGAAGTGAGCGGCGAAGTGGCCGATCTGCTGGTCAAGGAGGGCCTGGAAGCCGCCAAGATCGCAACGGAGCTTTCTGCGAAAGGACTTGTGAACGCGGCGGCGCTGCTGGCCGCTATGGTCAAGCAGCATTACAAAGTTGTCGGCAAGGTGGGCATCGAGCGGCTGATGAAGGAGAATACAGAATCCGTCATCATTCCGATCAAGGCTGTGGACTTTGAGAAGTTCCAGAAGATCGCCAAGCAGTTCGGCGTCCTGTACGCAGCCGTCAAGAGTGAAGTCAAGGAAAACGGTGTCCTTCATATCATTTCCAACGTCAATTACAGCGCCCAGCTCAACGCGGTCATGGAAGCTATGGACTATGCCGTGCCGGAGGTCAAGCGGGAGGATCAAGCGTCAAAAAAAGCGAAGTCCCGCGCTCCACAAGAGAAATCCTCCGACGAGCGCGGGATTGGCTTGAACAGTATGACGGGACATGAAAAGCCCTCAACCCGGCAGAAGCTGGCCGAGCTGGACGCCGTGGCAAAGCAGAAGAAGCCCCGCGCTCCTGTCCGTCACACCGACCGGACGCGCTAAATGTGTCTCACCGTGAGACAAGTTTTGGAGGGATGCCTATATAACTCAAAAGTCTTTCCGGGACGCCGCCCCATTGTGGGCGGCGTTTTCCGTGGCCGTGCTTTACCTGGCTGTGCTGGGCGCGGGCGTGTATGAGGACGGTATGAATCTCTTTCAGTTCATGGCCGTCTTTCCCGACGCCATGAACGAGCCCTTTGCTCTGCGCTGGACGCCACACACCGTCAAGTTCATGCTGGGCGCTCTTGTGATCTACGCCGGAGCAATCGCCGTGTACTATTCCTCCCGCATGAACAGGCGTCCCGGCGAAGAACACGGCTCTGCCCGTTGGGGCAGCGTTCGGGAGCTGAACAAGAAGTACAGCGATAAAAACCCCGCCAAGAACGTAATCCTCACCAAGCACCTTTGTATGAGTTTGAACGGACGGCAGCACATGAGAAACCTCCTTCAGATCGTGGTCGGCGGGAGTGGCGCGGGCAAGACACGCTTTGTTGTAAAGCCGAATCTTCTCCTTGCCAACGCCAGCTTTATCTGCACCGATCCAAAGGGCGAGCTTGTACGGGCTGTCGCTCCGTTCCTCTTGCAGCAGGGCTATACCGTCAAGGTGTTCGATCTGATCGAGCCGAGCCATTCCGACAGCTATAACCCTTTCCGGTATATCCGCAAAGACTCCGACGTGTTCCGGCTGATTAACAATTTCATTCAGAACACGACGCCGAAGAACGCAAGCCAAAACGATCCCTTTTGGGAGAAATCCGAAATCGCCCTCGATTCCGCCCTCATGTTGTATTTGCTCCATGAGTCTCCACCCTATGAGCAGACGATGGAAATGATGCTCACCATGATTGAGTTCGGCGGGGCGAAAGAAGAGGACGACGATTATCAATCGGCGCTGGACTTGCTTTTCGAGGCGCTGGAGGAAGAACACCCGGATCATATCGCCGTGCGGGAGTATCACATTTTCAAGCAGGCGGCGGGAAAAACGGCCAAGTCTATTTTGGTAAGTGCCGCCGTCAGATTGTCCGCGTTTACCCTGCGGGAGATCCAGGACATCACCGACGAGGACGATTTGGAGCTGTCGAAGCTGGGAGCGCGCAAGCAAGCCGTTTTCTGTGTGATCCCGGACAGCAACGACGTGAGCCTTAATTTCCTTGTCGGTATGCTCTACACCCAGGCATTTCAAGAGCTGTACTACCAAG
>CAMHMZ010000028.1 GCA_946186375.1 uncultured Clostridia bacterium
GCCTGGAAATACTACAAGCAGATCATGCCGAATGAGGTCATCAAAAAGGTCGGCGTGGAGCGTTATCACGCTGAGGCCTATGCCTACTGCTCCACCATGCTCGGCAAGGACAATGAGAAGTTCGGCTGGGGCTGCGTTTCTCAGGTCACCGGCACGGCGGCCTGGATGGACGTGGTGGCGACGCAGTATCTGTTGGGCATCCGCCCCACGCTGAAGGGCCTGCTGATCGACCCGTCGATTCCCGCCGACTGGGACGGCTTCACGGTAGAGCGCAGCTTCCGCGGCTGCCGTCTGACGATCCGGGTGGAAAACCCCGATCACGTCCAGCACGGCGTCAGGGAGCTTTCCGTAAACGGAGAGCTGCTTGATCTGAAAGCGGGACCTGTTCTGACGGATGAGATCCTGAGGCAGGGCAGAAAAGCCGCTGTCAAGGTGATCATGGGAGGATAACACAATGAAAAAGCTGCTGATCGTATTGCTTGTTGTACTGATCGTTCTTGCAGGTGCGGGAATTGGCGGATTTCTGTACATCAAGTCCATGATGCCCGGAGGAGACGGGAACAACGACATCGTAGAGGAGTATTACAAGAGCTTCCAATCCGATTCGCCGCTTGAGATGAAGTATTCTCAGCCGGGCGATTATGCGATTGCTTATACAGAATTCCCCTCCGATAACGAATCCATCGGGAAAATCAGAGTCTGGTATCCTGCGGACCTGGAAACCGGTGACTTGGTATGGCCGATGATCCTGGTGGTCAACGCCAGCGGAACGCCTGCTGCCTCCTATGAGCCCTTCTTCCCACGGCTTGCCAGCTGGGGCTTTATCGTAGTCGGCAACGAGGACGGTCAGACCGGAAACGGTGAAACGGCCTCCCTTACCCTGGATTTCATGCTGAACATGCCCGCCGACTCTGTACTTTCAGGTAAGATCGATTATGGCAACATGGGCATTATCGGCTATTCCCAGGGCGGCGCCGGTGCGATCTGTGCTGTAACAAACTATGAAAACGGCGCCCGATATAAGGCTATGTTTACAGGAAGCGCCGCCTATCCCACACTGGCTAAAAACATGGGCTGGGAGTATGACGTGTCCAAGGTCACGATCCCGTATTTCATGGCTGCCGGTACCGGTAAGTCTGACGATTCCGGCAATGATCCGGAAACAAGCTACGGCGGAGTATCGCCGCTTTCCGCATTGATTGCAAACTATGACAGCATCACGGACGACGTGCCAAAGCTCCGGGCACGGGCAGTCGGGGCCGAGCATGAGCAGATGCTGATGCGCTCGGACGGCTACATGACCGCCTGGATGCTGTACCAGCTCACCGGCGATGAGGAGGCCGGAACAGTCTTCCTCGGGGAAAACGCGGAGATCCTCCACAACGCCAATTGGCAGGACGTGGAGAAGAATCGCTGACTCTCATTAAACAGACAAGCGGAATCGCATCCCATCTCACCACAAGCGAAGAAACAGGCAGGAGCGTTTTATGCCCCTGCCTGTCGTCATCTGTTTATATTTCTTTCATTGTTCCGTCCGTCAGTATGTCGATTATAATCTTGGCCGCCAGGCGGAACGCGTAGATAAAGGTTTATACAAGTTAAAGCTATAAAAAGAAATAATAACACTCACGCTTACGATGCTTCCAAATATTACTTAGGAGGTATATACAGTATAATACTCACAGTATCCTCCACAATTCTTACTTTGGTTTCATGAAACTATTTATCCTTGCGGGGAATTTACAATTTCAAGCGCTATTTTGCAATACCTTGGACGATGAAGAGTTTATGATAGCAAGCAAAGAATTCATCATCGGGAGGAAGCTTCATGAGCTTTTCGCAGGATTTTCTTTGGGGTGCGGCCAGCGCGGCCTATCAGATCGAGGGCGCATACGACGAGGACGGCAAGGGGCCGAGCATTTGGGACGCCCTCTCGGACGGACACATCGCCCACGGAGACAATGGCGCTGTCGCCTGTGACCACTATCACCGCTTCCGGGAGGACGTGGCGCTGATGAAGCAGCTCGGCCTCAAGGCCTACCGCTTCTCCGTCAGCTGGCCCCGGGTGATGCCGGAGGAAGGCAAGGTCAACGAAAAGGGCCTGGACTTCTACCGCTCGCTGGTGGACGAGCTGCTCTCCGCGGGCATCACGCCTTTAGTCACACTCTACCACTGGGATCTGCCGCTGTGGGTTCACGAGAAGGGCGGCTGGCTCGCAGGCTCCATCAGCGAGGATTTCGCCGCCTTTACCGCCGTGGTGGTGGAAGCCCTGTCGGATAAGGTGTCCTATTGGATGACCTTTAACGAGGGTACCTCCTTCATCGGCGAGGGCTATCTGCATGGCACCCACGCCCCCTTTGAGAGCGTCCCGGCGGGGAGCGAGGAAGAGGCTGAGAAGGTACTGATCCTGACAAAAAACCTGCTGCTGGCCCACGCCAGGGCTGCCCGGGTGATCCGGGAAACGGCGATCCTGCCGCCCCAGATCGGCATTGCCACGGACAGCACTTTATTTATGCCAGAATCGGAGACGGAAGAGGATATCCAAAAGGCGCGGGAAAAGACCTTTGCCGGCAAGCTCAATCACTACTATCTCAACTGGTGGCTCGATCCCATCATGAAGGGCGAGGCGCACCCTCGCCTGCGGGACATGCTCTCGGATGCGGAGCTGGCGCTGATCCATCAGCCGCTGGATTTCTTAGGCTGGAACTGCTATCTTGCCAGCAACTATAACGACAGCCCCGACGGAAAGCCCTGGCCGGGGATGCCCAGGACCAATATGGGCTGGGCTGTCACGCCGGACGCGCTCTACTGGGGCGTGCGCTTCATCCACGAGCGCTATGGGCTGCCGATCATCATCTCGGAAAACGGCGTGGCGATCATCGATTTCAAAATGGACGACGGCCGCGTCCACGATCCCCAGCGCATCCAGTTCATGAAGTGGTATCTGCGCGGCCTGAGGCGGGCGGCGGACGAGGGCTTTCCCGTCAAGGGCTACATGGTCTGGTCGATCCTGGACAACCTGGAATGGGCCCACGGCTTTGACAGGCGCTTCGGCCTGATCTACGTGGACTTCCGCACGCAGGAGCGGACCTTGAAGGATTCCGCCTACTGGTATGCGGAGCTCATCCGAACAAACGGCGAGAGCCTGTAAAAAAGTAAACCTGTCATTCTGAGTAGCATAGCGGCGAAGAATCTTAAAGATCCTTCGACTCCGCTTCGCTCCGCTCAGGATGACAGGCTTTTTTCATTGTCAATTTGCTTTTCGGTTTTGCTTTCTATACTGCATCGGCGTCAGGCCGAATTGCTTTTTGAACACGTTCTGAAAATAGGACTGGCTGGAATAGCCCAGGTACGCGCTGATCTCCGCCAGGCTCCGATCACCGTAAACAAGCAGATCGCAGGCCTCCTGCAGCTTGCATTTGGTGATATAGTCGCCCACGCTCATACCCAGCTCCGCCTTGAAGCGCCGCATGAGGTAAGAACTGCTGCGGTGGATCTCCTCGGCCACATCCTCTACGCCGATGGGCATGTTGGTGTGGCTCTGGATATAGGTCATGCAGCGGTAGATCTCCGCCGATACACCCTTGGGGAGCCTGGCCGCGCCGCAGCGAGCGCAGAAATCCATCAGCATCACATACTGCAGCCGGTGCACCTCCTCGATGGTCTGCGTCTGCTCGCACTCCAGCGTGTAGAGATCCGAGAGCTGATAGGCGCGCTCCGCGTCGAGCCCGCCGGGGATCGCGGCCAGCATGCAGACCTTGGATGCCAGACCGATCAGCGTGTTCTTGGCCTGGCGCAGCGGCGTGTGCGCCAGCTTGCCCTCGGAGGGAAAAGATCGGGTCTGCTCCAGGAAGCGCTGCAGCCGATTCGGATCGCCCTGCTGGATGTGGTGGTACAGCTCCTTTTCAAAGGCATAGGAGCTGCGGCTTTCTTCCTTCTCCTTGGAGTCAATGGCAGCGTCCAGAATCTTCGTCTCCAGCCTGGCCGTCTCTCCCTGCTCCTCGGCGTAGAAATCCTCAATCCTCCCTTCCTTGCCGTTGAGGCACAGATGCAGAAAGAGCAGCGTGCGTACCAGTTGCGCATGGCTGGTAATGGGGATGGCGTACAGCAGCTCCGTGACCGTCTCCCGGTATTCGGGAGGCGTTTTGGCTTCTTCAAAGAATTCCCGGATCAACTGCTCGCTGACCGGTGATGTGAAAACCGGGCCGAGAAACAGATCATATCCTGTCCCTTCGATCTGCACATGCCCGTATTCCAGATCCGGGTTGATGGCGGCAAATTCCGGGTTGCGGGTCGGCGGATACATGGGCCAGACCTCTTCGGGTGCTTCCAGCGAAGCCTGCTCTCCCAGGGAGGAATAGACAGGCCGCCCTCCGCAGAGCAGATTGACCGGGATCCCGGTGGCGGCGAAGAATTTCTTGGAAAAGGCGATATAGTCCATCTTTTTCACCTCGTTTTCCAGTATAAAACTCGACACAAAGAAAAACAAGGCGGGAATTTACAATTCCGGACGCTATTTTGCAATAAGAAAACCGCCGCTTTTGCTACAGTAAGCTCAGGAAAAAAACAAACTGACAATAGGAGGCGCAAGATGAAACAAAACATCCGTATTTCCCCCGTAGAGCCGAACCGCGGCGCGCTGGACTTCTCCCACCTGCTGGACGCCCCGGCGGGCTGCCACGGCTTTGCGCGCGTGAAGAATGGCCACTTCTATTTTGAAGACGGCAAGCGCGCCCGCTTCCTGGGCTTCAACATCGCCACCCGCTCCAACACCCCGACCCACGAGGACGCGGAGAAGCTGGCCGCGCGCCTTGCCAGCATGGGCGTGAACGTGATCCGCCTCCACGCGGCCGACGCCCCCATCGGAGAGGGAGCCGGCAACTGGTCCAGCTGCAGGGAGGCCCCGCTGCTGGATTATGACAAGGGCACCACCCGCGTCTTCAACCCCGAGGGTCTGGATCGCTTCGACTATCTCTTTGCAAAGCTCAAGGAGAAGGGCATCTACCTGCACATCGACCTGATCGTGGCCCGGGCCTTTCTCGAGGGCGACGGTCTGGAGTACCCCGGCTCCATCCCCGCCTGCATGAAGCGCTACCCCATGTACAACGCACGGCTCATCGAGCTGCAGAAGGAATACGCCCGGGAGCTGCTCTGCCATGTGAACCCCTACACCGGCCTCGCCCTCAAGGACGATCCGGCGGTCATGACCGTGCAGATGAACAACGAGGAGAGCGCCATCAAGGGGAACACCGGCGCGGACACGGGCGAGGAGATGAAGCCCTATCGGGACGAGGTTTCCCGCCGCTTCGGGGACTTTCTGCTGATGAAGTACCATAGCCGCGAGGAGATGAAAAAGGCCTGGACCCACGAGGGCGTCTGCTCCCTGGGCGAGGACGAGGATCCCGCACAGGGGACCGTGCGCGGCATCGAGGGCGGCTTCTATCAGTCCGTGGGCGAACCCATGGGCGACTGGAACGCAGCCGAAGGCCTGGCCCGCTATGCCGACTGGATGGAGTTCGGCGCGAGGATGAACCGTGCCTTCTACCAGGACATGAAGGACTATCTCATCTCCCTGGGCGTAAAGGTCCCCATCGTGGCCAGCAACCTGATGGCCGGGGCGGCGGATGTGTACGGTCACACCGACGGCGATCTGATGGAGAACAACACCTACTTCAACCACCCGCTGCTGCCTGTGCAGAACGACACCTACATGGTCTACGGCCCGGCGGAGTATGTCAGCACGAACCCCCTCACCGTGCAGCGCGGCATCGGCTCCATGGGCACCACGCTCTTGAGCCTGGCCTCTGTCGCCATCGTGCAGGGTAAGCCCTTCATGCTTTCCGAGTGGAACGAATACGCCCTGCACCCCTTCCACTCCACGGCCTTTGTCCACACCGTGGCCTACGCCTGCCTGAACGACTGGGACGGGCTGATCCTCTACAACTACAACACCTCTGAGCACCCGGAGGACGAGCCGGCCGACGGCATCCTCACTATCTTTGACGCTTACAACGACCCGGCCCTGATCGCCCAGTGGGGCTTCATGGCTACCGTGTTCTTCAAAGGCCTGGTCTCCCCGGCGAAAAATCGGGTGGACGTGGTTTACACCCAGAACGACTGGAAGACCCTGCCGAACTTCCACACCATGCCCATGTGCACCCTGCCCTATCTGACGGCTTTCCGCAACGTCTTCCTGGACGGCGGCGAGCGCTACGAGGGCGATGCGGACGTGGCGATCAACGCGGGCTTCCTCAACGGCGGCGACCTGCGGGACGCCAGGCACGGCGTGTACTACGCCTGGTCCCCCTACCGGGACGCCAAGCGGAAATATCTGAATGAAACCCGCCTCAAGGACGCGGCAAAGAACACCGAGGAGATCCAAGCCGGCGTCCACCTGGGCGGGCAAGCCCTGGTCTTCGATAATATAGCGGAGATCGCCCAGTACGGCGACTACCGGCAGTTTGCCTCCCTCATGGACAAGGCCATGAAGCAGTGGGGGCTGCTTTCTGATGATTGCGGCTATGTGGACGGCAAGCTCATCTCCGATACCGGCGAGATCTGCTTTGATCCCGACCACGCCCGTTTCTCGGTTCAAAGCGACAAGTGCGGCTACTTCAGCGGCGCGCCGGAGGCGGAAACGGTTCTGTCCGAGCGCGTGACCGTCAAGGCCGCCAACGAGCGCATCTCCCTGGCTCTGCTGCCCCGGGACGCGGAGACGCTCTCCGACGCCCGCGACTTCCTGCTGGTTGCCCTCGGCACCACCGGCACGGACGCGGAGAGCTTCAGCCCCGGTCCGGAGCTGATGCCCGGCCTGCAGTTCACCATGGTGCGCAAGGACGGCAAGCTCTACGCCGAAACGCTGGAGGGCAGCGTATTTGTGAAGGCCTCCCATGCCAGACTTGTGGTGCTTGACCCCGTGGGTCGGGAGCTGGGCGAGATCAAGGGTGAAAATCGGGACAACGGGGTGTACTTCAACATGCTGGGCGATCTGCCCGGCGTGCAGTACCGGCTTGTGATCGAGGACTGATATGACGAACGAAACCGGGCCTCTCGGCAAGGCCGTATTTGAATTCACCGAACATAACAGCGCCTGCGTTATCCGCGACCCGGAGACGCCGCGCTACTGGTACAATTATCTCTGGAACGAGTTGGGCTACTGCGCACAGGTCTCCCAGGTCGGGCACGGGCGCAGCTACTACCTCAATGAAAAGGCCGACATGTGCATGCTCAACCGGGACGCGGCGCGGTATGTGTACCTCCGGGATGAGCAGAGCGGCGAGAGCTGGAATGTGGGCTTCGGCCCGCTGTGCGAGAGCGTGGAGGACTACGCCTGCACCCACGCCATCGGCTACAGCTCGCTCCGCTCCCGCAAAGACGGCATCGCGGCGGAGTGGCGGATCTTTATACCCACAGACCTCTATGGCGAGTGCTGGACGCTGTGGATCGAAAACACATCGGACAGTCCCCGGATGCTCAGCGTCTTTCCCACGGTGAGCTTCTCCCTGGACGGCTTCTCCCACCCGCGTTACTACGAGATGTACCGCAGCATCGAGACCTCTTTTGACGAGAAGCTGAACGGCATCTATTGCCGCAGCGCCCACCCCTTCGCGCCGCATAAGCGCTATAACGGGTATCTCAGCTCCTCCGAGCCGGTCTTTGCCTTTGACGGGGATCTGACCGCATTCTTCGGCTCTCTCAGCACCCAGACCGAGACCGACGCGGCTTCCACCGCCCGGTATCAGCGGCCCAAACGGCTTCTCTCGGGCGAGAACTGCTCGAACTCCGACGGGGCGCTCTTCATCCCCGGGGCGGTGCTGCAGCACAAGCTGAGCCTGCTGCCCGGCGAGCGGCGGGAGATCCGACTGGTCTTCGGTGTGGCGGAGTCCATCGAGGAAGCGCAGGAAGCCGCCGGAATGTACACGTCGGAGGACGCGCAGAGCGCCGCACTCAAAAAAGCCGAGGCGGCCTACCGGGAGAAATACGCGGCGCTGTCGGTGCAGACCCCGGATGAAAAGCTGAACCGGATCATGAACCTGTGGCTGAAAAAGCAGGTGGACTTCTGTATCGTGGGCAAGAAGGGCGTGCGGGACAATCTGCAGATCGCCGTGGCGCTCTTAAACTACCGCACGGAGAAAGCGAAGGCGGAGATCCTGGAATGCCTGCGCCACCAGTTCCGGGACGGCCACGCGGTGCTGACCTGGTACCCCTATGACGACACCCGCTATTCCGACCAGCCCTTCTGGATCATCTGGGCGGTGTGCCAGCTGCTCAAAGAGACCGGCGATAAAAGCATTCTCGACCTGCCCATCGAGTGGCAGGATGGCGGCGAAGCGTCTGTCCTCGACCATGTGAAGGCCGCAGTGCGGCGGCTGCTGGACGACCGGGGCAGAAACGGCCTTGTCCGCATCTACTTTGCAGACTGGAACGACGCGCTGAACATCCAGAGCGAAGAAGAGGCAGAGTCCGTCATGCTCTCGGAGCAGTTCTGTCTGGCGCTGCGCGAGCTGAAAGCGCTGATGCGCTGGATCGGAGATGAGGAATACGCCGCATTCTGTCAGAAGGCCTATGACGAGATGAAGTCCGCCATCAACCGCGCGGCCTGGGACGGCGGCTGGTACCGCCGGGCCATGGCTCCTACCGAGAATATCGGTTCCAAGGATTCGAGCGGCAGCAAGATCTACTTAAACGCCCAGACCTGGGCCGTGCTGGGAGATGTGGTGCCCGAAGACCGGCTTTCCGCTTTGCTCTCCGCCGTGGACGGTCTGGAACGGGACTTCGGCTTTCCGCTGAACGATCCGCCCTACCGGGGCTTCGACCCCATGGCAGGGCGCATGTCCGGCATGCTGCCGGGGCTGTTTGAAAACGGCGGGGTCTACTGCCACGCCAGCGCCTTCAAGATCCTGATGGACTGCGCTCTGGGGCGAGGGGACGAGGCCCTGCGCACCCTCAAAAAGATCATGCCCGACAGCGAGCAGAATCCCTCCGCCCGGTCCGGCGCAGAGCCTTACGTCTTCACCAACTGCTACTCCACGCACCCCAAGTACTACGGCCGCTCCTACCAGAGCTGGACTACCGGCACCTCGGCCTGGTCGTTGATGGGCCTGTACGAGGGCATCCTGGGCGTGAAGCGGGACTATGCAGGCCTGCGGATCGAGCCCGCTTTTCCAAGCGATTGGGAGCATGCGGAGATGACAAGACGCTTTCGCGGCGCGGACTATGTCATCCGCTATCGCCGCACGGGCGAGGCAGGCATCACCGTGGATGGCAAGCAGATCAAAGGAACACTTCTGCCCGTTTTTCGGGACGGGAAAACCCATCAGATAGAAGTGCAGTTTTGACGCGATCTTACAATTTCGGGCGGGATTTCGCAATAAAACCGCACAGAAATCCCGTACAATGGGTACACAAGGAAGAGAAAAACAATTACAATAAAACAAATGGGAGGAAGCAACATGGCAAAGGTCAGGAAAGAATACGACGCCGAAGGCGTCAAGCTCACGATGCGCACCCGCGACTATCTCGCGGACATGAGTGGCCAGCTGGCGCTTGGTATCATGGGCAACCTGGTGGGTCAGATGACCTACTTCTACACCGACAAGGTCGGTATGGCCGTCGGTGCGGTCGGCGTGGTCATGGCCATCGCCAAGATCATCGACGCCTTCACAGACGTGATCTTCGGCAACATCATCGACCATTCCCGCGGCGGCAACAAAAAGTATTTCCGCTGGATGATCGCCCTGGCAATCCCGGCCGCGGCCATCGTGGCGCTGATGTTCACGGTTCCGAAGAATGTGGCCAGCGGCGTGCAGGTCGCCTACGCTTTGGTGACGAACCTGCTGCTGACAGCGGTGATCTACACCATGATTGCCACGCCCTTCTCTGCCGTTATGGTCGTGCGAACGAAATCCAACAGCGAGCGCAGCAGTATGGGCGTGTTCCGTGCGGTGGGCAACTACGGCGCCGGCATGATCATCGCCATCGCCACCATCCCCGTAACCAATATGCTGGGCGGCACCCAGGACGCCTGGATCAAGTACGGCGTCGTGCTGGCCCTGGCGGTGCTGCTGCTGTTTATGATCTGCTGGCTCAACGGCCATAAAGCCGCCTTCACCAGGGAAAACGCCGACGAGAGCGGCGGTCCTGCCGTGCCGGAAGAGGAGCCCGTTCCCTTCGGCCCCGCCATGAGCATGCTCTTCAAGAACAAGTACTGGGTCATCGTCCTGCTCTTTAACCTGATCACTGCGATCACCAACGGTATCGTCGGCTCTGCCGGCACCTATTACTGCAAGTGGATCTTCGGCAACGACAATCTGGTCGCCCTGCTTGGCGCCGTCGGCCTTGTGGCCACGGTCATCGGCTTTATTCTCTCCAAGCCCATCATCAGCAAGCTGGGCGTGACCAGGACGGTCTCCGTCGGCTGCCTGGGAGCCGCGCTGATGGCCGGGATCCGCTGCTTTGCCCCCGCCAATTTCTATCTCTACGTGGGCACCTCTCTGATCGGCAGCTTCGTGCAGATCCCGCTCATGTGCCTCTACGGCGTGCTGCTGGCCATGGCGGTGGACTACAACGAATGGAAGTACGATAAGAAGCTGGTCGCCATGTCCTCCGGCGCCATCGGCTTCGGCAACAAGGTCGGCAGCGGCCTTGGGTCTCTGCTGCTCAGCGCCTTCCTGGTGATCGGCTCCTATGACGCGACGCTGGCAGTTGCCAGTCAGTCCATGCGCTTTTCCATCTATGGCTTCTCCAACTATCTGCCGCTGGTCATCAATCTGCTGATGTACTTCATCTTCCGCGGCTTCGACCTGGAGCAGAAGCTGCCGCAGATGCGTGCGGAAGTGGAAGCCCGCAAGGCCGGAAAGTCGGCAGAGTAATCACAAATTCACAGGGAGGGATCGGTATGCTTTTCATCGACGAGATCCGGATCGAGCATGCGCTTGGCCCGGTCGTCACAGACAATCCGCAGCCCCGATTCTCCTTCTCCCTCACAAGCGACCGGAGAGAGTCTTCTCTCCGGTCGGCCCATATTTTTGTCGGGGATTGGAGAATGGAAGTGATCAACCAGTGCTGCACGGTCTACAACGGCCCTGCGCTGAAACCGCTGCGTGTTTACCCGGTACGGGTGATCGCCGTGGACGACGCCGGGGAGACAGCGGAGGCGGAAACCTCGTTTCAGACAGGCCGCCTGGACCTGCCCTGGCAGGCCTCCTGGATCAGCGACCCGGACTTTCACGTGGAGAGTCCGAATTCTCCCGCGCCCATGGCCTTTCGTCGCCGGGTTTGGGTGGAAAAGGAACTGGGGCAGCTTTGCATTTTCACCAGCTGTATGGGCATCTTCGACCTGTATTGGGACGGAAAACGCCTGAATGAAGACTACTTCGCCCCCGGCTTTACCAACTACGAGGCCGATCTGCAGTATACAGTAACGACGCTGCGGAACATCCCGGCCGGCGCACATGAGCTGACGGTCATCGTTGCCGCAGGCTGGGCCGTGGGACGCACGACCCATGTGGATAACACCAACAAGTCCAGATCCAAGCTCTCGGCCGATCGCCAGGCGCTGCTTTGCGAGCTGCGGCTGGAATACGCAGACGGCCGGCAGGAAGTGTTCGGTACGGACGAAAGCTGGGAAGTCACCGAGGACACGCCCTGGCGCTTTGCCGACTTCTTCGACGGCGAGGTGTACGACGCCCGTATACACTTGGACAAGGCAAGCTGGCACAACGCCGCGGCGGAAAAGCTGCGGGTCAATCCGAGGCTCTCCGCCCGCTGCGGTTTGCCGGTGACTGCACACGAGGTGCTGGCGCCGATCGCCTGGCTGGAAGCCCCCTCCGGCGAGCGAATCGCCGACTTCGGCCAGAACATCGCGGGTGTCGTGTCCTTCCGGGTCAAGGGCAAGGCGGGGCAGGAGATCGTCTTCCGTCACGCCGAGACGCTGGAGCGCGGGGAACTCTACGTGCAGAATCTCCGCAGCGCCAAACAGGAGCTGCGCTATACCTGCCGCGAGGGCGAGCAGGCGTATTCGCCGCGCTTCACGTACATGGGCTTTCGCTATGTGGGGATTCGCGGCGTTCGGAAAGAAGACATTGAGTTCAAAGCAATCGCTGTCTATTCCGACCTTGAAGCCGTCGGCTCCTTCCGCTGCTCAAATGATGACTTGAACCAGCTGCAAAGCAACCTGAGTTGGAGCGGGCGGGACAACTTTGTGGACATTCCCACCGACTGCCCCCAGCGGGACGAGCGGCAGGGCTGGACGGGCGACATTGCCCTGTTTTCGCCCACGGCCTGTTTCAATTTCGATATGAGCCGCTTCCTGGAAAAATGGCTGAGGGATCTGGCAAGCGAGCAGACCGCGACGGGGGCGATCCCCTTTGTCGTTCCCGCCCGTAAGGGAGTCACGCCCACGATGACCACCTCCTGCTGGGGCGACAGCTGCATTTTGGTCCCCTGGGCGGTCTATCAGGCAAACGGAGACAAGACTCTGCTTTCGCGCCAGTACCCCAGCATGAAAAAGTATCTGGCGGATGTACAGCGCTGGGCGGCGCTGAGCCTGCCGCTTCACGGCTCGCCCTATATCCTGCGCTTTCCGTTCCAGTTCGGCGACTGGTGCGCGCCTTACGGCGCACTGCCGGACTGGCTGAAAAAAGGACCCTGGATCGGCACGGCGTATTTCTATCACAGCAGCGTCATCATGAGCCGTGTCGCGGCGATTCTCGGCAGGGAAAAGGACGCGCAATATTACGAGAAGCTCGCTGAAAAGATCCGGGCTGCGTTCCACAAGGCTTTTACCGATGGAAGCGGGCGCTTGAAAGAAGAATTTCAGGCGGGCTACGTGCTGGCCTTGGCTTTTGGCCTGGCCGAAGGTGGAGAGCGCCGCGTGATGGCCGAGCGCCTATGGGCCTTGATCAAGGAAAACGGTGTCCATCTGAACACCGGCTTTACCGCAACGCCCTTTATCCTGTTCGCCCTTGCCGACAACGGTTTTGCGGACGAGGCCTATGATCTGCTGCTGCAGGACACCCGTCCCTCCTGGTTGTATGCAGTGCGACAGGGCGCCACCACGATCTGGGAGCGCTGGGACAGCCTGCGCGAGGACGGCTCCCTCGTGGAATCCTCTCTCAATCACTACGCCTACGGCGCGGTGGGCGATTTCTTCTACCGCCGCATCTGCGGCCTGGAGGCCATCGAGCCGGGGTACCGCCGCTTTGCGGTGAAGCCAGTTCCGGGCGGCGGATTGACCTGGGCGGAATGTGAGCACAAGAGTCCCTTTGGCCTCATTAAAACCCGCTGGGAGAAAACAGAAAACGCCTTTCGCCTGACGGTATCCGTGCCGCTTGGCGCAAGTGCAGAGATCACAATGCCATCGGGCAAGAACTATACAACAGGAAGCGGAGACTATGCATTCACAGACATGGAACAATAAGGCCCTGAGCCCTTCCGCGCGTGCAAAGCTGCTTCTTGCTGAGCTGTCCCTTGACGAGAAAATGGCGCAGCTGGGCTGCGTGTTTCCCTTCGGGGAAAACGCCCAGGACTTTGATTGGATCTCCTCGCAGGTCCCCCTCGGTATCGGCCAAGTCAGCACCCTGGAGATGCGGCGAATCGAGACCTTGGAGGACTGTGCCGCGTGGCAGCGTCGGGTTCAGGAGCTTGTCATGGGAAACTCTCCTCACCAGATCCCGGCCATCTTCCACATGGAGGGATTGTGCGGCGCGTTTTTGCAGGGTTCCACCAGCTTTCCCTCCGGGATTGCCCGCGGCGCGGGCTGGGATCCGGAACTGGAAGAGGAAATCGCCCGGACTGTCAGTCGTCAGGAGGCCGCCTGCGGCATCACGCAGATCTTTGCTCCGGTGCTGGACGTGACCCGCGACCCGCGTATGGGGCGGCAGGGCGAGAGCTACGGCGAGGACCCGACTTTGGCCGCCGCTCTCGGCGCGGCCTATACCCGCGGCATCCAGAGCACCGAGACAGCAGGCAGAAGGTCAGAGAGCGTTGCCAAGCATTTCCTGGCCTTCCAAAACTCCCAGGGCGGCATCCACGGCACCCACAGCGACACGCCGCCCCGGCTCCTGAAGGAAATTTACGCCAAGCCCTTCCAGGCGGCGATCAACGCGGGCCTCAAAGGGATCATGCCCTGCTACGACTCCCTGAACGGCGAACCGGTCTCTGCCTCGAAGGAACTGCTGACCGGACTGCTGCGAGAAGAGATGAGGTTTGACGGACTGTGCGTCAGCGATTATGGTGCAGTCGGCAATGCCCACAGCGTGCAGCACATCGGCGAGAGCTTTGCCGAGGCGGGTTACCGCTGTATGGAGGCTGGGATGGACATGGAGCTGCCCTCTACGACCGGATGGAATGAGGAGCTCAAAGCTATGTTCCAAAGCGGCGAGGCGGATATCGCGGTTCTCGACCGGGCGGTTCTGCGTGTGCTGGAGGCCAAGTTCCGCATGGGCCTGTTTGAACATCCCTTCGCCCTGCAGGGTGAGGAGCTGCGCGCGGCCTTCTCCGATCCTTACGACCGGGAGCTGTCTCTGCGCTCTGCCCGAGAATCTCTGGTGCTGCTGAAAAACAACGGGGCGCTGCCACTCAAAAAAACGGTCAAAAAAATCGCGCTCATCGGCCCCCATGCCGACTGCGCGCGCAAGTTCTTCGGCGGCTATACCCACCTGTGCATGATGGAATCCACCCTGGCGGTGGCAAACTCCATTGCCGGTGTCAGCGGTGTGGTGACGGACGGGCGGCCCATCCGAACCATTCCCGGCACGAATATCCAGTCCGACGAGGGCGAAGAGTTCGACGCGATCCTCTGTCGCCAGAAGCCGGACTGCCGCAGCCTGCTGGAAGAGCTGCGGGCGCGTCTGCCGGAAGCGGAGATCACGTATGCCTATGGCTACCCCATCGCCGGAGCGGACGAGAGCGGCTTTGAAGAAGCCTTGGCTGCCGCGAAGGACGCGGATGTGGTGATCCTGACCCTGGGCGGCAAACACGGCACCTGCTCCATGGCATCCATGGGCGAGGGCGTGGACGCGAGCAACATCAATCTGCCCACCTGTCAGGATGCGTTTATCCGCAAGGTGTCAAAGCTGAGTAAGCCTCTGATCGGCGTGCACTTCGACGGGCGGCCCATCTCCAGCGACGCGGCGGACGAGTGCCTGAACGCGATCCTGGAAGCCTGGAGCCCCGCCGAGTGCGGCGCACAGGCGGTGGTCGATGCTCTGCTTGGCGACTATAACCCCGGCGGCAAACTGCCGGTCTCGGTGGCCCATCACGCGGGACAAATCCCTGTTTACTACAACCACCCCTACGGCTCCGCCTGGCATCAGGGCGAGAGCATCGGCTTTGTAAACTATGTGGATCTGCCCCACACCCCGCGCTATTTCTTCGGCCATGGCCTGAGCTATACGAGCTTTACTTATTCCGATCTGTCGCTTTCCGCACAGGAGGTAGACGCAGACGGCAGTCTGCAAATCGCCTGCACCGTGGAAAACACCGGGACGCTTCCCGGTGACGAGGTGGTGCAGCTCTATCTGCGGGACGAATATGCGGAGATGACCCGACCCGTAAAGGAGTTGGCTGGCTTCTGCCGCGTGACGCTGCAGCCGGGAGAGAAGAAACGTGTCAGCTTTGATGTTTCACCCAGCTTTCTGGCCTTCCTCGACCGGGACATGCGCTGGAGGATCGAAAAGGGCGCCGTTGAGGTACAGATCGGCAGCTCCTCCGAAGACATCCGTCTGACCGGGCAGTTTGGAATTGGGAATGATGGATGGAGCGACGGAAAAAGCCGAAGCCTCGTTTGCATACCAGGTGTCGATGCCAAAATAGAGCATATCCATTTGATCTGATTTAGAAAAATGCCCAGAGTCAGCTGCAAGATTGCTGTCTCTGGGCACAATCATTTAATTTTCCCTCATCTGTCCGTCTGTCAGTACATCTGTCACGATCTTGGCCGCAAGGCGAAAAGCGTAGATAAATGTCTCGCAAATGGCAAATGGTAAAACTCAGGCTGCTTTCTCCGGTGGACGGTAGGATTGCCCGGTTTGCAGCAGCAGGTAGATCAGCATGAGCAGCTTTCGTGAGACGGCGATGATGGCTTTCTTCTGACCGAGTTTATGCTGATGAGACCAGAACCAATCATGGAAAGGCGAATTGCGTACCTTCACAGCCGCCCAGGCTGCCTGGCACAAAATAGCTTTCACATATGGATTTCCATGAAGGGTTTTTCTGGACTTCACCTTTCCCGCGCTCTCATCGTTCCTCGGCGTGACCCTGCCCAGCGACAAAGCTTCTCATCGGTCTTGACAGGGGACGCCAGCCCCTACAAGCGGCCCCGGTGTTTTCACGGCGCACGGGCGCTGAGGAAAACAGAAAACGCCCCTTTTTCCCGAGACGGGAAAGAAGGGGCGCGCTTGGTTTGCACTGTTTTATCTGGGAAGCTATTATCATCATCCAGTAATTCTTCAATATTGTTTTCTCCTGCACTCTGCGAAAGTCCATTAGGGGTTTATTGTTTATATTGATATTATGATTATGCTATGATATCATCAATAATTGGAAGAGGTAATAACTTTTTTGCAAAAGCGACTCGTATTTGGCCTCCCCTATCGCTTTATAAACGGCAGAGTACCATATTTCTATACGAGCAAACCATGTAAATGTACCATGTATTGATCAGGGAGGTGATCCTGTTTGCAAAACCATATCTTCAAGTTGATTCTGACATTCATAACGATCTTAAGGATAACGTCTCCTGTGACGCTATACACTGATACACCTTTACAGGCGCCCGATGAAGATTTGAAAATTGATACCGTTCTTCCTTATGTCGAAATTCCGCCTTGGCCATCTGACTTGATCTATGAAGAATGGCAAATACCAACAGAAACAAAAGTTTGCGGCGATCTCCAGTTGCAGGAAAATGATGGTCACGCAATTACTACTATAGAAGGAATATCTGATTTGGCCTATAAAATCGCGCCCATGTTGAGTGATTTGATCGAGGACTCCCCGCCAGAGTGGTTCCCGATGTACGCCACGCTGTATGATTACAGCGTGTGGCTCGTGCGGTATATGGACAGGCTTGAGTACGCTGAAAAGATTGAAAGCGAAATCTACATATCAAACGATCTGCTCACTCTTCCCGATTATGTAACTTTAGTTTATATATCCGCCTGCGACGGGCACATCATTGATGTAACGGATCGATTCGGAAACAGTATTTGTGTGCAAGCCACGTATTTGTCGAGAGAACCTGGCTCGATTCCTCCTCCCTATCCCACATTAACCCGCATGGTTCAAAAAGGAGACTCTCTGTTAGAAGAATTGAACAGGTATGATAAAACCTTCCCGGAATATAGCGTAGGAATTGAAATAGACGCTTTTTTTGAGGACGAGGCGCTTCAAACGCAATGTCTCTCGTATGTGACCGAGCATACACTTTCTACCCCTGACGACATTTGCAAATATTCCATGGTGATAGATGCCGCTCTGAAGAGCACCGGTCACCTTGAGGAAAAATGGAAGCCCACGGTACAGGTTATTTATTCGGATGGATATGCTATGACAACGTTTTGCCAGCTGTCAAACAGACCCGCGCTTCGTGGAGAGCGCTATCAAATTTATTTTTCTCTGGATGATGGGCACATCATTGCGATTCGACACATCAGAAACGGATGGCAATGGGACGATGGAACCGAGGACGCTGTTGTGCACTGTATATTGTGAAGGATTAGGCGAGCTTGTTGTCTTGGAGTGTAGAATTAATCGGATGATGAAGCGCATGTGTTACAAGAAATAAGTTCTTTCTTACAATCGGATGAAATGTATCTCAAGATGTAGCAAGGGAGCAATAACACATAGAGAATGGACAATATAATGCTTAATAAGTTCGCGTTTGCCAAATCACAGATTTGGCAAACACGAACTTAATTCACTCGGACCAGGATACGGGTTGTCCCCTTTGGGACAGCCCGTTTTTTTCTTTGTTATGACTATGATCGGCGGCGTGGCTTCCGGCGGAGATCGAAACGGCCTGCTACAGCGCCGCAGCCATGGCGGCGAGCTTCTCGGTTACGTCTTCGTCGTGGTTTGTGAAAAGGCCCATGTCCTCCAGGCCCAGATAGCCGAGGAAGTCCCCCTCGAAGGAAAAGCGCGCGCCGACGTCCATCCCCTCGTCGCCCGAGGCGAGGATCATCGCGGCCTTTTTCAGCTTTTCCGGCGCCGCGGGATAGAGCGCGGCGTAAAAGCGGTCGATGGCGCATTTGAGCTGACCGCTGAGGTTGTGGTAATAGATGGGCGAGGCGAGGACGAGCATGTCCGTCTCCGGGAGCTTGTCATAGATCTTCTGCATGTCGTCCTTCTGCGCGCATGTCCCCCGCCCTTTCCCGTGGCAATACTCGCAGGCAAGGCAGCCGCGGATCTCCATGCGGCAGACCTCGAAGACCGTCACCGTGTGTCCCGCGCTCTCCGCCGCTGTACGGAAGGCGGCGACCATCTTCGCCGTGTCGCCCTGCGGACGCGGGCTGCCGTTCAAAACCAGGATGTTCATCTTTCGCCCTCCAGCCAGAGCGTGAGGGTCTGATCGCCGCTGCCCAGCAGCGCTGTCAGCTCCTCCGCGCTCTTGTCCGTGATATGGCCGAGGCGGGTGTACGCCCAGGTGTTGGAGCCGTAAAACACCACGATCTGATTGCCGGCATAGAGGACGACGTCCCCCGCTCCGGTCGTTGTCTGCTTGTCCTCGCGCGGCAGGCTTGTCCCGAGGGGGCCGACCTGCTCAAAGCCGCCGTACCTCGACAGGCGGACCGTCAGCGCCTCTTCGCGGCAGAGCTCTGCGAGCGCCTGTACCGAGGCGTTATCCTCCCAGTTCACCGTGACCGCGGTGTCTCCGATTTTTAAACAAAGCATGGTTTTCTCCTCCGTCTCCGCGGTCTCTTCCGCGGCCTCTTCTGCGGTCTCTTCCGCGGTCTCTTCCGCGGCCTCTTCTGCGATCTTCTGCGTCTCCTCCGGCGCCGGGAGCGCTGTGGGCGCGCTCTCTTCTGCCGGAGGCGCGCCGCAGGCGCTCAGCAGCAGAAGCAGGAGCGCCAGGGCCGGCGCCGCTGTCTTCGCGCGCATGGCTCAGGCCCTTCTGCCGAGCTCTCGGGCCTCGCGCAGCTTCTCCTCACGCGCGGGCGCCGCCTCGCCGGCCTCCGTCACGCCGCCGAGGAAGACCGTGCCCGCGAGTCTCGCGCGCCCGAAGCATTCGATCCAGCCCTCCACGCCGTGCACGGCCCGCTCGGGCACGGAGGGCTCGTCCTCCGCCGCGGCGGTGAGCAGATACACGTCGGAAAAGGCGTAGTCGCTCGGGAAGAGCGGGTTGAGCCGGTCGAGCAGGGTCTTGAGCTGGCCGGACATCTCGTAGTAATAGATGGGGGTCGCAAAGACCAGCGCGTCCGCCGTCAGCGCCTTTTGGCAGATCTCATCCGCGTCGTCGCGGATCACGCAGCGCAGCTTTTCCTGGCAGACGAAGCAGCCGCGGCAGAAATTGACGGTCTTGCCGCGCAGGGAGACGAACTCGACCTCGTGCCCGGCCTCCCGCGCGCCCTCGGCGAAGGCGAGCGCGAGCGCCTCGGAATTGCTGTTCCGGCGCGGGCTTGCGGAAACGATCAGGATTTTTTTACTCATGTCTGTTCTCCTTCAGTTCAGATGCTCATGAAAGAAGCTCTCCAGTCTGTCAAAGGGGATGGCGCCCTTGCCGCCGCCGTCGTAAAGATCGGTGTGCGTGGCGCCGGGGATGAGCAGCAGCTCCTTGTTGTCAGCATAGCGGCTGTCCCGCACCATGTCGGCATAGGCGTCGCGCCCGAAATAACAGGAGTGGGCCGCGTCGCCGTGCAGCACCAGCACCGCGCTGCGGATCTCGTTGGAGTAGCGCAGGATGGGCTGGTTGAGAAAGCTCTCGCAGCCGACGACATTCCAGCCGCCGTTGGAGTTGAGAGACCGGGGGTGGTAGCCGCGCGGGGTCTTGTAATAGTCGTAGTAGTCCTTCACGAAGAAGGGCGCGTCCTCCGGCAGTGGGTCCACGACCCCGCCGCCGAGCTTGTATTCGCCGTTTTTCAGATCCTCCAGCCGCTGTGCGCACAGGGCGGCTCGCTTGGCATAGCGGGCCTCCTCGCTGTCCTCGGAATCGAAATAGCCCTTGGCGTTGACGCGCGTCATGTCGTACATCGTGGAGGCCACCGTCGCCCTGACGCGGGTATCCAGCGCCGCGGCGTTGAGCGCGAGGCCGCCCCAGCCGCAGATGCCGATGATGCCGATTCGCGAGGCGTCGCCCCGCTCGTACAGCGACAGGAAGTCCACCGCCGCCATGAAGTCCTCGGTGTTGATGTCCGGGGAGGCCATGTAACGCGGCCAGCCGCCGCTCTCGCCGGTGAAGGAGGGGTCGAAGGCCAGGGTCAGAAAGCCGCGCTCGGCCATGGTCTGGGCGTAAAGGCCGGAGCACTGCTCCTTCACGGCGCCGAAGGGCCCGCAGACCGCGATGGCAGGGAGCTTTCCTTCCGCGCCCTTCGGGAGATACAGGTCTCCCGCGAGGGTGATGCCGTAGCGGTTGACAAAGCAGACCTTGCTGTGCTCCACCCGCTCGCTCTTCGGGAAGGTCTTGTCCCAGTCCTGTGTCAGCTTCAGTTCTTCAACTTTCATGATGTTCTCTCCTTTTCAGCCTTGTTGTGTTCTCCGGATCAGCAGATCAAGCCTGTCGAGCTGCCGCTGCTTTTCGTGCAGCAGGTCGAGCTGCTCGCTGCGGCAGCGCCGCAGGCAGGCGATCAGTCCCTCCCGCTCACCCGCGGTGAACAGCGCCTCCGCCCGCGCGATGCTGCTCTCCGCGCAGCCCGCGTCCTCCATGCTTTGGCGAAGAGACGTCCTCTCGTCCATAACTCTGCCCTCCGTTTTTTTCTGGTGTCTTTATCATAACAGCTTGCAATGTTCTGTGCAAATAGTTATACTGTATATCATGATATGCAATTTATGTATTTCAAGGAGGCAACGCCATGGAGATCCGGAATCTGCGTTATTTTCTGGCCGTCGCCCGGGAGGAGAACATGACCCGCGCGTCTGAGCTGCTGCACGTCACGCAGCCGACGCTCTCGCGCGCGATCCGGTCGCTGGAGGAGGAGCTTGGCAAGAAGCTCTTCGTCCGCCACAGCTTCCACATCTCGCTGACCGAGGCGGGCCTGCTGCTGCGCGACCGGGCGGAGGATCTGGTCTCGATGGCGGACAAGATCGAAAAGGAATTCTGCTCGCTCGACGATGTGACAGGGGGCGAGCTGTACCTGGGGCTGGCCGAATCCTATCAGATCCGCTATCTGGCGCGCGAGCTGCGCGCGCTCAAGCGTTCGCTGCCGCATCTGCGCTGCCATATCACGAGCGGCGACACCGAGCAGGTGACGGAGAAGCTCGACAACGGCCTGCTGGATTTCGCGGTGCTCTGCGATCAGCCCGAGCCGCGCAAGTACGACTCTCTCCTCTTTCCGGAAAAGGATCGCTGGGGGCTCATCCTGCCCGCGGACGCGCCGCTGGCGCAAAAGGAGAGCATCCGCGCCGAGGAGCTTGTCGGTCTGCCGCTTATAACCTCCGAGCAGGGCTGGGAGGGCGACATCAAGGCCTGGGCCGGGGAGCTCTTCCCGGTGCTGCATCTGGAGGGCAGCTCCCGCCTGGCCTACAACGCCTCGCTCTTCGTGCGCGAGGGCCTGGGCTTTCAGCTGAGCTTCGAGCACCTTGTGGACACCTCGCCGCAGAGCGGGCTCGTATTCCGGCCGCTCTCTCCCCCGCTCGAGGTGCGGCTGTATCTCATCTGGAACCGCTATCAGACCTTCACGCCCGTGGCCGAGCGCTTTCTGGCGCAGGTACGTGCCTCCTTCGCCGCGCAGCGCATATAATCACAAAAAAGAGAGGAGCTTTCGTTCCTCTCTTTTTGGTATTCCGTTTTATGCCTCAGTGGCGCACGGCGCCGCCGAGCTGCATGACCTCCATGATGCGGTAGCGGTCCATCTGCAGGTGCTTTTTCCGCGCCAGCGCATCCTCGATGGGGATCTCGACGATGCCGCCCTCCTGCGTGGCGATGATGCAGTTGGCGCGTCCCTCGGCCAGGGCATTCACCGCGCAGTAACCCATGCGGGTGGCCGTCTCACGGTCACGGGCGTTGGGCGAGCCGCCGCGCTGGATGTGGCCCAGCACCGTCACGCGCGGGCTGATCCCGATGCTCTCCTCGATGCGCTTGCCGATCTCCACCGCGCTGCCGACGCCCTCGGCCACGACGATCATGAAGTGGGTGTTGCCCGCCAGACGCGCGTCCTGGATGCGTTGCACCACGTCCTTTTCAAAGTCGAGCTCCTTTTCCGGCACCAGCACGGCCGTCGCGCCGACGGCGATGCCGACATAGAGCGCGAGGAAGCCCGCGTTGCGGCCCATGACCTCCACCACAGAGCAGCGCTCGTGGGACTGCATGGTATCGCGCAGGCGGTCGATGCACTCGATGGCCGTGTTGCAGGCCGTATCGAAGCCGATGGTGTAGTTGGTGCAGCCGACGTCGTTGTCGATGGTGGCGGGCACGCCGACCACGGGAACGCCGAGCCGCGACAGCTCCAGCGCACCGCAGAAGGTGCCGTCGCCGCCGATGGCGACGATGGCGTCGAGCCCCAGCATCTTGCAGGTGGCGACGGCCTTTTTGCGGCCCTTCTGAGTCATGAATTCCTCGCTGCGGGCCGTGTAGAGGATCGTGCCGCCGCGGGAGAGGATATGGCCGACGCTGTCCCGGTTCATAGGGACGAAGTCGCTGTTGATGAGGCCCTGCCAGCCCCGGCGAATGCCGATGCACTCAATATCGTTGGCCAGTGCCGTGCGCACGACCGCGCGTACCGCGGCGTTCATGCCGGGCGCGTCGCCGCCGCTCGTCAGCACGCCGATCCGCTTGATCTTTTTCATTCTTCGGCTCTCCTTTTCTCTGTTGTCCGATTTGGGTGGCTTCAGTCTAACAGACCCTGTCCCCGATTGCAAGACAGCGGCCCCGACGGGGCCGCTGTTTGACGTTTTTTTCTGAAAATCAGTACTCGAGGTTCTTGTCGGTCTCCTTGGAGAAGACGTGGGCGACCTTGCCGTCGAAGCCGAAGTGCACGGTGTCGCCGATGTTGTAGTTGCCGGTCATGTCGATGGTCGGGACGATGATGATGACGTCGCGGCCGTTGGCATTGACGTGCAGGTGCACGGAGGAACCCATCATTTCGCTGACGTCCACGCGGGCGGCGATGCCCTTGTCGGCCACGTCCGTGTGCTCCGGACGCACGCCCAGGGTGATGGGCTGGCTCTGAACGTCGTTTTTCAGCAGGCGCTCTTCCTTCTCGGCGGACAGCTCCACGCGGTAGCCGTTCAAGTCGACGAAGTACTTGCTGCCCTCGCGCTTGAGCTCGGCGTCGAAGAAGTTCATGACGGGCATGCCGATGAAGCCGGCGACGAAGAGGTTGGCCGGGTGATTGAAAACTTCCTGCGGCGTGCCGATCTGCTGGATGTAGCCGTCCTTCATGATGACGATGCGGTCGCCCAGGGTCATGGCCTCGGTCTGGTCATGGGTGACGTACATGAAGGTGGTGTTGATGCGCTGACGCAGCTTGATGATCTCAGCGCGCATCTCGTTGCGCAGCTTTGCGTCGAGGTTGGACAGAGGCTCGTCCATCAGCATGACCTTCGGGTCACGCACGATGGCGCGGCCGATGGCGACACGCTGGCGCTGGCCGCCGGACAGAGCCTTGGGCTTGCGCTCGAGGTACTGGGTGATGTCGAGGATCTCGGCAGCCTCGCGGACCTTGCGGTCGATCTCGTCCTTCGGAGCGTGGCGCAGCTTCAGAGAGAAGGCCATGTTGTCGTACACGGTCATGTGGGGGTACAGGGCGTAGTTCTGGAAGACCATGGCGATGTCGCGGTCCTTCGGGGCCACGTCGTTCATCAGCTTGCCGTCGATGTACAGCTCGCCGCCGCTGATCTCTTCAAGACCGGCGACCATGCGCAGCGTGGTGGACTTGCCGCAGCCGGAGGGGCCGACCAGGACGATGAATTCCTTGTCCTTGATGTCCAGGCTGAACTGCTGGACGGCAACGACGCCTTCATCGGTGATCTGGAGGTTGACTTTCTTCTTCTCGGGTTCGTCAGCCTTTTTCTTCTTGTTCTTCTTCTGCTCGCCGCTGATGAAGGGGTACACTTTCTTGATGTTTACCAGTCTGACTTCTGCCATGTTTTTCGACTCCGCACACAGAGCCTCCGCTTGCTGTGTGCTCACGGTCAATCGCAAAGGACTGTACCGCGTTGCGACAGGTCTCCACGCTGCCGCAGCCCGAGCCTGGGCCGGTTTTTATCCTCCTTTTTTCACGGCTGGCCCACCATGGTTGTGGAGTGGTGGGGGCCGTGGAAATTACATCAATGATTGTCCAGGATCTCCTGGACCTGCTCGCGCTCCGGCATGGAGCGGATCGCGCCCTTTTTCGTGGTGACGAGATAGGCCGCGGCGTTGGCAAAGCGCAGCATCTCCGTGAGCTTCTTCTCGCTCAGAGCGTCCATACCGTTGTCCAGAACGAAGTTCAGCACGCTCGCGCAGAAGGTGTCGCCCGCGCCGGTGGTCTCGATCGTGCCGCCCAGCCTGAAGCTCGGGACGAACACGCGCTTGTTTTCATAATAGCTGTAGCTGCCGTCGGCGCCGGCGGTGACGTTGAAGAGGCGGATGTTGGGGTAGGCCGCGCGCAGCTTGGCCGCGCCGCGGTCGAAATCCGTCTCGCCGGTCATGAACTCCAGCTCATTGTCCGCGATCTTCAGCACGTCGCAGCGGCCCAGGCCCCAGGCGATCTGCTCGCGCGCCTCCTCCAGGCTGTGCCACAGAGGCGGGCGGAGATTCGGGTCGAAGGAGATGATCGCCCCGGCCTCTTTGGCCAGGTTCACGGCCTTGCGCGTGGCAAGCCGCACCTCCGGATGCGTCATGGACAGGGTGCCGAAGTGGAAGATCTTCGTGCTTCTGAGCGCCTCCTGCGGCAGCTCATTGGCGCGCAGCATCATGTCGGCGCCGGGCTCGCGGTAGAAGGAGAAGTCGCGGTCGCCGTTCGGGAAGGTCTTGACGAAGGCGAGGGTCGTGTGCACGAAGGCATCCTCCAGCAGATAGTCCATGCAGATCCCGGCGCCCGCCGCCGCCTCGCGCAGCTGTGTGCCGAACATATCCTTGCCGACCTTGCCGACGAAGGCGGTGCGCCGGCCCAGCTTTGCGAGCATGGCCAGCACGTTGCAGGGCGCGCCGCCGGGATTGGCCTCGAAAAGGGGGTTGCCCTGACCGCTTGTGCCGTTTTCCGTAAAGTCGATGAGAAGCTCGCCCAGCGCGAGCACATCAAAGCGCTTTTCCATAGCTCAACCCAGCTCCAGCTCGTATTTTTCCACGTCCACCAGCACGCTTCCGTCGGAGGAGAAGCTCACGGCGCTGGCCTGCTCGGGCGTATAGAGAACGAAGGAGGCGGCCTGTTCGCCGTCGTTGATGAAGACCTCAAGGCTGTAGCGGTCCATGATGACGCGCATTTTCAGCACGCCGCCGCGCAGCTGCACGGGAAATTCCCGGATGTTGACGATGTCATGGGGAAAGCCGCTGTGTGTGCGGTCGACCTTGATGGTGCCGGTCTCGGGCCGGTAGCGGATGAAGGTGAAGTGCTCGCCGTCCCGTGCCACGTACAGGCGGAACCACTTGTACATGCTGTTTTCGTTGCCGGGGCGCACCGTGACGGTCATGTCGAGATAGCGTCCGCTGATGCCGCGCAGGCTGGTCTCGCCGTTAATGAGCACGTTGTGATAGTCGATCTTGACGCCGCGGTAGTTCTCCAGCTCGCGCACGGGCTCCTGGCAGAGGCGGCCGTTTCGCACGCTGAGCTCACGCGGTACCGTCATCTGGCCCATGAAGCGCAGCTCGGAGGGCTTGCAGGAGGAGGTCTCCCAGTTCTGCATCCAGCCGATCATCACGCGGCGCCCGTCCTCGGTCAGCAGGGTCTGCGGCGCATAGAAGTCCAGGCCGTAGTCGATGGCCTGCACGTTCTCGCGTTCGAGATGATGGTGCTTTTTATCGAAGGAGCCGATCAGACAGACGTTGGCGTTGCCGGGGTGGAACTCCAGCCCGATCGCCGCCATCTCCTGCGGACTGACAAGCAAAACGTCCTTCCCGTCGAGGCGGAAGAAATCAGGGCACTCCCACATGCGGCCGTACTGGTTGTGGCAGGCCGAGAGGACGTTCAGATATTCCCAGTTTTTCGCGTCCTCGCTCCGATAGAGGAGGATCGTGCCGCTCCCGTCCGGGCCTCGGTTGCCGATGACGGCGTAATAACGGTCGCCCTCGCGCCAGATCTTCGGGTCGCGGAAATCGTGGACGCTGCCGCCCTCGGGCAGCAGGCTCTCGTCGATAAAGGGGTTGCCGTCGAGCTTTTCATAGTCCACGCCGTCGCCGATGGCCAGGCACTGAGTCTGGAAGGACTCGATCATGCCGTTGCGGCGGCGGATGTTGCGCACGCCCGTGTACATCAGCAGGTGCCGCCCGTCCGGCGTCTCCACGGCGCTGCCGGAGAAGCAGCCGTCGCGGTCGTAGTCCTCGTCGGGCGCGAGCGCGGCAGGCAGCCGCTCCCAGCGGATGAAGTCACGCGTTTTGACGTGACCCCAGTGCATGGGGCCCCATTTGGTGTCATAAGGGTAATACTGGAAAAACAGGTGATATTCGCCCTTGTAGGGGGCGAAGCCGTTCGGGTCGTTGATCCAGCCGATCCCGCCGGTCACGTGAAATTTCGGTTGTTCGGAGCTGGTGTAGGGAAGATATTTCTTCTCAAAGTCGCGCGCCTTCTGCAGCATTTTGCTGGTCATATCGTATTCTCCTGCATGAATGAATTGGTGGAATGAGGATCCTCTGATCCGCGTCTTCCCAGCTCGCTCCGTGATGCTTTATTGTACCACAAGGAAAACGGTCGGTCAACGGTTTCGCGGCTTTGAAGAGGGACTTTGGCAGAGAGAAAGGTTTTCCCGGGGAAAGCCCTTCTCTCTGCCCATCCGCACCGCCGAAGCGGTGCGGATGGTTGATCGAGTGTTATTTTGCGAGCAGAGCAGCGTCAGAAGAGGCGTCCACGTACTTCTGGAAGATGGCCAGGAGCTGATCCAGCTTGTAAGCCTGCAGATCGCTCTGGAGCTTATTCCAGTCAGCGTCGGAGAAGCCGTTCATGATCGCGTTGGCACGGGCGGTCTCGATGCACTTGTCGATATCGGCAAGCAGGTTGGAGATCTCCTTGGTGTCGTCAGAGGACATCAGCACGTTCGGGAAGACGTACTTGGTGTGCATGTCGGGAGTGTAGATGTCCTTGATCCAGTTCAGACGATACAGAGCATCGTCGGGGCAGGTGACGTACACGCCGTAGTAGCTGTCGAGAACAGCCAGAGGACCGTCGACCATCTCGGCCTCGCGGACCTCAACAGGAGAGTGGTCGCCCAGGTCGGCGTGCTGGAGCATGGGTTCGCCCTTGTCGTTGGTGCCCATCACGAAGATGTCGAAGCCGTCATCTTCGCCGTAGGTGCCCCAGTTGTTCTGAGGAGACTGGAGAGGAGCGTACATCTGGTCGAGCCAGGCGCAGATCAGAGCGGGGTTCTTGGCGTTGGCGGTGAGAACAGCGCCGCGGCCGCGGTCAAAGCCGGAGGTGAGGGAGCCGGTGTTGGGGGTGAGGTTCACGGTGTCAGCCTTCAGCATGGGCAGCGGAGCCCAGCCGGCCGTGCCGTTCTGGATGTCAGCCATGGTCAGACCGACGATGTTGGCAACGTCCCAGGAGAAGCAGACGCCGTAGCGGCCGGACTTGCCCTTGGCGACATAGGTGCTCCACTCCTGCGTGAAGGCATCGGGGTCGAACAGGCCCTCGGTGTAGAGCTTGTGGAGCCATTCCACGCCCTTGCGCCAGCCATCGGTGGTGGCAGCGCAGATGACCTGCTTGTCGTCGGTGATGACGATGTGGCGCCAGTCGTCGGGATCGCCATAGCCTTCGCCGAAGCCGTTGCAGAGCACACGGCAGTCCTCATTGCCGCCGTTGACGATGCAGGCCAGGGGAATGATGTCGCCATCGATGTTGAAGTGCTCCTTGAGGGCGGGGGCATTATCGCGGAAGGCGATCAGAACCTGCTCGAACTCGTCAACGGTCTTGGGCATGTCGAGCTTGAGGAAGTCCAGCCACGCGGTGTTGATGAAGGGCATGTTGCCGATGGTCTGGATGGCAGTCTTGCCGACGCCCAGCTGCTCGATCCAGGGCAGCGTCCAGATGTGGCCGTTCTCATCGGTGCACATATCCTTGTACTCGGGAGCCTGCTCGAAGACCTTGGTGAGGTTCGGCATGAGTTCGGGAGTGATGTACTCCTCGAGCGGGATGATGACGCCCTGCTTGGCGTACTTCAGGATATCGGCGTCGCCAAGACCGGCCGGGTTGATGAACTCGGGCAGGGTCTTGATGTTGGCCATCTCGAGCGCGATCTTGTCGCCCCACTGGTCGCCCTGGATGGCTTTCCAGTTGACGTGGACGTTGGTCGCTTCCTCGAGGCGCTTGTAGATGGTGCGGTTGTTGGGGTCAGACTCGGTGTTGGCCGGGAATCTGGTCAGACCAGAGATCTCGACCTTCTCGGCCAGGGGGAAGGTGTAGCCGCCCTCGGGCACGTCCACGGGCGCGGAAGCAGCGCCGCCGCCGGCATTGCCGGAGCCGCCGCAGCCGGCCAGCAGAGAAGCCGCCATGGCAAGCGCCAGGACGAGGACCATGAGTTTGCGAAGCTTCATGTTGTTTCTCCTTTTCATTTTGGTAAATATTGTTCAGCGTTTTCACGCGTGAGCACGATCAGCCTTTGACGGCGCCGGCCATAATGCCGTTGTCAAAGTACTTCTGGAAGAAGGGGTACATGATCATCAGCGGCAGGGAGGAGATGATGATCGTGGCGTACTTCAGCAGCTCTGCCAGCTGGGCGCGGGCGGCGGTGGACTGCATGTCGGACACCATGCCGGGCTGGGGCTGGCTCTGGATCAGGATGGCGCGCAGCACCAGCTGCAGCGGCTGCTTCGAGGCGCTGTTGAGGTAGATCATGGCGTCGAAGTAGCTGTTCCACATACCGACGAACTGCCACATGGAAATGGTGGCGATGATCGGCGTGCAGACGGGCAGCAGGATGCGGAAGAAGTAGATCATCTCGGTAGCGCCGTCGATCTCGGCGGCCTCCTGCAGGTCGCGCGGGATGCCCATGTAGTAGGTGCGGGCGATGATCATGTTCCACACGCTGAAGGCGCCCGGGATGAGGATCGCCCAGATGGTGTCCAGCATGCCGAGGTTGGCGATCAGCAGGTAGGTCGGGATCAGGCCGCCGCCGAAGAACATGGTGATGACGAAGATGGTGTTGAAGAAGCCGCGGCCCTTGAAGTCGGCACGGGACATCGGGTAGGCAGCCAGCAGGGTGACCACGACGGAGATGATCGTGAACAGGACCGAGTAGATCAGCGCGTTTTTGAAGCCGACCCAGATCTGGCTGTTGCTGAGAACGCGCTCATAGGCCGTCGCCGTCCACTTCGAGAAGTCGAAGCTCAGGCCGCTGTTCTGCAGCGTGACCGGGTCGACGAAGGAGGCCAGGATGATGTACACGACCGGGATGATGATCGCGCAGATGAAGAGGCCGAGGATGATGTAGCCGATGATCAGTATGACCTTATCGCCAGTCGGCTGCTTGGCGAACTCGCTTTTCTTTTTCGTTTTCACAGCATGCCCTCCTCTTAAATTCCCTTGCCGTCGTTCATTTTCTTGACGAGGGCATTCATGGTGACAAGCAGGATCACGTTGATGACCGTGTTGAAGAGACCGACGGCGGTGGAGAAGCCGTAGTCGCCGTCCAGAAGGCCCTTCTTGTACACGTAGGTGGAGATGATTTCGGAAGCGTTCAGGTTCAGGTCGGTCTGCAGAGCGTAGGCCTTCTCAAAGCCGACGGACATGATGTTGCCGACGGACATGATGAACTGGATCAGCACCGTGTCCTTGATGGCGGGCCACTCAACAGCCTTGATCTGCTGGATGATGTTGGCGCCGTCGATGACGGCGGCTTCCTTCAGCTCCTTGCTGGCGTTGGAGAGGGCGGCCGTGTAAATGATGGAGGCCCAGCCTGCGCCCTGCCAGATGCCGGAGGCGATGTAGATCGTGCGGAAGGCCGAGGGCATGGTCATGAAGTTGGTGGAGGTGCCCAGGAGCATGTTGATCATGCCGGTGGGGGCCAGCATGATGCGCACGATACCACAGAGGACGATGACAGAGATGAAGTTGGGCATGTACAGCACCAGCTGGATCCTCTGCTTGGTCTTCGTCGAAAGGATGCGGTTGAGCAGGAAGGCCAGCAGGATCGGGGCCGGGAAGCCCCACAGCAGGCCGAACACGCTCAGCTTGAGGGTATTCATGAGGTAGCGCAGGAAGTCCGGGGACGACAGGAAGCGCTTGAAGTGATCAAAGCCGACCCACTCGCTGGCCAGAATACCTCGGATGGGGTTGTACTCCGTGAAGGCGATCAGGATGCCGCCCATCGGGATGTACCGGAAGATCACCGTCAGCGCGAACGCGGGCAGCATGAACAGTACGTACAGCTGCCAATGCTGACGGAGATAAACCATGGTGTTGTGCAGCGTGCTTCCGCCCTCCCTGACGGCGGAGGCATTCGCAGGGGTCTTGCTCATAGAATTCCTCCTTTTCTCGGTTCTCAGGCGCAAAATGGTGCATTTGCACACATGAGAGCAGACTGATACAGGCTCAGTTTAGCATTTGCCCTCTTTTCTTGTCAACACAGATTTTGCGTTTGCACACGATTTGTCGTTTTGATCAATTTTGGACGGGTATAATCAGCAGTTTGCACAGTTTGAGAAGTTTACATTTGCACACTTTTCCGAGCGGCGCTTATTTGACTTCTTCTCCCCGGATATGGTACACTTTATGTAATCAAAAGAAACGGATGTGTGCAGATGAAAAAAAAGGTCACGATCCAGGATATCGCTGACGCGCTGGGCGTCTCCCGCAATACGGTCTCCAAGGCCATCAACAATTCGGAGGGCCTGGCCGAGGCCACACGGGAGAGGATCCTGCAGAAGGCAGTCGAGATGGGCTACAAGCAGTTTTCCTACGTTAGTGCGCTGGCCTCGCTGTCGGCCCCTGTGAAGAACGAAGAGCCCGCCTCGCCGGGCTTCAAAGGGGAGATCGCCCTGCTGACGACCGCGTTTCTCTCGCAGTCGCATTTTGCTTCGCTCATGCTCGACACCTTTCAGCGCGAGATCTCCCAGCTCGGCTATACGCTCAACACCCATCGCATCCGGCCGGAAAACCTCGCCGAGGGGACGCTGCCCATCACCTTCCTCCCCGAGCGCACGAGCGCCGTGTTGTGCATCGAGGTCTTCGACAAGGCCTATGCCGATATGCTCTGCTCGCTGGATCTGCCGGTGCTGTTCGTCGACGGGCCAGTCAAGCGCGCAGGCGAGTCGGTGCAGGCCGATCAGCTCTACATGGACAACAGCACCGAGATCACCCGCTTCGTCAACGACATGCTGCGCCGTGGGAAAACGCGCATCGGCTTTATCGGCAATTACCTGCACTGCCAGTCCTTCTACGAGCGCTATACCGCCTTCCGGCTGGCCATGCTGATGGCCGGCGTGCCGGTAGCTGAGCGGTTCTGCATCTGTTACAATCACCAGGATGAGATCGCCGAGCGGCTGGACGAGCTGGCGGAGCTGCCGGACGTCTTCATCTGCGCCAACGACTTTGTGGCGGGCGACGCCATGCGCGCGCTGTTTTCCATCGGGAAGCTCGTGCCGCAGGACGTGTGGCTGCTGGGCTTCGACGATTCCGCCGAGTCACGCCTGAGCCGCCCGGCGCTGAGCACCATCCACATCCACACCCAGATCATGGCCTTCTCCGCCGTGCATCTGCTGCTCTCACGCCTGGAGGAGCCCTCGCTGGATTACCGCGTCGTGCACACCCAGACAGACCTCATCTATCGCGAGAGCACCGAGTTTGGAGGAGCTGAGGAGTCATGAAATTTTTCTCCTATGAGAGCAAATTCAGCCAGCTGCTGCTGAAGCTCTGCTACGCCTGTTATTTAAATCTGCTGTGGTTTGTCTGTTCGGTCCCGATCTTCACGATCGGCGCGTCCACCACGGCGCTCTACTATGCCTCGCTGAAGATCGTGCGCGATGAGGACAGCCATGTCGCGCGGCTGTTTTTCCGTTCCTTCAAGGAGAATTTCAAGCAAGCCACCGTGCTCTGGCTCATTCTGCTCGGCGTCGGGATCTTCCTCGGTGCGGACGGCTACATCCTCTACCATCTGCGCCAGACGGCCGAGGGGCCGCTGGCCGTGATGTGGACGCTGATCCTCGCGCTGGTCATCGCGGCCGGGGTCATGTACGTCATTGAGCTCCTCTATATCTTCCCCCTCGTGGCCAGCGTCTCGAACACGAACGCCGCCATGCTGAAAAACGCCTTTCTGATCGGCACGCACTATCTCTTCGCCACGATTCTCGTCTTCGCCATCCATTTTGCCATGTTCTTTGTGGTGGTGGCGTGGTTCACGCCGCTCATCGTCTTCGGCGAGGGGCTCTGCGCGCTTCTGAGCGCCTGGCTTTTGAACCGGGTGCTGATGATCAGCTCCGGCACGCCGGAGGAGGAAGAGGAAGCGGAAGAAAAGGAAGAGGCGCCATGAAGCTGCCCGAACAGGAAAAAGCCGCCTATCGGGCGGCTTTTCGGACGATGAGCCCCGGCGAGAAGCTGGAGCACATCTTCACCTATTATAAATGGCCCATCCTGCTGGGGCTGATCGCGCTTGTCATCCTCGGCTCCGCGCTTTACCGGAACCTGACAAAGAAGGAGCCGGTTCTGTACCTGGCCTTTGCCAATGTCGCCGTCGGCGAGGATCTGGAGCAGACGCTGACCGGAGATTTTCTGCTCTCCCTCGGGGCGGATCCGAAGCGCGAGGAGGTCTATCTCTACCGGGATCTGTATCTCTCCGACAACGCCGACACGCTCAACCACGAATATGCCTACGCCTCGCGCATGAAGCTCATGGGCGCCGTGCAGGCGCAGAAGATGGACGTTGTCGTTATGAACGGCGAGGCTTACGACCTTCTCTCCCGCAGCGGCTATCTGCTGCCGCTCGGTGAGCTGCCCGGGCTTGACGAGGCAGCGCTGCGGCAGAGGCTTGTCTCAAACGAGGTGACGCTTTCGGATAACGCCATCGAATACCAGCTCGGCGAGGCCGAGGAGCACGAGGTACAGACCGAAACCGTTATCAACGCCCTCGCGCTGGAGGGTCTGCCCCTCTATGAGCGCGCGGGCTTTCCCGAGCCTGTCTATCTCGGCGTCATCGCCAACACCACCCATACGGAGACGGCTGTAAGCTTTCTGTGCTATGTCGCCGAAGCCGCACAGCCATGAAAGGAGCTTAGCCATGTCGTCTGAACTTATCGACCGCCTTGTGAGCGGAAACGCAGTCTATCGCACCGCGGCCGATCCTCTGCGGCGGGAGACGGCGGAAAACGGGCAGCGGCCTTATGCGATCGTCATCTGCTGCTCCGATTCGCGCGTCATCCCGGAGCGGATCTTTGACACGAAGCTCGGGGAGCTCTTCGTCGTGCGCGTGGCGGGCAACGTCCTCGACCGGCACCAGCTTGGCAGCGTCGAATACGCCGCGGCGCACCTGGGCTGCAGTCTGGTGGTCGTGCTGGGGCATACGGGCTGCGGCGCCGTGGGCGCGGCGCTCCACGGGGAGCGCGGCGGCTATATCGGCGCGCTGGTCGACGAGATCCTGGAGGCTATCGGCGAGGAACGCGACCCGGACAAGGCCGCCGAGAAGAATGTGTGCCACGTTGCGGCACGCCTGCGCAGGGAATTCGGCGAGCATCCGGAGATCGAGCGGATCGAAGTCGTCGGCGCGATGTATTCGCTTGCCGACGGGGCCGTCCGGTTTCTTTCCGAAGAAGAGAAAGGAGCATAAACCATGAACTCTCTCAGCCGTTTTCATGAGGCGCAGCGCCGCGACTACGCGCAGGCTCTCGCGGAGATCCGCGCCGGGCGCAAGCGCAGCCACTGGATCTGGTACATCTTCCCGCAAATTCAGGGGCTCGGCTATTCCTCCACCTCGCAGTACTACGCCATCCGTGATCTGGACGAGGCGCGGGCCTATCTGGCCGATCCCGTGCTGCGGGCAAGGCTTCTCGAGATCTCCCAGGCGCTGCTGGCTCTCCCCTGCTCCGATCCGGGCGAGGTGATGGGCTACCCGGACGATCTGAAGCTCAGAAGCTCCATGACGCTCTTCGAGCTGGCCGAGCCGGAGTGCCCGGTCTTCCCCGCCGTGCTGGAGAAGTTTTTCGGCGGCCAGCGCGACAAACGCACCCTCGCCCTCGCGGGCAAATAAGTTTTTAGTTTGTAGTTTTTAGTTTGTAGAAAACGGGGATTTAGCGCTGAGTTTGAAAACACGCCGTAGGGGGCGATGCCCTCATCGCCCCGCCTACGTAGGTCAGATTTGCGGGCCGATCAGGGGATCGGCCCCTACAACGGTCTTCGTTTCCTTCATTCCGAATTCCGAACTCCGAACTCCGAATTTCTCGCTAAACTCGAATTCGTCGTTCTCCTGAAAACTAAAAACTGAAAACTGAAAACTAAAGGGGCCGTTGCAAAATGGAAGTTTTGCAGCGGCTCCTTTTTCAGGCCTAAAG
>CAMHMZ010000029.1 GCA_946186375.1 uncultured Clostridia bacterium
GATGTTGCCGGACTGGATCTCCGGGAAGATGAAGGTGTTGGCATAGCCGGCGACCGGGCTGCCGGGGAACTTCAGCTGTCCGACGACCGGGGAGACGGCCGCGTCGAACTGCATCTCGCCGTCGATGGAGAGCTCCGGGGCCTTCTCCTTGGCGATGGCGGTGGCGTTGCGCACGAGATCGACGTTGGCGCCCTTGCCGGAGCCCTTGGTGGAGTAGCTCAGCATGGCGACCTTCGGGTCAACGCCGAAGACCTTCGCGGTCTTCGCGGTCTCGATGGCGACCTCAGCCAGCTTCGCCGCGGCGGGAAGGACGACGTTGCCCTCCTTGTCCACGGTGTCCTGATAGTCGATGTTGATGGCGCAGTCGCCCATGGCGAGGATCTCCTCACCGCGGACCATGATGAAGCAGGAGGAGACGAGGTTGGCGCCCTTGCGGGTCTTCACCAGCTGCAGCGCGGGGCGCACGGTGTCGGCCGTGGAGTAGGTCGCGCCGCCGAGCAGAGAGTCGGCCACGCCCATCTTGACGAGCATCGTGCCGAAGTAGTTGCCCTTCTTGAGCGCCTCGCGGCACTCCTCGGCAGTCATCTTGCCCTTGCGCAGGGCGACCATGGTCTCGACCATCTCGTCCATCTTGTCATAGGTCAGCGGATCGAGGATCTCGAGGCCCTCGATGTCGAAGCCGCCCTTTTCGGCCGCGGCCTTCACGGCCTCTACGTTGCCGACGAGCACGGGCGTGAGGAAGCCGTCCTTCTTCAGGCGGGCGGCGGAGGCCAGGATGCGGGCGTCGGTGCCCTCGGTATATACGATCTTGCGGGGATTGGCTTTCAGTTTTTCGACCAGATTTTCAAACATATCTGTCTTTCCTCCTAAGAAGTGGTGGGTACAAGGCTCAACAGAGGTATCGTACCACGCTTTCGGGTCTTTTTCAAGGACTCCGGCAAGATTTCTGTTTACAAAGCCGCCATTTCCCGTTATAATACGGACTGTTATCAAGCAAGGAGACTTTACCATGGACAGAAGCTTTGCATCGACCCTCTCGGCTCTGCGCCGGGAGAAGAATATCAGCCAGCGCGCCGCGGCCGCCGATCTCGGCATCAGTCAGGCGCTGCTGAGCCACTATGAAAACGGCGCGCGCGAGCCCGGGCTGGGCTTTGTGTGCCGCGCCTGCGATTATTACGGCGTGACGGCGGACTATCTGCTCTGCCGCAGCGAGGAGCCGGACGAGGCCTCCGCGGCCCGCCGGGCGGCCATGGGCTTTCTCGAGCAGATCCGCACGGTGGCCGACCGCGCGGAGATGGCCCTGTCGGAAGTGGAGGCGGGAAAATGAGCGACCAGAAGCACATCCGGAATTTTTCGATCATCGCCCATATCGACCACGGCAAGTCCACGCTCTCGGACCGCCTGATCGAGAAGTGCGGCGCCGTCGAGGCGCGCGTCATGGAGGATCAGATCCTCGACAACATGGAGCTCGAGAAGGAGCGCGGCATCACCATCAAGGCCCGCGCCGTCGGGCTGAACTACCGTGCCGCCGACGGGGAGGACTACACCCTCAACCTCATCGACACGCCGGGCCACGTGGACTTCAACTACGAGGTCAGCCGGTCGCTGGCCGCCTGCGAGGGCGCGGTGCTGATCGTCGACGCCAGCCAGGGCGTCGAGGCGCAGACCCTCTCGAACACCTATCTGGCCCTGGACAACAACCTGGAGATCCTCCCGGTCGTCAACAAGATCGACCTGCCCGCCGCCGAGCCCCAGCGCGTCAAGGACGAGATCGAGGAGATCATCGGCATCCCCGCGCAGGACGCGCCGGAGATCAGCGCGAAGGCGGGCATCAACATCGACGCCGTGCTCGATGACATCGTCAAGAACGTCCCCGCGCCGAAGGGCGATCCGGACGCGCCGCTCAAGGCGCTCATCTTCGACAGCCAGTACGACAACTACCGCGGCGTCATCGTCTTCATGCGCCTCATCGACGGGCGCATCCGCCGCGACAGCGAGGTGCTGCTCATGTCCACGGGCGCCCGCTACAAGGTGGTGGAGGTGGGGCATCTGCGGCCCATCGGGCTCGACCCCTGCGAGGAGCTCGCCGCGGGCGATGTGGGCTATTTCACCGCCAGCATCAAGAACGTGGCCGACACCCAGGTGGGCGACACCGTGACGGACGCCGCCGCGCCCGCGGCCGAGGCCCTGCCCGGCTACCGTCCGGCGCGGCCGATGGTCTACTGCGGCATCTACACCGAGGACGGCAGCAAGTACCCCGACCTGCGCGACGCCCTCGAAAAGCTCAAGCTTAACGACGCCTCGCTCAGCTACGAGCCGGAGAGCTCGGCGGCGCTCGGCTTCGGCTTCCGCTGCGGCTTTCTGGGCATGCTGCACATGGAGATCATCCAGGAGCGCCTCGAGCGCGAATTCGACCTCGAGCTCGTCACGACGCTGCCGAGCGTCATCTACAAGGTGGTCAAGTCCGACGGGAGCGTCGTCATGGTGGACAATCCCCACAACTACCCCGACCCGACCCAGATCGCCGAGGCCTATGAGCCCTATGTGAAGGTCTCCATCATCACGCCGAATGAATTCGTGGGCAACATCATGCCGCTCTGCCAGGACCGCCGGGGCGAATACAAGAACATGCAGTATCTCGACCAGCGGCTCGTGGAGCTGCACTACGAGATGCCCCTCAACGAGATCATCTACGACTTTTTCGACACGCTCAAGGCGCGCACCAAGGGCTATGCCTCGCTCGACTATGAGCTGTCGGAGTACAAGCTCTCGGAGCTCGTGAAGGTGGACATGCTCTTAAACGGCGACGGCGTGGACGCCCTGAGCTTCATCGCGCACCGGGAGAAGGCCTATCCGCGCGCCAGAAAGCTCTGCGAAAAGCTCAAGGAGAACATCCCCCGCCAGCTCTTCGAGGTGCCCGTGCAGGCGGCCATCGGCGGCAAGATCATCGCCCGCGAGACCGTAAAGGCCATGCGCAAGGACGTGCTGGCCAAGTGCTACGGCGGCGACATCACCCGCAAGAAGAAGCTCTTGGAAAAGCAGAAGGAAGGCAAGAAGAAAATGCGCCAGCTCGGCACCGTGCAGATCCCCACGGAGGCCTTCCTCGCCGTCCTCAAGCTCGACGAGTGATTTCAGTTTTCAGAATTCAGTTTTCAGTTTTCAGAAAGAGAACCGCGCTTTCCGCGCAAAGCCTTCGTTTCCCTTTATTCCGCATTATTCCGCATTCCGCATTGAAAAAACCGCCCGGTGAAAACGATCGTTTTTCACCGGGCGGTTTTGTATGAGCGCTCGTCAAGGGAACGCTTCTTTTCTGATTAAAGCAGAAGGGGCATGCCGAACAGCGGCAGGAGCAGACAGCAGATCAGCGGGAAGACCAGCGCGCAGAAGATCACCACGAGGAAGCCCGGCACGATGGGATCCTTCATATCCCAATAGCCGTAGCCGTTGTTGAGCAGCATGATGTTGTGCGAGCCCATGGCGAAGAAGAAGGAGGCGATGAAGAGCGCCGGAAGCATGACCACGGTCGGATTGTAGCCCAGGCTGACGCAGACCGGCGCGGACACGCCGATGACCAGCGCCGAGACCGCCAGATTGGCGTTGATAAAGATGTTGACGAGGATGCCCATGATGAGCGCCGTGATGATCGAAAAGCCGATCGGGCCGACATTCCGGACCAGAGGCGTGATCCAGTCGCTCATGCAGGCGCCTAGGCCCGTGTCCGAAAAGAGCTTGGCCAGCAGCGGGATCAGACCGGCCGCCATCATGGCGTGCAGGGGCAGCTTCTTGAGCGCCTTGTCCATAGGCACGGTGCCGATCCCGGGCAGCACGGTGACGAGGGCGAAGAGCAGCGCGGCCGTGCCGGTCTTCATCCCGGAGAGCATGCAAGCGACCATGCCGACGACGGTCAGCACCCAGCGGATCTCCGAGCCGCCCACCGGGCCGAGGGACTGAAGAAGCTCGCCGTAATAGCTCTCCGGCGGGAGGCTGATCTCCTCGTTGCGCAGGTGGAAGCAGCGGATATAAATGAGGCAGATGGGCAGGATCGTGATCAAAAAACAGGAGATGCCGCCCGCGGCCCACTGGCCGTAGCTGACCGTATAGACGCCGCCGGTGCTGTTGGTCAAAAACTGGATCGCCATGGTGTTGCCGGTGGGGCTGCCGTTGATGAGCACCATGCCGCCGACGATGGCGGCCATGGGGATCACCAGCATCAGCGTCCGGCCGAGCTTGCTGCTGCCGGGCTTCTGATCCATGGCGGAGAGCAGCTCGGCGCAGATGCTGCTCATCATGATGATGACCGCGACGTTCGAGACAAAGGAGGACAGCGCCGCCGACACGACGGCGAGGATGAAGACCATGGTGCTGGGCTTGTGGCCGAAGCGCTTGAGCACCAGATAGGCCAGGCGCTTGCCGAAGGGCGTGAATTCACATCCCATCGCGACGATCAGCATCCCGAAGACCGACAGGAAGGACGACGAGCCGAAGGTGCTGCCCACGCTGCCCCAATCCCAGAAGCCCAGAGCGATGCCTCCGAGCGCGACGATCAGCGCGTCGGCGGCTATGTTGATGGGCGAGAAGATGATCAGGATCAGGCAGGCAGCCAGAAAGCCGAGGGCCAGGGAGGTGTTTTCACCGTAGCTGTCCAGCGGCAGAAGGCGCAGCAAAAGCAGCGCCGCGGCCGCCGCCAGGAAGCTCAGCACCAGCCGCCGCGTCACGGGAATGCCTGTGCGCAGACCGCTATGGTCAAACAGGAGATCGGATGCCGTATCGTTGCTTTTCATAACCATACGCTCCTTTTTATGGGCGGGCGGGCTTGACCCGTACGCTGCTCCGTCGGCATTTTTGCCGAATTTGGCTGATGAACATGGCTCACTTTTTGTTGCTTTTCCCGGTGACTACAATATACCAAAACTCCCGGCAAAAGTTGTTTGATGAATTGAAAAAGAAGTCAGACAAGTCCGGACGTCCGGAAAAAGCTTCCGAAAATGTGCTATGATAGCGCTGAGGGGGGGTGAGGACATGACCCGGGAAGAACGGGACGCTCTGTTTTCCGAGGCGCCGATCTGGAAAGCCATCCGCTGTCTCGTGCTGCCCACCGTGCTGGGGCAGCTCACGATCATGGTCTACAACCTGACGGACACCTATTTTGTCGGGCAGACCGGCGATCCGGCCCAGGTGGCGGCGGTCTCTCTGGCCTTCCCGCTCTATCATCTTCTCAACGCTCTGTCCAATCTCTTCGGCATCGGCGGGGCCAGCCTCATTTCCCGGCTCCTGGGCGCGGGCAGCCAGGAGCGCGTCAAAAACGCGTCCGCCTTCTGCTTCTGGGGTGCGCTGCTCTCGGCACTGCTGTACGCGCTGGTCCTGGAGCTGTTCATGGAGCCGCTGCTTCGCGCCTCCGGCGCGAGCAGCGAGACCCTGGCCTTCACCGCTTCCTATATGCACTGGGCCGCCGTGATCGGAAGCGTCCCCACGATGCTGAGCCTGCTGCTGGCACACCTGCTGCGCAGCGACGGCTACGGCGCGCAGGCCGGCATCGGCATGACCCTCGGCAGCGTGAGCAACATCCTGCTCGACCCGGTGTTCGTGCTGGTCTTCGGCCTTGGCGTGACGGGGGCAGCCATCGCCACCTGCCTGTCCAATCTTCTCTCCGCCCTGTATTTCCTGCTGCTGCAGCGGCATAACCGCGGCCGCAGCCGCCTGTCCTTCTCGCTGCGCGACCTCAAGGAGATCTCCGCCGTGGCCGGTGCGGTCTTTGCGGTCGGGCTGCCGGCGGCGATCTATGTGACGACCTCGTCCCTGGCCAACATCGTTTTCAACCACCTGCTCGCGGGCTTTGGCGACGTCACCGTGGCGGCGGCGGGCGTGGCCAAGAAGATCGATGTGGTGCCGCTCAACGTCTGCCTTGGGCTGAGCCACGGCGTGATCCCGCTGCTGGCCTTCAACTATACCGCGAAAAATCCCCGCCGCATGCGCGCCGCGCTCCGGGCCGTGCTGGGGCTGAGCGTGGGGGTGTGTCTTGCCTGCCTGCTCCTGTTCAGCCTGTGCGCAGAGGACCTCGTGCGGCTGTTCATCGACGACGAGGCGACGGCCCGCAGCGGCGGCGTGTTTCTGCCGATCATGCTGGCGGCGACGCCGCTGATGGCGGTCAACATCATGATCAACTCCCTCTTTCAGGCCACCGGGCACAGCCGGGAATCGGTCGTGCTCTCGCTCTCCCGGCAGGGCCTGGTGAACATCCCGCTCATGTTTCTCTTCCGGGCGCTGTATGGCGTGTACGGCGTCGTTTCCGCGCAGCTCGCCGCCGACGCGCTGACGCTGCTGCTGAGTCTCGCGCTGTATGCGCGCTTCCTGCACCGGCTGCGCGCCGCGCCGACGCAGCCGGGCTGAGCGGCCCGCCATAAGTCAGACAAGTTCGCAGAGCTTGTCTGACTTATTTTTTTGATGGTCAAACACCCTTTTCCGTGCAGGAATGCTAAGATAGACTCAGAAAGCGGGCGAAAGTTTAGGCAAGTTGCTCAAGCTCGCAAGTCGGAAAAAAAGAGCAGAGAAGGGAGTATTTGAAATGGGAAAAGTTGAAAAAGCCATGAACGATTTTACCGACCAGATGCTCAACAACGAGGAACCGCCGAAGAGTAAAGGCTTCTTTATCGCGGCGACGACCGGCGAAGTCACCTCGGGCCTGGTCAACAACGTCATCCTCAGTTACCAGAACTACATCCTGACACAGTTTGTCCAGCTCTCCAACGCGCTGACCGCCAACATCCTGGCGATCATGAACTTCATCCAGCTGATCTTCTGCCCCCTGGGCGGCGCCTTCCTGGATAACTTCCGCTTCAAGAAGGGCGCGAAGTACTGGCCCTGGTTCTTCATCATTCCTCCGATCATCGCGGCCATCAACGTCTTTATGACCGCCAACGTCGCCTACAACGGCAGCAAGGTGCTCACCGCCATCCTGATGATCATCGGCGTGGCCAGCGGCAACATCTTCCTCTTCTCGCTGGTCAAGGGCATCTTCCCCTCCCTGTCCAACAACGATCAGGAGCGCACCTATGCCTCCACCTGGGCCAACGTCTGGAAGGAAGTCGCCAAGTACGCGGCCATGTCCCTGGCTCCGTCCCTGATGATCATCCTCTCCGTCAACGGCCAGGAGTGGGATCCCCGCGGCCTGTTCCTCACCACGCTGATCTACTCCATCGTCGGCGTGCTGGTGGGCTGCTTCGCCGGCATCGTGTTCAAGAAGGGCGTCGAGGACAAGGGCAAGTTCGCCTCCCAGCTTAAGGACGGGGCGAAGAAAGCCTCCATCAACGTCTTCGGTCTGCTCAAGCAGGTCTTTACCAACAAGACGCTGCTGCTCATCTTCACGATCATCATCTTCTCCAACTCCCGCAGCTACTCCACGCAGAACATGCACACCTATTACTACAAGTTCATCTGGGAGAACCCCGCGGCCATGTCCTCCATGCGTCTCTGGGGCCAGATCGCGATCATCGCGGCCACCTTCCTCGTGCCGGTGCTCAAGCGCAAGGTCTTCAAGGAGACCAAGACCTTCTACGTCTTCACCATGGCCTCCGTCGCCTTCTGCCAGCTGATCACCATGTTTGCCAAGACCTATCTGGCCTATGAGATCATCGAGGTCGTCGAGTACTTCGTCTTCGGCTTCAAGGGCGTCATGGACGTGCTGCTCTTCACCATCGCGGTGGACGTGATCCGCTACGAGGCCTTCCAGAAGGGCGAGACCTCCAAGGTCGCGCAGGGCGCCGTCATGAGCCTCTTCGCCTCGGCCCTGGCCGGCTCCAAGATCATCTGCGGCTATGTCGTCAACGGCATCCTGAGCTTCTGCGGCTATTCCAAGGGCGCCATCACCGAGTCCTTCAAGCTGCTCTTCCCCACCGCCTATGCGCTGGTCCCCGGCTGCCTGACGCTCATCAGCGTGCTGCTGATGCTCTTCTTCTACAAGATCAAGGACACGGATCTTGCCCGGATGCGCAAGGAAATGGCCGACGCCAAGCTGATCTGAGCCCTTTCGCTCCGATAGCCAAAGCCATATTATAAACACGGGGCCGGCACACTACCCCGAAAAGGAGTGTGTCGGCTTTGCTATACGCAAAATCGGTCTGAAAACAGGTATTTGACATGGAAAAGGAGGTTTTTCCCATGAAAGCAGCAGTCATCGGCGCCGGCATTATGGGCGCGACGATCGGCACCTATCTCACGGACGGCGGGGCGGAGGTTTACCTGGTCGATCCCTTCCGTGCCCACGTGGACGCCATCAACGAAAAGGGCCTTGACATCATCGGCTATGACAAAAACGTCACGCCCTTTGAGAAAAACTACAGGATCAAAGCCTTTTATTCCCCGGATCTGATCGGAGAAACGGTGGACTATGTGATCTACTGCGTGAAGATGATGCACATGGACGCCGCCATTGAAAGCGCCAAATGCATCTCCGACGAGCACACCCTGCAGATCTCCCTGCTCAACGGCGTGGGCAGCGCGGAAAAGCTGCTGGAGGTCTATCCTCCCGAGCGCGTGGTCTATGGCGTGGTGAGCTCCGGCGGCGCCGTTTTGGAGCCGGGCAAGGTGGACCGCAATTTCCGCCCCGGCTTCAGCTTCATGTCGGTCGGCCCGGCCAGCAAAAGCCGCTGCGAAGCGCTGGAGAAGATCAAAGCGGTGCTCGACGGCACCGACTGCACCTTCAACATTTATGAGGACATCGACCCCATCGTCTGGGAGAAGATGATCAAGAACTGCACCGGCAACGCCATCTGTAGCGTGGCGCGGCTCACCCTCGGCCGCCTGTACAACGATGACAACGGCGCGGAGCTCTCGGAGCTGGTGGAAAAGGAAGTGCGCGCAGTGGCGGAGGCGCAGGGCATCCACGTCGGCCCGACGCCCCGCATGAAGGGCAAGCTGCCCCCGGACTTCCCGCACGTCCCCTCCACGGCGCAGGATGTGATCGCCAAAAAGCAGACGGAGATCGACACCATCAACGGCGCTGTCAGCCGCCTCGGCCGGAAATACGGCGTGCCGACCCCGGTCTGCGACACCCTGACCATGCTCATCAAGCTGATCCAGGCCAACTATGACGCCATGATTCTTTGACAGAGAGGAGCAAACAAAATGGCTGCAGTCTTAAAAAGCGAAAACCTGATGACGGAATGGTGCAAGAGCTGCCAGTACTGTGTGGCGTCCTGCCCCAGGCAGGCGCTGAGTATCGGCACAAAGCTGAATCTGTCGGGCTTCCCCTATGTGGTGCTGGATGAGAGCAAGTGCATCAACTGCGGCACCTGCCGTATCGTGTGCCCCGACTGCGTATTCCGCTTCGTGGAAGAATAAGGAGGTCAGAGGATGAAAAAAACACTGATGAAGGGCAACCACGCCGCCGGCGAGGCTGCCGTGCGCGCCGGCTGCATGCTGTTTGCCGGCTACCCCATCACCCCCTCCACCGAGATCATGGAGCATCTGTCCGCCCGCATGCCCGAGGAGGGCCGCACCTTTATCCAGGCGGAAAATGAGATCGCATCCATCCACATGGTCGGCGGCGCCTACTGCACCGGCAAGCGCGCCATGACCGCCACCAGCGCCGGCGGCTTCTCGCTGATGCAGGAGTTCACCGCCTACGCCTCCGACGCGGAGCTGCCCTTTGTGATCATCAATGTCGTCCGCTCCGGCCGCGGCATCGGCTCGCTTGACCCCGGCCAGGACGGCTACCGCCAGTCTGTCTACGGCGGCGGCAACGGCGACTACCGCCAGATCGTCTATACCCCGAACACCATCCAGGAGATGGTGGACGATATCTACGAGTCCTTCGAGACCGCGGAGAAATACCGCATGGGCGTCATCATCCTGACGGAGTCCTCCATGGGCCAGATGATGGAGCCGGTCGTCATGCCGGACTACAAGTTCCTCGAGACCACGCCCGACTGGGCCGTGACCGGCACGCATAAATGGGATCGCGGCGCCGGCGGCTGGCCCATGAAGAGAAAGGCCTGGGAGGAGAAGATGGCGCGCGTCAAAGCCGAGATGCAGCGCTGGGACGCGGTCGGCCTGGAGGATGCGGAATATGTGTTCGTCTCCTACGGCCTGCCCTCCCGCTCCACCGGCGAGGCGGTCAAGCTCCTGCGCGCGCAGGGCGTGAAGGTCGGCTTCATCCGTCCGAAGATCGTCTCTCCCTTCCCCGTCGACGCCTTCAAGGCCGTCAACCGCGACGTCAAGGGCTTCCTCTGCATCGAGACGACGGAATTCGGCCAGATGGTGCAGGATCTCGCGCTGGCCGTCAAGGGAGAATTTGCGAACAATGTGCCCGTGCATTTCAACGCGTACGGCATCGGCGTGCCCTCGGTCAAGGAAGTGCTCGCGTTTTACGAGCTGATCCGCGAGGGCGGAAGCAAGGAGGTATTTTAAGATGGAAGATATCGTCAGACTCTCGCATTTGATCGACGCGCCGGCTCCCACCGCCTGCCCCGGCTGCGGGCACCTGCTCTTCTTCCGCCTGATCCGTGAAGTGCTCGACGAGCTCGATCTGACGGAGAAGGCCATCCACGCCAACGGTATCGGCTGCACCGGCGTGCACCGCGCCTGGCAGAACCACGGCTATGTCCCGCTGACGGCGCACGGCCGGGCCGCCGCCGTGGCCACGGGCATCAAGCGCACCAACCCCGACGCCTTTGTCTACACCTTTCAGGGCGACGGCGACGCGGCCGTCATCGGCCTGGCCGAGACGCTCAACGCCGCTTACCGCAACGAGAACATCTGTGTCTTCATCTCCACCAACGCGGTCTTCGGTCTGACTGGCGGCCAGATGTCCTGGGCGACGCTGCCCGGCCAGAAGACGACCACCTCCCCGCTGGGGCGCGACTGCTCCACCACCGGCGCGCCGCTGCATGTCCCGGAGCTCATCACGCAGGTCAATCCCGGCATCGCCTATGCCGCCCGCGGCACCATCAATTCCCCCAAGCACATCATCCAGCTCAAGCGTATGATCCGCAACGCCATGGAGGCCCAGATCAACAACGAGGGCTATTCCATCGTGGAATGCATGAGCGTCTGTCCCAACAACTGGCACCTGACGCCGCTGCAATGCCGCGAGCATGTGGAAAACAAGGTCATCCCCGAGTTCCCGCTCGGCGAATTCAAAAAGAGAGGTGAATAAGGTGAAAGAAGCTATTTTTGCCGGTTTCGGCGGACAGGGCGTCCTGACGGCCGGCCTGGTCCTGGCTTATACCGCCATGGAGCAGGACCGCAACACCAGCTGGCTGCCCTCTTACGGCGCGTCCATGCGCGGCGGCAAGGCCAACAGCACCGTTAAATTCGGTGAGGACACCGAAGAGGTGATCGGCGTGCCGATGATGGCGGAGGCCGACGTGCTCGTGGCCATGAACCGCCCCTCTCTCGATTACATGTCCTTCTGCAAGCCGGGCGCCCTCGTGCTGGTCAACCAGGACGCGCTCGACGAGCCCTATGATTTTCCGGAGGGCCTGGAGATCGTGCTCGTCCCGGCGGCACAGCTGGCCTATTCGGTCAAAAACGCCAAGGGCGCCAGCATCGTCATGATCGGCGCGCTCATCAAGAAGACCGGCTTCTTCACCGCCGAGCAGGCCAAGCAGTCCATGTGCAACATGTTTGCCGAGAAGGGCAAGAGCAAGCTCGACGCGCTCAACCTCGCGGCCTTTGACGCCGGGTACAACGCGGTCTGAGGAGGCGCGAGGATGAATCTGGAAAGCCTGTTTTGCCCGAGGAGCATCGCGGTCGTCGGCGCCTCCGACAAGCCCGGCATGGGCCGCGGCGCGGCGGAGGGCGCCCTGCAGAGCAGCGTGGCGGAGCACGTATATCTTGTCAACATCAAGCGTGACGAGGTGCTCGGCCGCAAGTGCTACCATTCCCTGCAGGAACTGCCCGAGGTCGTGGACACCGTGATCCTCTGCGTCAACGTCAAGCTCGTCAATCCCTATCTGGAGGAGGCCGGGCGCCTCGGCGTGAAGAGCGCCGTCGTCTATGCCAGCGGCTTCAGCGAAGAGGGCACCGAGGAGGGCCGCCGCCTTGAGGAGGAGATGCGCGCGATCTGCCTGCGCTACGGGATGCTCCTGTGCGGGCCGAACTGCGTGGGGCTGTACAACAAGGTCGATCGCATCAGCCTCTACGCGACCTCCCCGCTCTTCCCGGAAACGAACGTCGTCCGCGGCATCGGTGCCGTGGCCCACAGCGGCTATATCAACAGCAATCTCATGCGCACCATGCCCGAGCTCTGCGCCTACGGCGTCAGCGTCGGCAACGCCGCCGTCTGCACGCTGGAGGAGTACATGCTCTTCTTCGCCAAAAATGAGCATGTCAACTGCATCGCCGCTTACGTGGAGGGCATCCGAGACGCGGCGGTCTTTGAAGAGGCGCTGCGCATTGCCGCCGAAAAGCGCAAGCCCGTTGTCATCATGAAGTCCGGCCGCAGCAAGAAGGGCAGCGCCGCCGCCGCCAGCCACACCGGCAACCTGGCCGGAGACTACGGGAGCTTTGCCTGCCTGCTGGAGCGCTACGGCGTCGTCGCCGTGGACAGCCTCGAGGAGTTCAACGCCACCGCGCGGATGTTCGCCGTGCTCGACGGGAGATATCCCAGGGGACGCGGGATCGCCGCGGTCAATTTCTCCGGCGGCGAAAACACCATCTGCGCCGATTTCTGTGAAAAGTACGGCCTCGAGCTGCCCGCCTATGAGGAAAAGACCCGGGCCGTGGTGGAAAGCCTCATCCCCGCCTTCTCCACGCCGCGCAACCCCCTGGATCCGACCACCGAGATGTTTACCCAGAAGGACAAGGTCAAGGAGATGTTCTCCGCGATCTTCGCGGATCAGAACATGGATCTCTTCGTGCTGGGGCTGGAGCTGGCCGCAAAGCTCGAGCCGAAGGATCTCACCTGCCTGGAGGTGCTGGAGGAGCTGGAGCAGGAGGGCGCGCGCCTTCCCTGCTTCCTGGTCCCCTCCTTCGAGAAGGATCGCAACCGCGAGGCCGTCGCCCGGATGCAGCGCGCGGGTGTCCCGCTGCTCGCCACCGGCGATCTGGCCTATAAAATGCTGCGCAGCCTCTGTGATTTCGTCTCCTATTCCCCCGCGGGCCACACCCTGGTGACCGCGACGCCGGAGCGGAAGCACGGCAAGGGCCGCCTGGCCCTGTCCGAAGCCGAGTCCAAGGCGGAGATCAGCGCCCGCGGCGTGCGGGTACCCGCGCAGATCCGCGCAGCGAACCTGCAGGAGCTGCGTGAGAAGCTGCCGGAGCTCAGCTTCCCCGTTGTGCTGAAGATCGACTCCCCGGATATCCTGCACAAGACCGAAGCGGGCGGCGTTGCGCTGAACCTGCAGGACAGCGCCGAGACGGAGCGGGCCTTTGAGCGTGTGACCGCAAGCTGCCGCGCCTTCCGTCCGGACGCGCGGATCGACGGTGTGCTCGTGCAGGAGATGGTCCCCGCCGGGACGGAGATGATCGTCGGCGTCAAGAACGACCCGGTCTACGGGCCGATGCTGCTGTGCGGCATGGGCGGCGTCTTTGTTGAGGTCTTCCGGGATGCGGCGCTCAGCCCCTGCCCGGTCAACCACGCGGAGGCCAGGGCCATGCTTGAGCGGCTCAAGGCCTTCAAGCTGCTGCGGGGCTATCGCGGCTCCGCCCCCTGCGACGTGGACGCGCTCTGCGAGCTGATGGTCAAGCTCTCTCAGTATGCCGCCGACATGCGCGATACGGTCGCGGAGATCGACCTCAACCCGGTCTTCGTCTATGAGGAGGGAAAGGGCGTCGCCGCGGCGGACGCTCTGATCGTCAAGTACACGGATTAAAGAAAAAAGGAGATGTGATATACACGTCTCCTTTTTCTCCGTGATGGAATTGTCAAAAGGTCTTGTGGATGCTCGTCATATACGCGTGGCTGATGATCAGCTTTCGCGCAAGGGTCTTGTCCCGCGCCTTGACCGCGTCCAGGATCTTCTCATGCGAGCTGTTGACCAGGCGCTGCTTGATGATCTCCCGCTCCTCTTCGGACATGCTCTCGTCCATGTCGATATGAAGCTCATAGTCGCGCTGCATCAGGCGCAGGTTGCTGTGGATCAGATGCTTGGCTATCTCGTTGGGGTAATACTTCATCAGGATATCGTGAAATTCGATATGCGCCTCGAGATAGTCTGCGTCGTTTTTGTCGGTCACCGGCCGGATCCGGTCGTCAAACAGGATCTCCAGCCGATAAATGTCCGCATCGGTGGCGTTGTCGATGAAGCTCTCGATCGCCGAGGCCTCGATCGCCGCGCGGATGTTGCTGATTTCCATGGGCTTTCCGTCCGTCAGCATGCTTGCAACCAGAAACAGATTCATAAAGCCGACCTCAAGATCGCCGAGAAAGGTGTTGCCCGAGCCGCGCTGCGACTCGATCACGCCCAGCACCTCCAGCACGCGCAGCATCTCCCGCAGGGTGGAGCGGTTCGTGTTCAGCTCCAGTGCCAGCATGGATTCCTGCGGGAGCCGATCGCCCACCTTATAATGGTGATTGCGGATATAGGCGACCAGATCGCTCAGCAGCGAGTAATAGTTTTTTTCGCGGAGATTTGCCGCGTCCCAGCCTTTGTTGCTCATCGTGTACCGCTCTCCTTTGTGCGCTCTTCACTCCTTAACCGACGTCACTTCTTTTTTATTATACACAAAACAAAAGGCTGGCGCAAGCCGGAAACTTCCGGTAAGCTTCAGAACGCAAAGCTCCGCAGCAAGAAAGCACCCGTCTGGCAGGCGGGTGCTTTTTACGTCCGGCGGAGCTGCATGTCTGCCGGCTCGGGCGCAGCACAGCGTGATGAAAACTCCTCGGTTTTTAAGGTACGTTTAAGGCAGGGGCCGTAAACTGTGGGCAGAAAACAAAGACCGCAAAGGAGGTTTTGACTATGAAGAAACTGTTTTCGATCCTGCTGACGGCGCTCTTTCTGCTCTCCGCGGCCGGCTGCGGCGCCTCGGCGACCTATACGGGGACGGCGGAAACCGCCTCGACCACACCGGCTGCCGCGGCCGCGACGCTCTCGGCGGGCGTGACGGCCGTCTCCGGCGGCGCGCTCGACGGCGCCGAGCTTTTCACCGAGCGCGACCTGCAGCAGACGGCGGAGCTCGACGAAGCGGTCGAAGCTACACTGGCTGACGGCAAGGATCTCACGATCAGCGCGGAGGGCGTCTATGTCCTGCGCGGCACGGCCTCGGAGCTCACGGTCCTCGTGGAGGCCGGGAGCGAGGACAAGGTGCAGCTCGTGCTCGACGGCGTGAGCATCACGAACCGCGACAGGCCCTGCATCTACGTCAAAAGCGCCGACAAGGTCTTCGTGACCACGACCGCGACCGATAACAGCCTCGCGGTGACGGGCGCCTTCGTGTCCGACGGCGAGACGAAGACCGACGCCGCGATCTTCTCGAAGGAGGATCTCGTTCTCAACGGCCTCGGCACGCTGCGCGTGAGCTCTGCGGAAAACGGCGTCAGCGGCAAGGACGACCTGAAGATCACCGGCGGCACGCTGATCGTCAGCGCCGCGGCCCACGCCGTGGAGGCCAACGACTCCCTGCGCATTGCGGGCGGCACGCTCAGCCTCACGGCCGGCAAGGACGGCCTGCACGCCGACGGCGGCAGCGACGCGGACAGCGGCACTATCTATATCGGCGGCGGCACGGCGCAGATCCGGGCGGGGGACGACGGCGTCCACGCCGTCACGGTACTGCAGATCGACGGCGGCGAGCTGGACGTCACGGCGGCCGAGGGCCTCGAGGGCACCTGGGTGCAGCTCAACGGCGGCAGCGTCACCATCAGCGCGAGCGACGACGGCGTCAACGCCGCGCGAAAGAGCAACGCCCTCTCTGTGCGCTTTGAGATGAACGGCGGCACGCTCACGATCTCGATAGGCGCGGGCGACACCGACGGCATCGACGCGAACGGCGACCTCATCATCAACGGCGGCACCGTGGACATCACGGGGCAGAGCCCCTTCGACTATGACGGCACCGCGCAGCTTAACGGCGGTACGATCATCGTCAACGGCACGCAGACGAACACGATCACGAACCAGATGTTCGGCGGCCGCGGCGGCTTTGGCGGCGGCATGGAAGGCGGCCAGGGCGGTTTCGGCGGCGGCTCGCAGGGCGGCTACGGCGGCTTCGGAGGAGGCCGCGGCCGCCACTGAGACAGTTTTCAGTTTCCAGAATTCAGTTTTCAGCGCGGTAAACGGCTGTTTAGCGCTCTGTTTGAAATGATGTCGTAGGGGCGGCCCTAAAGGACTAGCTTCGCGTCGCTATCAGCCGCCCGCGGACACGGTGCAGGCTCGGCGGACGAGCAATGCTCGTCCCTACGGGGGCGCAGCCTCTTTTCGTAGGGGCCGACGCCCTCGGCGGCCCGGCAGAAAAAGCCAAAAACATACGGAAATCCCCGGCGAATTCGTAGAATAGTACATTTTCGCCGGGGATTTGTTCACGTATTTAGATCGTACCGCGCGGGCCGCCGAGGGCGTCGGCCCCTACGACATGGACGACAATTCCCGCGCAAAACCTTCCTTTTCCCTTCATTCCGAATTCCGAACTCCGCATTCCGAATTCCTCGCTAAACTCTTGTTTGTCGTTCTCCTAAAAACTAAAAACTTAAAACTGAAAACTGAAAAAAGGGATGCGGAACTTGTTCCACATCCCTTTTTTATCCGGAACGGAGCCTCACGCGAGGTTCAGCCAGCGCTTGAGGCCCAGGACGGTCGCCGCGTACAACAGCGCCGCCTGCAGCAGCTCCCAGCCGGCCGCCGCGCCCATGACCGTCTGCATGCTGCGTACGGTCGACAGGGCGTCGTCCGCGCTGAGAAACAGCGCCTCGATGTTGTCCATGCCGGTCGCGCCGAGCATGCTGCCGAGGATATTGAAGAACATGCTGATGCCGATGAAGAACACGACCGACAGCAGACCCTTGTGGTTGGCAAAGCTGTGGCCCAGGGCCATGGCCGCGTAGAAGTGCAGGCAGGAGGCCACACCGCCGATAACGATCAGCAGCAGATACTCCAGAGCCAGCAGCACGAAGTGCCGCGGGTAGAGGCCGACCTCGCGCAGCGCCTGCCAGATCTCGCTCCATTCGGGGAAGTCGAGGAAGACCTCGGCCAGATCGCTGCCGCTCAGCAGCAGCGCCGAGCAGCCGATCAGCAGGACGATCAGAAGATTCAGCACCGTGAACCACACGAAGGAGACGATGATCTTCGACCAGACGAGCTCGTGGACGTTGACGGGCAGCGTGTGCATCAGATAGCCCTCTTCGCCCAGGAGGTTTTTATAAAAGCGGTTGATCATCAGCACCAGTGCGATGATCTCGGCCGCGATGATCCCGGCCACGAAGGAGAAGATGACCAGCGCGAAAAGGACGCGCAGCAGGGTGGAATCGGTCGTCGCGATAAAGCGGACGGACAGATTGAACAGCAGCGTCAGAAAGACCAGGACGCCGAGGACGGGCAGCATCACGCGCCCGGTGGCACGGAATTCGTGCTTCAAGAGCTTGCCTAACATTTGAACACCTCCCGGAAGTAGCTGTCGACGCTCATGCCGTGCGCCTCGCGGATCTCGTCCACGGAGGACTGGAGCACGACGCGGCCGCCGTTGATAAAGATCACGTCGTCGAGCACCGGCTCCACGTCGGAGATGAGGTGCGTGGAGATGACGACGGAGGCCTCGGGGTTGTAGTTGCGGATAATGGTGTCGAGGATGTAGTCGCGTGTGGCGGGATCGACGCCGCCGATCGGTTCGTCGAGCAGATAGAGCTGCGCCTGGCGGCTCATGACCATGATGAGCTGCGCCTTTTCGCGCGTGCCCTTGGACATCTCGCGGATGTGCATGGTCTCCTTGATGCCGAGCCGCTCGAGCATCTCCGCGGCCTTGGCGCGGTCAAAGTCGGCATAGAAGTCGGCGAAGAAGTCCATCATCTGCTTCACGCTCATCCACGCGGGCAGGTACTGCTTATCCGGCAGATAGGACACGAGGCGCTTGGTCTCGGGGCCGGGCGCCTTGTCGGCGATCAGGATCTCGCCGGACGTGGGGGTCAGCAGGCCGTTGGCCAGCTTGATGAGGGTGGTCTTGCCGCTGCCGTTGGGGCCGAGGAGGCCCACCACGCGGCCCGGCGCCACCGTGAGGTCTACGCTGTCGAGCGCCTGCACGCTGCCGTAGCACTTGCAGAGCTGCTTACATGTCAAAATCGCTTCCATGTTCATCCTCCTTGTTCTCTCTCAGCAGAGAGATGATCTCCTCCGGGCCGTAGCCCAGCTGCTCCATCGCCGCCAGAAAGGATCGCGCCCGGGCCGAGGCGATGGCTTTTTTCTCCTTCTCGATGAGCGCGGTGTCCTCCGTCACGAAGCGGCCTGCCGTGCGCTGGGAGAACACCAGACCCATCCGCTCCAGCTCCTGCAGCGCCCGCTGCAGCGTGTTGGGGTTCACGCCGGCCTCCGTCGCCATGTCCCGCACCGAGCTCAGCCGCGCGCCGGGGACGTAGTCGCCGGAGACGATCGCCAGACGGATCTGCTCCACGAGCTGCGCGTAGATGGGCTGGTCGCTATGAAACGTCCACTCCATAGAGCACCTCCTGTGTGTTATTGTCTTAAGCTGTTAATACAGTAACACAATAACACAGCCCTGTCAAGAGGGTTTTGAAAAAAGTTTTTAGTTTTCAGTTTTTAGTTTTCAGGAGAACGACAAATTGGAGTTTAGCGCTGTCATTCTGAGGAGCGCCAGCGACGAAGAATCTTAAGATCCTTCGACTCGCTTCGCTCGCTCAGGATGACGCCGTAGGGGCGGCTATCAGCCGCCCGTCAAACCAGTACCGTGTCCGCGGGCGGCTGATAGCCGCCCCTACGGCATCCTTTCAAACTCCTCGCTAAACTTCCGTTTCCCTTTCTGAAAACTGAAAACAGGGCTTTTATAGGCGGAAATAGTATGATACAATAGAATAAAGCACGAAAAACGAAAAAACAAAGGAGGCGACAGGCATGAACTGGGATTTCACCACGATGCCGGATCGGCGCGGGCGGGGCTTTCTTGCGACGGATTATATCCCCATCCCCGGCGCCGCCGTGCGCGAGGGCGTCGAGCCCATCCCGATGTGGATCGCGGACATGAGCTTTCCCGTGGCGCAGCCGATCCTGGAGGCCATGAAGACCCGGCTCGATTTCCCCTCGCTGGGCTACTTCTCCCTGCCGGAGGCCTACACGCGCGCGATCATTGACTGGCAGCGGCGCCGCAACGGCGTCGAGAGGCTGGAAAAGGAACACATCGGCTATGAAAACGGCGTCCTCGGCGGCGTGAGCGCGGCGATCCAGATCCTCACGACGCCGGGGGAGAAGATCCTGCTGCACGCCCCGACCTATGTGGGCTTTACGCACACGCTCGCCGACACCGGGCGCGTGGCCGTGCACAGCGAGCTCAAACGGGACGCCAACGGCGTCTGGCGCATGGACTACGAGGATATGGACCGCAAGCTCAAGGAGTATAAGATCCATCTCGCGATCTTCTGCTCGCCGCACAACCCGACAGGCCGGGTCTGGGAGCGGGAGGAGGTCGAGCGGGCCATGGCGGTCTACGCCGAAAACGACTGCACCGTCATCTCGGACGAGATCTGGTCGGACATCATCATGCCCGGGTACCGTCACATCCCCACGCAGTCGGTCTCCGACGACGCGCGGCGGCGCACCATCGCCTTTTACGCGCCGAGCAAGACCTTCTCGCTGGCGGGACTCGTGGGCTCCTATCACATCGTCTATGACGCGGCGCTGCGCGACAGGCTGCGCCGCCGCAGCGCCATGAGCCACTACAACAGCCCGAACGCCCTCTCCGTCGAGGCGCTGATCGCGGGCTTCAACGACTGCGAGGACTGGGCGGACGCCATGTGCCGGACGATCGACGAGAATTTCGCCTTCGCCTGCGGCCATATCGCGGAGCGCTGGCCGGGCGTGTCGGTCATGCGGCCGCAGGGCACCTACATGCTCTTTCTCGACTGCGGCGCCTGGTGCGACGCGGCGGGCGTGCCCTTCCCGGAGCTTTTGCGCCGCGGCGTGGCGGAGGGCGTCGTCTGGCAAAACGGCGAGGACTTCCTTTATCCCCGCTCCATCCGCCTCAATCTCGCCCTGCCAAACGCGAAGCTGCGCGAGGCCTTCGCGCGGCTCGACAAGGTCTTCCTCTGATTATTCTTGAAAAGGAACGCAGCAAAGCATGACGCATCTTCTGCTGGCCATCATCTATCTGGCCTTCATCAGCCTCGGCCTGCCTGACGCCGCGCTTGGCGCGGCCTGGCCCGTGATGTATACCGAGCTCGGCGCGCCGCTGTCCCACGCGGGGATCCTCTCCATGATCATCTCCCTCGGCACGGTCGTGTCGAGCCTCATGAGCGACCGGCTCACCCGCCGCTTCGGCTCCGGGCTCGTCACCGCCGTCAGCGTGGCTATGACGGCCGCCGCCCTCTTCGGCTTCTCCCGCAGCGGCTCCTTCGCCGCGCTCTGCCTGCTCGCCGTGCCCTACGGCCTCGGCGCGGGCGGGGTGGACGCCTGCCTCAACAACTATGTCGCCCTCCACTACGCGAGCCGCCACATGAGCTGGCTGCACTGCATGTGGGGCGTCGGCGCGGCGGCGGGGCCGGTCATCATGGGACGGGCGATCACGGCCGGACTCGGCTGGCCGGCGGGCTACCGTATGATCTCCCTGCTCCAGGTCTGCCTGGCGGCGGCGTTGTTTCTGAGCCTGCCGCTCTGGAAGAAGCGGGAGGACGCGGGCGCGGACAGGGGCGGGAAGGCTCTGAGCCTCCGGCAGATCCTGCGCATCCGCGGCGTCAAAGAGGTGCTGCTGTGCTTCTTCTGCTACTGCGCCATCGAGCAGACGACCGGGCTCTGGGCGGCCAGCTACCTCGTGCTGGCGGACGGGCTGACGGAGGAGCGGGCGGCGAGCCTTGCGGCGCTCTTTTTCGCGGGCATCACCGCCGGGCGCGCGCTCAACGGCTTTCTGACCTTTCGCTTTGACGACAAGACGCTCATCCGCCTCGGCTGCGCCGTGATCCTGCTCGGCCTCGTGTGCGTCCCGCTCGGCGCGGGGGCGGCCATGGCGGGCTTCGTGCTGGTCGGTCTCGGCTGCGCGCCGGTCTATCCCTGCGTCATCCACTCCACGCCCGCGCATTTCGGCGCGGAGCGCTCCCAGGCCATCATCAGCGTGCAGATGGCCGCGGCCTACATCGGCACCTGCTCCATGCCGCCGCTCTTCGGGCTGATCGCCCGGCACGTCAGCATCCGGCTGCTGCCGCCGTACCTGCTGCTCCTGCTCGCGCTGATGGCGCTGATGCACGAGAGACTTTTGAAAAAGACGACAGACTGAACAAAAAGCGATATGAGAGGCCCGGGCGAAAAAGCCCGGGCCTCTGTCTGCAAAGAACTTTTTTATTTCGCGGTCTTCTTTACGACGGCGCTGAAAATGCCCTTGGTGCCGTCGGCCGCCACGGCGCGCACCTTATAGTAATAGGTCTTTCCGGCTGCGGCCTTGCTGTTGGTGTACTTGAGACCGGTCACGGTCTTGAGGAGCTTGAAGGAGCCGTCTTTGCCGGTCGTGCTGCGGTAGATCTGATACTTCTCCGCGCCCGTCACAGCTTTCCAGGTGAGTACCGGCTTGTCCTTGGCGCTGAAGGAGCTCGTGACGCTCGGGGCCGCGGGCTTGACCGTCTTCCTGACAACAGCGCTGAAGGCGCTCTTTGTGCCCGCTTCCGTCACGGCGCGCACCTTATAATAGAAGGTCTTTCCGCCCGCGGCGGAGCTGTTGGTGTACTTGAGGCCGGTCACGGTCTTGAGGAGCTTGAAGGAGCCGTCCTCGCCAGTCGTGCTGCGGTAGATCTGGTACTTTACCGCGCCCTCGACAGCCTTCCAGGTGAGCACCGGCTTGCCCTTGGCGCTGTAGGAGATCTTCACGGCGGGCGCAGCGGGCTTGACCGTCTTTTTGACGACGGCGCTGTAGCCGCCCTTCGTCCCGTCCGGTGCGACGGCGCGCACTTTATAGGAATAGGTCTTGTCGACCGCGGCGGAGCTGTTGGTAAAGCTCGTGCCGGTCACGGTCTTGAGAAGCTTGAAGGAGTCGTCCTTGCCGGCCGCGCTGCGGTAGATCTGATATTTCTCCGCACCGTCGACGGCCTTCCACTTCAGTACAGGCTTGCCCTTGGCGTTCAGTGAGGCCGTCAGCTTCGGCGCGGCCGGCGGGAGATACTGCGCCACCCAGGTCAGCTCGCCCTGGTAGTCCTGCCGGACCTCCTCGGTCCAGCCCTTTTTGTTGGCATAGTAGGTGACGGCGGCCTTCGCATTCTGGAAGGCGCCGTAGCCGATCGCCGGCGCATCGCCGAGGAAGAGGATGCTTTTGAGCTCGTTTACGCCGTCGTCGAAGCCGGAAAAGGCCCAGTCGCCGATGGAGCGCAGGCTCTCCGGGAAGACGAGACGCATGATGTGGCCGCAGGCTGTGAAAGCGTACGAGCCGATCTCCCTCAGGCTCAGCGGCAGCCGCAGAGCGGTCAGCTGCCGGCAGCCCTCAAAGGCGCGGTCGCCGATCGTTTCGACGCTGTCCGGAAGCTTGATCGATGCGAGCTTGTCACATTCGATAAAGGCGCGCTCTCCGATCCCCTGCAGTCCGTCGGGCAGGGTGACCGAGACGAGCTCTTCACAGCGGGCAAAGCAGCCCGCGCCGAGCGTCTTCACCGTGCTCGCGAGCAGCGCGTCGCCCAGCTTTTTCTGCCCGGAAAAGGCGTTGCTCCCGACGTGAGTCACGCCCTCCAGCACGGCGACGCGGGCGATCTTCCCATATTGGGGGTACCAGGGAGTTTTGTAAAATCCCGCGTAGTCGTCCATGGCGCCCTCGCCGTAGATCTCCAGCGTGTAGGACGGCGACGAGCCGAGGAGCCTGTAGCTCACCCCGTCGCCGCAGCTTCCTTCCAGGTCGTTGGCGGCCGGAGCGGCCAGCGCGCCCGGCAGCATGGCGAGCAGCATACAGAACGCGAGCAGCAGACTGCAGAGCTTTTTCATCTCGGTCCCTCCTCTTTTTCAATTATGTTGTACGCTATTCTATAATCTGAGTATAGCAGAGGATCTGCCGCGGCGCAAGAGCAAAAGGCCGGAGGCCGAAATAATCCGGACCGCGATTTATAGGAACTCTCAGAAATTCTCTTTTTTTATTCATAATCTTGTGCTATACTTTATGTTTGTTATGGTATGCACACGGGGCAAAGCCCCGCAGTCTGAGAAGAAAGGCAAAAGACATGGGTTTTTTAGATAAGATTTTCGGCAGCTACACCGACCGGGAGCTCAAAAAGATCACCCCGATCGCGGACAGGATCGAGAAGCTGGGGCCGCAGTACGCCGCGCTCAGCGACGAAGAGCTCCGCGCCAAGACGGACGAATTCAAGGCGCGGCTCGACCGGGGCGAGACCCTGGACGATCTCCTGCCCGAGGCCTTCGCCGCCGTGCGCGAGGCCGCCTGGCGCGTGCTGGGCATGAAGCCCTTCCGCGTGCAGCTCATCGGCGGCATCGTCCTCCACCAGGGGCGCATCGCCGAGATGAAGACGGGCGAGGGCAAGACGCTCGTCGCCGTGCTGCCGGCCTACCTCAACGCGCTGACGGGCGAGGGCGTGCACATCGTCACCGTCAACGATTACCTGGCCCGCCGCGACAGCGAGTGGATGGGCAAGGTGCACCGCTTCATGGGCCTTTCCGTGGGCCTGATCGTCCACGGGCTCACGCCGGAGGAGCGCCGCGAGGCCTACGCCTGCGACATCACCTACGGCACCAACAACGAGATGGGCTTCGACTACCTGCGCGACAACATGGCCCTCTACAAGCAGGACATGGTGCAGCGCGGCCACGCCTTCGCCATCGTGGACGAGGTGGACTCCATCCTCATCGACGAGGCGCGCACCCCGCTCATCATCTCCGGCCAGGGTGACGAGAGCACCGATCTCTACCGCCAGGCCGACGACTTCGTGCGGCGGCTCAAGAAGCAGGTCTACGCCTCCGTCGACGAGAAGGAGGAGGAGAGCGAGGATCTCGACGCCGACTACGTCGTGGACGAGAAGGCCCGCACCGCCACGCTCACCGCGCGCGGCATCGCCAAGGCCGAGCGCGCCTTCGGGCTGGAAAACCTCGCGGACATCGAAAACGCCACGCTCAGCCACCACATCAACCAGGCGCTCAAGGCCCACGGCATCATGAAGCGCGACATCGACTATATCGTCAAGGACGGCGAGATCATCATCGTCGACGAGTTCACCGGCCGTCTGATGCTCGGCCGCCGCTACTCGGAGGGTCTGCACCAGGCCATCGAGGCCAAGGAGCACGTGGACGTGCAGAAGGAGAACAAGACCCTCGCCACCATCACCTTCCAGAACTATTTCCGCCTCTACGGCAAGCTCTCCGGCATGACCGGCACCGCCGCCACCGAGGCGGAGGAATTCGCCGCCATCTACAAGCTCGACATCATCGAGATCCCGACGAACAAGCCCGTCATCCGCATCGACAATCCCGACGTCGTCTATAAAAACGAGACCGGCAAGAACCGCGCCATCATCGAGCAGATCGTGGCCTGCCACGAGAAGGGCCAGCCGGTGCTGGTGGGCACGGTGTCGATCGAGAAGAGCGAATACATCTCCTCCCTGCTCAAGCGCCGCGGCGTGCCGCACACGGTGTTGAACGCCAAGTACCACGAGAAGGAGGCCGAGATCGTCGCGCAGGCCGGCAAGCTCGGCTCCGTGACCATCGCCACGAACATGGCCGGCCGCGGCACCGACATCATGCTCGGCGGCAACGCCGAATATCTGGCGAAAAACGACCTGCGCAAGGCCGGCTACAGCGACGAGGTGATCAGCGAGGCCACGGGCTATGCCGAGACGGACGACGAGGAGATCCTCGAAGCGCGCAAGCTCTTTGCCGAGCGTATGGCCGCGCATAAAAAGGACACCGACGCGGAGGCCGAGAAGGTGCGCGCCGCGGGCGGCCTCTTCATCCTCGGCACCGAGCGGCACGAATCCCGCCGCATCGACAACCAGCTGCGCGGCCGCGCCGGCCGCCAGGGCGACCCCGGCGAGAGCCGCTTCTACCTCGCCATGACCGACGACATCATGCGTCTCTTCGGCTCCGAGCGCGTCATGAACATGATGGAGGCGCTCAAGGTGGAGGACGACATGCCGCTCGACGCCAAGATGCTCTCCGGCGCCATCGAGCAGGCGCAGCGGACGGTCGAGAGCCGCAACTTCCAGACCCGTAAGAGCGTGCTGGAGTACGACGACGTGATGAACCAGCAGCGCAACATCATCTACGTCGAGCGCCAGAAGGTGCTCGACGGGGAGGATCTGCGCGAGCAGATCCGCGGCATGATCGACGAGTTCGTGCGCAGCACCGTCACCGACGGCCTCGGCGGCGCCGCGGCCGAGAGCCAGCAGCAGCTCGATGGCGCGCTGCAGCCCTTCGAGAAGCTCTTCATGCGCCGCGGGGCGGTGGATCTGAAGGCGCTCGGCGGCCACGCCAAGTGCGACAAGGTCTCCGACGCCGTCGCGGAGCTGGCCGAAAAGGTCTACGCCGAGCGCGAAAAGGCCTTCGGCACCGGGCCGAACGGCCTGCCGCTGCTGCGCGAGCTGGAGCGGGTCATCATGCTGCGCGTGGTGGACGAATACTGGATGGATCACATCGACGCCATGACCGAGCTCAAGCGCGGCATCGGCCTGCGCGGCTACGGCAACGTCAAGCCCATCGACGCCTACAAGCAGGAGGGCTTCGAGATGTTCGAGGCGATGGTCCGCGGCATCCGCGAGGAGACCGTGCGCCGCCTCTTCACGGTGCAGGTGCGCCGCGAGGCGCCCATCGAGCGCAAGGCGGTGGCGAAGAACGCCGCGGCCAATGTCGGCGGGGAGCCGGTGAAAAAGCAGCCGATCAAGAAGGTCGCCAAGCCCGGCCGCAACGACCCCTGCCCCTGCGGAAAGATGAAGCCCGACGGGAGCCGCCGCCTCAAGTACAAGGAGTGCTGCGGGCGGAATGAGAAATAATTCGGAATTCGGAGTTCGGAATTCGGAATTGAGGAAAATGAATGGCCTTTATCGAACATAAGGAAAACGAACTGGTCTATATGACGAGCTCGGTGCTCCCGGCGCGGCACGCCTTTACGACGCGCCTCGGCGGCGTCAGCACCGGCATCTTCGAGAGCCTGAACCTCGGCTCCAACCGGGGCGACGATCCGGAGGCCGTGCGCGAAAATTACCGCCGCGTCTGCGCGCTGATGGGCGCGGACATCGACGGCTGTGCCGTGACAAAGCAGGTGCACGGCAGCGCGGTGCGCGTCGTAACGGCGGCGGACCGGCATGTCTGTCTCTCCACCGTCCCCTACGAGGCCGACGGGCTTGTCACGAAGGAGCGGGGCCTGCCCCTCTTCTGCTTCATCGCCGACTGTACGCCCGTTCTGCTGCAGGATCCCGTCAACGGCGTGATCGCCGCGGTCCACTGCGGCTGGCGCAGCTCGGTGGCGGATATCCTGGGCGAGGCGGTCGCTGCGATGCGCTCGCTCGGCGCCGAGCCGGAGGAATTGTGCGCGGCGCTCGGCCCGGCGCTCGGCCGCTGCTGCTTTGAAACAGACGCGGACGTGCCGGAGGCGATCGACGCCTGGCTTAAGGGCGACACGGCGGGGCTCTGGGATCGGCGGGCGGACGGGAAGTATCTCGTCGACCTGCGCGCGGCCAACGCCCGGCGGCTGCTGACGCTCGGGCTGCGGGAGAAGCATATCGACGTCTCTCCCGAGTGCACACGCTGCCGGCACGACAAATACTGGTCGCACCGCTACACGCATGGCCAGCGCGGCAGTCAGGCCGCGGTCATCGTGATTTGATCCGTTGTGAAACGGAGTTTCGGGAACAGATACCGTTATTTGTAAGAGAAGAATGAGGTACCCAATGATGAGAAAGAGACTTTTGGCTCTTCTGTGCGCCGCGGCGCTGCTGCTGACGCTGAGCGGCTGCGGACAGAGCGAGACGGCCGACCCCTACAGCGATATCCCGGCCTCCACGGGCGGCAAGGATATCGAGCGCGCGGAGATGGCTGACGAGATCTTCTCCCTCAACAGCAACAGCAAGTTCAGCTTCAACCCCCTCATCGCCACGAACCACGCCAACCAGCTCATCTGCAGCCTCGTGTATGAGAACATGCTGGAGCTGGACAACAACTTCGAGGTGATCGAGGGCGCGGGCCTCATCAAGGACTGGTCCGTGTCCGAAGATGGGCGCAGCTGGCAGTTCAATATCGACACCACGCATACCTTCCACGACGGCACGCCCCTCACCGGGCTCGACCTGCGCCGCTCACTGGAGTACGCCATCGTGGCCGATCGCTATCGCGGACGCTTCGCCAGCATCCAGGGCGTGTCACACACGGACGAGGCGATGTACGTCACGCTCGGCATTGCCAACACGCAGTTTTATAAGCTCCTGAACATCCCCGTCTGCATGCACGGCACCATGGGCGACGACCACCCCATGGGCAGCGGCCCCTATATGTGGAACGAGGACGGCACGGAGCTGCTGGCCTTTACGGGGCACAACGGCTATGACGAGCTGCCGGTGGACAAGATCTATGTCAAGGAGTACACGGACGCGGCGGGCATCCTCTCGGCCTACGAGGACGCCGTGATCGACGTCGTGCTCAACGACCCCTCCAGCAGCACGAACCTCGGCTATTCGAGCTCCAACGAGTCGCGCGCCTTTGCCACGACCAACATGCACTATGTGGCCTTCAACGAGGAGAGTGCCCTCGGCCGCTACAGCAACATCCGCACGGCGCTCAGCTACGGCTTTGACCGCCGGTATTTCGCCGAGGAGCTCATGCGCGGCAACGCCGTGGCCTCGCCGATCCCCATGTACCCCACCTGCTCCTGCTACCCGGAGGAGCTGGCCGACGCCAACCAGTACGATCTGGAGCGCTGCCGCGTGATCCTGGAAAACTACGGTATCCGCGACTATGACGAGGACGGCAGGCTGGAATTCTCCAGCGGCAACAACGCCGACCTCTCCATGACGATGATCGTCTGCAGCGACAGCAGCATCAAGGCCGGCATGGTCCGCCGCTTTGTGGAGGACATGGACAGCATCGGGCTGACCATCGAGGTGCGCGAGCTGAGCTGGGACGCCTATGTGAAGGCGCTTGAGGACGGCAAGCTCGAGGACGACACGGAGTACGACATGTACTACGCCGAGGTCAAGCTCCGCAACGACTTTGATCTGACGGAGCTGCTGCAGGTGCGCAACAAGAACAATGAGGGCACGAACATCAACTTCACCCGTTCCACCGACCGCGTGTTCGAGACCTATATTTACAATTATCTGGCCGCTTCCGACATGGACCGGGCCAACCAGTATGCCATTCTGGCGCAGTACATCCTCACGACGGGCTCGCTGATCCCCATCGGCTTTGAAAAGCAGGAGGTCATCACGCACCGCGGCGTCTGCAAGGGCGTCGACCCCAACATGGGCAACCCCCTCTACGGCTTTACGAGCTGGGAGATCGATCTGAAGAAGAGATAAAGACGGCGCAGCGCCGTTTCTCCCCAAATGGGAGCAAACTGGAAAGGAGTTTCGAAATGACAGACAGAGAACTGATGTCCCGGGCCAGGGAGGCCTCGCTCAATTCCTATTCGCCCTATTCGCGCTTCGCCGTGGGCGCGGCGCTCGAGTGCGAGGACGGGACGATCTACACCGGCTGCAACATCGAAAACGCCGCGCTGGGCGACACGATCTGCGCCGAGCGCACCGCCTGCGTCAAGGCCGTCAGCGAGGGCAAGCGCAGCTTTCGCCGCATCGCCATCTATGCCGACAGCGAGAACTGGTGCACGCCCTGCGGCTCCTGCCGCCAGTTTTTGGCGGAGTTTTCGCCCGAGATGGAGGTCCTCTGCGCCAAGGCCGGCGGCCGCTACGTGAGCTATAAGCTCTCGGAGCTGCTGCCCTGCAACTTCAATTTCTGAGCGATGGAGCTGGAGCAGCTGCGCCTTTTTGCCGCCGCGGCCCGCTGCGGCAGCATCTCCGAGGCGGCGCGCCGCCTGTATATCAGCCACTCCACGGTCAGCCGCGCGGTGAGCGCGCTCGAGGAGGAGCTGGGCGTGAGCCTGCTGGCGCGCAGCAACCGCGTCACCGGGCTGACGGCCGCCGGGGAGACGCTGCTGCGGGAGGCCGAGGCGCTGCTCGCCAAAGCCGAAGAGGCGGCCGCGCGCACAAGGGCGGCCGCCGAACAGGACAGAGGGTAGAACACAGTGAGTATCATCCGGGCCTTTGCGCCTTATGAGGGGGAGCAGCCTTATCTGTTCGCAAGCTACGCGCACGCGGACGCCGACAAGGTGCTGCCGGTGCTGACGGCGCTGCACGAGCGGGGCTTTCGCGTCTGGTACGACGAGGGCATCGAGGTCGGCAGCGAATGGCCGGAGTGCATCGCCTCGCATCTTGAGGGCGCTTCGCTGGCGCTCGTTTTTCTCTCGGAGGCCTATCTGCGCTCCGACAACTGTCGGCGCGAGCTGCATTTTGCGCTGACCAGGCGCATCCGCACCGTGAACATCTTTCTCGAGCCGACGGCGCTGACGCCCGGTGTAGAGATGCAGGTCGGCAACAGCTTCGCGCTGATGAAGCACGAGATGGACGAGGCGCTCTTTTATGAAAAGCTGCTCTCTGCCCCGCCTCTGACGGAGGCCGGGGTCTGCGGCGAGGCGCCGGAGGGGCGCAAGGCCCGGCCGTCCCGGCCGTCCCGCGCCCGAACGCCGCGCCCGAAAAAGAAAAAGCGGATCGCTCGGCTGATCGCGCTGCTGCTCCTGCTTCTGCTGCTGGCCGCGGCGGTCACGCTGGGGATCGTCGGGCACTTCACGGGGCTCACCGAACGCCTCGAGCTCCGGCTGGGGCAGGAGCGCGTGCAGACGCTGCCCGGCGACACGGTGGCCGTGTTCCGGAGCCCGCTTATGGAGAAGGCGGCCCGTGCCTGGACCGGGCAGGCCGAGGGGGAAGTGCGCGTCTCGCAGCTTGCCGGGCTCACAGAGCTCTGGCTCTGCGGGGAGGAGGTCTACTTCTCCGCTCCGGAGACCCTCCCGGAGGGCGAGGGAACGCTCTCGGAGCTGTCCGACCTGCGTTATTTCCCGTCTCTGCGAAGCCTGACGCTGTACCGGCAGCCGCTGACGAGCCTTGAGACCCTGCCGCCCCACCGGCTGGAGAGTCTTTCTGTGCTCGACGGCGCGCTGACGAGCCTGCAGGGCGTCGGGCGTCTGACAAAGCTGCGGGAGCTCGTGACCGACGGCTGTCCCGTGCGGGAGCTGTCGGATCTGCGCTTCTGTCTGGAGCTGAGGCGGCTGAGCCTGCTGGGCTCCTCCGTCGAAGACTTTTCGGCGGTGCACCCGCTCATCCACTTGACGGAGGTCGCGGTGTCCAACGCCAACCTGGACTCGCTCGGGGAAATCTTCGGGCGCAGCGCGCTGACGAGTCTGCAGCTGGAAAACTGCGACCTGCGCGGCCGCTTCTTCAAGCGCTTTGACTCGGAGCGGCGGCTCGTGAAGCTGAGGCTGGAGGGCTGCGCGCTCAGCAGCACGGAAAATCTGGAGGATTTCACCGGGCTGACGGAGCTGACGCTGCTCGACAGCGGCGCCGGGCTCGACTGGTCGCTGCTGGCGAGGCTCCCGGCCCTGAGCCGGGTGACGGTGGATGAGACGACGCGCGACGCGGTGCTGCGCGCGCTGCAGGGAACGGACGTGACGGTCACGGAGATCGGAGGCTGAGATGCTGTCTTTTGAAAACGATTACAACGTCGGGGCGCATCCGGAGCTGCTGCGCCGCCTGGGCGAGACGAATTTTGAAAAGCACACGGGCTACGGCGAGGACGAGCTCTGCCGCAGCGCGGCGGAGAAGATCCGCGCAGCGCTCGGCTGCCCGGAGGCGGAGATCCGCTTCCTCGTCGGCGGCACGCAGACCAACCAGATCGTCATCGACGGACTTCTGAAGTCCTACGAGGGCGTGCTCGCGGCCGAGACCGGCCATGTCGCCGCGCACGAGGCTGGGGCCATCGAGTACAGCGGCCACAAGGTGCTGACGCTGCCCGCGCATGAGGGCAAGATAGACGCAAAGGAGCTGCGCGCCTGGATCGAGCGTTTTTACGCCGACGAGAGCCATGAACACATGGTCTTCCCCGGCATGGTCTACCTCTCTTACCCCACCGAGTACGGCACGCTCTATTCGCGCGCCGAGCTCGAAGCGATCGCGGCGGTCTGCCGCGAGGCGCGTATCCCGCTCTATCTTGACGGGGCGCGGCTTGGCTACGGGCTCATGAGCCGGGAAGGGGAGCTGAGCATGCGCGACATCGCGCGGCTGAGCGACGTGTTTTACATCGGCGGCACCAAGGTGGGCGCTCTGTGCGGCGAGGCGCTGGTCTTCCCGCGCGGCGGCATGCCCGCGCATTTCACCGCTGTCGTCAAGCAGCACGGCGGGCTCCTCGCCAAGGGGCGGCTGCTGGGCGTGCAGTTCGACGCCCTGTTCACAGACGGTCTCTATGAGCGCATCTCCGCCAACGCCATCGACAAGGCGGAAAAGCTCAAGGCGCTTTTTAAGGAGAAGGGCTATGCCTTCTTCCTCGAGACGCCCACCAACCAGCAGTTCGTGCAGCTGCGGGACGAGCAGGCCGAGGCGCTCAGGGAGAAGGTCCGCTTCAGCTTCTGGGAAAAGCCGGACGATACGCACACGGTCGTGCGCTTCTGCACCAGCTGGGCTACCACGGACGAGGAGCTCGACACCCTCGCCGCGATCCTGTAAAATAGTTTTTAGTTTTCAGTTTTTAGTTTTTAGAATTGAGAACGAAGATTTGACGCATTGTATGGAATGCTGTCACAGAGGAAGCGGCTTTGCTCCACCCAGTATGCAGCGTGATATATGGAAAAAGTTCGGCGAATTCGCGCATGTTGCGAATTCACCGAACTTTTTCTATGTGATTATCTTCTGCTATCGGAAGCGGTTCTAATCGTACAGCAAATTTTCGTCAGCTTTTCTAAAAACTAAAAACTAAAAACTAAAAACTCACTCCCCGTCTTCGTCCTCGTCGAGGAAGTCCTCGGGCAGGACGGCCATGAGCGTCTCCTTGTCCGGGGCCTCGAGCGCGGCGATGCGGTTGGACTGACGCACCACCATGTCTTCAAAGCGGTTGCGCACGTCGCGGCCGTTGCCGAAGTTCTCGTCCCGCTCCTCGTAGAGCTCGTCGAAGAGCTTTTTCGCGGCCTGCTCGCCCTCCTCGCTGAGCTTGTAGCCGTTCTTTTTGCACTGGATCTTGAAGATCTCCAGCAGCTGCTCTCCGGTGTAGTCGGGGAAGTAGAAATACTTGTTGAAGCGGGACTCCAGGCCCGGGTTCGAGCTGAGGAATTCGCCCATCGGCCCGGTGTAGCCGGCGACGATGACGATCAGATCGTCGCGGTGGTCCTCCATGGCCTTGAGGATCGTCTCGATCGCCTCACGGCCGAAGTCGTTCTCGCCGCCGGAGGAGAGGGAATAGGCCTCGTCGATGAACAGCACGCCTCCGAGCGCGGACTTGATGACCTCCTGCGTCTTGAGCGCGGTCTGCCCGACGTAGCCCGCCACGAGCCCGGAGCGGTCCACCTCGATCAGCTGCCCCTTGCTCAGCACGCCGATCGCCGCGTACAGCGAGCCGACGAGGCGCGCCACCGTCGTCTTGCCGGTGCCGGGGTTGCCCATGAAGACCATGTGCAGGCTCATCGGCGGCACGGGCAGGTCGTTTTCCTCGCGGAGCTTGCGGACCTTGATGAGGTTGATAAGACTCTTGACGTCCTTTTTCACCTCGTCCAGGCCGACGAGCTGGTCGAGCTGCTCCATGAGTTCGTCAAAGCTCGGCTTCTTCTCCTCCTCGGCCGGGGCGCTCTCCTGCTTCGTCTCCCCGCCGGAGGTCTGGGTCTGCAGCGGGTGCTTTTCGACAAAGCTCTGCTCGCCGCTCGTGACAAAGTCGAGGGGGTTGAGCCCCTCGCGAGTCTTGCGCACGCCGTTGGTGTCGCAGATGGCGGTGAGGCGGTCGGTGCACTCAGTGATGTACTCGGCCTCCGCGAAGGTGACGTCGTCGTCCACCGCGGCCAGATACAGCAGGATGTTCGTCAGCATGCGGATAAAGGTGCGCGAGGTCTCCGTGCCGCGTTTGGCGTCGCTCTCGGCCAGGTTCCAGAAAAAGACCGGCGGCAGGAAGACGTCGCTCTCGCACACGGAGCTCGTGAGCGTCCAGAGCATCCAGGTGGGCTTGGCCCGGTTTTTGGAGTAGATCTGGTTTGCCATGTCCACGTGGCTCTGCGTGACCGCCGCGGCCTTGCTCCACAGGCCCAGCGCGCACTTGGTCATAAAGTCGTCCAGCTCCGGCGCAAGATTGCTGCCGCCGAGACGGTAGAAGGCGTCGGTGTTGGCAAGATAGATCTTGTGAAATTCCTCGGGGGAACGGTTCCAGGTCGTAGGCATGGCTCACTTCTCCTCTGTATAGCTTTTCTCTGTCCTTCTATTATAAACCAAAAAACAGACGGGTCAAGAGTTAATCCCGACCCGTCCGTTCTTTCTCGGGCTTCTCAGCCGCGGCGCCGCGGCGGACAAAAGCGCACCGCCCGGCAGCGAGGCTCTCGCGGCGGGGGCGGAGGTCCCCAGCCTCCCCGCGGCGGCGGAGGCGGCGGAAAAGGCCGCGCGTGCGTCACGCGCTCCCAGACCCGGTCAAAGCTCTTCAGCCGCCGGTCCCAATCTGCGTGCATACTTTCATCTCCTTGTCGCTCCGGCCGGGTCTGCGGCCTGCCGGAGGGCTTTTCGCCGTTTCATCCTATGCTTCCTCTTGCAAAGCGGTGCCGGATATGAGATAATTAGGTAAACGATGATGAAATCGGCAAGAGCGGATCCCGAGAAAATTTGTGTTCTGATGATG
>CAMHMZ010000030.1 GCA_946186375.1 uncultured Clostridia bacterium
TCGTGAAGCGCCCCTACGATGAAAATGCCACTTTATTACGTTCTATCCTTCGTTTCCCTTCATTCCTCGCTCCTAACTCCTCATTCCTCATTGTTTTCAAACTCTAATTTATCGTTCTCCTAAAAACTAAAAACTGAAAACTAAAAACTCTCTCACCCTATTCCGAACAGCCGCCGGCCGTTTTCCGCGGCGAGGGCGGCGATCTCGTTGCCGCTGCGGCCCAGCAGCTCGCCGATCTTGTCGGCCACGTAGCGGAGATTGCGCGAGTCGTTGCGCCTGCCGCGCATCGGCACGGGGCTGAGATAGGGGCTGTCCGTCTCGAGGAGGAGCCGCTCCGGCGGGCAGACGGCGAGCACCTCGGCCGCGCGGCGGTTGTTCTTATAGGTCACCGGCCCGTCGAAGCCGAGATACCAGCCGCGCTTTATGAGCTCGCGCGCGGTCTCCGCGCTGCCGGAATAGCAGTGGAACACCCCGCGCAGTCCGGGATAGTCGCTCACGATCTCCAGGCAGTCGCCGTGCGCGTCGCGGTCGTGCACGATGACGGGCTTGTCAAGCTCCAGCGCCAGCTCGAGCTGCGCGCGGAAAAGCGCCTTTTGCTCGTCCTTGCGGCTGTCGTCCCAGTAGTAGTCCAGGCCGATCTCTCCGATGGCGACGCATTTTTCATGCGCGGCGAGGGCGCGGATCGTCTCCAGCGAGCCCGTGTAGCTTTTCAGCTCCTCCGGGTGAAAGCCCACCGCCGCGTAGACGAAGGGATACTCCTCCGCCAGCGCGAGGGCGCGGCGGCTGCTCTCCTCGTCGCAGCCGGGATCGACGATCAGCTCGACGCCCGCCTCGTGCAGCGCGGGCAGAAGCTCCGCGCGGTCGGCGTCGAAGGCCTCGTCGTCGTAATGGGCGTGGGTATCGAAGAACATGGTCACACCACCTGGAAAAGATAGAATTTCAGATATTCCGTCTCCGGCACGTTCCAGAGGATCGGATGGTCCGGCGCTTGCTGGCGGGCCTCGATCTGCCGCAGCTCCACCTGGGCGTCGCGCGCGGCGGCGCGCAGCATGTTCTCGAAGCGCTCGTGCGGCATGAAGTGGCTGCAGGAGGCCGTGGCGAAATAGCCGCCGCGCGGCAGCAGCTGCAGGGCGCGGAGATTGATCTCCTTGTAGCCGCGCTCGGCGTTCGCGGCCGTGCGCCGGGATTTCGTAAAGGCGGGCGGGTCGAGGATGATGAAGTCATAGGGCGCGCCGCCCTCGGCCCTGAGCCGCGGCAGAAGCTCGAAGACGTCCTCGGTCAGAAAGTCCATGCGCTCCTCGAGGCCGTTTCGCACGGCGTTGGCGCGGGCCATCTCGATGGCGGAGGCGGACACGTCCACCGCCGTCACGTGCTCGGCCCCGCCGCGGGCGGCGTTGAGCGCGAAGGAGCCCGTGTGCGTGAAGCAGTCGAGCACGCGCCGCCCCCCGGCCAGGCGCGCGACCGCGAGGCGGTTGTACTTCTGGTCGAGAAAGAAGCCGGTTTTCTGTCCGTTTTCCACGTCCACGGCATAAATGACGCCGTTTTCGCAGATCTCCGTGCGCGTCTCGCCCCCGCCCAGGAGCCAGCCCTTACCCTGCGGCAGGCCCTCCTTTTCGCGCAGGGGCAGGTCGTTGCGCTCATAGAGGCCGCGGATGTCCTGTCCGTCGGCGCGCAGCACTTCCAGCAGCAGCGGGAAGAGCTCCTCCTTGCGCCGCTCGAGTCCGACCGAGAGCGTCTGCGCGACGAGGATGTCGTGATAGCGGTCCACCGTGAGGCCGGGGAAGCCGTCGGCCTCGCCGTGGATGAGACGGCAGGCGTCGATATCCGGGCCCATGACGGCCTTGCGGTAGTCCCAGGCGTAGCGGAAGCGGCGGCTCCAGAAGGCCGCGTCGAAGCGGTCGTTGGCATTGCGGGAGAGAAGGCGCAGCCGGATGCGGCTGTGCAGGCTCACAAAGCCCGTGCCGAGATACTTCCCCTTCTCACTCACGGCGTCGGCCAGCGCGCCGTTTTCGCACTCCGGCGCCTCGAGCACCTCCGCCTCATAGATCCAGGGGTGTCCCTGCTCGACCCAGCGCGTCCCCTTGGCGGAGATGACAAAGCGCGGATAGTCACGTTCTGTTTTCATGAAAAACCTCTTGTTCGGATATCTTTAAAACACCAGCTGCACCAGCAGCATATAGCAGACGGTGCCGCCGACGATGCTCAAGATCGTGCTGCGCCGCCAGACGTAGCTCAGCACCGTCACGGCCGAAGCGATCAGCTCCGGCAGCCAGGTCACGGGCGACGCGAAGGAGACCTGGCGCAGGCAGTAGACCACCAGCATGGCCATGGTCGCCGCCGGCAGGACGCGGCTGAGATAGGCCACGACGGGCGGCGTCTCCCGCCGGGAGAAGGCCGCGAAGGGCAGGAAGCGCAGAAAGGCCGTCACAAGGCCGCAGACAAGGATGATTTGGGCGGCATGGCTCATGTCTCCGCCCCCTTCCGTCTGCGCAGGAGCAGCAGCCCCAGCACAATGAGCAGCATGGCGGGCAGCAGAAAGCTCTGCGCGCCGAAGACGAGGCGGCACAGCAGCGTCGCCAGAAAGCCCGTCAGCGCCGCGGCGTGATCCTTCGTGCTCAGCCACTGATCCGTGACGACGGTGATGAAGAGCGCCGTCAGCGCGAAATCCAGGCCCTCGGTGTTGAAGCGCAGGACGTCCCCCAGCGCGCCGCCCAGCACGGAGCCGAGCACCCAGCTCGCCTGATCGAGCAGCGTGACGAGGAAATAATAGCGGGGCTTGTCCTCCTCTGCCAGCTCCTTCGGCGGATGGCAGACCAGCGAATAGGTCTCGTCCGAGAGGGCGTAGATGAGATATGGCCGGTAGCGCCCCGCGCCGCGGTAGGCCCCGGTCATGGACAGCCCGTACAGAAGGTGCCGCGCGTTGACGAGCAGGGTCGTCAGCGCCGCGGTCAGCAGTCCCGCGCCGCCGGTGATGAGGTCGATGGCGAGAAACTGCATGGATCCGGCGTAGATCACCGTGCTCATGGCCAGCGCCCACAGCGGCCCGTAGCCGCGCGTGCGCAGCAGCAGACCGAAGCCGATGCCGAGCACGACGTAGCCCGCCATCACGGGCGCCGTGGCCGTCAGGGCCAGACGGAACACGCTTTGTTTTTTCATGGGGCATCCCACCCTTGGGACAGTTTTATCCAAGTATATCATGCCGGAGAAAAATTGCAAGCAAAGGCGAAAAGTCGCGTCCGATCCGATCGGTCTTTACCGAAAGCTTGTCAGCCTGCGGCGGAGGTGTTACAATAACGAAAACGACCATCAAAAACGACGGGAGGCGAGGCCATGGACACCCGTGAGCTCTATTCCGCACTCTGTGCCGACGTTCCGGCCGGAGAGAGGATCACCGACGCGCTGCAGGGGCCGCTCTGGGCGCTGGCAGAGACGGAGCGCGGCAGCGGCCTTGCCATGTTCACCCCAGGGCGCAGCCGCGAGGCGCTTTTCCCCGGAGGTCTCCGGGGGCTGGAGGCGCGCGAGGCCGCGCAGGCCGCCGCGAGCTGGAACCTCGAGGAGGCCGGGCAGGCACTCGCCGCCGTCAACGCCGCCTGCAACCGCTTTGACCGGGCCGAGGCGCTCGGCGCCTGCTGCGGCGGGCACTACGCCGATGGGCTGGAGCTTGAAGGGAAGACCGTCGCGCTGATCGGGCACATGCACGGCCCGGCCGGGCTGCGCAAGAAGGCCAGAGAGGTCTATGTCCTTGAGCGCGCGCCGCAGGACGGGGACTACCCCGACGCCGCCTGCGACTGGCTCCTCCCCCGCTGCGACCTTGTGATCATCACGGGCAGCAGCCTGGTCAACAAAACGCTGCCGCATCTGCTGTCGCTGTGCGAAAACGCCTTTACGATCCTCACCGGTCCCTCGGTGCCGCTGTGCCCGTCGCTGCTGGACTTCGGGATCGACCGGCTCTCCGGCGTCATCGTCCGGGACCGGGAGGGTCTGCGCCGCTCCGTGCTCGCGGGTGAGCACGGCAGCCCCCTGCGCTACGCCGAGCCCTTCACCCTCTGCCGCTGAGGGCGGCGGCCTCCGCATCAAAAAACGTGCTCTGCACTGGAAACAGAAAGGATCAAGAACCCATGGCCGACTACATCATTGCCACCTCTTCCACCTCTGACCTGCCGCGCACCTGGCTGGACGCGCATCAGATCCCCTTCATCGCCTACAGCTACACCGTCAACGACCAGCCCCGGGAGGACGACTGCCGCGAGGAGTCCCGCGCCGCCGTCTACGCGGGCATGCGCCGGGGCGACAGGCTGAAGACCTCGATGATCAACGAGTTTATCTATCTCGACTTTTTCCGCGAGCTGCTCGCGAGCGGGAAAAACGTCCTGTTTCTCGATATGTCCCAGAAGATGTCCGTCTCCTACGAAAACGCGCAGAAGGCCGCCGAGATGGCGCGGCCGGAATTCCCGGGGCAGACGCTCTATGTGATGGACACGCGCTGCATCTCCGGTGGGCTGGGCCTGCTGGTCAAAAACCTCGTGCGCCGCATGGAGGAGGGCGCGAGCTTTGACGAGGTCGTCGCCTGGGGCGAGGAGAACAAGCTGAAGATCGCCCACCGCTTCACCGTGGACGACCTCAACTACCTCAAGGCGGGCGGCCGCGTCTCCAACGCCTCGGCGCTGGTGGGCTCGCTTCTGAACATCAAGCCCGTGCTGTACGTGCCCGACGGCGGCACGCTCGACGTGGCCAAAAAGGCCCGCGGCCGCAAGGCGGCGCTGCAGGCCATCATCGACGGCGTGCTGCACGATCTGAGCCTCATCGACCCCAGCGGCGTGGAGTTCAACATCCTGCACGCCGACTGTCTCGCGGACGCCGAGAAGGTCCGCGACGCGATCCGCGCGGCCTATCCGCAGGTCGGTGCGATCGAGATCACGCAGCTCGGCGTCGTGATCGGTGCGCACTGCGGCCCCGGTCTGCTGACGGTCTTCTACCTCTGCGCCGGCCGCCAGCCGGAATAAAGCAATCATCGGAACGATAAAGAGGAACGGTTTTCAAAGCGTGAAAACCGTTCCTCTTTTTTTATTCTTCTTCAAATCTAAGCGTTTCGCGCAGGCCGTCGAAGCCGCAGCGGGCTGCGGGAAAGCTCTGCGCGGCGTTTGGCAGGGTCGCCTCCGGGTCTGTCAGCGCCTGGGAAAAATGCGTCAGCCACAAGCGCCGCACCCCGGCCCGGGCGGCCAGCTCCGCGGCATGGCGGAAGGTGCTGTGGCCCCAGAGGGCCGCCTCCGCCTCCTGCTCATCCTCGCCGTAGGTGGCATCGTGCAGCAGCAGATCCGCCCCGGCCGCGGCCTTCTCCAGCGCCGCGCAGGGTCTCGTGTCGCCTGAAAAGACGACGCGCAGCCCCCGCCGGGGCGGGCCCTGCAGCTCGGATGCGCGTACGATCCACCCCTCGGCTCTGAGCGCTTCGCCGTCAAGGAGCACCGGCTCCCCGGGCGCGGCGGCCGCGAGCGTTTTCCACAGCTTCACCGGCACGCCCAGCGCCTGCGCACGCTCGGGCAGAAAGCGCGGCGCACGCTTGAGTGAGAAGGCATAGCCGAGGCTCGGCACGCGGTGCTCGGTCGGAAAGGCGCGCAGCTGCGCCCCCCGCGGCCACTGCGCGGAAAGCTCCTGCAGCCGCAGCGTCCCGGCGGGCAGCGCGCGCAGGGGAAAGCTCAGCTCGCCCGCCAGCCGGGCGATGGGCTGCAGCACTTCGCCGAGGCCCTCCGGCCCCGTCACATAGAGCGGCTCCGTCCGGCCGAGGGCGCTCATGGTCTGCAGCAGGCCCGGCAGGCCGAAGATGTGATCGCCGTGGTAGTGCGTGAGAGCGATGAGATCGATGCGCCGGGGACTGACGTGCTCCCGCCGGAGCGCCGTCTGTGTGCCCTCGCCGCAGTCGAAGAGGAGCTCCCGCCCCGCGCAGCGCAGCACGGCGGCGCTCAGCGCGCGCCCCGGCGCGGGCATCGTCGCCCCGCAGCCGAGCAGGATGACCTCGATCATGTGGCTCTCAGCGCCTCGTCGAAGGCCGCGCGCAGGGCGTTTCGGATGGTCTCATAGCTCTGTCCGGGCCGGGCCTCATAGAGCTTTCGTCCGTCCAGAAACACGGAGGGCACATAATAATAGTCCCGCGCCCCGGCAAGCTCCGGCTGCTCGCTCTCCTCGATCCAGCGGATCGGCAGCGCGGCGTAGGCCTCCTTCTCCGCCCTCAACTCCTCCGCGGCACGGCGGGCGCTGACGCAGTAGGGGCAGTTTGTCAGATAAAACAGCTCCAGTTCCTTCATGCTTTTTCCTCCCTGTCTGCACCGGCCGCGTCACCAGTCGGAGTCCCAGTCGGTGTCGCTGCTGTCCCAGGAATCGTAATCCGAGGAGCTCCACGAGTCCGAGGAGTCCCAGGAGCTCGACGAGGAGTCGGACGAGCTGCGGCTGTCGTACCAGCTTTCATAGCTCTCGCTGCCCCAGTCGGAGTCCCAGTCGTCGTCCAGATAATAGTCGGTGTAGGAGCTGTCGAAGATGTCGGCGTCGGTCTCGATGGACGAGCCCTCGTAGATCCAGTCGTCGCCCGACTCGCGATACCAGCTGTAGCTGTTGTTGTAGTAGACGTCGCCGTCCTTCATCCGGTAGTAGCCCTTCGGATAGGACGAGGCCAGCTGGCTGGCGGCGAAGCTCTCATAATCGCTGCCGCCCATGGCGCTGTCCCAGGCGGAGCCGAGGAAGAAGGCCGGGGCGTCCTCCGGCGTCATCGGCCGGCCGTCGGGCAGGCGAATGAAATCCTCCTCATCATACCACCTGGCGCTGTCGTCCTCCCCGCCCAGCGGGCAGAAGTGCCAGTCGCCCCAGTACGTATCCCCGCTCCGGTACAGGAGTCTGTCGTCCTCGAGCTGATAATAGCCCGGCGTGAAGCTGCCGTAGCACGCGTCATGATAGCGCTGATAGGCCTTTCCGGTCTTGGACGTGAAGAAGTCGCTGCCGCCGAAGGAGCTCTGCCAGTCTTCGCCCAGAAACTGACGGCGCAGATGATTGTTGGGCAGCAGCTTCCCGTTTGTCCCCGTGAGCTGACGCTCCGGGTACAGCGTCCAGTCGGCGTCCCCGCTCTGCTCCGTCACGTACCAGATCCCCGACCTGTTATAGTCGATGCTGTAGGTCTCGTCGTTGAAGTACTGCAGATCGTCGTTGTGATAATAGAGTCTGCCGTCGCCGATCTGATAATAGCCCGTGTCGAAGGAGACGGTATCAGCCTGCTCCCGGTCGGCTGCCACAAGGGCGCCGACGACCAGGCCCCAGGCCAGCAGGATGCCGATCAGAAGCGGGATGTTGCTGAAGAGCCTGCTCCACTTCGGCCCCTGGTTTTTGATCTGGCGCTCGCGCGGCGTCAGAGAGCTGTCGGTCGGGATGCCGTAGCGCAGCACATGGAAGGCGTAGCGCAGGCTCTCCGACATGCGGATGGGCGTATTCAGCAGGGGCTCCTCGATGCGCCTGCGATCCTCCGGCCAGTCGCGCTCTTTGCGGTGGATCAGCTTGTTGATCCCCGCGCCGGCCAGCGGCAGAAGCAGCAGGGCAGGCACGATCATGAGCGGGAAAAACACCGCGACCATCAGAAGGACATACAGCGCCGTCCCCTTCTCCGGCGCTCTCGGGTCCCGGATCTTTGCCTTGCCGGCGCTGATGCGGCCGCCGTCGGGGTCGATGCCGCGCTGCCGGCATTCGTCCACGAGCTTCTGGTGCAGCTCCCTGACGGCGCGGCTCTCGTTCGGACCGCGATAGCGGATCGCGCGCGTGCCGTCGGCCTTGTTCTTGTATACGACGAAGTCCCCGCCGTCGCGGTAGATGCCGAAGGCCTTGGGCGCTGTGTAGTCCTCGTCGATGAAAAAGCGCATGCGCTTGAGGGGCATGCCCCGCTCGGCGCAGTACTGCTTCAGCTCTTCGATGGTCTTCGGGTTATAGATGCTGCGCGAGCCCGCCTGGACAAAGGCGGGGTTCGGCGCGCCGCAGCCGGGGCAGGTCTTCTGATCGGAGCGCAGCGCGCTCCCGCAGTAAGGGCAGCTTCCGGTCGATGCCATGTCGTCACCTTCTCTTCTGTTCTGTCACAAATCGCGCTCGCGGCAGAGATACTCGAGCCGCAAAAGGAGCTCGCGCACCGCGAAGCGCTCGTCCGGGCCGCGATAGCGGATCGCGCGCGAGCCGTCGGCCTTGTTTTTGTATACGACGAAGTCCGTCCCGTCGCGGTAGATGCCGTAGGCGCGGGGCTCCGGGTAGTTTTCGCCGATGAAAAAGCGCAGCTGCGAGAGCGGCAGATCGCGGGCCGCGCAGTATTCGCGCAGCTCCTCGATCGTCTTCGGCTCGGGCGGAGCCGAGCGCGGGAGGGTATAAAAATCGTTCGGCGCGCCGCAGCGGGGACATCTGCTCTCATCCGTGCGCACGCTGCCGCCGCAATAGGGGCACTCGATCGTTCGGGCCATGGCCGGCTCCTTTCTCCGCACCTTGCGGGATAAAACCTTCTGATAATTCATGATAGCAAGCACCCCCTTTTTTGTCAACGGCGGAACCGGCGCGGAAAGCCGCGGCTTCGACTATTCTACCACAAACCTGCCCCTTCTCCTTCAAAACTTTGGAATACTCGAGCATTGACGGCGCGCTTTTTGGCATGTTACAATGTTGTTGTTTCGAATGGCTCCCCGCGACTGACGGATTTTCGTGGAGCACCACGGAGGAACGGGGAGGCAGCTTTTGCCGACCGTCTGGGCGCACAAACCCTTGGAGGTTGGTGCGCCCTTTTACATTTTTCCACGGTCGTTCACAGATTTGAAGTATCCAGGGAGGAAGAACGCATGAAAAAAGTCGGGATCGTGATGGGCAGCGACAGCGATCTGCCCGTGATCCAGAAGGCCGTCAAGGTTCTGCGCGAGCTGGACGTCCCCTTTGAAACGCATGTCTATTCGGCGCACCGCACGCCGCGCGAGGCCCACGCCTTTGCCGCCGGGGCGCGGGAAAACGGCTTCGGCGCGCTGATCGCCGCGGCCGGCATGGCCGCGCACCTGGCCGGGGCGCTCGCCGCCGTCACCACGCTGCCCGTCATCGGCCTGCCCTGCACCGGGCCCGCGCTCGAGGGGCTGGACGCGCTGTTGAGCACCGTGCAGATGCCCTCCGGTATCCCCGTGGCCACCGTCGGCATCAATAACGGCGCCAACGCCGCTCTCCTGGCCGCGGAGATCCTCTCCGTGGAGGACGCGGCCCTGGCCGAACGCCTCGCCGCGCGCCGCGCCGCCGCCGCCGCCGCCGTCCTCGCCAAGGACGCCTCCATCGCCGAGCGCCTCTGAGAGGCGCCGCTCACCCTGTTTTCCAGATACTTACTATAAAAGGAGAAGACTGACATGGAAAAGAAACTCGTTTACACCGGCAAGACCAAAAACGTGTATGCCCTCGACAACGGCCATTATCTGCTCAAGTTCAAGGACGACTGCACCGGCAAGGACGGCGTCTTTGACCCGGGCGAGAACTCCGTCGGCCTGACCATCGACGGCGTGGGTGACGTCAATCTGCGCATGTCGGTCTATTTCTTCGAAAAGATCAATGCCGCCGGGATCCGCACCCACTATGTCTCGGCCGATCTCGCGGAGACCACGATGGAGGTCCTCCCGGCCAAGGTCTTCGGCAAGGGACTCGAGGTCATCTGCCGCCACAAGGCCGTCGGCTCCTTCCTGCGCCGCTACAGCGACTATATCGAAGAGGGCGCCGATCTGCCCGCCTATGTGGAGATGACCTTCAAAAACGACGAGAAGGGCGACCCCCTCGTGACGAAGGACGGTCTGATCGTGCTGGGCGTCATGTCCGCCGAGCAGTACGACGCCATCAAGGACATGACCCAGAAGATCACCCAGATCGTCGCCGACGAGATGAAGGCGCGCGGCCTCGTCCTCTATGACATCAAGTTCGAGTACGGCTACGACGCCGACGGGCAGGTCATGCTCATCGACGAGATCGCCTCCGGCAACATGCGCGTGTACAAGGACGGCAAGTACATCGATCCGATGACGCTCTCCGCGCTCTTCTTTGCCTGATGGGCGGTTTCTTCGGCGCGGTCTCGCACCGCGATATCGTCCTCGACGTCTTCTTCGGCACGGACTACCACAGCCATCTCGGCACGCGCAACGCCGGTATGGCGGTCTGGAATCCGGAAAGCGGCTGCCGCAGGCAGATCCACTCCATCGCCAACACCCCCTTCCGCACGAAATTTGAAAAGGATCTGGACGACTTCTCCGGCTGCGTCGGCATCGGCTGCATCAGCGATTCCGACCCCCAGCCGCTGCTGGTGCGCTCGCATCTGGGGCTCTACGCCATCACGACCGTCGGCCAGATCAACAACGCCGAGGCCCTGGTAGACACTTATTTTGCCGACCATGGCCACCAGTTCATGGCCATGGGCTCCGGGCGGGTCAATTCCACGGAGCTCGTCGCCGCGCTCATCAACGAGCGCGAGAGCCTGGCCGCGGGCATCCGCCACGCCCAGCGCGTGATCGACGGCTCGATGACCATCCTGCTCATGACCGCCGACGGCGCGATCATCGCCGCGCGCGACCGCTTCGGCCGCCTGCCGGTGCACATCGGTCAGGACAAGGACGGCTTCTGCGTGGCCTTCGAGTCCTTCGCCTACCACAAGCTCGGCTACCAGAACGCCCACGAGCTCGGCCCGGCCGAGATCGTGCGCCTCACGGCCGACGGCTTCGAGACGATCTCTCCCCCCGGCGACAAGCTGAAGATCTGCGCCTTCCTCTGGAGCTATTACGGCTACCCCAACTCCAACTACGAGGGCGTCAACGTGGAGATCATGCGCTGCCGCAACGGCGAGATCATGGCCCGCGAGGAGGCCGCGCACGGCGGCATCCCCGACGTGGATCTCGTGGCGGGCGTGCCGGACTCGGGCGTGCCCCACGCCATCGGCTACGCCAACCGCAGCGGCAAGCCCTTCGCCCGCCCCTTCGTCAAATACACGCCCACCTGGCCGCGCTCCTTCATGCCCTCCAACCAGGCCATGCGCGATCAGGTGGCCAAGATGAAGCAGATCCCGGTGCCCGAGCTCATCGAGGGCAAGAAGCTCCTCTTCGTGGACGACTCCATCGTCCGCGGCACGCAGCTGCAGGGCACGGTGGACTTCCTCTACGAGTCCGGCGCGGCCGAGGTGCACATGCGCTCGGCCTGCCCGCCGATCATGTACGCCTGCAAATACCTCAACTTCTCCCGCAGCAACTCCGACATGGATCTGCTCGCGCGCCGCACCATCCAGGAGCTGGAGGGCGACGAGGGGCAAAAGCATCTGGCGGAATACGCCGACGAGCACAGCGAGCGCGGGCAGTGCCTGCGCCGCGCGATCTGCGAAAAGCTCGGCTTCGATTCGCTGGGCTATCAGTCGCTCGACGGGCTGCTGGAGGCCATCGGCATCGACCCCGAAAAGGTCTGCACCTACTGCTGGAACGGAAAGGAATAAGACGCCATCATGGAAAATTCTCATTCCGCATCATACGCCGCGGCCGGCGTGAACATCGAGGCAGGCTACGAGGGCGTGCGCCTCATGAAAAAGCATGTCGCGCGCACCGTGATCCCCGGCGTCGTGTCCGGGCTGGGCGGCTTCGGCGGCCTGTTCGCCCCGGATCTTCAGGGGATGAAGGAGCCGGTGCTCGTCTCCGGAACAGACGGCGTGGGCACCAAGCAGCGCATTGCGCAGCTCATGGGCAGGCACGACACCGTCGGCATCGACTGCGTGGCCATGTGCGTCAACGACATCGTCTGCTGCGGCGCCAAGCCCCTCTTCTTCCTCGACTACATCGCCATCGGCAAAAACGAGCCCGAGAAGGTCGCCTCGCTCGTCGCGGGCGTGGCGGAGGGCTGCGTGCAGGCCGGCTGCGCGCTCATCGGCGGCGAGACCGCCGAGCACCCCGGCACCATGCAGCCGGACGACTACGATCTGGCGGGCTTTTCCGTCGGGATCGTTGACAAGGACAAGATCCTCGACAGCGCCTCGGTGCGCGCAGGCGACGTGATCCTGGCCCTGCCCTCCTCGGGCCTGCACTCCAACGGCTTTTCCCTTGTGCGCAAGGTCTTTAACGTGGAGCAGGCCGATCTCGGCGAAGTTCTCCCCGAGCTGGGCCAGCCCCTGGGCGAGGCGCTGCTGACGCCGACCAGAATTTATGTCAAGCCCCTCCTCGCCGCGCTGGAAGCCGCAGAAGTCCACGGCGTGAGCCATATCACGGGCGGCGGCTTCTATGAGAATATCCCCCGCTCCATCCCGGACGGTCTCTGCGCCCGCATCGAAAAGGCGGCCGTGCGCGTACCGCCCATCTTCCCGCTGCTCGCGCAGCGCGGGGGCATTCCGGAGCGCGATATGTTCAACACCTTCAACATGGGCGTCGGCATGAGCCTCACTGTCTCGCGCGAGAGCGCCGACAGGGCGCTCTCCGCGCTGCGGGAAAACGGCGTGGACGCCTATGTCGTCGGCGAGATCGTCCCCGGAGAGGAGAAGATCGCGCTATGCTGAGGGCGAGCCTTCCCGACGGCGTGCTGGCCGGGGTGATGGTATCCATCGGCGGCGCGGCGCTCTTGTCCTGCGACAACCGTTATTTCGGAGCGCTGCTCTTCTGCATCGCGCTGCTGTCCATCTGTTATTTTGGCTTTAACCTCTACACCGGCAAGGTGGGCTTTCTGCTCGCCGACCACAGCCGCGGCGCGCTTTCCGGCGCCTTCTGGGGGCTTCTGGGCAACGCGCTCGGGACGCTCCTGTGCGGGCTGCTGATCGCTTACGCGCTGCCGCAGCTGCGCGAGACGGCGCTCGCCGCCTGCGAAAGGCGCCTCACGCAGCTGCCGCTGCAGACCCTGCTGCGCGGCTTTTTCTGCGGGGTGCTCATGTATGCTGCCGTGTGGATCTACCGGGAGAAAAAGACCCCGCTGGGCATCCTCTTCTGCATCCCGGTCTTCATCCTCGCGGGCTTTGAGCACTCCATCGCCGATATGTTCTATTTTGCCCTGGCCGGCCTCTGGCGGCTGCAAAGCCTCTGGTTTTTGCTGCTGGTCGTGCTGGGCAACAGCCTGGGAGGGCTTTTCATCCCCTTCCTGCAGCGCTTGAAAGGAGGCGCCCATGGATAAGACCCGGATCGCCGTGCTGGTCTCCGGCGGCGGCACGAACCTCCAGGCCCTCATCGACGCGCAGGAAAGCGGCCTGCTGCACAGCGGGCGCATCGCCCTCGTCGTCTCCGACCACGAGGGGGCCTACGCCCTCACGCGAGCGAAGGAAAACGGGATCGAGGCGCTGACGCTGACGAAGGCCGCCTGCGGCTCGCAGGAGGGCTTTGAGTGCGCGCTCCTCGCCGCGCTCGCCGAGCGCGGGATCGAGCTCATCATCCTCGCCGGCTTTCTGAGCATCCTGAGCGCCGACTTTACCCGCCGCTACGAAAAGCGCATCCTGAATGTCCACCCCTCGCTGATCCCCTCCTTCTGCGGAAAGGGCTTTTACGGGCTGAAGGTGCACGAGGCCGCGCTGAAATACGGCGTGAAGGTCACGGGCGCAACGGTCCACTTTGTCAATGAGATCCCCGACGGCGGGCAGATCCTGCTGCAGAAGGCCGTCTCCATCCTCCCCGGCGACACGCCGGAGACACTGCAGCGGCGCGTGATGGAGCAGGCAGAATGGCAGCTCCTGCCGGAGGCGGCGGAGCTGGTGTCCGCCGAAATACAGAAAAACAAGGAGTGCTGAAGATGACGGATTTCCTCAACTTTCTCAGAACGAACCCCTACCCCGGCCGCGGCATCGCCGTGGGGAAGGACCGGGTCTATTACTTCATCATGGGCCGCAGCGAGAACAGCCGCAACCGCATCTTTTCGCTGACGGACGACGGCATCCGCACCGAGGCCTTTGATCCCTCGAAGCTGAGCGATCCGAGCCTCATCATCTATCACCCCGTGCGCGCGATGAGCACGGACCTCATCGTCACCAACGGCGACCAGACCGATACCATCCGCGACTTCGGCGACTTTCGCGCCGCCCTCTCGACGCGCGAGTACGAGCCGGACGAGCCCAACTTCACGCCCCGCATCTCCGCTCTCTGCCATGCCGACGGCAGCTTTGAGCTGTCCATCCTCAAGCGGGTGGGCGGCCGCTGCCTGCGCTGCTTCTACAGCTATGAGGGCTGCGACGAGGGGCGCGGTGTTTTTATCAGCACCTATCAGGGCGACGGCGCCCCGCTGCCGAGCTTTGCGGGCGAGCCGCTCGAGATCGACCTGCCCGAGCCCGAGGATGTCTGGGCCGCGCTCAACGCGGACAACAAGGTTTCCCTCTATGCCAATGTGCGCGGCGAGGTGAAGCTCTTCAATAAAAATCTGGGAGACTGAGTCATGAACGAACTGGAACTCAAATACGGCTGCAACCCGAACCAGAAGCCCGCGCGCATCTTCATGAAGGACGGCAGCGACCTGCCCGTCACGGTTTTGAACGGCCGCCCCGGCTACATCAACTTTCTCGACGCCTTCAACTCCTGGCAGCTCGTGCGCGAGCTGAAGGAGGCGACGGGTCTGCCCTCCGCGGCCTCCTTCAAGCACGTCTCGCCCGCCGGAGCCGCCGTTGGCCTGCCGCTGAGCGAGATCGAGCGGCACATCTATTTCGTCGAGGAGGGTGCCGAGCTCTCCCCCATCGCCTGCGCCTATATCCGCGCCCGCGGCGCCGACCGGCTCTGCTCCTACGGCGACTGGGCCGCGCTGAGCGACGAGTGTGACGCGGCCACCGCCGCCTATCTCAGAGAGGAGGTCTCCGACGGCGTGATCGCCCCGTCCTACACGGAGGAGGCCCTCGCCATCCTGAAGAGCAAGAAGAAGGGCAACTACAACGTCGTTCAGATCGACCCCGCCTACGTCCCCGCCGCGCGGGAGCGCAAGGACGTCTTCGGCGTGAGCTTCGAGCAGGGCCGCAACGACTTTCGCATCGACGAAGCCCTGCTGAAAAACATCGTCACAAAAAACAAGGAGCTCCCCGCGCAGGCCAAAATCGACATGCTCGTGGCGCTCATCACGCTCAAATACACCCAGTCCAACTCCGTCTGCTACGTCAAGGACGGGCAGGCCATCGGCGTCGGCGCCGGGCAGCAGAGCCGCATCCACTGCACGCGTCTGGCCGGTCAGAAGGCCGACAACTGGCTGCTGCGGCAGCACCCGAAGGTGCTGGCCCTGCCCTTTGTCGAGGGCATCCGCCGCCCCGACCGCGACAACGCCATCGATATCTACACCTCCGACGAATACGAGGACGTGCTGCGCGAGGGCGAATGGCAGCGCGTCTTTACGACCCGGCCCGAGCCGCTGAGCGCGGAGGAAAAGCGCGCCTGGATCGCCGCGCAGAGCGGCGTGACCTGCGGCTCCGACGCCTTCTTCCCCTTTGGGGACAATGTCGAGCGCGCACACAAGTCCGGCGTGCAGTACATCGTGGAGCCGGGCGGCTCCATCCGCGACGACCACGTGATCGCCACCGCGGACAAATACGGAATGGTCATGGCCTTCACGGGCATGCGGCTGTTCCACCACTGAGGAGAAAACTATGAAGGTTCTGGTCGTAGGAGGCGGCGGGCGCGAGCACGCCATCATCCGCAAGCTGAAGGAAACCCCCGCCATCACCGAGCTTTACGCCCTGCCGGGCAACGGCGGCATCGCGCGCGACGCCGTGTGCGTCCCCATCGCGGCGACGGACGTCGCCTCGATCGTGAGCTTTGCCGAGGATAACGCCATCGATTACGCCGTCGTCACGCCGGACGATCCGCTCGTGCTCGGCTGTGTCGATGCGCTGGAGGAGATCGGTGTGCCCTGCTTCGGTCCGCGCGCTTCCGCCGCGCTCATCGAGGGCAGCAAGATCTTCGCCAAGGAGCTCATGAAGAAATACGGCATCCCCACTGCGCGCTTCGAAAGCTTTGACGACATGGACGAAGCGCTGAGCTATCTCGAGACCGCCTCTCTGCCCACCGTCGTCAAGGCCGACGGGCTCGCGCTCGGCAAGGGCGTGATCCTCGCCTATACGCGCGAGGAGGCCGAGGCCGCCGTGAAAAGCATGATGGGCGCGCACCGCTTCGGCAAGAGCGGCGAGCGCATCGTCATCGAGGAATTTCTCGAGGGGCCGGAGGTCTCCGTCCTCGCCTTTACGGACGGGAAAACGCTCGTCCCGATGGTCTCCTCCATGGACCATAAGCGCGCCGGAGACGGCGACACCGGTCTCAACACCGGCGGCATGGGCACCGTCGCGCCGAACCCCTACTATACGCCGGAGATCGCCGCGCGCTGCATGGAGGAGATCTTCCTGCCCACCGTGGCGGCCATGAACGCCGAAGGCCGCCCCTTCAAGGGCTGCCTCTACTTCGGTCTGATGCTCACGAAGGACGGGCCGAAGGTCATCGAATACAACTGCCGCTTCGGCGACCCCGAGACGCAGGTGGTGCTGCCGCTTCTGGAGAGCGACCTCTTCACCGTGATGCGCGCCGTCACCGAAGGAAAGCTCGCCGAGACCGAGGTGCGCTTTGCCGACGCCTCGGCCTGCTGCGTGATCCTCGCCTCCCGGGGCTACCCCGAGCACTATGAGAAGGGCTTCGCCCTCACGCTGCCGGAGACGGCGGAGGGCGAGGTGTACGTGGCGGGCGCCGCGCTCAAAAACGGCGGGCTCGTCACGAGCGGCGGGCGCGTCGTCGGCTGCACGGCCGTCGCGCCGACGCTCCGCGAGGCGGTGGACAAGGCCTACGCCCTCGCCGGAAAGGTACAGTTTGAAAACGCCTACTGCCGCCGCGACATCGGGCAGCGCGCGCTGCGCGCCCTTTCGGAGGACTGACATGGTATACAGAGTTTTTGTGGAAAAAAAGCCGGGTCTCGACAACGAGGCCCGCGCGCTGCTGCAGGAGGCGCGCAGCCTGCTCGGGATCGAGAACCTTGAGCGCGTGCGCCTTTTCAACCGCTATGACGCGGAGGATATCGCCCCGGAGCTCTTCGACTACGCCGTCGGCACCGTCTTCTCCGAGCCGCAGGTCGACCGGGTCTATACCGAGCCCGATACCGAGGGCGCCGCGGTCTTCGCCGTGGAGTACCTGCCGGGGCAGTTTGACCAGCGGGCCGACTCCGCCGCGCAGTGCATTCAGATCATCTCCCAGGGCGAGCGGCCGCTCGTGCGCTCGGCGAAGGTCTACGCGCTCTACGGCGCGCTGAGCGATACAGAGCTGCAGACCCTCAAGCGTCACGTCATCAACCCCGTGGAGGCGCGCGAGGCCGCGCTTGAAAAGCCCCGCACCCTCGCCATGGAGCTCGAGAGACCGACGACGGTGCCCGTGCTCGAGGGCTTCAACGCGCTCGGCCGCGCCGGGCTCGAGGCGCTTGTGAAGGGCTACGGCCTTGCCATGGACGCCGACGACGTCGCCTTCTGCCAGGAGTATTTCCGTGCCGAGGGGCGCGAGCCCACCGTCACGGAGCTGCGCGTGCTGGACACCTACTGGTCCGATCACTGCCGCCACACCACCTTCAACACCGTCATTGACGCCGTGCGCTTCGAGGACGAGCTGCTGCAGCGCGCTTATGACGACTATCTCGCCGCGCGCGAGGCCCTGGGCCGCACGAAGCCCGTCTGCCTCATGGATCTCGGCACGCTCGCCGCGAAGGTGCTGAAAAAAGCCGGGAAGCTCGACCGCCTCGACGAGAGCGAGGAGATCAACGCCTGCACCGTGAAGATCGACGTCACGGTCGACGGCGTGCGGGAGCCCTGGCTGCTGCTGTTCAAAAACGAGACCCACAACCACCCCACGGAGATCGAGCCCTTCGGCGGCGCGGCCACCTGCATCGGCGGCGCGATCCGCGACCCGCTCTCCGGAAGGGCCTACGTCTACGGGGCCATGCGCCTGACGGGCGCGGCAGATCCGCTGACGCCCGTGAGCGAGACCCTCCCCGGCAAGCTCCCGCAGCGCAAGCTCGTCACCACCGCCGCCGCGGGCTACTCCTCCTACGGCAACCAGATCGGCCTTGCCACCGGGATCGTGGACGAGCTGTATCACCCCGGCTACGCGGCCAAGCACATGGAGGTCGGCGCGGTGATCGCGGCCGCCCCCGCGGAAAACGTCCGCCGCGAGGTCCCCGCCCCCGGCGACGTGGTGATCCTCCTCGGCGGCAGCACCGGCCGCGACGGCATCGGCGGCGCGACGGGCTCCTCCAAGGCGCACGACGCCCACTCTGTAGAGACCTGCGGGGCCGAGGTGCAGAAGGGCAACGCCCCCGAGGAGCGCAAGCTCCAGCGCCTGTTCCGGCGCGGGGAGGCCAGCCGCCTCATCAAGCGCTGCAACGATTTCGGCGCGGGCGGCGTGTCCGTGGCGATCGGCGAGCTGGCCGACGGCCTTGTCATCGACCTCAACGCCGTGCCGAAGAAGTACGAGGGGCTGGACGGAACAGAGCTCGCCATCAGCGAGAGCCAGGAGCGCATGGCCGTCGTCGTCGAGGAAAAGGACGTGGCCGCCTTCCTCGCCCTCGCGCGGGAGGAAAACCTGCAGGCCTGCCCCGTCGCCGTCGTGCAGGCCGAGCCCCGGCTCGTCATGCGCTGGAACGGAAAGACCATCGTCGATCTGAGCCGCGCCTTCCTCGATACGAACGGCGCCGCCAAGCACGTCACGGCCGAGGTCGCCGCGCCCAAGAGCTGGGCAAAGCCCGTCAGCGGCGGCTTTGCCGAAAACCTGCGCGCCATGGCAGCCGATCTGAGCTGCTGCTCCCGCCGGGGCCTGGCCGAGCGCTTCGACTCCACCATCGGCGCGGGCAGCGTCCTCATGCCCTTCGGCGGGAAAAACCAGCTCACACCGGTGCAGGCCATGGTGCAGAAGATCTCCCTCGAGACCGGGCACACCGAGGACTGCTCGCTGATGGCCTGGGGCTACAACCCCTTCCTCACCGAAAAAAGCCCCTACCACGGGGCCTACCTCGCCGTGGTCGAGTCCGTGTGCAAGCTGATCGCCACGGGCGCAGACCGGCGCGAGACCTATCTGAGTTTTCAGGAATACTTTGAAAAGCTCGGGCGCGAGCCGAAGCGCTGGGGCAAGCCCCTCGCCGCGCTCCTCGGCGCCTTCGAGGCGCAGCTCGGGCTGGGCGTCGCGGCCATCGGCGGCAAGGACTCCATGAGCGGCTCCTTCGAGCAGCTGCACGTGCCGCCCACGCTCATCTCCTTTGCCGTGACCACCGCGCAGACCGGCGACATCGTCTCCCCCGAATTCAAGGCCGCCGGGCACAAGCTCATCCGCATCGCCCCGACGCGCGGCGCGGACGGTCTGCCCGAGGCAGGCTCCCTTCTGGAGTGCTTCGACCGCGTGACGGCGCTGCTGCGCTCCGGCCGGGCTGTGGCCTGCTATACGCCCGGGCCGGGCGGCGCCGCCGAGGCCGTAATGAAAATGGCCTTCGGCAACGGCTTCGGCTTCCGCTTTGACGAGAGCGTCCCGCTCGAGCGCCTCTTCGGCTATGATTACGGCGCCTTCCTGCTGGAGGTGCCCGCAGACGAAGAGGGCGAATGCCTCGGCTTTATTACGGACGACGGGCGCTTCACCCGCGGCGGCGAGGCCGTCGGCGCCGCCGAGCTTCTCTCCCTCTACGAGGGCAAGCTTGAAAGCGTCTACCCCAGCCGTGTCGCCACAGACGGCGAGACGCCCGAGACGCTCTCCTATATCGCCGCTTCGCGTCCCGCGCCCGCGGTGAAGACAGCCCGCCCGCGCGTGCTGATCCCCGCCTTCCCCGGCACCAACTGCGAATACGACAGCGCCCGGGCCGTGCGCGACGCGGGCGGCGAGCCGGAGATCTTTGTCGTGAACAACCTCTCCTCCGACGAAATCGCGCGCAGTGTGGAGCGCTTTGCCGCGCGTCTGAAGGACAGCCAGATGATCTTCATCCCCGGCGGCTTCTCCGGCGGCGACGAGCCCGACGGCTCCGGCAAGTTCATCACCGCCTTCTTCCGCTCCGCCGCCGTGCGCGAGGGCGTCCACGAGCTCCTCGATAAGCGCGACGGCCTCATCTGCGGCATCTGCAACGGCTTTCAGGCGCTCATCAAGCTCGGTCTCGTGCCCTACGGCCGCATCACCGATCCGACGGAGGACAGCCCCACCCTGACCTTCAACACCATCGCCCGCCACCAGAGCCGCATCGTGCGCACGCGCGTCGTGTCCAACAAGTCGCCGTGGCTGGCGCTGACGGAGGTCGGGACCGTGGTCAGCGTCCCCATCTCCCACGGCGAGGGCCGCTTCCTCGCCAGCGAGGAGACGCTGCGCGCCCTGGCCGCCAACGGTCAGATCGCCACGCAGTACGTCGATCTCGAGGGCCGGGCCAGCATGGACGTGAGCGACAACCCGAACGGCTCTCTCTGGGCCGTGGAGGGCATCACCTCGCCCGACGGCCGCATCTTCGGCAAGATGGGCCACGCCGAGCGCGTCGGCCCGGGGCTCTATAAAAACGTCCCCGGCAATTACGACCTGCGCATGTTCGAGTCCGCCGTGCGCTATTTCCGCTGATGAGGCACAAAGCCCCTGCACGCCGTATAAGCGCGCAGGGGCTTTCCCATTTCCCATCTTGCCTTTTGGGGCTTTTTCCTTTATGATTGTAGCATCTTCACAGAAACCAACCGTAGTCCGGAAAGGAGCAGACACATGGCAAACACGAAACCCGTTGCCGGTAAGGACGGCAACAAGTATGTCCCCTATGAAAAGCGCACGGGCGAGAGCTCCGTCGTGTTCTTCACGCGCGACCTCTCCGAAGAGGGGCTGAAGAAGATCTATGACCGCGTGTCCTCGGTGCTCTGCGGCAAGGTGGCGATCAAGCTGCACACCGGCGAGGCTGAGGGCCCGAACATCATCCCCCGCCCCTGGGTCAAGGAGCTCATCGCCTCCCGCCTGCCCGAGGCGACCATCATCGAGACCAACACTTATTACGAGGGCAGCCGCTACACCACCGAGGCGCACCGCAAGACGCTGGAGATCAATGGCTGGACCTTCTGCCCCGTGGACATCACGGACGCGGAGGGCGTGGCCGCGCTGCCGGTCAAGGGCGGCAAGTGGTTTAAAGAGATGCACGTCGGCAAGAGCATGCTCAACTACGATTCGCTCCTCGTCCTCACACACTTCAAGGGCCACATGATGGGCGGCTTCGGCGGCTCGAACAAGAACATCGGCATCGGCTGCGCCGACGGGCGCGTCGGCAAGAAGGAGATCCACTCCTACCCGAACGGCGGCATGTGGAGCATCGCCGAGGAGGAGCTCATGGAGCGCATCTCCGAGAGCACCAAGGCCACGATCGACCACTTTGCGCCGCACGTGTGCTACATCAACACCATGCGCAACATGTCCGTCTCCTGCGACTGCGAGGGCCCGGAGGCCGAGCCCGTCGTCACGCCGGATATCGGGCTGGTCGCCTCGCTGGACATCCTCGCCGCGGACAACGCCTGCATCGACCTCATCTACGCCCTGCCCGGCGGGGGCGGCAAGGCGCTCATCGAGCGCGTGGAGAGCCGCCACGGCCTGCGTCAGCTGAGCTATATGAAGGAGCTCGGCATGGGCAACGACCGCTACACCCTCATCGACCTTGACAACGACGACGCCGTCATCACCGCCGCCGAGGCCGTGAAGGACGTGCCGCCCGAGTGGAAGCCCGACCGCTACAACACCTTCTGGGGCCGCAACCGCCGCGCATGAGCAGGTTTCAGGAAGCGAAACGTCGGTTTCCCCGTTTTATCCTTTGTTTCTCTTCATTCCGAATTTGTCTCACTCTGCAGATAAAAAGGACTCCGCCTGCGGGCGGAGTCCTTTTTATCCTGATGCGGAGATCAGAAGATCTGCTTGTCGTAATTGCCCTGGATCGCCTTGACGATGAGCGTGAAGACGTCGCAGGTGGGCGTGGGCACGCCGTAGAGCTTGCCCTGTGCGGAGAGCGCTCCGGCCAGCATGTCGATCTCGGTCGGCAGCTTCTTCCAGCACATGTCCTGGGTCATGGAGTTGATATATTTCGGGTTCTCGCTGCACTGCTCGACATCATGCCTGATGAAGTCCTCCGCGTCCATGATGTTGACGCCCTTGGCCTTGGCGACCGCGACGCCCTCGCGGATGATGCGGTCGTACAGCTCGCGGCCGTAGGGGTCCTTGTCCACGTCGCCGACGCTCAGGCGCAGCACGGCGCAGACCGGGCTGTGGGAGCTGTTCTTGATGATCTTCCACCAGAGCAGCGGCAGGATGTCCTCGCGGTAGCGCGCGTCAGCGCCGCCGGCCTGGAAATATTCCTGCAGCTGCAGCCCGACCTCGCGCACACGCTCGTTCTCCTTGAGCGGGCCGAAATTCATGATGACGCCGAAGTTGGGATAGGAGGTGCACTTGCCGGGGCCGTCAAGCACCGTGCCGATGGAGCCGCTGCCGATCATGCAGCGCTCGGCCGGGTAGTAGCGGAGCAGGACGTCCTCGTTGCCGAGGCCGTTGATGAGCGAGATAAGCACCGTGTCCGGGCCGACGCAGGGCCCCACGGACTTTACGGCCTCTTCAAGCTGCGTGGCCTTTGTGAGGAAGATGACCGCGTCGACGATACCGATCCCCTCCGGGCTGTAGGCGGTCTGAAAGCCGTCCAGATGGAAATGCTGATCCGGATCGATGGTGAAATCCATGCCGTCGCGCGCGACCTTGTCCATGTGCTCCCGATAGCGGTCGACCAGGACCATGTCCGCGCCGCCGCGGCGCAGATAAGAGGCAAAGACGCTGCCGGCAGCGCCCGAGCCGATCATTGCTATTTTCATAGGTGCGTTCCTTTCTTTTCGCCCGGGCCGATCTCCGCGGAGTGAAGACGGAGACCGGCGCGGGCTTTTTCGGGCAGGCGGCCGTGGGGTCGGCCGCCCGTTTCTTCTATCCTTGCCCGGACTCAGAGTGCGATCAGCAGAAGATCGCGCCGAGGCCGGAGCCGACGAAGTAGACCACGAGGATATCCACCAGCGCGATCAGAATGCCCCACTTGAACATACGGCCCAGATCCAGCCAGCCGAAGTCGGCGGCCACAGCGGCGCTCGGGGTCCCGGGAGGCGTGGCCCAGGCGTGCTGCACGGCGTTGATGACGAGCAGCGCGACCACGAGGCTGTTGAGCGACTGCCCGTAGACGCCGATCGCCAGAGGCATGGCCACCGCCATCATGACGGCAAGGGCGACCGCGTTGGAGACGAAGTTCGTGAGGATGATGCCGATAGCGACCATGATGAAGAGGAAGACGGCCGGGCTGATGTTGGAGAAGAGCGGCGAGAGGACCGCGGTGAGCCAGGCGGAGATGCCGATATCGCCGTTGGAGACCGCCGCGCCGAGGCACATGATGCCGCCGAGGAAGATGAAGGTGCCCCAGTTGACGTTGTTGAGCGCGTCCTTGAAGGCCAGGACAGGCTTGCCGTCCTCGAGCGTGATGAGGTTCATCAGGAACAGGCCGATCAGCGGCGGATAGAGGTTGCTGATCTTATTGAGCGTGGGATACACGGAAGGCGCGATGTATTTGGCAAAGCCGGGCAGCGCCCAGAGGATGATGACGAACAGGTACACCCAGGCGGACCACTTCTCGCGCGTGGTCATCGGGCCGGCGCTCTCCTTGAGCGCGTCAAAATCGACGCTCTTGAGCGCGCCCACATCGGGTCTCCAGATGAACTTGGCCATCAGCCAGTAGAGCGCAAGGCAGATCACGCCGATCGGGAGCAGCACGGCGCAGAAGGTGAAGAAGTCGATGCTGCCGCCGGTGTAGTCGGCGTAGAGGCCCATGCCCTGGATACTCATGGCGTGAGAGATCGGCGTGGCGCCGTTGCCGAGAGAACCGGCGATGACGGAGCCGAGGGAGAGCATGGCGCCGACCGCGGGCTTCTGCTCCTTGCTGAGCTTGACCTCGGAGAGCATGGCGTCCATGATAGGCAGCGTGACGAGGATGGAACCCGAGGAGGGCAGGAACAGGCCGATGACGAAGCAGGCCAGCAGGAACATCATGACCGTGTTCCAGGGGCTCTTGCGGGAGAACTTGTTCGTCATCAGCATGATCGCGATCCGGCGGGCAAAACCGCTCTTGGTCAGGCAGGCCGCGAGCATGTAGCAGTAGATCATGAGGATGGCGGTGCTGTTGCCGAAGGAGGTGGAGCAGACCTTCGCCGCACCGAGCTCAGGGACGGTCATCAGCGCGAAGAGGACATACAGGCTCGTCCAGCCGACGCCCATCGAGAGCCAGAGGATCATGCCGCCGATCAGGATGCCGATGACCTGTACGCCGGAGACGCTGAGCCCGGCGATCGGGATCAGCTTGAAGCCGAACATGAAGAAGGTCGCGATCAGGAGCAGGACGAGCTTGGCCGGGCTGTAGGTAAAGCCGAGCTTTTTGAGTTTGCCGTTTTCCGTACTCATTTTTTTCTTCCTTTCTTTTCTCTTTTTTAGCTGATTTTTACCGATCGTGCAAGTTTTAGCCGCACAATTTCTTCAGGTGTTCAAAATTCAGATCCACATCCTCCTGCAGCTGGCGGATCTGCTCCTCGCTCAGATGAGAAAAGCGCTTCTGCGTTTTGGTAAACTCCGTGACGGGCTTCGGCTCCTTCACGTTGACGGTGATGTGATACGCTCCGTAGCGCGACTCCCAAAGCGGGAAATAGTTCGTGTTCACGGCGTCCCGGCACTGGCGGATCATGATCTCGGGCTTACTCTTCCAACCGGTGGGGCAGGGCGCCAGCACATGCAGGAAGGCAAAACCCTCGCGCGAGGCGTCCCGCGCGGCGCGGATCTTCTTGCGGAAGTCCTGCATATGGGCCGGGCTGCAGGTGGCGACGTAGGCCACGTTGTGCTCGGCCAGCAGCAGGGAGAAGGGCTTCTGCTGCTTTTTCTTGCCGATGCTGCGGGGGCCGACCGGCGTTGTGTTCGTCCAGGCGCCCTCGGGCGTGCGGCTGGAGCGCTGGATGCCGGTGTTCATGTAAGCCTCGTTGTCATAGCAGACGACGAGCAGGTGCTCCCCGCGCTCAGCCGCGGCGGAAAGATTGCCGAAGGCGATGTCCGAGAACATGCCGTCGCCGCCGATGCACAGGCAGACCGTATCCTTGCCCTGGCGCCTCAGCTCGCGGGAAACGCCGGAGGCGGAGGGGGCCATGTTCGTAAAGAGCGTTCCGTAGCACGGCACCGACACCTTTGTGGTCAGCAGGGCGCAGCCGGGGCCGCCGAAGGAGATGAATTCGTCGTTTTTCAGCTCATCGTACAGCACGCGCACGACCAGCTCCATCCCGCAGCCCGCGCACATGGGCAGTCCGGGGGACATCATCGGGATCTTCTGTTCCATTTCCATGTCTGTTCCCTCCTTCTCTCATTCCCAGCTGAGCCAGTTGGTCTCCTGCACCGGCTCGCCGTTTCCGGCCGCGACCGTCATGCCGACCGCCAGCTCGATGTGCTCGCGCGTGATATCCATGGTGGAGATGCCGTCGATAAAGGAGAGCATCTTCGGCATGTTCTCCTCGCAGGCGATCGCGGCACGGGCCTCCTGGAAGAGATGGCCGCAGTTCCAGCCGAGGCAGATGCTCCGGTCGATCACGCCGACGGCCTTCTTGCCGCGGAGGATGCGCACGACCTCTTCTCTCGGATAGGGGCGGAACATCCGGATGCGCGCCAGACCGATCGGGATGCCGGCATCCCGCGCGGCGTCGATCACGTTCTTGGCCATGCCGGAGGCCGAGCCGTTGGTCATCAGGAGGTATTCGGCGTCCTCCGTACGATACTCCTCCACCAGGCCGCCGTAGCTGCGGCCGAAAATCTCCTCGAATTCCTTTTCGACCTTCGGGAAGACCTCCTTCACGTGGTCGATGGCCTTGAGGGTGTGATAGCGATACTGGATATAATCCTTCCCGCTCAGACTCAGCGCAAACTGCATCGCCTTCCCGTCGGAAAACTGGGTACGGCGGCGCTCGGAGACCGGCGCGAGGAAGCGATCAACCTGCTCCTGCTCCGGCACGTCCACCGGCTCATAGAGGTGCGACATGAAGAAGCCGTCGCTGACGACCATCGTCGGCAGCAGCACCTCCGGGTCCTCGGAAAGGCGGTAGGCCATCAGGATGGAGTCCAGGAGCTCCTGGCCGTCGGCCGGGTCGATCTCCAGCCAGCCGCAGTCGCGCGTGGAGGCTGCGTCCTGCCGGCTGGTGCTGATGCCGCGCTGGGCGGAGGTCTCGCGGGTCACATCTACCATCACCATCGGCACGCGCATGCCGGCGGCGAACATCATCGGCTCGTTCATATAGGCCAGGCCCAGGGACGAGGTCGCCGTGAAGACGCGCGCGCCCGCGACGGCAGCGCCCGTGATGGAGCTCATGACGGAGTGCTCGCCCTCGACCTCGATGATGTCGCAGTCGAGCTCGCCGCGCGCGACCATCTTGGACACGTCCTCGGAGATCTGCGACTGCGGCGTGATGGGGTAAACCGCCGCCACGTTGATCCTTGCAAGCTTCGCGGCCTGTGCCGCGGCTTCGTTGCTGCTCAGTACCTTCAACATGTTCTTCTCCCCCCTTACGCCTTACGGAATTCGGATTCCTGCACCATCGTCAGCGCCTTCTTCGGGCACTCATAGGCGCAGACGCCGCAGCCCTTGCAGTAATCCAGATCTGCCCGGAAATAGCCGTCCTCGCCCTTGCGGATGCACTGGATCGGGCAGTAGGTGGCGCAAATGCCGCAGCGGATGCAGCTTTCCTCCGTCAGCACGGGACGCACGACCTTCCAGGTGCCTGTGTCCACGGTGACGATCTTTTCCGCGCCGTTGCCCCAGGGGGCCTCGTAGCGCGGCTTCTCCGGCTCCCTGCAGGCCAGGACATGCCGCGTCCAGGCCGGGGCCTTTTTGCTGTGCTCGCCGTGGATCTCGTAGGTGTAGACCACGGCCTCGTCGTGTCCGCGCTGCGCGCCGAGGATACTGGTTTTCTGAAAGTTCTTCGGCAGGTTTTCCTCGATGGCCTTCAGCAGCGCCTCCATCGGCAGCTCCGGCACCGCGCGGCAGAAGGCGCCGCACATGATCATGTTGGTCAGGTTGTTCCCTGTCACCTCGTAGGCGATGCGGATGCCGTCCACCATCACGAGCTTCGAGGGCTTGACGCCCATGGAGAGCACTTCCTCCGGATCCGTGCCGCAGGCCACGATCACGCCGCCCGGGACAAAGCCCTTGTAGGTCGCGGGCTTTTTCAGCTGCGACGGGTCAAAGATCACCAGGTAGTCCGGCTCATAGCACATGCAGTTTTCCCGCACGGGCTCGTCGGACAGCCGCCCGAAGGCGGTCACATCGCTGCCGCGCCGCTCCACGCCGTACGACGGCATCACCGCCAGGAATTTACCGGCGTTCAGAAAAGCGTTCGACAGCGTTTCGCCGCCCACGACGATGCCCTGGCCGCCTTTGCCGTGCATCCTCAATTCTTTCATGTCTGACATTCCTCCCCACTTTCTTTTTTCCGTATCGTTTCAGTCCTCTGTCTGTCTTCTCACAGGAAATAACCCGCGCGCTTGGCCTCCGCCGTCAGCTGCTCGCGGAAGGCCGGGTGCGCCACGGCGATCAGGGCTTTTGCCCGCTCCGCCAGACTCTTGAAGCGCAGCTCCGCCACGCCGTACTCGGTGACGATGCAGTCCACGTCGGCCCGCGGCGTCGTGACCGCCGAGCCGAGCGGCAGCGCGAGCGTGATCTTGGAGAGCTTTTCCCCGTTCTTCTTTTCCGCCACGGAGTTGATAACGATATACGAACGCCCGCCCTTGCTCCAGCGCGCGCCGCGCACGAAATCCAGCTGCCCGCCCGGGCCGCTGAAGGTACGCAGACCGATGGTCTCGGAGCAGACCTGGCCCGTCAGATCCACGGCAAGAGCGGAATTGACGGAGATGAAGTTGTCGTGCTGCGCGATGACGCGCGGGTCGTTGACCCAGGAGATGGAGCGCATCTCGATATCGCTGTTGCCGTCCACGTAATCATAGATCTCCTGCGTGGCCCGCTGTCCGCCGGCGAAGCTGAAGATGCTCTTGCCCGGCAGCAGGGTCTTTTTGCTGTTGTTCACGACGCCCGCCTTCATCAGCTCCATCATCGACAGGGAGAAGAGCTCCGTGTGGACGCCGAGATCCCTGTGATCCATCAGCAGCGAACCGATCGCGTCCGGCACGCGGCCGACGCCGATCTGGATCGTCGCCCCGTCGGGGATGCGCTCGGCGATCAGTCTTGCCGCGGCCAGATCCGTCTCGGAGTGCGGCGTTGGCACGGCCGTGTGCAGGGGCGTCTCCTCCTCGAAGAGCGCCGTGACCTCGCTGATGTGCAGGCGGTTGCACTCGCCCGCGATCCGCGGGAGACGGGGATTGACCTGCACGATCACCTGGTCGGCCATGCCGATGGCCGCCATGTTGCCGAGGCTGTTGAAGCCCATCGTAAAATAACCGCTTTCATCCATGGGCGTGCACATCACGAGCAGCGTCGTAGGCCGGATGCGCCGGCGGACGAGCTCATCGGTGTCGCTGTAGTGGCTGAGGATGATCTCCGGGGCCATCCCGTTTTTCAGGCACTCGCGCACCGCGGGGCTGACAAAGGTGGAATAGTGGCACAGATGCTCCCGGCAGTCGCTGCGGAGAAAGGCATAGTCCCTGTTGAGAAGGAACATGGTATACAGCTGCGCCCCGTCGAATTCATAGCGGTGCTCGTCCAGGATCGACAGCAGCCCCGTCGCCCCGCCGTAGCACATCATGCGCTCGCCGCGCCGGATCAGAGAGGGGACCTTGTCCCGCGTGACCTTTTTTGCTTGATAATCCTCTGCGTAGGAGACCATGACACCACCGTCCTTTGATCGTTTTTCACAATTACACTATAGCCGAATGGCCGGATTTTTATCAATAAACACTGTTTTCCCGTGCTTTTACGCCTCTTTACATCACAAAGGCTCCGTTCAGCGCGACAAGTTTCCGTTCCGGGGCACAACTAAAATTTGTATAGACACAACAGATTGTTGCCCATTATAATATAAGCAGGAGAAAGTGCCGTTTCGGCGTGCAGAGGGAGTGAAGCACGTGGATATCAACCAGTTCATCTATTTTGGCGAGATCTGCCGGTCGGGCAGTCTGTCCAAAGCGGCGGAAAACCTCCACATGTCCCAGCAGGGGCTCAGTCTGTCGATCAAGCGGCTGGAGGCGGAGCTCGGCTGTCAGCTCTTTTTTCGACGGCCCAGCGGGCTGGAGCTGACGGACGCCGGGCTGGTCTTCCGGCGTGAGTCCGAGGCCGCGCTTGAGCACATCAACCGGATCTATCAATACTGCGAGACCACCAAGGGGAATCGCTCTCACATCACTGTGGCCTGCACGATGAACATGATCACCCGTATCCCCTCCGAGCTGCGGCATCTTCTGCTGCGCGGCAACGAGGACTTCGAGGTGAATTTTCTGGAGGACTGGACCGCCACCTGCGAGGAAATGGTACTCGACAACCGCGCCAACTTCGGGCTCGTATACGGGCCCTGCGACGAGGAGCTCTTCCACTCCGTCACGCTGGACGTGTTCAAGCAGGTGTTTATCGTCCACCGCAGCTCTCCTCTCTCCGGAAAAGACGCGATCACTCTCTCAGAGTTGGCGGACTATCCGCTGATCGTCCCCGCCGAGCGCTGCCGCCCGGGCCAGAGCATCCGGGACAAGTTCCGCAAGGCCGGAGTGCCGCTGCAGATCGTCTATACCTGCGACAGGCCCCGGCAGATCATAGACATGGTCTCTTCCGACCGGGATGTCGGCGCACGCGTCATTCTGGACGATGTGACGGAGAAGGATCGCGAGACGATCCATGTCCTCCCGCTGGAGAACGACCCCTTCCTGCTGCCGGTCTGTCTGATCTATAAAAAAGGCCGCAGTCTGAGCATGCAGGAACGCTTTTTTTCTCACCTCGTCATCGACAGCTTTGCGCACGAGAGCTGATACAAAACGCAAAGAAGCCCGGAGCGGAAGAGCACTTCCGCCCCGGGCTTTTTTATCTTGTATTCTGACATGAAAAAGACCTCCGCCATTATCGGCGGAGGTCTTTTCGTCTTATTCCCGGTCGAGGCCGGCGAGCAGCTTGTAGAGCAGGCCGTAGAGCGCCTTGGCCTCTTCCGGCTCGAGGCGGACGCAGCCGCCGATCTGCTCAGGCACGGCCGCGGCGCGCTCCCTGAGCTTTTCACCCTCTTCCGTGAGACCCACGAGCAGCACGCGCTCGTCGCGGCTGCTGCGGGTGCGCTGGACATAGCCCTTGGCCTCGAGGCTCTTGAGCACGGGCGTCAGCGTTCCGGAGTCGAGGTAGAGCTTCTCCCCCACTTCCTTCACGTTGAGCTGCTTGTGCTCCCAGAGCACCATCATCGTGATATACTGCGTGTAGGTCAAATTCAGCTCGTCAAGGAAGGGGCGGTAGCGCTTTACGATCTCCTTGGCGGCGGCGTACAGCGGAAAGCACAGCTGGTTTTCCAATTTCAGATTGTCATAGTTACGGTCAGACATTGCTTACTCCTCTTTTTTCTCTCTCGGAGAATAATAGCACAAAAAATGGAAATGTGCAACCGCAGGAATGCAATCTTAAGTTTTTTTCTTTGCTTATTCGCTCACGTCCGTGTCAAGCACCACGTCGAAGCGCCAGTCCGGGTAGAGGGCGGCCAGCTCCGCGACGAGCCCGTCGCGGACGGCCGCGGCGTCGGCGGAGAAATCGACGATGAGGTCGAACATGGCGCAGCGCGTCTCCTCCTCGGCGTAAAAGCCGTGCACCTGCAGGATCTCAGGCCGCTGCGCGGCGAGGGCGAGGAGCTTATCCTTCATCTCCCGGCGCTTTTCGCTGCCGTCCCCGGCGGCATAGACGCCCACGGTGAGGATCACCCCGTAGTCCATGGCGACCTTCGCGGAGATGGCGCGGGTGAGCTTGTGGATCTCGCGCGCGGGCATGTCGTCCGGCAGCTCCACATGCACCGAACCGAGGATCTTCGTCGGCCCGTAGTTGTGCAGGCTGAGGTCATAGGCTCCTTTCACGCCGGGGAAGGCGCAGACCTCGCGCTTGATGGCCTCGGTGAGCTCCGCGTCGGCACGGGTGCCGATGATGCTGTTGAGCGTATCGAGCATGATCTCCACGCCGGACTTGAGGATGATGAGACTGATGATCGCGCCGAGCCAGCCCTCCAGGCTTACGTGGAAGAAGATGCTGATCAGGGCGGCGAGGAGCGTTGTGAGGGAGAGGATCGCGTCGAACAGCGCGTCCGAGCCGGAGGCCACCAGCGTCTGGGCGCTGAGCTTTTCGCCCACGGCCTTGACGTGGCGCCCCATGAAGAACTTGACCAGCACCGCCGCCGCGACGATGATGAGCGAGGCCGTCGTATATTCCGCGGCCTCCGGGTGCAGGATCTTCTCTACAGACTCGCGCAGCGAGGTCACGCCCGCCAGAAGCACGAGCACGGCGATCAGCACGCTCGTCAGATACTCGATGCGTCCGTAGCCGTAGGGGTGCTTTTTGTCCGGCGCCTTGCCGGAGAGCTTCGTGCCGACGATGGTGATGACCGAGGAGAGGGCGTCGGAGAGGTTGTTGACCGCGTCCAGGATGATCGCGATGGAATGGACCAGCAGCCCCACCGCCATTTTGAAGAGAACCAGCACGGCGTTGACGACGATGCCGAGAACGCTCGTGCGGATGATCTGACGGCTTCTATCGGTTTCCGGCATTACAGCAGCGCCTCCACATCCTTCTCCAGCGCCGCCAGATCGCCCATGGGCTCATAGCGACCCACGACGCGCCCCTCGCGGTCGACCAGGAATTTTGTGAAGTTCCACTTGATGTCCGGGCTGGAAGCCCAGTTGGGATCCATCTGCGCGGCGATGCCGCCGAGGAGCTCCGAGGCCGGATGGCCCTCGGGGAAGCCCTCGAAGCCTTTCTGCTCCTTGAGATAGGTATAGAGGGGCAGGGCCTTGGCGCCGTTGACCTCGATCTTGGCAAACTGGGGAAATTTTACGCCGAAATGCAGCTGGCAGAAGGAGACGATCTCCTCGTTCGTGCCGGGGGCCTGCGCGCCGAACTGGTTGCAGGGGAAGTCGAGGATCTCGAGGCCCCTGGCCTGGAATCTCTCGTACAGCGCCTCCAGCTCTTTGTACTGGGGCGTAAAGCCGCAGCCCGTGGCGGTGTTGACGATCAGCAGCACCTTGCCCCTGTACTGCGCGAGCGAGACCTCCTCCCCCCGGGTGTTCTTCGCAGAAAAATCATAAACGCTCATAACTGTTTCTCCTGTCATAGTTTTTATTGAGGCGGAACGCTTATTCCGAATTTTTCAGGCACTGTGCGTCTCGTTGTAGGCCTGGCGCACGGCGCGTGCGAGCTGGTCGGCGCAGGAGGTGGGGCGCGGCCCGCAGGTATTGCCAAGAAGCTTGGCCTCGATCTCGTCCACGGTCATGCCGTCGACGAGCTTGCCGACGGCCTTGAGGTTGCCGTCGCAGCCGCCGGTGAAGCGCACGTTGCTTATCACGTCGTCCTCGATGTCAAAGCGGATCTGCACCGAGCAGACCTGCCGCGGGCGGTAGGTGTATTCCATGCCTCTCCCCTCCTTACAGCAGCGCCTGGATCTTGCTCTCAAGCTGCTCGGGCGTGACCGTGGGCGCGAAGCGGTCGACCACCTTGCCGTCGCGGTCGACGAGGAACTTCGTGAAGTTCCACTTGATCTTGCTGCCGAGCATGCCGCCCTGCTCCTTCTTCAGATAGGTGTAGAGCGGGGCCTCGTTGGCGCCGTTGACCTCGATCTTGGCAAACTGGGGGAAGGACACGTCGTACTTGAGCTTGCAGAAGGAGACGATCTCCTCGTTGGTGCCGGGCGCCTGGTTGCCGAACTGGTTGCAGGGGAAGTCGAGGATCTCCAGGCCCTTGCCCTGATAGTCCTTATACAGTTTCTCCAGGCCCTCGTACTGGGGCGTGAAGCCGCAGCCCGTGGCCGTGTTGACGATCAGCAGCACCTTGCCCTTGTACTGTGCGAGCGAGACCTCCTCACCCGCGGCGGACTTCATCGTGTAATCATAAACGCTCATCTTGTTCCTCCTTTAATTTACATTTTAAATTGAATACAATCGAATTATAGCACAGATCCCGCCCTTGTCAAGAGGTCGGGTGTAAACGCTTTGTGAATTTTACCCGCGCCGTTGACAGCCCGCCGCCGATACCGATATAATGGCGGCAGATCTATGTCGAGTTTTCAGTTTCAGAGAGAAACGGAAGTTTAGCGAGGAATTCGGAATTCGGAATGCGGAATTCGGAATACAGGGAAAACG
>CAMHMZ010000031.1 GCA_946186375.1 uncultured Clostridia bacterium
AAAACCGGAGATTTGTGGCTGGCTTTCCACAATCTCTCGGTTTCCTTTGCTCTCCGGAACAGAAAGAGGGACCGCTGCAAAACTCTCATTTTGCAACGGTCCCGTCTGCTTTATCCTTCATGTAAGTGTGACTGTTTCTTCCGTCTCGGACATGTATGCATCCCAGACAAGCGGGAAAACCCGGTCGAGCCCGTACTGCAGCACTTCATCGTGCGCCGCGGCGCCGAGCTGCTGCCGCAGCGCCGGCGAGTCCATCAGTCGTGAGATCTGTGCGGCGAAGGCGGCCTCATCTCCGTGCGGGTACAGAAGTCCCGTCCGGCCTTCCATAATAAGATCGTTGTTGCCCTTGACATCGCTGGCGACGATTGGACATCCGAGATACATAGCCTCCATGATGTTAAAGGGCAGCCCCTCGATGCGGCTGGCTGAGACCACTGCGTCCGCGAGCGCATAGGCCTCCTGCGGGCGCTTCAGATAACCCGGCAGGATCACTCGCCGCTCCAGGCGGAGCTCCCGGATCAAGTCCCGGCACTCCCCCAGAAGCGCGCCGTCGCCTGCCAGCAGCAGCTGCGTGTTCTCCGGCAGCTGTGTCATGGCACGAATGAGGCAGGTCTGTCCCTTTCGCGTGGAAAACTCCGCGGCGTAGGCCATAACAAAAGCGTCCTGCTCCACCCCGTAACGCTGCCGCAGCTCATAGCGCGAGGGCAGAGGCTCGTCGAAGCGGCTGAAATCCACGCCGATCCCGGGGATGTGTCGTGTACGCGCGGCGAGCGGATAGCGCTCCGCAAGCGCGTCGTCATAGGCGTTCATCGTCAGCAGCAGATCGGTCTGGCCGGCTGTGAGCTTTTCCGCCGTCAGCAGCAGCGTCCTCTTGGCGCGGGAGCTCTCGTCATCAAAGAGATAGCCGTGAGAGACATTGATGCAGCGTGGGCGATCCCGCAGGCCGCGCAGGGCCAGGCGCGTAAAGAAGGCGGCGAGCGAGGTGTGCGTGACGACAAGAGCGTAGCGCTCCTGCTTTATGAGCCTTCTGAGCTTTTCCGCTGCGGCAAAGTTCACCGGCGCCGTGATTTTTTTCTCAAAGGGCAGCGTGAAGCTGCGATCGGCCCAGGGGACCTCCCGCTCCTCTCCGCCGCAGGCGACGTGCACCTCCCAGCCCTCGCGCTGAAACGCGCGCAGATAGGGCAGATGGAAGTTCAGGATATGGGAGAAGGTCGAGGCCGTGAAGAGTACCTTCGGCATGCGCAGCCTCCTCAGATCTCGCTGTTCTTGAATTTTCCGCCGAACACGGTCACGAGCAGGATCTTGATATCCAGAAGCAGGCTCCAGTTTTCTATGTAATAGATATCGTGCTCGATGCGCTCCTTGATCGAGGTGTCGCCGCGCAGGCCGTTGACCTGCGCCCAGCCCGTGATGCCGGGGCGCACCTGATGCTTGACCATGTATAGCGGTACTTCATCCTTGAACTGATTGACGAAATGCGGCAGCTCCGGCCGCGGCCCGACGAGGCTCATGTCGCCGATAAAAACGTTCCAGAACTGTGGGAACTCGTCCAGCGAATACTTGCGGATGAAGGAGCCAAACTTCGTGCGGCGGCTGTCGGAGGCGCTGCTCCAGGCCGTGTTCTCCTCATCGTTGACCCGCATGGAACGGAACTTGTACATTTTAAAGGGCTTTTTGTTGCGGCCCACGCGCTCCTGAGCGAAGATGATCGGTCCGGGAGAAGAGAGCTTCACGCCGAAGGCCACAAGGAGCATGATGGGGCTCGAGACAAGCAGCAGCAGCGCAGAGCCCACGATGTCCATGGCGCGCTTCGTGAAGGCGTTGGCCCAGTTGTCCAGCGGAATGCGGCGGATATTCAGCAGGGGGATGCCGTTCAGATAGTCAAACTGGGGCTTGGTGGACATATAGTCCAGATACAGGGGGATGATCATCAGCTTGCTGCCCGTGTGCTCGCAGGCGGAGATGATCTTGGGAGTTTTTTCAAAGTCGCCGATCTCAACCGCGGAAATCACCTCGTCCGGACGCAGACGATCCAAAATCTCCGTCACCTGGTCATAGCCGCCGAGCAGCGGCAGATCGATGTCCGTCGCCTCGTCCGCCACATAGCCGATGGCGCGATAGCCGTAGTCCAGATCCTCCCGGATGACGTTCAGATAACGCTTGGCCGTCTCACCGCCGCCAATGAGGACGACATGCTTGAGGTTGAAGCCTTTTTTACGGAAATGCCAGAGCGTTCTGCGCAGGATGATGCGCTTGATGCTCAACAGTCCGAAGCTCATGACGAAATAAATGAACAGCATCTCGCGCGAGGAATCGTCCATGTGCTTGACGAAGAGCCAGCTGAGCAGCAGCAGCAGATCAAGAAAACTCGCCATCGCCAGGCGCGGAAGCTCTGTCTTCAAGCGGACGTGCCGGTGCGGCTGATAAAGCCCAAAGGCGGCAAATACAAAGACCTGTACCGCGGAAAAGAATACACCGAGCGTCAGAAAATACTGCAGCTGAACGGAGATCTTTCCGCCGGGCAGCACATAAAAACGCAGCCAGAAGGCCAGCGGCAGCATCAGGTAAGTGATGAGACCATCGCTGACGATGTTAACAGTATTGAGCAGATTTTGATTTTCTCTGATCATGGCAGCTTCTCCCGTCCCGCGGGCAAAAGGGCTCCCCTTCCCGCAGACAGTTTTTCTTTTTTTCGCGGCTAAATCAGGACGTGAACTCCTGTTCCGCCAGGCGCAGCGCGGCGGCCACCACGGCGTCCATGTCATAGTAGCGGTATTCCGCCAGGCGCCCGCCGAAAAGGATCTTCTCCTCCTGCTCCGCTTTTTCTCGATAGCGTGCATAGAGGGCGCTGTTGCTCTCGTCATTGATCGGATAAAAGGGCTCTCCGCCCGGCTGCCACTCCACGCTGTACTCGCGAGTGATCACGGTTTTCTCCTGCGTGCCGAAGGCGAAGTGCTTATGCTCGATGATCCGGGTATAGGGCGTTTCGGCGTCGGTGTAATTGACGACGGCATTCCCCTGGAAATTCGCCTTGTCCAGGATCTCCGTTTCGAAGCGGAGGCTGCGGTACTGCAGCGGCCCGAAGCAGAAATCGTAAAAGGCGTCGATCGCACCGGTATAGAGCACCTTGTCGGCCAGCGCGTCCCAGTGTTCCCGCCCGGCCAGATAGTCCGTGCCGAGTCTGCACTCGATCCCCTCGAGCAGCGCCGCGATCAGCGCCGTGTAGCCCTCCTCGGGGATCCCCTGGTAACGCGCGTTGAAGTAATTGTTGTCATAGGTGAAGCGCACAGGGAGCCGACGGATGATGAAGGGCGGCAGCTGCGTGCAGGGCCTTCCCCACTGCTTTTGCGTGTAGCCCCGGATGAGCTTCTCATAGATGTCCGTTCCGACGAGAGAGATCGCCTGCTCCTCCAGGTTGCGCGGCTCGCCGATCCCGGCCTCCGCCCTCTGTTTCTCGATGACAGAGGCAGCCTCCTCCGGCGTCGTGACACCCCACATCTGATGGAAGGTGTTCATGTTAAAGGGGAGATTGTAGATCTCCCCTCGATAGTTTGCCAACGGACTGTTTGTAAAACGGTTGAACGAAGCAAACTGATTTACATAATTCCAGATCCTCCGGTCGTTGGTATGAAAGATATGGGCACCGTAGCGGTGGACCTGGATCCCCTCCAGCGCTTCGGTGTAGATGTTTCCGCCGATATGATCCCGTTTTTCCAGTACAAGACAGCGCTTGCCCCGCTGGAGTGCCTCGTGGGCAAAAACCGCGCCGTAGAGTCCGGCGCCCACGATCAGATAGTCATAGGGCTTGTTCACAACACGCCCCTCCCCCGCTATGTTCTCTCTTGTACGCGCTAACGCCGCTGCGTCAGACTCTCGCCGTAGAGCTCGTGCGCCCGCTCCAGCGCGTCCCGATCGCCGTCTGTAAAGGCGCGGTACAGGTCGCAGATGCCCTGTACATCGTCCGTGAAGCCGACCATGCGGCCCTTGTGGAGCCAGAGCACCTTGTTGCTGAGCTTTCTGACCATGGGCAGGGAGTGCGACACCAGGATCGTCACCGCGCCCTGCTCCATAATTTCCTTCATCTTGGCCTCGCATTTTTTACGGTAGGTCGCGTCGCCGACAGCGAGCACCTCGTCCAGGATCAGGATATCCGGCTTAACAAGGCTGGAGATGGAGAAGGCCAGACGCGCCTTCATGCCGGAGGAGAGATGTCGGAACATCCTGTCCTCGTAGCCCTGCAGCCCGGCAAATTCGATGATGCTGTCTATGTTTTTATCCATAAACTGGCGTGAATAGCCGAGAATGGCACCGCGCAGATAGGCGTTTTCGCGCACGGTCAGCGAGCCGTCGAAGCCAGCACCAAGCTCCAGGAGCGCCGCGATGCGCCCGCGGTGCTTGATGACGCCCCGGGTGGGCTCCATGACCCCGGAGATGGCCTTCAGCAGCGTCGATTTTCCGGCGCCGTTCGTGCCGATGATGCCGAGGAAATCCCCCTCCTCCAGCGTGAAGCTGACGTTGCGGACCGCCCAGAAGTCGATCACCTTGTAGTTGTGCGTCAGCTTGCGCATCACGTATTCCTTGAGGCCGATATTTCTGAAATCTCCGACCTTATACAGAATCGAAACTTTTTTGACTGCTAAAACCTTCATATGTGCTCCATTATAGATAATACAGGAACTTGGGACTGCTCTTTTTAAAGATGAGGCAACCTAACAGCAGCATAGAAACCGACCAGAGGAACATGTAGCCGTGATACCCAAGGCTCGGGACCATTCCCTCCAACACAACCATGCGAAAGTACCGAATATGGACATAGATGGGATTTAACATGAACAATCTCTGGCCAAGCGGAGGAAATCTGTCGATTGTGTAGAAGATTGCGGACACATAGCGCAGGAGCCGGATGAAAATATCGTACAGATATCTGATATCCCGAAAGAAAATATTCAAAGCCGCCAGGATCATTCCCACGCCGATGTTCAGCATGACAAGACTGATGACAGGGAGGATCAGTGTGAAAAAGTTCCAGTGGAACTCGATCTTATCCAGGATCGCCAGCAAAAAATAGACAACCATCGTTATCAGGAAGCTGATCAGATCCTGCACGTTCTTCGCCACGACAAACAGTTCTTTGGGCACCTTGACCTTGGAGATGATGCCGACGTTCTCCATCATGGCGGACATCCCGCTTTTCGTTGCGCCGTTATAGAAGGAGAAGATCAGCAATCCGCTGAACAAATAGATCGTATAATGCGGCGTGTTCCTACCGAAAAACGTGGTGAAGACGATCCTCATAATCAGCAGGCTGAGCAGCGGAGACAGAAGGCTCCAGCCCATGCCGAGGACGGTCCTCTTGTATTTCTTCTTGAAGTCGCGCTTGACGAGCTCTTCAAATAAAAAGCGATATTTTTTGATCGATTTTACCATAGTCTGCTCCAACCATTCCAACGTCCGGAGGCAGCTTCGCCCCACGGACGCCCTTGTTAGTGATCGCGCTCTCTTCAGCGGCGCGCCGCTGCGCGCAGGCCCTTGATCAGACTGCGCCGCCGGCTTCCGGGGGGCAGAAGCGCGTTGAGAAGCCGCGTTTTGAGCCCCTGCCTGCCGGGCAGGAAATGGACACGCGGCAGCTCGAGCGTTTTGAGCTCATCCCGGTGCCGCGTATAGAAGACGCCCAGCAGCCGCTCAGCCAGATAGCCGTCTACCCGCTTTTCCTGCGCCGAGCGAGCGCTCAGATCCGTCTCGCGGTCGAATTCCTCCAGGATTGGAAACAGCCAGGCGCAGTAGGCGTCGAAGACCTCCCGCCGCATGATGAGGATATTGCCGAAATAATGGACCGTGCCGGAGAAATAGCGCTCCATGGCGTCGACATAGTCCGGACTTTTCTCGCGGACGATCCGCTCCAGCTTTTCCAGATCCTCCCCGCGGTGCTCGGGGGCGGCGGCATAATGCTCGCGCACGGAGACGTGCATCTCCTCCCCCTTGGGGACGATCATGTCGTATGCTTCGATCAGCGCCGGAAAACGCGCGAAGCCGAGCCGCGCGAGCGTCTCCTCCGTCGGCTCCGCCTCCACCCGGTAGGGCAGGCGCGCATCGAAATCGGGATAGAGATAACGCCGGTAATGGAAGAAGCCGACATAATCCGCCGCGCTGTTCTTCCAGGCCCAGTAGTGCGCCGTGAGCTCGCAGTAGGAGCGATTGCGCTCGGAAATATTCTCGCCGCTGTTGTCGTGGACATAGCCCGGGAAAAGTTCGTCCGCGAGGGCCGCGCCCACCTGGATCGGCACGAGCAGCGGCACGTTTGGCACGGGGCTCTCCCTGTGGCAGCAGACGAACAGTTGGATCTTTGACATGGCTCTCGCTCCTGCAGTTTTTCGTTATTTCCTGCGCTGCATCTTTGTCATTTTACCATGAAAAACGCAACTATACAAGTCCCTTTTCAGCTTTGGCACCATTTGCCGCCGCACCCTCCTGGTCGAGGATCTGCCTGAATTGCGTCTCATAGAGCTCCCGGTAGGTGCCGCCGAGGGCGAGCAGCTCCTCATGGGTGCCCTGCTCGGCGATCACGCCGTCACGCACGACGAGGATCCGGTCTGCCTTCAGGATTGTCGAGAGCCGGTGGGCGATGACGATGCTGGTGCGTCCCTCCATCAGCGCCTCCAGCGCCTCCTGGATGGCGCTCTCTGTGATGGAGTCGAGCGCGGAGGTCGCCTCGTCGAGGATGAGGATCTTGGGATCCTTCAGAATGACGCGGGCGATGGAGAGGCGCTGCTTCTCACCGCCGGAGAGCTTCAGACCGCGGTTGCCGACCATGGTCTCATAGCCCTCGGGCTGCGCGGCGATGAAGTCGGTGAGCCGGGCGATATAGCAGGCCGCGTCAAGCTCCTCCTGTGTGGCATCCTCCTTGGCATAAAGGAGGTTTTCCCGGATCGTGCCGTTGAAGAGATAGCTCTCCTGCGTCACGACGCCGATGCAGGAGCGCAGATAGGCCAGGTCGAAGTCACGCACGTCCACGCCCGCGATGCGCACCGAGCCCCCCAGCACGTCATAGAGGCGGGGGATGAGGTTGACCACCGTGGATTTTCCGGAGCCGGAGGGGCCGACAATGGCGTACATCTTCCCGCCGGGCACCGTGAAGTTCACGTCGGTCAGCAGGGGCTTTTCCTTGTCATAGGAAAAGACGACGTGGTCATAGACGATATCCTCGTCCCGAACCTCCGGCTTTTGGCCGTTTTCCGGGGAGACGATATCGGTTTTCATGTCGAAGTAGTCGAAGATGCGGGTAAAGAGCGCCAGAGAGCGCGTAAAGTCCACGTGAATGTTCAGCAGGCTCTCCACCGGGCGGTAGAGACGGTTGACGAGCGCGACCGTCGCGGTGATCGTGCCGACGGTGAGCGCGGGATCGGCGCGAGAGATGATGAACCAGCCGCCCGCGAAGTAGATGAGCAGCGGGCCGAGCTGGGTAAACATGCCCATCACGACGCGAAACCAGCGGCCGCTGCGCTGCTCCTTGAGGCTCAGCTGCGTGACCTCCTCGTTGACGTCCACAAAGCGGTCATACTCCCGCTTTTCCCGGGCAAAGAGCTTGACAAGCAGCGAGCCGGAGACCGAAAGCGTCTCGTTGATGAGCTGGTTCATCTCGTCCGTCTTCGCCTGCGAGGCCGTCAGCAGCTTCCAGCGCGTCTTGCCCACGGTCTTGGTCGGCAGCACGAGCAGCGGGATGACCACGATCCCGATCAGCGCCAGCTGCCAGCTCATTGTGAAGAGCGCGACGAGCGTCGTGACCACGGTCGCGATGTTCGACACGATGCTCGACAGGGTGCCGGAGATGACAGAGCTTACACCGGAGATGTCCGTATTCATGCGCGTAATGATATCGCCCTGCTTTTCGGAGGTGAAAAAGGCGTGCGGCATGTGCAGCAGATGCTCGTACATCTGGTTTTTCATGTCGAAGATGATGCGCTGGGAGATCCAGGCGTTGATGTAGCTCTCCAGCACGCTGATGACCTGCGAGCCCGTCAGCGTGACGAAGGCCATCAGGAGGAGCCGGATCAGCAGCGCCATGTTTTTGCCGACCAGCGCCTCGTCCACGATGCGCCCCGTGATGATGCTCGGCATCAGCCCGAGCACCGCGGAGAGCAGGATCGTTACGAACACGAGCAGAAACTGCAGCCAATAGGGTTTGAGATAGGACAAAATACGTCTGAGCAGCGCGGCGTCCACCTTGGGGAGGTTCTGCTTCTCGTCGTCCGTGAGAAAGCCGCGCGGCCCCAGCCCTCTGCCGGGTTCCCGCCATAGGATCACAGCCTTTCTGTTCGATATGGCTCCGTTTTATTGTGCGCAGTCCGTTTCGTCAATGGTTTTCGGCGGCGGTCTCAGGCCGCGTTCATCCGCTGCCACAGCGCCGCCGTGGAGCGAACCGTGTCCGAGAGGAGCCGGTGGTTGGCAAAATCATAGGATGACTCCGCCGGATAGCCGCGCCGGGCGCAGACGGTATAGGGTCGATTGCCCGCTTCCCCGGCGCTCAGCCAGGCCGTCTCCTCCATGAGCAGCGCGCACATCGGCACATGGTAGCTGCTGCTGACGATGAGAAGACTGTCCACGGCGGGATGCTCCTCCCGGAGGATCCGATCCACATAGACCGCGTTCTGTACCGTGGAGAGAGACCGCTCCTCCAGCACGAGCCGCGCCGGGTCGACGCCCTGCTCCGTCAGCCAGGCGGCCATGGCGCGCGCCTCGGAGGCTTTGGGATCGTCCGCGGCGGTGTGGCCGCCGGTCAGTATGATCAGCGCCGCGGGATAGGCCTCGGCACAGGCGAGCGCGGCCTCGCAGCGGCCGACGAGCTCCGGCTTCATCCCGCCGTCTGGCTCCAGCTCGAAGCCGAAGACGACGATGCAGAGCCTCCCGTCTTCGGGCAGGCCTTCGGGCGCGCCGCTTTCGGGGATCGGACGGGCAGGCGCGGCGTAGAGCTCTTCAAAGATCCCGCTCCAGGCCCGGGCGCGCGCGGGATCGCGCTCGCGCAGCGTGTCGAGCTTCGTGTCGATCTCGCCGCGGGCCGCGCTCCCCTGCTCGCGGCAGAGAAGAAGCGCGGCTTCGACGAGCTCGTCGTCGCTTTCTATCTTCGCCTCGGGCGTCGGCGCCGGGCTTTGTGTCGGCGCTGTGGGCAGCGCTTCCATACGCAGCATCAGCAGCAGCGCCGCAAGCAGCAGCGGCGGCAGCAGCCACAGGAGCTTCCATCCGCCGGGCCGCTTCGACTCTCTCTTCATGTTCTCCTCCGTTTTGCCTCGGGTAAAAATGGCAAGGCGGCGCGCCCATGTAAGACGCGCCGCTTTTTTCAGATAAGACGGGTGAAGAGGCTGCCGATCCCCTCGATGCGGACCTCGACCTCGTCGCCGGCCTTGAGCCAGGCGTATTTGCTCTCCCCGCCCTCGAGCGCAACGCCGCTCGGCGTGCCGGTGAAGATGAGATCGCCGGGCTGCAGGTGCACGTATTTCGACGCGTAGCTGACGACCTGTGCGACCGGGAAGATCATGTCCGTGACGTCGCTGTCCTGGCGCTTCTCGGAGTTTACATAACTCTGTATCGCATGGGGCTTGTCCGGATCGAACTCATCGGAGGTGACGATGCTGGGGCCGCAGGGGGCAAAGCCGGGCATGGTTTTGCCGATGAGCCACTGGCCGGAGCGCATCTGCGCGTCGCGGCAGCTGAGGTCGTTGCCGCAGGTGTAACCGAAGACGCAGGCCTTGGCCTCCTCCTCGCTCACGCCCCAGGCCTCGCGGCCCATGACGATGACGAGCTCCGCCTCATAGTCGTAGCTGTCCTCCCAGGGCGGCAGGCGCGTCTCGCTCCCGGCGGGCGCGAGCGCGTCGTCGAACTTGGAGAAGAGCACGGGGACCTTCGGGATGGGCATATTCGTGTTGATGGCGTGCTGCCGGTAGTTGAGCCCCACGCAGAGGAGCTTTCCGACGCGGCTCAAAACATTGGCATAGACCGGCTTCTCCACGACCGGAGCGGCCAGATCGGCGGCGAGGGCTTCGAGGCCCGCGCGGTCGGCGCCCGCGATCACGTCCTCCATCGTCAGCGAGAGCGCCGAGGCGTCGATCACGCCGCGCGCCGTCTCGAGCGCCAGATGGATCTTCCCGTCCACAAGAATATTGCAAAGCTTCATGCTGTTCCCTCCACAAGATATTTCTTATATTATACCGCAGCCGCGGCCGTCTGTCCAGTCTCAGCCTGCGGCATCAAGCACGGCGGCGATCCAGTCGGCCGCCTGCCGCTGCTGCTCCTCGGGGCTGAGGCTCGCCTCGCCGTCGCCCTTCTGCGGGCCGTAGCAGCCGAAGCCGGCGTGGTTTCCGCCCTTAAGCACGAGCTCCAGGCAGCGGTCGGTGGAGAAGGCTCTCCCCTCCTCGAGTTTTTCCCGGTCGAGCACACCGTCCTCCGAGCCGTAGAGGAGCAGCTCCGTCAGCGCGGGGTCGAGCGGCTTTGTCGGATAGGCGGCGCAGAGGATCAGACCGTCAAGGCTCTCCCCGTGCGCGGAGGCGTAGATCGCCGCGGCCGCGCCGCCGAGCGAGTGGCCGCCGATGTACCAGTGCGCGCAGGAGTTCTCCGCCATCACGGCCTCCGCGCGGTTTATGCCGAGGAAGGCCAGACGCGCGGGCATCCTGACAAGATAGACGTCGATCCCCCGCTCGGCGAGCAGCCGCAGGAAGGGCGCGTAAGCCGTCTCCTCGACCTTGCCGCCGGGATAGAAGATCAGCGCCCGGTCGGCTGAGGGGCCGTCGAAGAGCCAGCCGGTGCCGGTTTTGCTGACGGTGACGGCTGCGTCGCTCTCGAGCGCCGCAAGGGCCTCGGGCGCTGCGTGATAATAGTCGGACACATAGAGTGCGGCGGCCAGACACAGCAGCAGGATCAGCGCGCCGCAGCACAGCAGCACGCGCCGCGCACGCTGCCGCTCCCCTGTTTTCTCCCGCTCGGGCGGGTATTCACACTGCATGAGCTCTCCCCTTTCGCCGCTTCCAGCCTTGATGCGGAAGTCGCGTGATACATGTTTACATAATTTTAGTTTACATATTTGTATTTACGTAATTATTTGTTTCGTTGTTTATGTTATCTTTTCATGATCGTCCAGCAGATCGATCCTGTGCATATTGTACCACAGCAGGATCGCCAGAGCAACAGACATTCGGGGCGGCCGCAAGCAGCAGCTTCCGCTCCCCCGCCGGCAGACCGGATTGCTCGTATATTTTTCCGGCTTTCCTGCCCGCTGCATACAGAAAAGACGGAGGACTCCCTCCGGGAAGATCTCCGCGATCTTCTTCAGAGCGATCCTCCGTCTCATCCCTGTTCGTCTCTGGCCCGTGTGCGAGCCCTGTGTCAGATCAGGTACAGCGCATCGGCCAGCAGCGTTCCCCCGTCATCGATCAGCACCAGCTGAATGTGCTCATCCATTTGAACACGGCCGTTTTGTCCTCCGACTTCCGAGGAATATCTGATATCCGCCAGGTATCTGTTCTCTCCCAGGTCTGTCATTCTGCATATTTCCGTAGACAGCACCTTTACCGACCGCGTCTTGGAATAGCGAAGTCCGTCAATGGCCAGATGCAGCATGGTCTGCAATTGACTGTCCGGAACGATCATTCGGCACAGCGACAAATAATAGCCCATGGCAGAGTCGTGAATATTAGCGGAGAACGAAACATACTGATGAACGAATTCCGGAACATATTCCTCTGCTTCTTCCCGGATCGCCGCACTACACCGATCCAAAAAGACCTCCTCCGTCAGATCCTCCGGCCCAAGCTCTGTGCCGTCTTCCCTGCAGACGCGAAGCGAGAGCTCGCCTAAATACGGCGGCGTTTCGTATCGCACCAGTGTGGGCAGATCTGCATAGTGCCGGTAGCATTCCTCCAAAGTCTGATAAGGGATCTCATCTTCCGCGATGAACTCTCTTTCCAGGCGAAGATTCCCGAGAAACACCATGTAATCCGGCGGAACGGTGACCTGTGAAGTCCGGTAGTACGGGGAGAAATCAAACTGCTCCTGTTTGATCCCCCAAACGGGAAGATGATACCTCATTTCTCCGACCGGGGCAAAGCTGACCTCGCCCAGCTTCTGCCCGTCTGCGGCAACGACCGAATACAGCTGGCTCTCCTCGCTGCTGTTGAGGTGATCCTTTACCAATTTTGCATTTTGAAGCAGATCCTGAACAAAGCTCTGGCTTTCCTCCGAATCCCTTATGCTCGGTTCAAGCTCTGAGAGCGCGTCCTCTGCGGCCTCCGGAATCGTCTGCTCCAGGGACTGCTGATAATCCATGAGCGCATATTTGATTTGAGAAGCCTCAAAATGCACCAGATAATCGTGAAACACGTACAGTCCCACAGCGCCGAGCAGCAGCAGAACGCCGGCATAAACGGCCAGACCAAGGAGAAAGCCGTTTCTTTTCTTTCTGCCGCAAGAGATTTTTTTATCGTTCACGCTTCTGTCTCCCCTCTTTTAAGACAACAAAGCTGCTCGGAATAGGACGGGTTCCGATAATCGAAGCGCTGTCGTTTATATATTCGCCGTTAAACCACATCAGACTGGATGACCCACCATCCAGATTGCACGCATTGACCGCACCAAACCGAAGCATCACATCGGCCAGGTCAAGATAGCTTGCGCCAAGCCGCGAGGGCTGCCGTCCCTCGATGACCAGCATCAGGATCGCGCCGTCTGAACGCTGCCCAATGGCTGTGCGCGGATTGAGGCCGCTTTTCAGCGTTTCCTCCGGCGCTATTTCTCCGTTGATGACCAGAACCGGGCCAAAACCGCAGCCCTCCTGAATGTCCCACTTCTCGATATCTTCCTTTGACTGAAAACCGACATGAAGAATATAGCTGCTGTCGATCCCGACAAATCCTCGCCCCACGCCGGCATATTCGCAGTATACTTCCCCGCCGGAAACAAGAAGCGTGTCAGGGCTGGCGCCGTTGCCCGCCCCGTTTGTGTCCGGGAAGCCGCCTCCGTTGATGCCGGCGACCCCATCGTTCGCCTCCACATAATATTGCACTGTATAGCCTTTGTTTCCGATCGATTTGGGCTCGCAGCCCAGGATCACCCGGGACGGATCCAGCACGATCAGCATGTAGCCGGAATAACTGCTGCCTTTGACGGGGACAAGGATCAGACCGTCGCCGTCATCATCCACATATCCCCAGGCGTCCGGCTCTGCGGAGGTCTTCTCTTCCGGCGCAGATACTTTCACCATCTCCGGATTTGTCTGGATCCCGATCTCCGAAGCCGCTTCAGGAACGGCCTCTTCCGGCATGGGAAAAATATCTGCCAGAAACCCGATCGCGCTGGTCTCTTTGACAGATCGGACAAAGACCTCCCGCGCCGTGTCAGACTCGCCCTGGGAAAGCATATAGATCATCCCGAGCAAAAACAGAACTATGAAAAGCAGTGTCACCAGTAAAACAGCCGTTATCCGGGCAAAAATGCGCATCAGAACGCCCCCCGCCATTATGATTCCCTATTTATGTTGTTTGTGTCAGAATTCACCAGTCAAACATTGTTATTGTACCACAGCGTATGCACTGTGGCAACAGTCATTTGTCGTGCGGCCGCTCAGGAAGAAAAGCCGGCTGCGCGTGATTTTTTCATCGGCTCCTGTCCCGACATAAGAACAGGCCCCGGGCGGGTGTTTCGTCTGTCGGTCTATTATTTTTTGTCTTGATAGTGACTAATTGGAGTTTAGCGACGAATTCGGAATTCGGAGTTCGGAATGAAGGGAAACGAAGGATGTCGTAGGGGCCGATCCCCTGATCGGCCCGCAAATCCGACCTGTACAGGCGGGGCGATGAGGGCATCGCCCCCTACGACATCATTTCAAACTCAGCGCTAAACTTCCGTTTACCGAAAACCGAAAACTCACGCAAAACATAAGAGCCGCGGGCGAACCCGCGGCTCTTTTGCTTTGTGTATAGAGGCTCAGTGCTTGTGGCCCTTGTCGGCGCCCTTGTCGCCCACGCCGAAGTGCAGCTCCTTCATGCCCTCGACCTCGTCGCAGATATCCTTGAGCGCGCACACCGAACAGTCGGTGGACAGGCCCTCGAGGATGTGTGTGAGGGTGTTGGTCACGGCGCTGGACTTCTTGGCCAGATCCTTCATGGCGCCGAAATCGAAGCTCGGCGCGGTGACGAAGATGACCGTGGCGTTGAGGACGTTCGGGTCCTTCTTATAGGCCTTGATGTAGCTGGCTCCGATGTTCTTGAAGCTGATGCCCTTGCGGATGGCCTGCTTGCTCACGCGCACCTGCTCCCGGTAGTTCTCCGGGGACATACGGACCATGTAGCCCTCCGGGTAGACGTGGTACTTGGCAAACTCGATGTCCTTGAGGATGCGGTAGACCGCCTCGTCGTCCCCGTCGAGGACGCCCACGCGCAGCAGCACGATGCGGGCAAAGTCGACCGGCTCGGAGATCTCGCCCAGATCCCTGCCGTAGAGCAGAACCTGATCCTTGTCCACCAGCTCCGGAGAGGAGGTGAAAAGCACATAGTTTGCCGAGCCCTTGCCGGAGGCGCCCAGCTCATAGGCCGCGTCCTTCTGGAGCACCAGCTCGCTCGAGCCGATGTCCTTCCACTCGCTGCCGGGCTGGTAGGGCCAGACCTTCGGGGCTCCCTTTTCGAGCAGCGCCTTGGTGTCTTTGATGAGAGAATTGTACAGTTCCATGCGATTATACTAGAATACCAGATCCACTTTCTTCCGGTCGAACATGGTGTTGACCTGCTTGTAGGCCCAGCCAAGCACCTTCTGGTCGAGGTTCCAGAAATAGACCACGAACAGGACACAGATGACGATCAGGAGGACCTTGATGAGCTTCAGCAGCGCTTTAGCCAATTTAGCCATTGATTGCTCTCCTTTCAATTGATGGGTGGGAAAGTCCGCCGCTTACTTCTTGGCGAGGCCCTTCTGACGGGCATATTCGGCAGCGCCGAGAGCGCCCATGAGCTGGGGGTCGGTCTTGAGGTTGACGACCTTCAGCTTCAGCACGTGCTCGATGGCTTCCTTCAGACCGTCGTTCTTCGCGCAGCCGCCCGTCAGCGTGATGCTGTCGGTGGCGCCGGCCTTCTTCGCCATGACGAAGCAGCGCTTCGCAACGGCCATCTCGATACCGGCTGCGATCTCGTCCATCGGCTTGCCCTCGCCCACCAGGGTGATGACCTCAGACTCGGCAAACACCGTGCACTGCGCCGTGATGGGGATCACGTTCTTCGCAGTCAGAGAGAGCTTGGAGAATTCCGGCAGGCTCAGCTCGAAGGAACGGGCCATGGCCTCGAAGAAGCGGCCCGTACCGGCGGCGCACTTGTCGTTCATCGCGAAGTTCTTCACCGTGCCGTCCGTGTCGATGCTGATGCCCTTGACGTCCTGGCCGCCGATGTCGATGATGGCCTTGACGTTCGGGTTCGTGACATGCACGCCCATGGCATGGCAGGAGATCTCAGAGATGTTCTCGTCGGCGAAGGGGACCTTGTTGCGGCCGTAGCCGGTGCCGATGAGGTACTCCAGATCCTTGCTGCTCTTCAGGCCGACCTTCGCCAGCACGTCGTCCATCGCCGCGATGGCGCTCTGCTCGGAATTGATCTTGCTCTTGATGGTGGTGTCGGCAACCATGTTGCCGTTCTCGTCGAGGATGACTGCCTTGGTGTAGGTGGAACCAACGTCACAACCGCCAAAATATTTCATGAATGAATGTCTCCTTTTTTTAATTATGTTTCATGCGCCCTCCGGGCGGGGAGTTCAGAGGGGGGCTCCCCCTCTGATTTCACTGCCCGCAGGCAGTGAAACGAATGGGATCGTTTTTCCGGGGACATGCGCCTCGGAAAAACTCCTCTCACGCAGCGAACGTGCGAGCAGCGCGAGTGCGCTGAGCGGAGTGCATCCCTTCTTCATGGAAAAGGCTCTGCCTTTTCCATGCCTTACATGCAGACCTCGTCCTCGAACTCGACCAGCGAGGGATCGACGGGCTCGGCGTGCTTGACCGTGCGCATGTACTCGTTGACCTTGTCGCGCATGGTGCGGCGGGAAACGGTACGGGGGTCCATCAGGTCGTGCTCGACCCAGATCAGGTCGTAGCCGCGCTGACGGCCCTGCTCGTCCAGCATGCCCTGCACGGTGGCCATGTTCTTGCAGGCCACGTTCTGGTACATGATGACCAGCGGCGCGTTCCAGGCCTCGACCTGGCGCCAGCACTCGTCGACGACGTTCTGGTAGCCGCCGTTGGTGTGACGGCGCATGACCATGCGCTCGTACAGACGGGCCAGGTCACGCAGCGCCTCTTCCTTGTCCTCGGTCTCCAGGTGCTTGGTGAAGTTCAGAGACTCCATCTCCACCAGGACGTTGATGCCCCAGCAGTTGGCCAGCCAGTTGGAGAAGTTGGCATAGTAGTGGGCCGGGCAGGACCACACGATGGCGCGGTAGCGCATCTTGCGGGCGGGCCAGGCGGTCTCCTTGTTCTCGTAGGCCTTCAGGAGCATCTTGTTGACCTTCTCCATGGAAGGCACGACGCGGGGATCGCTGCCGCCGTCCATCTCGTAGTTCCACTTGCGGAAGAGCTCGTAGCTCGGTCCGATGAACTGCGGGTAGGCGGACTTGTTGATCTCCCACTTCTGGAGCTCCAGGTCGGTCTCCTGGTTGAAGCGCTTCATGCACTCGAAGTAGTGATCCCAGTTCCACTTGGCGCCGGTGACCTCTTCGATCTTCTTGATGCAGGCCTTGATGTCCTCCGCGCCCATCTGCACGGTCTCCTCATCCATGTAGCGGACGGGGAAGCAGAGATGGAACACCGGGGTGTTCGGGAAGCGGCGGGAGAAGTAAGAGGAGGCCATGGTGGAGCCGTCGCAGGGCATGGAGCTCGAAATGAAGAGAGAGCCCATGTCGGGCAGGGCGTTGATGACCAGCGCGCCGCACTCGGAGGACGGGACCGGGCAGGTGTCGGAGGGCAGGCCGAAGCTCTCGACCGCGTCGATGTACGGGATGCAGACCAGCTGGTCGATCTCGGAGACGAGGAACATCGGCAGCAGCTGGTGCGGGATGGCGCAGAGATCAGGGAAGCCGCAGGCGATCTGACCCATGGTCATCTCGTCAAAGGTGAACATCATCTTGTTCAGCTCGTCGCTGTTGCCGTTCTTGCGGTCGGCCTTGCTCAGCAGCACGAGGTTCTCCGCCACGTAGCGGAAGATCTGGTAGGTGACCTCATGGCTCATGCGCAGGTTGGAGCCGCGCAGACCGAGGATGTTCTTGTCCATAAAGCCGTGGCAGCAGAAATAGGAGATCATCCAGCGATACCACAGCGCGCTGTTCATGGCGGGGATGAGGTCCTTGGAGAAGGTCATGAGGAGCATGCCCCACATGCGGGCCCATTCCCAGAAATCATAGGCGGTGTCCTTGATGCCGCGCCACTCGCGGCGGACCGTGGCCATGGCGCCCTTGCGGTAGAGGCGGCCCAGGCTGCGCTCGCCGTTGATGATGCGGTCGATCTTCTCGTCCTTGTCGAGGGCCATGAAGTCGGCGTATTCGCCCTTGATGCGCTCGCCGTCGGCCTTCAGAACATTGGCCATGTCCTTGCCGAACTGCTGCCAGTCGGTCTCCTTGAGCATGCCGCCGAAGATGCCGAGGACTTCCTTCAGGTTCTCGCCCTGCTTTTTCCAGTTGATATTGTCTTTGGCTTTCCAGAATTTAGGGTTGGGATATTGAATCTTCGCCATTACTTCTTACCCTCCTCTTTATGGATGCGTTTGATCTCCAGCGACTCCACAAAGGCCTGGACACGCGTACGCAGCTGGCCGGAATTGCCGTTGTTGTACAGACGGTCGATGGAGAGGACGGGCCAGCCGTACTCCTCAGACATGATGTGGCTGACCAGCGCGCGCTCGAAGCCCCAGTAGTCGCAGTACTTCATCTGCTCGTAGATGATGCCCTCGGCGCCGAACTCCTTGGCCAGACGGTCGCTGGTCTCGCGGCGCTGCAGCACCTTCTCGTCGGAGATGTAGCGGGCGCACTCGCTGACCTGCATGTAGTGCAGGCAGATCTGGCGCAGGGCGGGCTCGTCGTCCTTGAGCTCGATGACCTCGCGGCCCGGCGTGGAGCCGAAGCAGTAACGGTCGGACACGACGAGAGCGCCGACGTCCTCGATGAGCTTGGTGAGGTTGGGATCGTCGATCTCGCTGCCGACGATGGCCACGCGGGCGCGGAAGGGGCTCTTCCGGTCGGGGCGGCGATGCTTCAGCTCCTCCAGCGTCTCGCGCAGGTAGGGCAGGATCAGCGCCTTCGGGCAGACGTAGGTGACGAGGTTGAGGATGTGGAACTCGTAGCCGGTGATGACGGGGTTGGCCTTCTTGCGCATCTCGCGGATCTCGGAGATGATGCGGCAGACCTCGTTGTGCTCCTCGACGGCCTTGCGGATAGCCGCGTCGGACACGTCGACGCCGAACACCTCGTGCAGACGGTCGAGCACGCGGACCTGCATCTGGCGCTCATAGCCGTCGAGGGTGTAGTCGGTGATCTTGAAGGGCATGTCGCAGTGGGTGACGAAGAAGTTCGGCTTGTCATTGACCTGCAGGATCTCAAAGTGCTCCATGGAGCGGTTCATCATCGAGCAGGCGTCCACGCCGATCAGCGCGTCGAGGAACTGATAGCCGCCCTCGATGGCGCGCTCGAGCAGGGCGCGGGCATATTCGCAGGTGTAGTTGGACATGTAGTAGGTCGCGATGTCGATGGAGCCGGTGTTCGGTGCGCGAAGTCTGGTCGAGAAGCAGTTGTCGACATTGAGCAGCACCTCGGGGATGTGGAAGCAGGTATAGCCGAGGGCGATGCCGCCGTCGGCCTGAGCCTTCTTCACCAGCTCGTTGTCGGCGTTCTCAAGCAGACTCTCAAAGTAGATCAAATGCTTAAGATCTTTCAAATGTTACACCTCTTCTTCAAAGAATTTCTATTTTTCGGAGTGCTTCCTCCACTCCGGTGAGCATGACGGAATCCGCGGGCAGCTCCATGACGCTCTTGCCCTTGATGTCGTTGGCGGCAAAGGCGCTGTCTGCGGGGATGGCGGAGAGGATCTCCACGGGGGCCTCCATGAGGCTCACAAGCTCGGGATTGGTGACGCGGTTGATGATGGCTCCGATGCGGTCGTAGGCGATCAGCTCGTCGGCCACGTTTTTGATCGTCGTGATGACCTGTCCGCCCTTCTTGCTCTGGTCGGTGATGAGCAGCAGGTGCGTGACCTTTTCCATCACGCGGCGCTGGATCTGTTCGATCCCCGCCTCGCCGTCGATGACGACGTAATCAAAGCTGTTGGCCAGCAGGCTGATGACTTCCTTGAGATAGGAATTGACCTTGCAGTAGCAGCCGGAGCTCTCCGGACGGCCGATGGCCAGAAAGGCAAAGCCGGGCATCTCGACCAGCGCGTCGAAGATGCGGAAGCGCGCTTCGCTGAGAAGCTCGAGCGCCTCTCTCGTCTCGCCGTTCTCGACGCTGTCGACGATGCTCGAACGGATATCGTCCAGCGTCAGCTTCACATCCACGCCAAGAGCGACGGACAGGCCGACGGCGGGATCCGCGTCGATCGCCAGGATCTTCTTGTCCGGATAGCGCTCCGTCAGAAGCCGGACGATACAGGCACAGATCGAGGTTTTTCCGACGCCGCCCTTGCCTGCGACCGTTAGGATCTTGGCCTTATTCTCCATACTCTTCCCCCCCTATGGAAAAATGCCGGAACTCCCGGGTATAATTTCGTTCATATTCTAACATAATCACAAGGATTATGCAAGAACAACCCTCTGTCTCGGGCGCATTTAGGGCATTTCGACGAAAACGGCCCCGCTTTTTATATGTGCGGCGGCCGCGCGTCCATACACAGGGGACTGATCTGTACAAGAAAAAATCCGGAACGGAGGAAAACTCCGTCCCGGATGGGAAAGGGCTATAAAGTCCTGTTCTAATTGAGGAGATAGACGCCGAGGTTGAGGTAGAGCGCGAAGCACAGCCAGAGGAGATAGGGCGTGAGAAGGCTCCCGGCGCTCTTCTGGATATAGCGGAAGCTGACGGCGCACAGCCAGACGGCCAGCAGCAAAAGCAGCAGCCAAATGAAGGCCGCGAGATAGGCCGAGAGGCGGAAAAAGAGCAGCGGCCACAGGGCGTTCATCCCCAGCTGCACGGCGTAGAGCGTCAGCGCGCGCTTTTTGCGCGGGGCGCTGGCCTCCGACTGCCAGATCTGGCAGCTCGCCACGCCCATGAGGACATAGAGCGCCGTCCAGACCACCGGGAACACCCAGCCCGGCGGTGAGAGCAGCGGCTTATACATCCGGCTGTAGCTGTCGGAAAAATCTCCGCCCAGCAGCGCGCCGAGCCCGCCCGCGGCCAGCGCCGCCAGGATGCAGAGCGCCAGTCTCCCCCATTTGAGCTTTCTGTCCATAGTCCCTCCTTGAAAAACCGAAATCCGGTGCTCCGGAATGGCATTGTGCATTTCTCACTGACAGCATATGCACGCCGCAGAAAAAAATGCTTCAAAAATTTGTTTCACTCTTTACTTTTTCCTCCATCTGCCGTATACTGAGCCTGTTTAATACTGATATCTGATAGAAAGGTCGGCAATGATTTCCGAGGCAGAATTGTGTCAGGCGAGGCGAAGCCCGCAGAGCATAATGTCGTCGTCACAAGCTCCAAATCATTCGCTTCCGTCAAGTGTGACGAAAGCTCATTCTCTCCGCTGCTCCTCCTCGCAATTGCAAAGCTTTATGCTTTGCAATTGGAAAGGAAAACGGAAGGAACGGATATGCAGCTTTTTCGGCCCTTTGGAGCCGAAGAAGCGGAATGGAGTGAGTTCCGGTTGACGCGGTCAAGGGTTTCAACGATGCATGACGCAATTCTGGCCGGAAAAATCCGAGATTTCTATCAGATAGCAGTATAAGGAGGGTCGGCATGAAGAAGAAAGAATTCTGGCGTGTCGTGAAATTCACGCTTTTCTCCGCGAGCGCGGGGCTTATCCAGATGGCGAGCTTCGCCCTCTTCAAGGAACTGCTGCACTGGCCGAACTATCTGAGCTATCTGCTCGCGCTGGTGCTGAGCGTGCTGTGGAACTTCACGCTCAACCGCAAATTCACCTTCAAGTCCGCCGCGAACGTCCCGATCGCCATGCTGAAGGTGGCCTGCTACTACGCGGTGTTTACGCCGCTGAGCACGCTCCTGGAGCGCTATCTGGCCGACACGCTCGGCTGGAACGGCTATCTCGTGACCGCGATCAACATGATCCTCAACTTCGTGACGGAGTTTCTGTATCAGCGCTTTTTCGTCTTCGGGAAATCCATCGACACGAACGAGCGCGCTAAAAAGGAAGCATGAAAAACCCCTGCCCGACCGCTTCTTTGAAAGCAGTCGGGCAGGGGTTTTTACTCGCCCCGGTCACTTGATCATCGGGCTGCGGCAGAAGCTGCAGCTGTCGTTTTCCGGCGCGTTCATCCTGCCGCAGAACAGGCAGGGGATCTCCGCGTCGCGGGATTTGTCGTATTTCTCAAAGGGGATCGGGAACTGGGGCAGCCAGCGAAGACGGTCGCCCTCATTCAGGTAGTTGTAGATGCCGAGGGTGGTTTTTTTCTTATGCCGCTTTCCGTTTTCGTCCGTGATATAGAGGATGTATTCATCCCGGGAATCCCGGTAGCCGTCGTTGGAGCGGCGGACGCGGCGGGCATGCTTTTTGCTCGTCAGCGTTCCCTCAAAGGGCTTGGACAGCCTGTTTTTCAAGGCAAGGATGAGCATCGTCACGGCCAGGATGACGGAGATGACGACGCCGGCAAACAGCGCCTGCCAGAGCTCCATGCTGTCGGAGACGGCGCCGTAGATCCCGAAGCCGATCAGCGGCAGGATGACGGCGATGACGCCGATGAGCCGCGTTCTCCTTCTGTGTTTTTTGATCGCCGCCAGGACGCTCTCCGAGTCGAGCCGGCGGGAATAGCCCGGCGAGAGCCGCGGCCTGTCATACGCAGCCGCCCCGGGGCCTGTCTGCGCATCTAACCTTGCGCCGCATTCCTCGCAAAAGCGGGAGCCGTCCTGAAGCAGCGCTCCGCAATGGGGACAGATCATAGCTTTTCTCCTTTCGTATCCAGTCGGTCTCTGTGCTGCCGTCAGCCGAGCTCGTAGGCGGAAATGTCAAAGAGCTCCTCGTTCACGGCCTCGTCGATCGCATAGACCGTGTAGACCGTCTCGCCGATCTCCACAGCGGTCTCGATCACAGGCGCGCCCTTGTAGCAGAAGGCCAGCTGCCCGTCGGCCGTGAAATAGAAGGCCGTATCGGGGGACTCGTCCGTCGCCGGGTACAGATCCACCGTGTAAGAAACGCCCTCCAGCTCCTGCTGGGTCTCAACAAAGTCCTTGCGCAGCGCGCAGGAGCGGATGTCCGAGAGCAGGTCATCCATAAAGAGGATGTTTTCCGCGATCACGGTGGAGCTCGTCGTCGTGACAATGACGCCGGTCATGTCCTCCGGGTAGAGATTGTACGCCGTGCCGTCCCGGAAGAAGGTGATCATCGTGTTCTCGAAGCCGGACACCCGCGTCGTGCGGCGGGAGTAGTAGACGCCGTCTTTCCCGTGGACGTCAAAGCTCATGTCCGCGTCCATATAGTCCGTGTGCATGTCGTAGCTGAGGTGGACCCCCGCGCTCTGATCGAGGCTGGCCCACAGTGCGTACAGGAGGGACTCCGGCTCGGCCTGATATTCCTCCAGCGTCATGGGCGCATAGTCGGAGGTGTCGGCGCCCTCCTGCGCGTAGCAGAGGATCATATAGCCGTTGCCGTAGATGTCAAGCTCGATCACGCCGTTATGGAGGCTGCCGCCCGCGGAGCTGCCGTCGGCCATGGTGATGCTGAAGGTGCCGCCGTCCGCCGTCCATTCCGTGATGTCCATGGCCTCGTCATTCGAGGTCATGGATCCCGTGCCGGCCGCGCTCAGGGTGATCGTGGACGCGATCTCCAGATCCCCGGCGCGGATGAGCACGCCGTCGAGCTGCACGGCGAAGATCTCATATTCGCCCTCAGCCGGCAGCTCTGCCGCGGTCTCCCCGCCGGCTTCCTCCGCCAGCAGCAGTGAGGCAAGCTCGGCCATGCTGATCGGCTCGACGTCGGCGGTGTCCGCGTCCGGCGCGGCGAAGAGAGCCTCGAAGCCGTCGTCGATCGTAAGGGTCATGAGGCCCCCCGCGATTGTCCCCTCGACCTCGGCCACGCCCGCCCGGAAGCTCAGCGCGCCGCCGTCGATCTCCCACGAGTCGATCGGCCCCTGGTTGTCGTCGCCCCAGTAGAGATACCCGGTGCCGTCCGGCTTCAGCGTCACGGTCTCCCCTTCCATGTCCGGGATGGTGACAAACTGGTCCGGGACGTCGGCCACCGCGCCGCCGAGCTCAAAGAGGCTGTCGATATAGGCGGCGCTGAAGCGCGCACAGAGGAAGGTATACTCTCCGGCACAGAGCTCCAGCTCCGTCGGCGTCGGCTCCGGTGTGGGCGCGGGCGCCTCCTCCGGCGTCGGCTCCGCTTCGGCCGCGGGCGCCTCCTCCGGCGTCGGCTCCGGCGCGGCCGCGGATGTTTCCTCCGCGCCTCTGACCGACTCGGGCGGCGTGCCGCCGCAGGCGCAAAGAATCCCCACAAAGCTCAAAACAAGCAGGACGCACAAAAATCGCTTGAATGCTTTCATAATGAAACCTCCTTAGCTTGTGAATTTCCCCACTCCATCTTACAATTAAAGAACATGCAAAACAATGGTGGACAACTTTTTTTCATTGCAAAAAAGTTGTCCACCGTGCTATAGTTGTTTTATACCGGACAAGGAGGGACGTGCCATGCTTTCCGAGCGGATCCAGGCTCTGTTTACGCTATTGCGCTGCAGCAACACGCAGATCGCCCGTTACGCGGGCTGCTCGTCGGGCAACATCTCCAAGCTGAAAACCGGAAACCGTGCACCGAAGTCCGGAAGCCCCTCGATCGCTCTGCTGGTGAGCGGCGTCTACGCTTATGCGGATTATGAAAATATGCTGCCCGCTCTGCAGGAGCTCTGCGGCTGCGCCGACAGCTCGCGGGAGACGCTGCTGCCCGCTCTGGTGGCCTGGCTCTATGAGACAGACGAGATCGTCCTGCCCGCCCTGACGGGCGCGCCGAAAAGCAAGCGGGCGCAGAAGCTGCGCCGGCAGGCCTTCGGGGAGCGGCTGGATCGCGCCGCCGCCCTGCTGTCCCTGTCCAACACCAGGCTTGCCTCCCAGCTGAGCGTCGACGTCTCTCTTGTCAGCCGCTTTCGCAGCGGGATCTATTCGCCGCACGGAAATGCGCGCCTTGCGGAAAAGCTGGCCGACGTCCTGCTTTCCCGCGCGCGGCAGCTCGGCAAAGCGGAAGAGCTGGCCGCACTCTGCGGCGTGAGCGCGGAGCTGCTGGACGCCGCCTCTGTGGCCGTCTGGCTCTACGAGGCCCCCGCCGAAGAGGATAAGGCGGCCATGGCCCGGCTGCTGCTGCGCTCGCTCGACGAGTTCAGGCCCGGCAGAGCTTTGCCCGCCGCCGGCCCGAGCGCACCTGAGGTTCCGGCCGCGGTCCGGTATTACGGGACGGAAGGGCTGCGCAGCGCCGTGATCCGCTTTCTGTCCGACGCCGCGCAAGAGGGCGGAGAGCTGCTGCTCTATTCCGACGAGCCGATGGACTGGATGACGGGCGACCGGGCTTATTTCGCGCTGTGGGCCTCGCTGATGGCCAGCTGCGTCGGCAGCGGCGTGACGATCCGGATCATCCACAACGTCGACCGCATGGGCGAAGAGATGATCGACGCGATCCGCGGCTGGTTCCCGCTCTATGTCTCCGGCCGGATCGAGCCCTTCGTCTTCCGCAAGGAGCAGAACGCCCGCTTTTATCACACGGTGTTCCTCCGCTCCGGCGGCGCCTGCATCCACGGCTTCTTTCCCACGGCCGGCGGGGAAAACCGCTGGTATGAATATATCACAGATCCGAAGCGCCTTGAGCTGATCCGGCGGGAGTTTGACAGCATGCTGTCCGCCGCCTCGCCCTTTCTCCGGGTCTTCCGGGAAGCGTCCGGCGAGGAATACCGTTCCTTCTGCGCGACGATGCAGGGGGGCGGGACCTTTTTGCTGCAGGACTTTCCCGTCTTTACCATGCCGGAGGCGCTTCTGGAGCGGATCGTCAGCCGCGCCGGGCTCGATCAGCCGCGCCGGAGCTTCGTGCTGTCCCTCTGTGGCCGTCTGCGGGAGCAGTTTCTGGCCCTGCTTCGGCAGGAGGCGGTGACGCTGATCTTCTGTATGCCGGAGTTTGCCGCGTGGCAGCCGCGGCAGATCAATTTCCCGCTCGATCTGCTGGAGCTCTCCCTTCCCTATACGCGGGAGGAATACACGGAGCACCTGGCGGCAGTCATGGAGCTTGTCAAAAACGAGAAGAATTTCCATCTGGCGCTGCTGAGCGAGTCTCCCTTCCGTCAGATCCAGATCGCCATGTTCAGAGACGCCGTGGCCGTGCTGCGCTGCGAAACGCCCTGTGCGGCCTTTGTGTTCTCAAATCCCCAGCTGGTCCAGTCGGTCGCGGATTATTTCTCCCTGTTGACGGAGCGCAGCACCGTCGACCGGCGCACCGCACTGGAGACGCTGGAGAAGCTTATCGGACAGGCGCGCTCCGGCTGCTGAGCTCTCGCATCGTGCGAAAAGCTCCTGCCTTTACCGGGCAGGAGCTTTTCCTCTATATGCTGTATTACTTCTTGCCGAGGTTGCCGAGGATGTCCATCGCTCCGCCGAGGAGGGAGGAGAGGATGTCGCCGGCCTCCGGCGTGTCGGGCTTCTCGCCCTTGAGGACGCTCACCGCGGCCTTCTTCGTGTCGCTGTCGGCGGCGCGGTAGAGCTCCACGAGCTTTTTCTCCGCGGCCGTGAGCTTGAAGTCCTCCGCCTCCGGCTTCTTGGCCGTTTCGGTCTTCTTGGCGGCGCTCGTCTTCTTGGCCGTGGAGGTCTTCTTCGCCGTGCTCGTCTTGGCGGCCGTCGCAGTCTTCTTGACGCCGGAGGGGGCCTCCAGCAGAGACTTCTGCGTGACGCCGGTCGCCTTCGCGATCTGCTTGAGCGCCGCCTGCGTCAGCTCCTTCTCTCCCCGCTCGGCCTTGCCGATGTCCGAGGCGCTCACCCCGTCCACCTTCTCGGCCAGCGCCGTCTGGCTCAGCCCTGCCGCCGTGCGGGCTTCTTTTATGAGCTCTCCTACCGTTTTTCTGGCCGCCATGTCAGCCGCCCCTTTCTTTTCCGTTTTTCCGACGCGCTGCCTTGCGCGCTCCGTCTGACTCTATCTTAACACAAGTTTTTTTCGACCACAAGTCTCATTCTTCGTCCCGCTTCTCCGTGTAGCGCCGGAGCCAGCGGCCGGAATAGTAATAGATCAGCATGATCGCGCTGCACATCAGCCAGCCCGCCGGATACCCCAGGCCGATCGGTACGACGCCGCCGCCCAGGCGATAGGCCGTGTAGAGATAGATCTGGCGGAACAGGACAAAGGAAAAGAGCATGATGAGCATCGGCGCGCGGGTGTTGCCCGCCCCGCGCATGGCCCCGGAATAGATCTGATTGACCGTCGTCGCCAGATAGAAGGGCGAGATGAGCCGCACGAAGAGCGTGCCGTATTCGACGACGGCGGGCTCGGCGTTGAAGAGCGAGACCAGCTGCGGCGCGAGCAGCATCAGCGGCAGCAGCACCACGACCATGATACCCGTCGAGAGCCCCAGGCAGCGCGGCGCCGCGCCGCGCACACGGTCGAGCTTGCCCGCGCCGAGGTTCTGGCCTACAAAGGTCGTCACCGCGATGGCCAGACTCACGATCGGGAGAAAGGCGATGCCGTCGATCTTCACATAGGCCGCCCAGCCGGCCATGGCCGAGCTGCCGAAGCGATTTACATAAGATTGTACAAAGATGTTGGAGATCGAGGTGATCACCATCTGCAGCGAGGTCGGCACGCCGATGGAGCAGATGCGTCGGAGAAGAGGCCCTTCGATGCGCGGCAGGCGCAGATCCACCCGATAGGCGCTGCGGCTGCGCACGAGCATGCCCATGACGAGCAGGGCTGAGAGCGCCTGGGCGAGGATCGTGGCATAGGCCGCGCCCGCCACACCGAGACGCAGGCCCCACACGAAGAGAAGATCCAGCGCCGTGTTCGTCAGCGTGGAGAAGATGAGAAAATACAGCGGACGCGTGGAGTCGCCCACAGCGCGCAGGATGCCCGCACCGATGTTATACAAAAGCTGGCCTGTCACGCCCCAGAAATAGATGCGCAGGTACAGAACCGCCTCGCCGAAGACGTCCTCCGGCGTCTGCATGAGGCGGAGCATCGCGGGCGTGAGCAGTACGCCAAGCACTGTCAGCGCGGCGCAGAGGACGAGCGTCATGCCGATGGTCGTCTGCACGGTGCGGTGGAGCTTATCCTCGTCATGCGCGCCGTAATACTGGCTGATGACCACGCCCGCGCCCGAGGAGAGGCCCATGAAAAGCCCGATGAGCGAATTGATGATCGAGGTTGTACAGCCGACGGCGGCCAGCGCCTGCTTGCCGACGAAGTTGCCGACAATGACGGAGTCCACCGTGCTGTAGAGCTGCTGAAAAAGGTTTCCAATCAGCAGCGGTATGGCAAAGACGATGAGCAGCCTTACGGTGGAGCCTTCGGTCATATCTGTATCGCCGCGCTTGAGCAGAGCCGCCAAGACCTTCCCTCCCTGTTCCGGCTTAGGGCCGGTTTTGTTGATTATGGAAATTATATGCCAATTCCTGCGGCTTTGTCAATGCGCAGCAACAGCGTGAACAGGAAAAGCAGCGCCCCCGGCTGAAAGGCCGGAGGCGCTGCTCATCTCTTCGGTTTTCAGGCGTCGGCCTCGAGACGCTGCCGGATATAGTCCTCCACGTCCCGGATATCGATGTCCAGCGCGACGGAGAGCTCCCCGTGGAGCATGTCCTTGGCGCGCTTCATGGTGGCCTCCGCGCGGCTGCTCTTGGTCTTGCGCTCCTCCATCCGCTGGCGCAGCCCCTTTACGATCGACACCAGCGCCTCGCAGCTGTGCTGGCGGAAGAGCTCTTTATAAAAAGCGTCGACGTGGTTGAAGCGCGTGTCCGTGCAGATGGCCGGCTCGATACCGGGCATGGCGTCAATGAGCGCCTCGGCCTCCGCGCGGCTCATGACCGGGCGCATGAAGGCCGCGGAGTCGACGGGCGTGAAATAGTTCCCGCTGCCCGTGAGAGGCCTGAGATTGTAGTAGAGCCTGTCCTTCTGCGCGCCGGACATCTCCAGCGGGCCGATGCTCTCCACCGTGCAGACGCCGTTTTCCCCGTAGATGATCTTTTCGCCAATCTCAAACATGGCAATAAATCCCCTATCCTATTACTATAAAATGATTATACACGACTTTGTCAGAAAAATCCAGTCTTTTTTTCGCATGAAATCAAGTTTTTTTCGCGATGGGTGTTTTTTGCTCCCCTCTTGACAAGCTTTCGGGCGCGCGCCTGAATTATCCATTTTATGGCATTCTTTGCTATGCTTGACACGCGGCGCGGCTTTTGCTATTTGCTGGGCAGCGGCGCGCCCGAGTGGTTCCGGCAGCGGCGCTGACGATAAATTCGGAATGCGGAATTCCGAAATTCAGAATGAAGGAAATGAAGGATAAAGCGCGGGAATAACGACCTCCTCGTAGGGGGCGATGCCCTCATCGCCCCGCGCGGTACAGACGGAAAAGATGCAAAAATCCCCGGCGAAAACGTAGTATTCTACGAATTCGCCGGGGTTTTTCACATGTTTCAGACCGTCTCTGCCGGGTCGTCGAGGGTCGAGGGCCCCTACAGCATCATTTCAAACGCAGTGGCAAATTAAGTATAGCGCTGTGTTTGAGAACGTGCCGTAGGGGCGGCTATCAGCCGCCCGCGGGCATCGTACAGGCTCGGCGGGCGGCTGATAGCCGCCCCTACGCTGTCATTCTGAGGAGCGAAGCGCCTAGTCCTTTAGGGGATGACATCGCTAAATACCCGTTTCCAGTTCTTAAAACTAACGCCGCTTTTCCAGCTCCTTTTTGAGCTCCGCATTCTGCTTCTCCAGCTCCGCGAGCCTGGCGTTGACGGGCGCGAGCTGCTTTTTCATCTCGCGCGAGACGGCGAGACGGAAGGCCTCGTAGCGCGCCGCGCTCCCGGCCGCGCCGAGCAGGACCAGTCCTCCGCCCGCGGCCAGCGCCGTGAGCTTGAGCTTTTTGAGATCGAGGCTTTTGAGCGCCGTCTCGGCCAGCTTCCGGCGGCCCTTCTTCGTCGTCGCCAGCGCGGCCGCTTCCGGCAGGAGGCTGATGTCAAGCCTGGCTTCTCTGTTCTTTTTCATTCCTTGCGCCTCCTCAGTTCAAAGTATCGAAGCGGTATTCGGCATATTTGTGATAGTGCTCCCCCGCGCGCAGCACGGTGGAGGGAAAGTCGGCGTGGTGCGGGCTGTCGGGGTAAAATTCCGGCTCGACGGCAAAGCCGCGGTTGGCGCCGATCGCGTCGCCGAGGAAGGCCCCGGTGTAGACCTGCACGGCGGGATAGTCCGTCGTCACCGTGAGACGCAGGTCTCCCGCGCTGATGACGCAGGCCGTCTCGCCGTTTAAAACAAAGCAGTGGTCCAGATCGTGCCCGATCGCGCGCGGTGCGGCATAGCCGAAGTCGCCCTCGGCCGGGAGCACGCGCCCCGTGGGGATGAGCGCGCCGTCCACCTCCAGAACGCCCTTGGCGTCGAGCTGCAGGACGTGGCCGCGGATATCGCGCGAGCCGTCCAGGTTAAAGTACATATGGCTCGTCGGCGCGTATAGCGTGTCCGACGCCGCGTCGCCCTCAAAGTCGATGCGCAGGGCGCTGTCCGCGAGGCTGTAGCGGACGCGGGCCGTCAGATCACCCGGGAAGCCCTCATCCCCGTCCGGGGAGAAAAGCGTGAAGACGACGCTCTCGCCCTCGACAGCGCTCTGCCAGCGGCGGGTGTTGAAGGCGTCCGCTCCGTGGAGCGTGTTGCCGTTTTCGTTTTTCGTCAGCTCATAATGACGCCCGCCGAGCTCGAAGCTGCCGCCGCCGATGCGGTTGGCATAGCGCCCGACGATCGCGCCGAGATAGGCCCGGCCCGCGAGGTACTCCGCCGCCGTCTCATAGCCGAGCGACAGCGTTTTCCCGGCAAAGACGAGCTTTGTGACCGTGGCTCCAAGTTCCGTCACCGAGACCGTGAGCTCTCCGGATGTGAGCGTATAGAGCGCATAGCCGTCAAAATCCGATTTTTGGATCATGTTTATCACCTCGCCTCTACCTTAGCGTATTTGGCGGAAAAAGGCAAGGCGAAAATAATTTTGCTTTCCCTCTTGTCTTGCGCCGCGGCACGCTGTATAATGATCGCGAGCAAGGCAATTTACCCAAAACATGCATAGTATTGGAGGATAAATTTATGCTTAAAAACGAATATCTCAAGCGCGTGTACGAAGATGTCGAGCGGCGCGACTCGCACGAGCCGGAATTCCTGCAGGCCGTGCGGGAGGTCTTCGAGTCGCTGGAGCTCGTGATCGACAAGCATCCCGAGTGGGAGAAGGCCGGTCTGATCGAGCGCTTTGTCGAGCCCGAGCGCGTGATCGAGTTCCGCGTCCCCTGGGTCGACGACGCCGGGAACGTGCGCGTCAACCGCGGCTACCGCGTGCAGTACAACTCCGCCATCGGCCCCTACAAGGGCGGTCTGCGCTTCCACCCCTCTGTCAATCTCTCTGTTATCAAGTTCCTGGGCTTTGAGCAGTGCCTGAAGAACTCCCTGACCACCCTGCCCATGGGCGGCGGCAAGGGCGGCTCCGACTTTGACCCCAAGGGCAAGAGCGACGCCGAGGTCATGCGCTTCTGCCAGAGCTTCATGACCGAGCTCTACCGTCATATCGGCCAGTTCACCGACACGCCCGCCGGAGATATCGGCGTCGGCGGCCGGGAGATCGGCTTCCTCTTCGGCCAGTATAAGCGCATCGTCGACCAGCATGCCGCCGGCGTGCTGACCGGCAAGGGCCTCACCTTCGGCGGCTCGCTTGCACGCACGCAGGCCACGGGCTACGGCCTGTGCTACTTCTCCGCCGAGGCGCTCAAGCATCTCAAGAACGACAGCTACGAGGGCAAGACCGTCGTGGTGTCCGGCTCCGGCAACGTCGCGCAGTACTGCGCCGAGAAGGTCACGCAGCTCGGCGGCAAGGTCGTCGCCATGTCCGACTCCCAGGGCTATATCTATGACCCGAACGGCATCGATCTCAAGAAGCTCTTCGACATCAAGCAGAAGAGAAGGGCCCGCATCTCGGTCTATGCCGATGAAGTGCCCGGCAGCGAGTACCATCCCGGCTGCCGCGACATCTGGACGGTCAAGTGCGACATCGCGCACCCCTGCGCCAGCCAGAACGAGATGGACGAGAAGGGCGCGCAGGCGCTGATCGATAACGGCTGCATGGCCGTGTTCGAGGGCGCGAACATGCCCTTGACGCCCGAGGCCATCGCCCTCGTCCAGAAGAGCGGCCTCCTCTACAGCCCCGGCAAGGCCTCCAACGCCGGCGGCGTGGCCACCTCCGGCCTGGAGATGAGCCAGAACTCCATCCGCATGAGTTGGAGCTTCGACGAGGTGGACGAGAAGCTGCACGGCATCATGAAGAACATCTACAAGGCCTGCTACGACGCCTCCGTCGAGTGCGGCAAGCCCGGCGACCTGATGGTCGGCGCGAACGTCGCGGGTTTCCTCAAGGTGGCCGAGGCTATGATGGCCCAGGGCGTTGTATGATCCTCCCTTTCCCCATTGAAAAGCGGGAGTCCGGAACGATCCGGGCTCCCGCTTTTTTTGCAAGGTCAAGAGAAGAAAACGGGGATTTAGCGAGGAGTTTGAAAGGATGCCGTAGGGGCGGCTATCAGCCGCCCGCCGAGTCTGTACGATATCCGCGGGCGGCTGATAGCCGCCCCTACGGCGTCATCCTGAGCGAGCGAAGCGAGTCGAAGGATCTTAAGATTCTTCGTCGCTGGCGCTCCTCAGAATGACAGCGCCAAACTCCAATTTAGCGAGGAATTCGGAATGAGGAATTCGGAATACAGGGAAAACGAGGGATAGAACGAGGAAATTGACGTCCAC
>CAMHMZ010000032.1 GCA_946186375.1 uncultured Clostridia bacterium
GTGTCCGGGTGTCTGCCGTATTCCAGAAGCTCCAGGCACCACGCAAACAGCGCCTCATACCCCGGCTTTGCGCGGGCGTTGCTGGTATCCTGCAGGTAATAAGGCATTTCCTGTATTCCGTTTTCCGCAAGGAAAAAGCGGATCGCGTTTGCCGTTGCGTACTGCGCCTCGTTGTCTGTAAAACCGCCTGTGGAGGCCGGATAGCCGTGCGCGAGGATCGCTTTCAGTCCGTTCAGAATCGTCGGGGTGTAATACTGCGAGCCGTCCGTCGCGTCATAGCCGTCTCCATAAGGGCTTTCCATGCTCATTTGCAGACAGTAGGCAGGCTGGCCGGTTTCCACGACCGAGTGCGGCGGCGTACCGAGATCGCCCCATACGCCGTCATATTTTTCAAAGTACATAAACGGCTGGTAGGCGGTGAAGATATGCACGTCGTCAGCGAAGGCGCATACAGGTAAAGCCGCGCACAAGAGAAGCATGGTACAAAGCGTCACGGCCAGCCGCTTTGTCCATTTCGTTTTTACAATAGGCATGATTCCTCCTTGGTTTGGTTTTGCTGGATTAAGAAGATGCTGGGGCGGCCTCACCTCCATTCCCCGGCGGATTGCCCTTTTTGATGGCGGTCACGCGGCCTGGGGTGTAGGGACACTCGGCGTACTTGCAGTACCGATCCTTACGGTACGGTCTGTGGCAGCGGCAGCTACGGCACTCCGGGAACGGACCCTCCGCGCCGCTGTCGTAGTTTTCTCCGGGCTTGTCCCGCATGAGGCTCTCAAACGCCTGGTGATCGCCATTGGTAAAAAACATGGCTTGCCTCCTTTCGGCTTGGATTAGGGCTTGCGGTATATATAGAAAAAATCCGTTTCATGGTGAAACGGATTTTTGGGAACAAAAAAGCCGCTTTTTACGAATGATGAACGAAAAACGGCTTTTTACATATATTAAGTGATGTAATTTGATAATCTAGCGAGCACATGCAAAGCGTAAGAAAAGTGTTGTCGTGTGCAATAAAGGGAGAATCTCGTGCTAAGTTTAAAGAATCCCGATGCCGAAAAACGGTAAACAGGCTCTTTCTGACGCAATTTTTTTAAATTATTAGGGACAGGTATAGTTCATTTTTCATAGTTATGGTTATCCTCAGATATAGAAAAAGAAGAATATGTATTAATAATATCCATACGAAAGTCGATGATTTTCCGCTCTGATGTTGAGACATATTTTCTCGCTAAACTGTATTCTTTTAAAATGCTTTTTGCGTCTTCTGAAGAACCACATCCACTTTTTAAAAACAGAGCGTCTTTGGATAAAGCACGTAGAAAAAGCAAATAGGCAGTTCTAATACTAGGCTGAGGCTCTGCGGCATAAGCAATTCCCAAAGTCGCAGTACGAACCGCATCCTGATATTTAGCTCGTTCAAAATACATATCAGTCAGCTTAAGCGCGCACTGAGGAGCATTTAGATTTGATACCGCCTCTTCTAAACTATTAATCGCGTTATCAACTTCACCCATATTCTCGTATCTTTTCGCATCACATAGAAATGCTTTTTCTTCTTGCGGTAAATAGCGTTTGTATTCGCTAATGAGTGTATCTATTTCTTTTTCGAACCCTTTTGGCTGGACTTCTAAAAAATAATCGAACAAGAAACTAAACCCACGCCAATTCCACTTGCTACGGTCAGGACAGTTTGCCTGTAAACTCTCCGCTAATCGGTTTGCAGCCAGGAGATCTCCCGCATCCATTATGTATGTTAGTGCATCTGCATTTAGGTCAATGTTTCCTGGCCAAATAGATAACCCGGTTTGACAAATCAAAGATGCTCTTTCGGGCTCTTGGTGTCGTGCAAATGTTACAGCAATATTGTGAAAATCATCAGCATCCCCGGTGATTTCTCCTTTCTGAATTCGATCAAAAATAACCGTGTATGCATCTGCGTTATTAAATTCTTCCAAAACAGCAGATGCGGCAGCCAAGCTTTTCACGTCTGATAATCTGCTTTCCTGACTCGACTCATGATTTTTTGTTAACATTTCTATAAGATCTGATAAATCGTGGGTAGTAGTGTCAGGATGGGCTAATAGAGAAGTGTTGTTTTCATCCATTACTGTTTCCTCCTTTTGAATCATAGTTGTTCTTTATTATTTCAAGATCCATATTATAGTGATCTCTAGATATGTTATCTACATTGTCATTTGTTTTTTCATCGGGAATCTCAATGCCAAGGAGTATCCTAGCAAAAATGCGAATTTCAATTAAATGTTGAGAAGTAAAAGGCTTTTGCAAGAGTATTCTCTTGGTCTCTTCATTAAATTGATTAATCTTGCTTTGACTTTTTTCTAGTTCAGTATTTTTTTTAGAGATTTCCTCATCTTTCTCATCTAACTCTTTGGCTACTTTATTAATTTCGTCTTGTCTCTCCAGCAGTTCTCTGCCTATTTCATTTTGCCTTTCGCTAAACTCACGCTCTAGAAGCTCTTTCCTCTCTTTGATTAATTGCCGAGATTGGATAATGGCCTGTTTCTCGTCCTCAATTCTATCAATAGTCTCATCAAAGACTTTGTGAACTTGTGAGACGAAAATAAGAATTTGTTTGGATATATCAGGAGTTATCCCACGCGGTGTAATTTCCAATGTTGAATTAACGGATGGCAATTATCATCACCTATCTTTCGAAATCGAAGACACTTCGGTCTCCCAATCAGATAAAAACACTTTGTTGACCGGTAAAGCATTTAATTGAATTAGCATTTCTATACTTTGGCTTTCTTCGTGCTCGCCAATGAAATAATGAAATGAAAGCTTTAATATGCTGAGTGATAACTGAATAGGGAAATGATCCGGTATTAAGCATATGCGAAATGATGAATTTGGAAGAATACGGTGCGAACCATTTAATATATTTCCTCCACTCTCTTCGCAGAAAGAATAATAAAGGGAGGGAGTCTTTGCCCCTGTTTCTTGTATTTGCGGCGGGACTATTTCTAAAGAATCAAAGTGAAGTTTGTCAACTTTTAATCGTCCAACATTTATTATGGAAAGATAGATGAATGGAATAGGATTATGACTATCGTCATTAGACCAAGTGCACTTCTTAGAATCAAGCATTACATCTTGCTTCACATATAGTTTTTTTGCATTTCCTAAAGCAACGAATATTTCTTCTTCATTGATTTCAGAGTGCTGAGCCAGTTCAATATAATCTGCTACTGGCTTAAATGTAACCCGGTACTCCTGTGCCGTAAGCTGATTTATCGTTTTGTCTTGCTTATAAACAAGCCACGCCATAATTAAAGCGCCAGAAAATCCAAGATATCCGCTTAGAAAAGCAAGCCAATCGGAATTCTGCAGATCCGATCCCGGAGGGAACCCCCAATGGTAATAAAATGCACAGTAAACCAACATAAGTATTGCAACAAAAAGAAAAACCCATGTAAGGCATAATAGAATGACCTTCCATTCGGATCGTGTTTCCAGTACTCCTACTTTATTCAAGATAATCTGAACAGCAACTATAATCCCCAAAAAAACAATCGAAATTATCAAAAAGAGAAGTGGCATATCCAAAGTAATTACACCATCCTACTATTGATTAATTGATTATAATTTTACAATGATATTTGAAAATAAGCAAGACTGATGTTGATTCTTATATTATAAAGACACCTCTTATTGTCGATGATAAAGTGCTGTGATTTTGCTATTCTTTGAATCCGTTTCACCGTGAAACGCATTTGGGCAATAAAATTGGGCCGTTATCACGAAATGGAAAAACGGCCCACAATTAATTTGAATATGATTGTTACGAGGCAATAGTGTACTCAAATAGCTATATTATAAAGTTCTGGCTGTAGGAATCTCAGTTTGTACAACACTAGGAATTTGAGCAATAATAGGCGTATAAAAATCAACATCACTTTTTGGAGTAGATATAGATACTACTAAAGAATACCGTACCTTATTATCACATTTTCCTAAATAGCTACGTTCACGCCACCAGCCAACGACAGGATAGACGGCTATCGTTCTTGCGTTGCAGAGGTTTACTGCCGAATCTCTGATAAAATCTGAATGAATAGATCCAACATCACGGTTCTCAGAACCCAAATACCATCTGCCACTGCCACTTGTCCCATCTCCGCTATCTTTGCGATCTTCACCACGCATTTTGACATTGATGCGCTTTTTAAAATCTTCAACAGATTCATCAAGATTGATAACATCAAAACGCAGGCCACATGACGAATACCTGTATCTATCTCTCCATCCCTTTTCACCAGGCCCAGGTTCGATAAAATATGACAAGGTAATTCTCATTTCTACTTCAAGGGGCCCTAATGATTGCAGGACCTCGGTAGGCCAAGGAATTGTATGAAGGTGCATTTCCTTCATTTGCGGCCTACTTGAACTCTTCTCAAAGGGCTGTAATTCCCCTTGAATAACCATATTTACAGAATTATTTGCGCAACGAATTGCTCTGTCTAAGTCTGGAATTCCATAACCACAAGAACGCAGGAGATTGCGACGGCCCTGAGATTTAAGCTCATTTGTTTTAAACTGTCGTTGCATTGCATCTGTCCAGCGCGATGAATGAACTAGCAAAGCTCTAACTGTCTCTGGCCATATACCTGGGTATTCAATAAAGAGCTGAGAGGCCATCCATGCTGCTTGAGCAGAAGCGGAGCTAGTACCCCAAATAGTAGAAAAAGGACGTAATAAAGGTTGGTGGTTTGTAGTTAATAGAGACAAGTCTGCACAACTAATAAACTGAGAGCCATTAGTTGCAATATTTCCACCGTCCAAGAGTATTTCTGGCTTAATCGGCCATTTATTATCCCAGTTAACAGATGTTGAGCTATAGGGGGAAAGATCGCCAACAGGAGCAACAGGATTAAACCCGTTATTTGCTTCTGTATTAAGCAGTACATCTTTTGTATATGCACCTACCGTTATTGCGTTCCAAGATTGACCTGGGCTCTCAACCCTGTGTAGTATGTTAGTGTCAGGGAAACCCAGAGAAGATAACTCTGCAGGATCAACATTACCTGCGCTAATAAAAAATAGCCTTTTATCGCCACTGCCATCATCTGCACCAGAAGATATATTATCTATGGCGGCAGACCATGATGTAGGACTACCATCAAGAGTATTAAACTCCTCAGACGTAATAGCCATACATATTGAGCGTTCAGCATTGGGATTAGCAATTTCTGCTAATGAAATTGCCTGCGAGGTTATTGCACCATATAGTTCGGGAGGATTGTCCCCATGCGGAGGGAGTATTTTTACTGACTCTATTTTATGGAAAATATCTCGGTGATCTTGACTAACCAGTTGTTCTTTTAAGTCGTAGTAAAGGGCAATTCCAGCCATTTCAGTTCCATGCCCATCTGTATCGCCTGTTCCCCAAGATGCAACAACAGACTGAATATCTTCATCTCGAATTGCAGGGGATAGAAGCGGATGCGCCGCAGATACTCCGGTATCTAAAAGACAAATGCTGGCATTGGAATTGTGAAAGGCTGTACGAGATAGCAAGTCCTCGACCCACTGTTCTTGTTCTGTACCAGTTAGCTCATCAAAAAAACTGGTGGCTTCAGGAGCTCTTCGTATTTCGGCAATATATGCGCAAGAAGATATAAGCGATTTCAGTTGTTGACCATTTGCTTTTATGAGACGAACAATTCTTTCTGGAAAAAGAAGGCGGTGCTCCTTTTGCTCAATGTCAAGTGTTGCACAGCATTCGTCAAAATCAGCGTTAGCATCTTCCCAATTATGTCTATCGTACCGCAACCATATCTCGCACCATAAGGCTGTATCTTGCGGCATTGTGTCCGCCGTTCCAAACCAAAACGAATCAAGTAATGCGATTTTAACGTTTTCAATGCTTCTTACTAAATCGTTGTTTTTAGGAGTTGCTTGACTGTCAATAGAATCAGCATATGCTTGTACTCGGTCAAGAAAAAAGGATTCTTTCCCAGCAGGAATATAAACAGTTGCTTTAATTGTACCTTCGTCTTCTTTGACATTTAGAAGGCGAATCCCAGCGTTGAGGTTTTCTAGTTTCTTAATTGGCAAATCATGATTGGCCGCACCTGAAAACTCAAGATAAACGCCTTCCTTATATCTTATAGCAGCGACTTGCCTCTGCGTTAATGATTGTTCTCTGCATTCTTGAAGTTTCCGACTAATAAAATCGGCATGCGCATGAGGATTCGTGCGTCTAGGATAATTGCTCTCAAAAGGAGTGCTCTTTGATACATAGGGTAAAGAGAGCTCTGTTTCGTGGAGAAATATGTTTTTAGCCACCCTTAAGCCTCCTTCACACCGTATGCAGAGATCCTTTCATCCATCAGACGAGTAAGCTGCTTTTCTGTTATTTTCGAGGATTGGAGAATAGACGTTTTTATAGCATCATCACATACTCTTATTATTTCGGCATGGCTTAATGTACTAGCCTGTTCAATAAGAGAGTCGGCAACATTCAGACTGCTATCATACACACCAAGTTTAAGTTTAAACAACCGACGAATCTCATCTTGTGTTGGCATCGAATAATGCAACACATCATCAAAACGGCGAAACAAAGCTTGATCCAATATCTTTTGATTGTTTGTCGCCGCAATTATTATGCTTTCAGATGTGTCCTGCTCAATAAACTGTAAAAAGGAATTTAAAATCCTTCTGGCTTCACCTACTTCATTATCTAGGCTTCGATCTGCTCCAATTGCATCAAATTCATCAAAAAAGTATACCCCGGTCGTAGATGCAATTGAATCAAATACTTGCCTTAGCTTTGCACTGGTCTCTCCCATGAATTTAGTGACCACTTTGTCCATTTGAACAGAGTATAATGGCAAACCCAGTTCTGAAGCAATTACTGAGGCAGTGAAAGTCTTTCCTGTACCAGGATTGCCTTCAATAAGTATTTTCCGCCTATTGCTCAATCCGTATTTTTGAAGCTTATGCCGATTTCTAAATTCATCTAAAATACGAGTTATTCGTTCAAGAATCTCCTGAGAAACAATCAGATCAGATAACCTATCCGATGGGACGCTCATATAAAGCATAGGATTCTGCTGATTGAGCTGAACAATACTTCCTTTGGAAGTTCCTATTCTTTCTACATATTTCTTGAGTTCTCGAGCGAATGTCTCGTGTCCATGTTTTGCTTCATATGCTGCAATTTGCAAAACAACAGTTTTAAACTTTTCATCATCGTGATCAATATGAGCCTTGATTAAGTTCTTAATCTGATCCGCTGTTGCCATAAGATCACCCCCATGGAAAACACATATACATAGTTATATTAAATGTAGGCCCGCCAAAAGTCAATATTATGAAAACCAAAAACACCATTATTTAATCAGAAGGTCTCGTAATTGATTATAGTAATCCGTTTCACCGTGAAACGCAAAAGCCGCTCTGAGCACGAGTTTGTGATTAGGGCGGCTTTTGGGTATAACAATCCAAGGCTCCTTGTTGCAACAAGCAGCCCTGGATCGCAGTATGAAATTGTGATCGGATATGTTGAACTTCTCCCTATTCAGTTAGGTGGGGAGAGAAGGGAAGCGGTCGCTGTCATTTATATAAAGTGTTGACCTGATAGAGCAGGCTTTTCTAACACATTTCTAACATCTTGATAAAACCGAGTTTTGTAGGGGGTTATAGTGCTATGTCGAATACAGTAGAAGTCCTTGAAAGGCCTTGGATTTCAAAGGACAAGGTAATACTCTTTTGATGGATTGCAACCCCGATTTGCCCTCTTGGGCGATTCAGGTTCTAGTGCTCATTCCGGGCGTGGGGGTTCAAGTCCCCCTCGCGCACCAAAAGAAAAAGCCCTAAATCGAAAGATTTAGGGCTTTTTTCTAACTTTTTGAGGAAATTCCTCGAGCGCTAGAACGCCCCTTTTGCCAGCATCCAACAAAACATCCAACAAGACTGTCCAAGGCCTCGATTTGTCGTTCATGCTCTTCGTCCGCAAGGCGGAGCTTTTTCCTCTCATGTCAGAAGCAGATCCAGCACATCGGCGGTGTCTTTCTTGCCCTCCATCGACACGTGGGTGTAGATGTCCAGGGTAGTAGACGCCTTCTCATGACCTAGGTAAACGCTGATCAAATCGCCTGCGGCGCCTCCCGGAAAATTTGCGCCCTGATTTCGTCACTTTTTCTTGAAATACACAAAGTATTCCTGCAAAAAAGTGCCATCATCAGAACACAAATTTTCTCGGGATCCGCTCTTGCCGATTTAATCATCATTTACCTGGTGCTCATTCCGGGCGTGGGGTTCAAGTCCCCCTCGCGCACGAAAAAGGCAGCCGCATGAAGCGGCTGCCGGTAACTACGATGCGATGGTAAGCCCCCAGGACCTGTTTACGGGTCAGTAAGTACTGACCCTTATAGAGCCTGAGCAAACCACCAGTTCACTGGTGGTTATGCTTGCATATGGATGACGATCAGGTTTTCCTTTCGGAAGAAGCGTTACAGGTACAGCGCAACTTCGCCGGTAATGCCGGTGGGAGCCGCGCTTTTGATGTTTCCGCGTTCGCGCTCCAAGGTCGTGGCGACCTCGATGACGAGACTGTTTTCTCCGTCCTGCGTCAGTCCGCGCAGATCGCAGCGATAGGGCGGCGTCACCTGGATCCCGGCGCTCTGGCCGTTGACGAAGACCTCCACGCCCTCGTAAGCGTCGGTGATCTCGAGCAGCTGCGCCCGGCCGGTGAAACGCGTCTCATAGCGGATAAAGCCGGAGAACTTCTTGTCGGTGAGAGCGTAGCTCGCGGGCTTCGCGATCTCCGCGGCCGGGCCGAAATTCGGATAGTCCAGCGCCTTGCAGACGCTCTGGCTGAAGCCCGTGAGCACGCGGCGCTCGGTAAAGGCCGGCGGCGTATAGACGCTCTCCGCCGCGCCCTTTACGAGGAACAGACTGTGGTGCGGCTCGATGGTGAGTGCCCCGCCGTCCCAGACGAGGCGGCGGTCGTGCCAGGCGTCGTAAACATGATGCGCTCCGCCCTCCGACAGCGTGATCGTTCCGCGCCAGGGCTTGTCACCCTCGTTGACCAGATAGTAGAAGTCCTGATCACCAACATAGTGCATGGCACGGATACGGTCATTGGCCGGAGACAGTGTCAGCGTGCGATATTCGGAAAGCTCTCCCGGCAGATCGGCAAGCTGCACGACCTTCGTTTTTGCCTTCACGCCGTCAGGCAGCGTCTCGCCGGTACAAAGGCCGTCGGGATGCTTTTCGAGGAACAGCACCTTGCCGCCCTTGTCCGCAAGCTCCATCACCGCTTCGGCGGTCTCGCGGGGTATGAACTGCGCATAGGGAATTACCAGCGCCGCGTGCTCGTGGCTATTCACGGTCAGCTTATCCGTGATAACCGTCTTATAAAAGTCCCGTTCCGCGAACACGTCGGCGGGGACGTAGTGAAAGTCGATCTGCTTGTCCTGCAGCACCCGGCCGGGCTTTTGCATCAGCATGGCCTTGCCGCACCACTCTGCTTCACCGTGATAGAGGATCGCCACCGGGCAGACGGCATGGCCGCCGGAGATCATCCCCGTCACCCGGTCGGCGTACTTCATCAGCTCGCCGAAGTGCCGGTACTGGGGGTTGTGCCCGTGGGCATAGAAATGCGGCGGGCAGTCCTTGTCCGGGTAGGCCTTGGACGTGAAGGCGTGGGGCACAAAGTGGTTGACGCCGCGCACCATGAAGTGATCCAGCAGGTATTTCTCCAGCCTTACGCCCTCTTTCCAGCCGTAATTGCCGAAGATCTCGCACATGGTGCGGCCGTTCATGTTCGGGTTCAGCGCGCCGAGGGAACTGCCCAGCTTGCCCAGAGCATAGTGATAGAACTCACCGTCCTCCATATAGCCGAACACGTTCTTCTTGCTGCGGTCCTCCATGCCCGGCTCCACCTGGCCGCCGATGTCGTCGATGCCGGCCATGCTCTGCCATTTGAGCCCGCGGAAGTAGTGGCCGAGACTGGTGCCCGTGCGGGCGTGCTGGTTGTTGTCCTCCACCACGTGGCCGATATACTCCACGCCGTGAGAGCGGCACCAGGCTCCGATCTGATGGGAGAAGTCCTCCTCCACCAGGCGCGATACGCTGTCCATAAAGGCGTAACGCACCTTCGCCGTCAAAAACGGATCGCAGTCGTTTGACCATAAGAGCGGCAGGAGCGCCGCATAGTCCCTGCCCAGCTTTTCCTCGAGCGCGGCGGCCAGCTCCCGGCTCCAGGGCAGATCCTGCTCGGTGCCGAGGAGATTGTACATCTTATACATGGAGTTGTTGCCAAGCTCCGGCTCGTCGGAGAAAAAGCCCGCGATCACGGTGCCGAACTTGTCGCCGAAATGCTGATAGTGCGGCTCGTACACCGCGTCGATCTGGATGCGGCAGGACTCTTTATCCATCATGTTGATGTAGCTGCGGTGGGTGCCGATGTTGCGGGAGAGGGTGCAAAGCTGCACCTCCCACTTGCCCGCCGGGGCCGTCCAGTCCAGCACGCCGTTTTGAAGCTTGCCCGTCAGGTCGATCGGCGCGGCCTTCTCATCCAGCCGGATGGCCGCGATGCTCAGCAGCGTATCGTCGCGGAATTTGTTCCGGGGCGTGTTGTTCTTGTTGAAGATGTCTGTGATCAGATACATCTTGTTGTCCGGGATGAGCGGCGGATGCGCCTGCTTTGCGGCGTTGAGACGGATGTGCCCGCCCTTCACCGGAAAACGCTTGTGCAGCAGCCCCTGCCGCCTGAGCTCCGTCGGTGCCTTTTCGGCTTCTCCGGCGGCAAAGCCGGTGGGGAAGTGCTTGTCGTCCAAAATCCAGACGCGCATGCCGCGCTTTTCGGCCTCGTCGAGCAAAATGGTCATATCCTGCCACCAGGGCTCCTGACAAAAGCCGTCGTGCGGGCGCGCCTCCACGCAGAAGGCGCGGATGTTGGCGTCATAGATGGCCTTCACCATCTCGCGGTAAACGTCCTCACTCTCGCCGTGTACCCACAAAAAGGGAAGGATACGGCGGTCAAGCATGTCGTTCATAAGCGTTAGCTCCTTTTAATAATTAGGCCCAACTCTGTCAGGGTGCGATAAACGTCGACCGTCCTTTTCCGGTCGGCGTTTTGTGCTGATTTCGGTATTGCTGCAGGGTCAGCCCTGTCGTCTGCTTGAAAAGGGTCCCCAGATGACTCTGGGAGGTGAAGCCCATCGTAGAGGCAATCTCACTGTAGCTTTGGTCGGAGTAAAGCAGCAAATTCTTGACCAGCGACAGCTTCTCGTCCAGGATATAGCGATAGAGCGTGGTTCCCGTCTGCTGGCGGAAGCGGGTGGAGAGATAGTTGGGATGGACGTGCAGCGTCTCCGCAATTTCCTGTACGGTGAGCTTCGCGTGCAGATGGTTGAAAATATACTCTTTACAGTTGAAAATCAACGGGTCTTCCCCAGTGCCGCTGCTGTGGGAGATCCGTTTTTTCGCCTCAATGACCAGTTCGGTCAGCTCGTATTCCGCCGCCTTGACCAGATTCCCCAATTCAAAAAGGTTGGGGATCACATCGATCTTCTGCATATACACGTCTCCCAGGCTCATCGCAAGCTCCGGCAGAACGCCGCCCGCTCCGTTGCTTTTGCCCAGGATCTCCTCCGTTATGCCTCGATCAGGTTTTCAAGCGTCCTGAAGAGGGCTTCCGGCTCGACGGGCTTGGACAGATGCGCGTTCAGCCCGGCCTGCATGCTGCGCTGCACGTCCTCGTCAAAGGCGTTGGCGGTCAGCGCGATGATGGGGATCGTTTTCGCGTCGGGGCGCTCCAGCGCGCGGATCGCCCGCGTGGCCTCCAGCCCGTCCATGACCGGCATGCGCATGTCCATGAGGATCGCGTCGTAAGTCCCGGGCCCGTGAGAGCAGAATTTCTCCAGGGCGATCCGGCCGTTTTCCGCATGATCCACCTCCATTTCGCGCATGGAGAGGACCATCATCATGATCTCGGCGTTGACCGGCATGTCCTCGGCCAGAAGGATGCGGCGGCCCTTGAGATCGGCGGTCGCTTTTTCCAGATGAGCGTTTTTCTTCCGGAAGGCCTCCCGGAATTCGTCCATCACGGTCCCGGCGAAGAGAGGCTTGGCCACAAAAGTATCCACGCCCGCCAGACGCGCCTCGTCCGCGATGTCCTCCCAGCTGTAGGAGGTGAGGATGATGATCGGCGTTTCACTTCCTACCGCACTGCGGATCTGGCGCGTCGTCTCCACGCCGTCCAGCTCCGGCATTTTCCAGTCCACCAGGATGAGGTCGTAGGGCTCGCGCCGGGCATGGCGGAGTCGGACCATCTCCAGCCCCTCGAGGCCGGACAGGGCTTTTTCGCAGCTGACGCCCACCTGGCCGAGAATGATCTGCGCGTGCTCGCAGGCGATGGGATCGTCGTCGATGACCAGCACGCACATCTCATGCGGGTGCGGCAGACTGTCATCCTCCTCCGTCCGGACCACCGTCTGGCGATCTGAGTCCAGAAGCGTGACGGTCACGGTGAAGGTCGTGCCGCGGCCCTTTTCGCTCTGCACCTCGATGTTGCCGTTCATGAGCTCGACGATGCTCTTGGTGATGGGCATGCCGAGACCGGTGCTGCCGTAGCGGCTGGTGGAGGAGGAATCCTCCTGGCTGAAGGGATCGAAAAGCTTGGGCAGATATTCCCGGCTCATGCCGATGCCCGTATCGCGGATGGTAAAGCGGAGAGTGGATTTCCCGTCAAAGTGCGCCAGCTCCTCTACGGTAAAGGAGACTGTGCCGCCCTCCGGTGTGAATTTCACGGCGTTGCCGAGGATGTTGATCATCACCTGGCGCAGCTTCATATCGTCGCCGATATAGTAGTCGTCCACATGCCCCAGGATGCGGCAGTCATAGCTCAGCCCCTTGTCGCGGCACTGGCCGCCGATCATGGTGTTGACCTGCTCGAGCGTCTTGGCAAAGGAGAACTCCTCGCTCTTGATGACCATGCGGCCCGATTCGATGCGGCTCATGTCCAGAATGTCGTTGATGATCCCCAGCAGGTGGTGGGCGGAGGTGTCGATCTTCTCCAGATATTCCTTCACTCTGTCGCTGGCGGAGGGCTCGTTCATGGCGATGTTGTTGAGGCCGATGATGGCGTTCATGGGCGTACGGATCTCATGGCTCATGTTGGACAAAAAGGCCGTTTTGGCCTTGTTGGCGTCCTCGGCCGCGGCCAGAGCGTCGCGCAGCGCCTGGTTTCGCGCCAGCGCCTCACGCATCTCCGCGTCGATGACCGTAAAGCCCACGCCGACCGCGTGCACGATATGATCGTCCCGGTCGCTGGGGTGCCGCACACCGGCCATGCGGAGCATTTCATAATAATCCGCACCGTTGCGGTGGGCAAGGTAGCGGAAGGCCATGATTTTCTCCGTGGCCAGCACGGCGCGCACGTTGTCCGGGTCGATAAAATGCAGAAATCCGTCCCGGAATTGCGCGTCGACATAGCGCGCGCAGTAATCGGCAAAGGCCGCGTGATAGGGAAAGTGAAGCCCCTCCCGGATCCGGTCCGGATCCTCCGGGTCGGCCCGGTAGCACACCGCGTCATCCGCGTCGATATCCACGTAGTACACGCTGCGATAATCCGAGGCCATGGCGGTGATCATGCTGTCGAGCTCCTTCTGCCGCCGCTCCTGCTCCTCGATATGCTCCCGCAGCGCCAGCTTTTCCTCCTGGGCCCGGCGCCCCTCGGCCAGAGCCTTCTGCATGGCCCGGCCCTGCCGGACCTCCTCGTCTACGTCCTTGAAGCCCATCATGACGCCGAGCCTGCCGCCCGGCATATGCACCTTGCCGAAATCGATGCGGTAATGGCGAGGCCCGCTCTCCAGCGCGCGGATGAAGTTGACGGAAAACTGGCTGCGCTTCTCAAACTGCCGGAGGATATAGGGCAGGCTGATCTGCTCCTGCATGCGCTCGCGATCCTCCTCGGCGACCATCGTGTCCACATACTCCGTCTTCGTGTCCGTGTAGCGGGCGTGGCTGAGCGCGTTGCGAATGGCCTCCGCGTGGGAGGCGTCCATGTCCGAATGGTACAGAGAGCACTTTTCCGTGCCGACGTCGTTGATGAGCCAGACGGTGTTATAGGCGTTGGTGAGCGTCACGATGACCGCTTCCCGGGCCGCGGCGTCCTGCTCCCGCTGCTCCCGCTTCTCGGTGATATCCGAGATGAAAACGACATAGACCCCGCCGTAGGCCTTCGTTTCGGCGTAGTGACCGTAATCGTCCACCCAGCGCACGGCGCCGTCCCGGCGGACGATGCGGTATTCGGCGTAGTCCATATTCTCGTCGCTGCTGTCGATCTGCTGAACGATGGACGCGGATATGCTCTCGTAATCCTCCGGGTGCACCATGCCCCGGAAGGTATAGCCGGTAAGCGCCTTGAAGTCCTCCAGATCGGCGCAGCCGTAGATTTGAAAGACCGCCTTGTTGGCGTACAGGAGCTCCTCCTCCCCCTCCGAGCGATAGATGAAGAAGCCGCCCGGCATGTGTCCGCCGATCTCTTCGATGATCGACAGGGTCTGCTCGTTCAATTCAAATACTTTTCCCACGTCGTCCGCCTCCTGTCTGCTTTTCGCCGCCGCCGTTTCGCGGCAGGGGATTTCCAAAAATTTGCATAAAACTCTATATTATACATTATACGCGATGTTTCTCCGCAAAACAATGGGGAGATATCGATACGCGCCGATTTTGACGCAAAAAACCGGAGGACGCGAAAAATTTTTTCACGTCCTCCGGTTTTTTGCTGTTTCACAGCCGAAGCTATCGCGTGCTCCCGCCCCAGACGGGCGGGGTCTTTACATAGACACGGCGGAAGGGAAGCTCGGGATCGCGCAGACGCTCGAAGAGAAGCGAGGCGGCCAGACGGCCGATCTCCGCGCTCGGGATGCGCGCGGTGGAGAGCGTGGGCTCGCAGAGCGAGGCCTCCAGCGAGCCGTCGAAGCCCGCGATCATCACGTCCGAGGGGACGGACAGCCCAAGCCGCTTCAGAGCCGTCATCAGATGGATGGCCAGATAGTCGTTGGCGCAGGCAAAGGCGTCCGGCAGCCGCGGCATGGCCGTCAGCTTCCTGACAAGCCAGTCGGTATCCCCGTAGTCCTCGCTGTCCCGGTCCAGGATGCACTGCGCCCGGTCGACGGAGAGCCCGACCTCGCCGAGCGTGAGGCCCAGCGCGATATAGCGCTCATAGAAGCTGCTGCAGTGCTCCGGATCGCCCACGAAGCCGATGCTGCGGGCACCGCGATCGAGCATGCGCCGTACCAGCGCCCCCTCGGCGGCCAGGTTTTCCATGGAAATGAAATCGCAGTCCATCAGAGAACCGGCTGCGTGGGCGTAGCCGTCGACGAACACCGTCGGCTTTCCCAGCGCGCAGAGCTTTTCCTGATAGGCCCGGTCGAAGAGCTCGATGCCGAGAAAGCCCTCGGTCTCCTCCAGCTTCAGGTGCGGCGGCAGGCTCCGGTTTGCGATCTCCTCGGGGGAGAGCTCATAGATCTTCAGCGTATAGCCGGAGCGGGAGATCTGGTCGGTGAAGCTTGTGATGAAGAAGGCGCCGAAGCTGTGGCTCAGAAGCTTGTGCTGTGTCAGCAGCGCGATGTTCCCGCCGCGCCCGGCCTCCTCCGGCTGCTGGGCGTAGCCGAGCGAGCGCGCCGTGTCGAGCACCAGCTTCCGTGTGGCCTCCGGCACGGCACCGCGGCCGTTGAAGATCTTGGAGACCGTGTTGCGCGAGAGCCCGCAGGCGTCCGCGATATCCTGCATCGTAACCCTTTTGAGTGCCATGCAAACTCCTACCCATACTATTCATATTATCTGTTTTCACTATAGCATGGAAGAAAACAAAAAGCAATATTTACAAAATGTAAACACGAAATAACAAGTGCTGTCAAACTGCCCAAATCAGATCTTGCTTTTCTGCAGAAAATAGAGAAACAGAGAGAGGAAATGCACAAATATGATTGACAGAACGGGAAGCAGAGGCTATACTTATTCTGTATAATAGTTTACATTTTGCACACTTACGAAACGCAAGAAAATATTCAGACTCTCCGGAGCAAACGTACAAGGCGAATGTCTGGAAGCGAGGAGGATGTCCACATGAAACGTACAAAAACGATGATCGCGCTCGTGCTGCTGTTTGCGATGCTGCTTTCGAGCTGCGGACTGCGCAGCCCGCTCGCGGAGATCGACACGGCGCAGACGGCTGTCGAAGAAGCGCAGGAAGCGCCGCAGGCGGCCGCCGTCGCGGAGGAAGCCGCGGCGGAAGAGCCTTTCGCGCAGCCGCTCTCGACTGTCAACGGCCAGCCGAATCCGGTCAGCGTTGAAAAGACCGGGCTCTTTGCCGCGAAGTTTGAGGGCAGCGACGTCGAGGGCACGGCGGAAGCCGTCGACGGCGTCTACCGCTTCAGCGCAACGAAGACGGACGGCGAGGCCTGGCACGTCAAGCTCGAGTCGAACTATCCGACGGTGGCCGGGCGGGATTACCGCGTGACCTACCGTTTTCGTTCGGACGTGGCCGGCAAGATCAAGTTCGGCGACTTCCAGGAGTTTGAGATCGAGGAAGGCGAGAACACCGTCACCGGCGTCATGATCGCCACGGGCGGCACGAGCTATCTCGATCTGCAGCTCGGCATGCTCCCGCCCTTCACCATCGACTTTACCGAGGTCGAGGTCAAGGAGTACGCGGACGTGGCCGACTACGAGGACGCGCTCTCCGTTCCGGTGAACTTCGAGAAGGAGTCCAAGGTCTACGAGAGGCACGACCAGGGCTACGCCGCCATCCTGACGCGCAGCAGCGACAAGGTCGACGTCAACTACGTCGCCACCTCCTGGGAGGCCGGTATCTGGAAGTCCCGGCTCTATGTCCACACCGGGCTCATCCCCGAGAAGGGCGTGCGTTACCGCATCACCGCCGAACTGACGGCCGACCAGGACTTCCCCTTCGAGCTGCTGCTCAATAACGGCGAAGAGGAGAAGGGCTACGGCGCCCTCTACGGCCAGAGCATCACCGCCGGTGAGACGACGGGCTGCGAGGCTGTGATCGTCGGCGGCAGCGAGGGCGACGAACTCGTGCTGCAGTTCTCCCTCGGCATGGTGCCGGAGGGGGCCACGGTCAACGTGAGCAAGCTCCACATTGACAAAATCATCGATCACTATACCAATGAACTCCCGGCCGCCTTCGCGCTCGACCGCGTTATCTCGACCGGAAAGATGCTCTATACGACGACGCCCGTCTCCTATAAGCCCATCCCGATGGAGGGCTTCAGCTACAGCGGGACCGACACGGTCTGGGAGGGGCATGACGACGGCTACATCGTGAGCCTCGAGGAGAGCGCCGACAGCGCCGTCATGAAGATCGAGCAGGCGCCCGCCGAGGATCGGGGCGTCTGGAAGGCCAAGCTCTATGCCGCCACCGGCGTGGTTTTGGAGCAGGGCAAGACCTATCGCGTCAGCTTTGATCTCAAGGCCGCCGAGGACCAGGCGGAGTACGAGGTCTGCTTCGACGGCTCTTCGGAGAACGCCTACGGCGCGCTCTACGGCCGCAGCCTGACGGCCGGCGGCACCGACCATGTGGAATACACCGTCACCCCGGACGAGAGCCTCGGCGCGCTGACGCTGCGTCTGCAGCTCGGCAAGACCGACAGCACCGAGGGCAACACCTATACCTTCAGCGATCTCAAGGTCGAAAGCCTCGAGGTGGACTATGAGGACGTCCTGCCGGAGAGCTTCTCCTACGCGACCGAGACGCCGGAGCAGCCCGAGCCTGAGACGAAGAGCGTCCTGCCCGAGGACTTCTCCTATCGCAGCGGCGTGAACGTCCGCGAGCAGCACGCCGAGGGCTATACCCAGAGTCTCAGCGCCGAGGGCGGCGAGGCTACCCTCGCGATCACGGCCGCACCGGCCGAGGGTCGCGACCTCTGGAATTCCAAGCTGCTGATCGACACGGGCTTTGTCCCGGCTGCGGGCGTCAAGTACATGGTGAGCTTCGACCTGGAGTCCGAAAAGGACCAGGACAAGATTGAGATCTGCTTTGACGGCGACGCGGAGAACGCCTATGGCGTGCTCTATGACCGGGCCCTGGTCTCCGAGAGCGTCCAGCCGGTGAGCTATTTCTTCACCCCGGAGGAGAGCGCCGGCGCGCTGGTGCTGCGTCTCCAGCTGGGGCAGACCAACGACACGACGGGCAACACCGTCAAACTGAGCAAGCTGAAGATCAGTGAGCTTTCTGAAGACGAAACGGCTGTGGGCGACATCTCCTACCTCACCGAGACCAACGTCCGGGAGGAGCATGACCACGGCATCGAGCAGACGCTCTCCGCCTCCGGCAGCGCCGCCGAGCTGAAGCTCAGCCAGGCGCGCGGCGAGGAGGGCGGCGTGTACAGCTCCCGCCTCTTCATCCAGACCGGCGTGACGCCCGAGGCCGGCGCGCGCTACCGTGTGAGCGCGGACGTGGCGTCCGTGAAGGCGCTCGACTATGAGCTCGTCTGCGATAACGGCGGCGAGGAGAACGGCTATGCCGACGGCAAGCGCGTAGGTCTGCACCTCGACGCGGACGGCAAGGAGACCGTCACGACCGAGATCACCGCGCCGGAGAGCGGCTGCGGCGAGCTGGTGCTGCGCTTCCAGCTGGGCGAGAGCCCGGCGGACAACCGCATCACCGTCAGCAATATCCGGGTCTGCCCGCTCACCGGCGAGGCGGAGCCCCTGAGCTTTGACATCACCTATCCCACGGCGGCGGAGAGCAGCCAGAAGGAGCACTCCTTCGATCTGGAGGCCAACAGCGGGGCCGAGGCGGCGCTGACCGGCGACGGCAAGAGCGCAACGGCCACGGTCACAAAGCCAGGCGAAGACTGGAACGTGAAGCTCTACGCCAAGCCGAACCTTGAGCTGGAGAAGGGCAAAATCTACGAGGTGAGCCTCGAGGTCACGAATGCCGACGGCTGCGAGGTCTGCTTCAAAAACCCGGCGACGGGCGCGGAGGACGGCTATGGGACGGCGAAGGTCGTCTCCGGCAGCGTGCAGCACGACATCGCACCGGACGAAAACGGCCGGGTGGAGATCCTGCTGAAGATCGGCAATGTCCCCGCCGGGACCGCTGTGACCGTCAGCAAGGTAACAATCGCCGAGAGCAAGGAGACCGCGACGGACGTCCTGCCCGGCATCACCTATCCCACGGCGGCGGAGAGCAGCCAGAAGGAGCACTCCTTCGATCTGGAGGCCAACAGCGGGGCTGAGGCGGCGCTGACCGGCGACGGGAAGAGCGCGACGGCCACGGTCACGAAGCCGGGCGACGACTGGAACGTGAAGCTCTACGCCAAGCCCGGCCTCGAGCTGGAGAAGGGCAAGACCTATGAGGTGAGCCTCGACGTCACGAATGCCGACGGCTGCGAGGTCTGCTTCAAGGCCAACGACGATGAAAAGGCCTTCGGCTCAACGACGGTTTCCTCCGGTAAAGTCAGCTATAAGATCGTCCCGGCGGAAAACGGGGTGCTGGAGATCCTGCTGAAGATCGGCAATGTCCCCGCCGGAACGCAAGTCACTGTCAGCAATCTTAAGCTCGCGAGCAGCGAGACGAGCGGCGTTGAAGTCCTGCCCGCAAGCTTCAGCTATCCCGCGCCGGCGGAAGAGCCGGCTGAGGAGGAGCACTCCTTTGCGCTTGAGGCGCTCGAGGGCGCCGAAGCGGTGCTCTCCGGCGACGGCAGCAGCGCGACCGTCAAGGTCACGAAGCCCGGCGACGACTGGCATGTGAAGCTCTATGCCAAGCCCGGCCTGGAGCTCGAGAAGGGCAAGAGTTATCGCGTCACGATGAACGTGACCAACGCCGACGGCTGCGAGGTCTGCTTCAAGCGCGTGGGCGGCGAGGAAAAGGCCTTCGGCAGCGAAACGGTCGCTTCCGGCAAAGTCAGCCACAAGATCGTCCCGGCGGAGAACGGGGTGCTGGAGCTCGTCCTGAAGCTCGGCGCCGTCCCCGCTGATACCGAAGTCACCGTCAGCGACATCAAGCTCGAGGTCAGCGACCCGACCGCCGCCGATGTGACGCCCGAGGGCTTCGCCTACCCGACCGTGACGCCGGGCAGCACCAGCAATCATTCCTTCGACCTCGAGGCCAACAACGGCGCCGAGGCGGAGCTCAGCGGCGACGGCAGCAGCGCGACGGCGAAGATCGTCAAGCACGGCGACGACTGGCATGTCAAGCTCTATGCCAAGCCCGGAGTGGAGCTGAAGACCGGCAGCACCTATCAGGTCAGCCTCGACGTGACCAACGCCGACGGCTGTGAGGTCTGCTTCAAGGCTAACGGCAACGAAGAGGCCTTCGGCAAGACGAACGTCGCCTCCGGCTCTGTCAGCCATGAGATCACGCCCGAAGCGGACGGGGTCATGGAGATCATCCTGAAGCTCGGCGCGCTCGCCGACGGCACCGAGGTCAAGGTCAGCAACCTCCAGATCGTCGAGGGCACCTCGGCGGCGACCGACGTGCTGCCCTCCGGCTTCGCCTACCCCGTCACCGCTGAGCCCACCACGGAGCATAAGGACGACGCCTGGGTCGCGCAGAGTGTTACGGTATCGGCGGATGTCAACGATACAAATCGGGCGACGGCCTCGGCCTCCGGTGGTACCGCGAGCTTTGTGACGAGCGCGGAAGCTGATACTGAAACCTGGAAGACGCAGCTGTATGCAGGCACTGGATGTACTCTGGAGAAGGACGGAAAGTATCGGATCACTGCCAATATTACATCTGAAAAGGCTATCGATAAATTTGAAGTGCTGTTCTCCAACGGCAGGGATGAAAATGACGACTATAACCGTTGGGGTAAAGGCTACCATGCGGGGGGCTTTGACGGGCTGTACAGCGAGTCGGTAGAGGCAGGCGGAACCTATCAGCTCAACGTTACTCTGGACGGAGTGTCTGAGTGTTCGCAGTATTTCCCGCTGTTCCTGCGCTTACAGATGGGCTGCAGCCCTGCCGACAACACGATCACCGTCAGCAATATCAAGGTGGAAAAATTCGTACCGGCGCATGACGAGGCAGTCCCCGGCACGACGACGAAGAATTCCTTCGACCTCGAGGCCAACAGCGGCGCCGAGGCGGCGCTCACCGGCGACGGCAGCAGCGCCACGGCCAAAATCATCAAGAACGGCGCCGACTGGAACATCAAGTTCTACGTCAAGCCCGGCGTGGAGCTGAAATCCGGCAAGACCTATCTCGTCAGCCTGAATGCGACCAACGCCGACGGCTGCGAGGTCGACTTTAAGGCAAACGGAAACGAAGAGGCCTTCGGCAAGACGAGCGTCGCCTCCGGCAAGGTCAGTTATACGATCACGCCGGAAACGGACGGCGTGATGGAGATCCTCCTGAAGCTCGGCACGCTTGCAAACGAAACCGAAGTCAAGGTCAGCGGCGTCAAGCTCCAGGAGCTGTCGAGCGACAGCGCGGTGGTGACGCCCGAGGGCTTCGCCTACCCGAGCACGACGCCGGATACCACGGACGCCAAGTCTTTTGAGCTCGACGCCAACAGCGGCGCCGAGGCGGTGCTCACCGGCGACGGCAGCAGCGCGACCGTCACGGTCACGAAGCACGGTGAGGACTGGAACATCAAGCTCCTGGCCAAGCCCGGTAAGGAGCTGGAGAAAGGCAAGAGCTACCGCGTCACGCTCAAGGCGCAAAACGCCGACGGCTGCGACGTCTGCTTCAAGGCAAACGACGACGAGGAGGCCCTCGGCAAGACGAGCGTCGCCTCCGGCAGCGCAAGCTTCACGGTCACCCCTGCGGAGAACGCCGTGATGGAGATCCTCTTAAAGCTCGGCGCTCTGGCCGACGGCACCGAGGTCACGGTCAGCGATATCAAGCTCGAGGAGCTGACGGACGACTTTGGCGACTGCACGCCGACCATCACCTATCCCACCAAGGCCGAGGAGGCGGCGAAGACCAGCTCCTTCAAGCTGGAGGCGCTTGAGGGCGCCGAGGCGGCGCTTTCGGGCGACGGCAGCAGCGCGACCGCCACGGTCACGAAGCCCGGCGACGACTGGCATGTGAAGCTCTACGCCATGCCGGGGCTCGAGCTCGAGAAGGGCAAGAGCTATCTCGTGAGCTTTGAGGCGACCAATGCGGACGGCTGCCCGGTCTGCTTCAAGCTGGGCGACAACGAGGAGGGCTTCGGCTCGACGAGCGTCGCCTCCGGCAGCGTCAGCTATACGATTAACCCGGAAGAGAACGGGACGATGGAGATCCTGCTCAAGCTCGGCGCCGTCCCGGCCGACACCGAAGTGAAGATCAGCAAAGTCAGCATTCAGGAGCTCACGGGCGAGCTAAGCGATATCACGCCCGCTGATTTCACCTATCCTGAGATCAGCGAGGAGGAGGCCAAGGAGCACTCCTTTGAGCTGGAGGCCTTCGAGGGCACGGAGGCCACGCTCTCCGGCGACGGCAAGAGCGCGAGCGCCACGGTCACGAAGCCGGGCGACGACTGGCACGTGAAGTTCTACGCCAAGACCGGCGTGGAGCTGGAGAAGGGCAAGGCCTACCGTGTGAAGCTGGATGTGGCCAACGCGGACGGCTGCGCGGTCTGCTTCAAGAACGCGGCGACCGGCGCGGAGGACGGCTTCGGCACGTCGACGGTCTCTTCCGGCAGCGTCAATTACAAGATCGTTCCGGAGGAAGCCGGAACGCTGGAAATCCTGCTGAAGATCGGCAATGTCCCCGCCGATACGGAAGTGAAGATCACCGGGATCAGCGTCAGCGAGGTCACGAGCGAGCTGACCGACGTCACGCCCGCGGATCTCGTCTATCCCGAGATCAGCGAGGAGGAGGCGAAGGAGCACTCCTTCAAGCTCGAGGCCAACGAAGGCGCCGAAGCCACGCTCTCCGGCGACGGCCAGAGCGCGAGCGCCACGGTCACGAAGCCGGGCGACGACTGGCATGTGAAGTTCTACGCCATGCCGGGGCTCGAGCTCGAAAAGGGAAAGACCTATCAGATCAGCCTGGATGTTTCCGGGGCGAAGGACTGCCAGGTCTGCTATAAGAACACGGCCAACGGCGCCGAGGACGGCTTCGGCACGGAGACCGTCAGCTCCTCTTCCGGTACGGTCACGCATGTCGTGACGCCGGAGGAGAGCGGAACGCTGGAGCTCCTGCTGAAGATCGGCAATGTCCCGGCCGGTACCGAGGTCAAGGTCGGCAAGATCGAGATCGGTGAGCTGACCGAGACAGAGGGCGAGAACCTCATGACTTCCGCCCTGCGCTCCTGGGCTCCGATCAATTGCTGGGCCCACGAGGACTATGAGGCGAGCCTCTCCCACAAGGCCGACTCCGCAAGCATCAAGATCGGCAAGGCCCCCGCGGACGGCCGCGAGCCCTGGAAGGTCAAGCTCTTCGTCGAGACCGGCGCAAAGCTGGAGCCAGGCAAGAGCTACCGCATCAGCGTCGACGCGCAGGCCAACAGCGACCTGCCCTTTGAGATCTGCTACAACGACGGGGCCGAGGAGAAGGGCGTGGGCGCCCTGTACGAGCTCACGGCGACGAGCGCGGCTCAGACCGTCAGCTATGAGGTGAGACCCGAAAAGGACGCCGAGCTCATTTTGCAGTTCAGCCTTGGCAACGCGGAGGCGGGCAGCGTCTTTACCGTCAGCGGCATCAAGGTCGAGCAGCTGGAGGAACACGTTGAGAAGGAGACTCCCATCGCGGACTTCAGCGCCTGGGCCCCCGTCCATCACTGGGCCGACCAGGGCTACAAGGCGGAGCTGAGCAATACCGACTCCTCCGCGAGCCTCCATATCAGCGCTGTGACCGAGGACGACCAGGCCGACTGGAAGCTCAAGCTCTTCGTCGAGACCGGCGCGAAGCTGGAGGCGGGCAAGAACTACCGCGTCCGCTACGATCTGGAGGCTGACACCGGCTTCGACTTCAACGTCTTCTACAACAACGGCGCCGAGGAGAAGGCCGTGGGCGAATTCTACGGACTGCGTCTCGAAAAGAAGCAGACGGTGGAGCATGTGGTCAGCCCTAGCAGCGACGCCGAACTCACGATCCAGCTGATGCTGGGCTGCAGCGGCGCCGAAAACAAGGTGACGATCAGCAAGGTTCAGGTGGACGAGATCCTCGGCGACGCGCCGGTGCAGCAGCACGCCCCCATCAATTTCTGGGCGCATGAGGATTACGCGGCGAGCCTCTTCAACACCGACACCTCCGCCAGCATCCGCATCACCAAGGTTCCCGCGGACGGCCGCGAGGCCTGGAAGGTCAAGCTCTTTGCCGAGACCGGTGCGGAGCTCAAGGCGGGCAAGACCTATCGCATCAGCGTCGACACCAGCGCCGCTTCCGAGCTGGCCTATGAGATCTGCTACAACAACGTCGAGGTCGAGAAGGAGCTTGGCGCTCTGTACGATCTGCATGCCGCAAGCAGGAAGCAGACCGTCACCTTCACCGCCGCCCCCGAACAGGACGCCGTCCTGATCCTCCAGTTCAACCTCGGCAATGCGGCGGGCAAGAACACCTTCTCGATCAGCGACATCAAGGTCGAGGAGATCGTCGTCACCGATGAGGAGAATCTGCTGGAGGGCTTCCGCTGCGACAGCACGGGCACGGTGAGCCTCGCCGCGGACGACGGATACATCACCGAGCTTGACAAGGCCGACAGCTCCGCGACGCTGCGCATCCTGCACGCGCCCGACGAGCGCAACCCCTGGAACGTGAAGCTCAACGTCAGGACCGGCCTCACCCCGGAGAAGGGCAAGGGCTACCGCGTCAGCTTTGATATCGAGGCTGAGGGCAAGCAGGATCTCTTCGAGGTCTTCTATGACGGCAGCGAGGAGGCCGCCTACGGCGCCCTCTATCAGCAGAAGCTGTCCGAAGGCAAGAAGACCGTCTCCACCATCATCCGTCCCGGCGACAGCAAGGGCGAGCTCACGATCCAGATCCGTCTCGGCAAGACGGACGGCACCGAGGGCAACACCTATACCGTCAGCAATCTGAAGCTGGACGAGGTCAGCTTCTCCACAACGGCCACGCCCGAGACCAAAGAGGTCGCCGAGCTCTTCACCCACACCGGCTACACCGCCGTGCTGGAGAAGGCGCACGACCGGGCCACGGTCCGCTTCCAGAAGACGCCCTCGACCGGCATGGAGCCCTGGAAGACCAAGCTCTTCGTCGAGACCGGCGTTGACCTCAAGGCCGGGCAGAAGTACCGCGTCAGCATGGACGTCAAGTCCATTATCCCCGCCCCCTTTGAGGTCTGCTTCAACGACGGCGCGGAGGAGAAGGGCGTCGGCGCCGTCTTCGGGCTGATCTCCATCCCCTCCGGGCAGCGTGTCGAGTACGTCTTCTACGCCAGAGAGGACGCGCATCTGGTCATCCAGCTCTCTCTCGGCAACTGCAGCGCCCCGAACAGCGTTATCCTCAGCGACGTCGCGGTCGAAGAGGCGGGCGATCTGAACTTCCTGTCCGACACGATCTATACCTTCTAATACAGAACCTCTCCCGAAAAGCGGCCGAGGCCGCTTTTCGGGAGACCCACAGACTCCCGCACTGGAGCGGATCAACCAATGAAAGGTGTGTACAACATGCGAAACACGAAAATCTGGCTGGCGCTGCTTCTGATCCTTGCCCTGCTGCTGAGCGCCTGCGGACAGGCGGCCGAGCCCGCGGAGGAGCTTGCGGACGAGAGCGCGGAAGAGGTCGAGGAGGGCCTTCTGGAGGAACTGCCCGACGAGCCCTATGAGGCGGTGGATTACAGCCTCTTCCCCAAGCCCGAGGGCGGCTATGTGGGTGACGTCATGCCCTTTGTGACCGACGAGGGCGAGCTGGAGCTCTACTATCTCTATGATACGGACTCGAACGGTCAGGGCTATCACCCGATCTGGAAATACAGCACCAAAGATTTCTGCAGCTATGAGGATCACGGCATGATGCTCAACTACGGGCAGATGTCCGACCCGGATCCCGCGCTCGGCACAGGCTCCGTAGTCCGGGACTTTGACGGCCTCTACCATCTCTTCTACACCGGCCACAACGACACCGGCAACGGCGGCAAGGGCAAGGAGTGCGTCATGAAGGCCACCAGCACCGACCGGGAAAACTGGGTCAAGGACGAGGAGGTCCTCTTCTTCGCACCGGAAAACTACTCCAAGGACGATTTCCGCGATCCCGAGGTTTTCTGGGTCGAGCGGGATCAGTGCTGGTGGCTGCTGATCGCGGCGCGCGAGAACACCCTCGGCGGCGTTGTGATCAAGTATACCTCCACCGACCTCGAGCATTGGGACTACTTCGGCCCCATCTACGCGCCCCTGTCGCAGTACATGCTCGAGTGCCCCGATCTCTTCTGCATCGGCGACACCTGGTATCTCACCTACAGCTGGGACTGCGTCACCTATTACGCGATCGGCGACTCGATGGACGGCCCCTTTGTCGCGCCGCGGGACAACATCCTTGACGGCAAGGGCCTTACCGACGGCAACGGCTTCATCTTCTATGCCGCCAAGACCGCGGAGTTCAACGGCGGCACCTACCTCTGCGGCTGGCTCGGCCGCGCGGGCCTGAGCGGCGACTCCGGCATCTACCAGTGGGCCGGCAGCGTCCTTGTCCACCAGCTTGTCCAGCACGAGGACAAGACCCTCGGCCTGAAGGCGCCGGACAGCTTTGACAGCTACTTCAGCATCGACAAGCTTGTCCACGCAGCGCCTCTGAAGGGCGGGGTGGAGATCAGCGACAATAACGTTTCCCTCCAGGCGGAGGAGGGCTCCTTCGCCCTGGCCGATCTCGGCACCCGTCCCGCGTCCATGACGCTTGAGTGCGACGTGACGCTCGACGAGGAGGGCATCGCGGGCTTTGCTTTCGGCGGCCAGGCGCTCGACGGCACCTACACGGCCCTCTGTCTTGATGCGCGGCAAAATGTGCTGCATTACGAGGGCTATGAGATCCAGGAGCTCCGCACGCTCGATCCCGGCGCCATCACGAAGTTTGACTTCACGAAGGCCGACACGCACCACGTCAAGCTCGTGTGCGAAAATGAGATCGTCATCCTCTATGTCGACAATGTCAAGGCGCTCAGCTCCCGCATCACGCACTCGATCAACGGCGCGCATATCGGCGTCTTCGCCGACGGCTGCGGCGCGAGCTTCACGAATATCAGCATGAAGATCTCCGGCTGAGCCAAGCGAAAAACAGAGAAAGTGCAAAAAGGGCTGTGAAGCTATTTCATAGCCCCCTTTTTTGACCCCGGAGCGCGACAGAGGAGACCGCCTTCTTGCAATCCGGGCAGGTCTATGGTATAAAATTATCAGGAAACTTTGACCGCTTCACAATAAATCATCATAGGGGGATCATCATGAGCGAGAACATCATCTACTGTTATTCCGGCTCCGGGCACTGCCTGAATATGGCCGAGAGCATCGCGAAGGTGCTGGGGGACACCGATATCGTGCTGATGCGCAGCTATCCCGCAAAGACCGACGCCACCGAGGCCAAGCGCGTGGGCTTCGTGTTCCCGTGCTACGGCGGCGGTCTGCCCGGCGACGTGGAGAGCTACGTCAAGGCGATCAAAATCGCCCCGGGCGCCTACAAATTTGCCGTGGAGCAGTTCGCGGGCTACATGGGCTGTGGCCTGCACAAGATCGACGAGATCGTCGACCTCGACTACTGGGCCACCATCTCCAACCACTCCACCTGCATCTGGCTGATGCCCCATGTGCTGACCATCCCGCCCACCAGCAAGAAGACCGCCCAGAAGCGGCTCGACCGCACGGCCGAGAAGGTCGGCGCGGCGGTGAAGGCTATGGAGCGCAGCGAGAAGAAGCCGCCGAAGAAGGCCTTCTTCGCGCTCGAGAGCAAGGGCTTTTCCGGCATGCACGCCGCGAGATCGAAGAAATTTGTCGCAAGCGAGGCCTGTATCGGCTGCGGCACCTGCGAAAAGATCTGCCCGCGCAACAACATCCAGCTTATCAATGGCAAGCCCAGCTTCGGCACCAACTGCATCGGCTGCCTGAGCTGCGTGCAGTTCTGCCCGAAGAGCGCGATCGACGTCGGCAAGATCACCGCCAGGCGCGAGCGTTTCCCGAACCCGAACGTCAAGGCGGCAGACCTTTCCAAAAAGATCATCCACATCGACTGAGCGTATAAAGAAAAAACGACCTTGAAAAACTAGGTTTTTCAAGGTCGCTTTTTCAGTTTTCAGAAGTCAGTTTTCAGTTATTTACTCGATGCCCTGCTGCTTGCACCAGATGTGCATGATAAGCTTCACCGGCAGAAACTTCACGAGCCGCACCTGCCGCCGCACCGGATGGCCGAGGATGGAGACGAGCTTTTTCTTTTTGAGATCCTTCATGGCCTGCGCCGCGACCTCGTCCGGCCCGTACCAGCGGTCGACGTAGCGGATATACTCGTCGTGGTGCGCCACGGCCTGGAACTCCGTCTTGATCCAGCCCGGGCAGACGCACATCACGTGGATGCCGCGCGGCCGCAGCTCGCGCCAGAGTGAGCGGGAGAAATTGAGCACATAGCTCTTGCTCGCGCCGTACACGGTCTGGTAGGGGACGGGCTGCCAGGCGGAGTTGGAGCCCATGTTGACGATGCGGCCGCCCGCGCGCATATAGGGCAGGCTCACGTGGCACATGGCCGTGAGCGCGAGGGCGTTGACCGAGGCGCTCTTGAGCTGCTGCTGCAGATCCTTCTCCGCAAAGGGTCCGAAGACGCCGAAGCCCGCCGCGTTGACGAGCAGCGCGATCTCCGGCTTTTCCGCTTCGAGAAGCGCCGCGTAGCGTTCGATGCTCTCCCTCTCCGCCAGGTCCAGCGAGAGCGGGCGCAGCTTATGGCGGCACTCGGCCTGCAGCGCCTCCAGCCGCTCCAACCGCCGCGCGACGACCCAGATCTCGTCAAGCGTCTCAAGCCTGTCGATCTGACGCACAAATTCTCTTCCGATCCCGGCGGAAGCTCCGGTGACGACCGCGATCTTCATCCTGTATCCTCCCCGTGCAAGGTGTATTTTCATGTTGTTTCAGGAACAAAACCATCATAACACAGCCAAAGAGAAAAGAAAAGGAAGAATCCTCTTGACAAAATGGGGCGCAAGGACTAAACTAAAGCAAGGTTAGCGAGGACTAACTTTTTTCTGACGCATCGGTTAGCCGAAACTAACGAACACAGACGCAGGAGGACAGGAATATGATGCCGCTGATTTTCGCAGAAGCGGGTGAGGAGAACATCATCCGCAAGGTGGGCGGGAGCCCGGACGTGAAGAAGCACCTGGAGGATCTGGGCTTCGTCGCGGGGGGAACGGTCACCGTCGTATCGCAGATCGGCGGGAACCTGATCGTCAGCGTCAAGGATTCCCGCGTGGCTGTCAGCCGCGAAATGGCGCAAAAAATCATGGTATGAAGGAGAAGAAAGGATGAAAACACTCAGAGAGGCCAGGATCGGCGAGACCGTCAAGGTCGTCAAGCTCCACGGCGAGGGCGCCGTGAAACGCCGCATCATGGACATGGGCATCACCAAGGGCGTGGAGATCTACGTGCTCAAGGTCGCGCCGCTGGGCGACCCGGTGGAGGTCACCGTGAGAGACTACGAGCTTTCGCTCCGCAAGGCGGACGCTGAAATGGTCGAAGTCGAGTAAGCCGTTTGTTATTTTTTTGAGCAAAGGTTAGTTTAGACTAACCGGGAAAGAGAGGAACAGAACCTATGGAACTGAAAATTGCCCTTGCGGGCAACCCCAACAGCGGTAAAACCACCCTGTTCAACGCGCTGACCGGCTCCAACCAGTTCGTCGGCAACTGGCCCGGCGTCACCGTGGAGAAGAAGGAAGGCAAGCTCAAGGGCCACAGCGACGTGACCATCACCGACCTGCCCGGCATTTACTCCCTGTCTCCCTACACGCTGGAAGAGGTCATCGCCCGCAACTATCTGATCGACGAGCGGCCGAACGCCATTCTGAACATCGTCGACGCCACAAACCTCGAGCGCAACCTCTACCTCACCACGCAGCTGACCGAGCTCGGCATCCCCGTGGTCATCGCGCTGAACATGATGGACCTCGTCAAGAAAAACGGCGACAGCATCAACGTCAAGGAGCTCAGCCGTGAGCTCGGCTGCGAGATCGTGGAGATCTCCGCTCTCAAGCGCGAGGGCGTCGAGAAGGCCGCTGAGGCCGCCATCAAGGCCGCACAGGGCACGAAGACCGTCCCCATGCACACCTTCTCCGGCGTCGTGGAGCACGCGATCGCCCACATCGAGGAGGCCGTGCTGCACGACATGCCCGAGGAGCAGCAGCGCTGGTACGCGGTGAAGATCTTCGAGCGCGACGAGAAGGCGCTTGAGAAGCTGAACCTCGCGCCCGCCGCCCTCAGCCACATCGAAGGCGACATCAAGGCCGCCGAGAAGGAGCTGGACGACGACGCCGAGAGCATCATCACCAACGAGCGCTACGTCTACATCGCCGCTTTGATGAAGGGCACCTATAAGAAAAAGGCCAAGGGCCAGCTCACCACCTCCGACAAGATCGACAAGATCGTCACGAACCGCATCCTGGCTCTGCCGATCTTTGCGCTCATCATGTATCTCGTGTATGCGCTGTCGATGGGCGCGCCCATCGGCGACGGCGGCATCGCCATCGGCACCTTCCTCACCGACTGGGCCAACGACGTGCTCGGCGGCGCCTGGCTGACCGACGGCTCCCGCGCCCTCCTCGAGGGCTGGGGCGTCGCTCCCTGGCTCGTCGGCCTCATCTCCGACGGTATCCTCGCCGGCGTCGGTGCGGTGCTGGGCTTCGTGCCTCAGATGCTCGTCCTCTTCCTGATGCTCTGCGTTCTGGAGGACTGCGGCTACATGGCGCGTATCGCCTTCATCATGGACCGTATCTTCCGCCGCTTCGGCCTTTCCGGCAAGAGCTTCATCCCCATGCTCGTCGGCACCGGCTGCGGCATCCCTGGCGTCATGGCCTCCCGTACCATCGAAAACGAGCGTGACCGCCGCATGACGGTCATGACCACCACCTTCATCCCCTGCGGCGCGAAGATGCCCATCATCGGCCTCATCGCGGGCGCCCTGTTCAACGAGAGCACCTGGGTCGCCGTCTCCGCTTATTTCATCGGTGTGGCCGCCATCGTGCTCTCCGGCATCATGCTGAAGAAGACGAAGATGTTTGCGGGCGATCCCGCCCCCTTCGTCATGGAGCTGCCCGCCTATCACGCCCCGTCTCTCACGAACGTCCTGCGCGGCACCTGGGAGCGCGGCTGGTCCTTCATCAAGCGCGCCGGCACCGTGATCGTGCTCGCCTCCATCATCATCTGGTTCCTGTCGAGCTTCGGCACCGTCAACGGCCGCTTCGGCATGGTGGATGAGCTCTATGAGGACGAGGATCTCGTCAACGACACTTACGTCGCCGAGGTCGCCGACCGCATGGGCATCGCCGAGGACGAGGTCGAGCCCATGGACGACTCCATCCTCGCCACCGTCGCACACCCCGTGTCCGTCATCTTCAAGCCCCTGGGCTTCGGCGACTGGAAGCCCACCGTCGCTACCGTCACCGGTCTTGTCGCCAAGGAGGAGGTCGTCGGCACCTTCGGCGTCCTGTATAACTACGACGACAAGGACGGCGAGGAAGAACTCGAGGAGAACGGCGACCAGATCTGGGAGCGCGTCGCCGAGGACTTCAGCGCCTTCTCCGGCGGTCACGGCAAGCTCGCTGCCTACAGCTTCATGATCTTCAACCTCCTCTGCGCGCCCTGCTTCGCGGCCATCGGCGCCATCAAGCGCGAGATGAACAGCCGCAAGTGGACCTGGTTTGCCATCGGCTATCAGTGCGGCTTTGCCTACGTGATG
>CAMHMZ010000033.1 GCA_946186375.1 uncultured Clostridia bacterium
AGGCAGGCAGCATGTTCGTAAAATGGACAAAGAACGGCGAGGACTTCTCCACCGAGCCGGTCATCACCGTACTGTTGGACGAGAGCGCGGAATTCGTCGCGGTGTTTGAGGAAGACCCCGGCTGGCAGAATCCGGTCATGAACTTCATCGGTGAGTACCAGAGCGACCGGGCCCACGCCCTGGTGGAGTGCTCCGGCACCGAGGACGCATTGATCACCATCGAGTGGGGTGGGAGCGCCGCAGAATTGGCCCGCTGGGATATCTTTGGCCGCCTGAACACCGAGACACTGACCATCAATTATTCCGGTGTCACAAAGTCCATCGTCACCTATGACGACAGCGGGGAGATCGTCAGTCAGGAGCCGGAGTATGAGGACGGCACCGGCACGATTACCTTCAACGATGATGGAACCTTTACCTGGCACGAGGATCAGTCCGAGTACGGGGTCGATATGCTGTTCGAGTGGGTCCCGGCGGCTTCGGAAACTGCCAGGGAGGACGGCGAGCGTTTTGAAGCGGTCATCATCCTCGAAGGCATGGAGGAGACGGTGCAGTACGAGCACATCGTCAGAGGGGATCTCGGCTTCGAGATGGATTACGATTATGAATCCTTTGAGCGGTACAGCGATCCGGAGCTTGAGAGCTTCCTCTCCGTCTGGGATGGGCACGGAAACCCCGAGAACTTTCTTGAGGTGACGTTTAGCGCGGAGGATGCCGATACCGTCGCCGCAGCCGTCCGGGAGGAGCTTTCCCAGACCTATGATCTTTATGAGGAAACACGCGAGCTGAACCGTGCGGGCGAGTGCCTCTACATTGAGGCGTCTGTGCTGAAGGGCACCAACAATATGGCCGATCAGCTGCAGATGGTGTATATCATCCCGACGACCGACGGCTGCATCGTTGCCACGGTGCACTGCGCCGCTGAGGCCGCCGAAGGCTTTGCCAGGCGCTGCAACTACATGATCAACACCATCTCAGCCCTGCAGTGACAGGCTTACGGACGTGGCCTGATACAAATGCCTGTGCGCTTTTGGGAGGTGGTATCATGAAAAAGCAACTTCGAATTGCCTTGCTTTTCCTGCTTGTGTTTGCGATGCTTCTGTGCTCCGGCTGCGGACAGAAAACGACAAAGCGGAGCACGCAAGAGATCATCGAGGAGATGGTCGTCGATTACGGCAGCTACGGCGAAGAGGCCGATCAGAAAATCAAGGCGCTTCTGAAGGAAATGAAAACCGCGGACAAGGACGCCGCCTCGCGCTGGGAGCGCATCATGGAGCTGTGGAAGAGCTCCAACACGGCGCTGACGATCCACTACGATGAGCCGACTGCCGATCTTCCCGATACCGACGAGCTGTGCTTTGTCGTTTTGGGCTTTCAGCTCGCCCCGGACGGGACCATGCGCGACGAGTTGATCGAGCGCCTTACGGTCGCGCTGCGCTGCGCGGAGAGGTATCCGAACGCGCTGATCGTTTGTACAGGCGGCGGTACGGCAGCCGAAGACGAGACGGCTACGGAGGCCGGGCGTATGGCGGACTGGCTGATCGAAAACGGCGTCGACCCCAGGCGCGTGATTGTGGAGGACAAGTCCCTCACCACGGCCCAGAATGCGATCTACACCTTTGATATTCTCGCTGAGCGTTATCCGCAGGTCCGAGAGCTGGTCATTGTGTCCAGCGATTATCACATCGCCACGGGGACGCTGCTCTTCGGCGCGGAAGCGATCCTGCGCGCTTCAAGCGCGGGAGAGGAAACGGTAAACGTAGTTTCCAACGCCGCCTGGAAGGCGCCCTCCGGCACGCTCTCCACCATGTTCCAGGCCGGAGCCCTGATCGAGCTGGCCGGAGATGTGGATACGGCCTTCGAGATTTATTATGAGACCTACAACATCCATGGGCTGCCGCCTTTGAAGTAAAGGCAATCCTTCCACTGGGAGCAAACGATGAAAACGGTATATAAAAAACAACATTACCATGGATCCGTCCGGATTCGTCCTCTTGGCGGATTTTGTCCCGCACATCGTGCAGGAGATCCGCTACTATTCCACCTACAATTTCATCGGCGAGCGGATCGACGGCTATGAGGAGCCCTGCGCGCTGCTGACGAGGGAGGCTGCCCGGGCGCTGAAGGTCGTCAGCAACGAGCTGTTCGTGCAGGGCTATCGGCTCAAGGTCTTCGACGCCTACCGGCCGGCCTGCGCGGTGAAGCAGTTCGTCCTCTGGGGCATCGAGGATACGGACGTCCGCATGAAGCCCTGCTTTTACCCGGAGCTGGAAAAGCAGGAGCTGTTTGTCAAGGCTTATATCGCCAAGCTTTCCAGTCACAGCCGGGGCAGCGCCATCGACCTGACGCTGCTGGACATGAAGACGGGCAAGGAGCTGGATATGGGCAGCCCCTTCGATCTCTTCAGCGAGGTGTCCCACCCGGATCATCGGGGCGTCACCGAAGAACAGTACGCCAACCGGATGCTCCTGCAGCGCGTCATGGTCCGAAATGGCTTCCGGCCCATCGACTGCGAGTGTTGGCATTTCTGCCTCGAAAACGAGCCGTACCCCGACACGTATTTTACTTTCCCGGTCTCGTCGGCATATCTGAAAAGATAGGAGAGATCCAAATGACTGAAAGAAAACTGAGGATTTGGCGCGCAACCGCGATCATAGCCCTTTGCGCGCTGCTGACTGTCAGCGTACTTTTCGCCTTCGGCGTTGGAACTAAAAGATCCGAGCCTGCAATAAACGGCACCGACGCGCTTGCGCTTTGGAACGAAGGCACCGGTGCAAGGGATAAGCTGATCGACTACGTCAGCGCTGTCACACAAGAGGACGGGTCTGACTTTATCCCTGTCGAAGATCGCATCGCCGTGTTCGATATGGACGGTACGCTCACCTGCGAGACCTTCTATACCTACTACGACACGATGATGTTCATGGAATACTGCCTCTATGATCACCCGGAACGCGTTTCGGATGAGCTCAAAGCGGTTGCCGCGTCGATCCAGCCCGGATACGTGGCCGACGAGACGCTCGCAAGAAACTTTGCAAAAGCCTACGCGGGCATGACCATAGAAGAGTTTTACGACTACGTTGTGGAGTTCGGGCAGAAAAAGACCGCGAGCTTCAACAACATGCGTTATATAGACGGTTTCTATCTGCCGATGGTGGAGCTCGTGAAATATCTCTACGACAACGGCTTTGAGATCTGGGTCATCAGCGGCACGGAACGCACCACCACCCGCGCTATCGTTGCCAACTCTCCGATCAGAGACTTTGTTGAGCCGGAACACGTGATCGGTACCGACTTTGAGGTAAAGCAAAGAGGCCACGAGGACGAGCCGTCCAATATGGACTTCAAGTATGAAAATGGCGACGAGCTTGTGCTGACCGGCGGTTTCATACAAAAGAACCTGAACAGCAACAAATCCATTTGGATCGAGCAGGAGATCGGGCAGCGGCCTGTGCTCGCCTTTGGCAACAGCGGCAGCGACACCAGCATGATGAACTACGCCATTGATGCGCGGAATCCCTACCTCGCGCAGGCGTATATGATCGTCGCCGATGACAGCGAACGCGAATGGGGCACGCAGGATTGGGAAGCTAAATCGGCGGATTACACGGCCAAGGGCTTTATCCCGATCTCCATGAAGAACGATTTCGCAAAGATTTATCCGGACGGCATCACGAAGGCGGCTGAACAGTACATTCCCGCCGACATTCAGCCTTCGGTGGCAGAGACCCCGGCGCCGGACGCTCTGGATTACAGTGTGCCGGACAACTGGGCGTATTTTGAGCTCGGCGAGGATCGGGCGGTCGACGTCTTCCTGATCTGTCCCACGGTGGACACAAGGAGCGAGACGAATTCCTTTGATCTCAACGACAAGCTCAGGGGGAAATTCATCTACGCCCTCGATCTGGAAAGAGGGATCTTTGAAGAGACGGGGCGTCTGTTCTCCCCCTATTACCGGCAAATGTCCATAAATGCGTATACGTTGCCGGAGACCGAGCGAGATCAGGCCAGAGAGATCGCCTATGCGGACGTTTCCGCCGCCTTTCGCTGGTATCTGGACAACGAAAACGACGGGCGCGGGATCATTCTGGCCGGCTTCTCCCAAGGCGGCGAGATGTGCCTGGAGCTGCTGAAGGAATATTACGGCGGCGATAGCGCCGAGGCCCAGGCGCTGCGCGAACAGCTGATCGCGGTCTATTCCATCGGCTGGATGGTCACGGAAGAGATGACTTCTGAATATCCGCAGATCGTGCCTGCCTTTGGTGAAACAGACACGGGAACTGTTATATGCTTCGATTGCGAAGATGGGAACGTGTCGGAGACTATCGTCATTCCTGCCGGAATGAAAGCTCTGTCCATCAATCCGCTGAACTGGAAAACTGACGGTACTCCGGCAGATAAATCGCTGAACCACGGAGCTGTTTTTGAAGCCGGCGGCGAACCCGTTCCCGAGCTTTGCGGAGCCTATATCGGCGAGAAAGGCGAGCTGATCGTGACCGACGTGACGGCGGCGGATTATCCTCCCGGGTTAGATGTTTTCCCGGAAGGGGCTTATCACCTTTATGACTATATGTTCTTCTTCACGAATCTGAAGGAGAACGTCGCAATGCGCACCGCTGTTTGGAGCGCTCAGCATAATCTTTACGGGGCAGCTGCGTAGACCCGCGCCCGGGACGTCCTGCGTGTCGGCGCGGCAGACGCTGATGCCGGTCGGCTGTCCGGGCAACGGCAAAACCGTGCCGCGTCGGCCGGAGGAAGCGGACAAGCACACAAGCCTGGACGCCGTCAAACAGCCGGGAGTGCGGGTGACGGAGGATCCCGGCGGTCTGAATGAAAAGCTTGCGCGGAAACCCTATCCCGAAAGAACAGAAACGGAGGTATGATTCATGCAGGAGAAAATCGGACTGATCACGCTGGATTCCGCTGAAGCGATCGGCCTCAGGGTCAACCAGATCCTGTCCGAGTGGCGAGGCGGGGAAAGCTTCCTGATCCCGTCGAAGTGTCCGCGGTTCAGCAGCGGCGAGGGAAAATGTATCATCAAAGAGTCAGTGCGGGACAAGGATATCTACATTCTGCTGGACGTCTGCAACACATCTCTGACTTATCAGATGTTCGGCGAAGAAAACCGCATGTCGCCCGATGATCACTATCAGGATCTCAAACGTGTGATCGCCGCATGCGGCGGCAGGGCAAGACGGATCACGGTAATCATGCCGTTTCTGTACGAGGGCCGGCAGCACCGGAAAACGACCAGAGAATCCTTGGACTGTGCCGTGATGCTGCGGGAATTGGAAAACATGGGTGTTCACAGTCTGATTACCTTCGATGCCCACGATCCGCGGATGCAGAACGTGGTGCCGCTGATGGGGATGGAGAACGTATCGCCCGCGCTGCAGTTCACGCAGGCGCTTCTGACGGAATACGAGGATCTTGTGCTCGACGGCGAGCATATGATGTTCATCGCGCCGGATGAAGGCGCGACCGAGCGGGCGGTCTTTCTGGCCTCTCTCTTCGGCGTGAACATCGGCATGTTTTATAAACGCCGGGATTATACCCGCATCGTAAACGGGAGCAATCCGGTGATCGCGCATGATTTTTGCGGCGGCTCCGTTGAGGGGAAGGACGTCATCGTAGCGGACGATATGATCGCCTCCGGAGGAAGCATATTGGATACGGCTCGGCAATTGAAGGAAATGGGCGCGAAGCGCGTCTTCATTTTCTCGACCTTCGGACTGTTTACTTCCGGGCTCGCCAAGTTTGATGAAGCGTTCTCCAAAGGCTGGTTTGACCGGATCTTCACGACCAATCTTGTCTACCAGAAGCCGGAGCTGCTGCAGAGAGATTATTATTTTTCCGTCAGGATGGATCGCTATATCGCCGCGATCGTCGACACCCTCAACAAGGGAAACTCACTGCACGATCTGATCAAGCCGGCAGGCAGGATCCATCAGATGGTGGAACTGTACAAGAACGAGAACTGACCATATGGTAGTACGGCTTTCAGCCAATCGACTGTGAGTTGTAACTCGCTGCAGGAAGCATCCCGTATGAGTATTACAAAATAATCAGTTGATGCAATGATTAGGAACACAAACAGAAAAGGAGAAAACCAGGATTTCAGATAAAATTCTGGTCACGAACACAGGAGCGGGCGTAAGCGCTGCTCTGGAGCAGGTCTCGGCCTCGGCAGCCTACCACGGCCTGAAGGCCAAGGAATCCTTGAGACTTCGCCTTTTAGCGGAGGAAATGCTCGGCATGCTTCGGGAGATCACTGGAGAGACCGTGGCCACGTTCTGGGTGGAAGCTGAGGCAAAGCGGTATCAGCTTCATCTTCTCGCGCACCCGGTCATGACGGGCGAGATGCGCAAAGAGCTGATATCTGTTTCCTCTACCGGAAAAAACGCCGCGGCAGTCGGCGTGATGGGAAAACTGCGGGACATCTTTGAGCGTGCATTTGACGCGACGGAGGTCGAGGATCCGTCCGATTACTATCTGCAAGGCCTGCTGTTTAGCTCCAGCGCGGAGGGGCTCGACCCGATGACCTACTCCGCCAATGCAAACATGGTCACCTGGTCGATGAAACGGTTCAAATCCACGGTAGCCGAGGAGAAGGAGACAAACGCTGAGGCCAGAGAGGAATGGGATGAGCTGGAGAAATCCATCATCGCCAATCTATCAGATGAAGTCAGCATCTCCATTCGCGGCAGCGAAGTGGAAATGACGGTATATAAGGATTTCGGCGACAAATAAGCCAAACCCTTACACCGCGACCTGCTTACAACAATTACGAGAGAAGGATGGATTATGGCGGAAGAGAAACGCTTTGCCAAGGCGACTTGGCAGATCATGGAGCAGTTGCTGGAGGTGGATAACCTCGAGGACGCGCTGTCCGGCAGCCTGGAGATCATTGTCAAAACCCTCAACAGCGAGGCTGGCGCGATTTGGTTTCTGGATACCAAAACAGACCGCCTGAGTCCTCTGTTCCACATCGGTCCGGCGGACATTTCCAACATCACGGTGGAAAACGGTCTCGGCCTCGAGGGCATCGTCACCAAGACGGGCAAATCCGTCATCGTGGAGGACGCGGCGAACGACCCGCGCTTTGACGGCACGGTGTTCGATGACAACGGACTTGAAACGAAGACCATGATCTGCGTGCCGCTGAACAATCTTCACGACATCATCGGCTGCGTGCAGGTCGTCAACAAAAAGGACGGCAGCCTTTACGACGCCGAGGAGCTTCAGCTCTGCGAGCGCATGGCCTCCCTCGCCGCCATTACCATCGACGAAAAGGGCCTGCTGGTCGATCTGGGCGAGAAAAAGGAAATCCTCGCCGTTTTGAAGGACGTCACCAAGGAATTCCAGACTGGCGACACGGTGCTGCAGGTGCTCAAGGGCATCAACCTGGAGATTTACAAAAATGAATTCGTCGTGGTGCTGGGCGAGTCCGGCTGCGGCAAATCCACGATGATGAATATCATCGGCGGTATGGACTTTCTCACGGACGGCACGCTTGAGATCGAGGGGAAGGACTTTTCACACCCTTCCGACGACGAGCTGACCAAATTCCGCCGCGAGACCGTGGGCTTCATTTTCCAGGCCTATAACCTGATGCCGAATCTGACGGCGCTGGAGAACGTGCAGTTCATCGCGGAGCTCGTTTCCGATCCCATGCCCGCCGAGGAGGCCATCGAGAAGGTCGGCCTTACGTCACGCGCGAACAACTACCCCGGCCAGATGTCCGGCGGACAGCAGCAGCGTGTCTCCATCGCCAGGGCCATTGTCAAACGTCCGCAGCTGATCCTGGCCGACGAGCCGACGGCGGCTCTGGACTACACGACAAGCATCGAAGTACTTTCGGTCATTGAGAGCATTGTGCGCGATCAGGGCGCGACCGTGATGATGGTCACCCACAACCCGGAGATCGCCAAAATGGCCGACCGGGTGGTGAAGGTGCGAAACGGCAAAATCGCCAGCATCAAGAAGAACATGCATCCGCTGCACGCGGAAGATCTGGTCTGGTGACGGACGATGAAGAAAACACAGATCAAGGACAATCTTCGGAACATTACGAAGCAGAAAGTTTCGTTCATTTCCATCATCGTGATCGCCATGCTGGGCGTCGCCGTCTTCCTCGGCCTGGACTATTCCGCCGCGGGCATGACGCGCAACGGATCGACTTTTTTCAACGCGCAGCATTTCCGGGATATCGAAATGGTCTCCACCCTCCTGTTTACGGAGCAGGATCTGGAAGATATTCGGGGCACTGAAGGCGTGGCTGATGTGGAGGCAGTCTGGCAGGTCAGCGCCAAGGCCTCGTCCGGCGGCGACCGCCGGGATGTGAACGTGATCTCGCTGACGCAGCGCCTCAACCTGCCGCAGCCGGTGGAAGGCCGCCTGCCGACGACGGATACGGAATGCGCCTTGGAGAAAAAGCTGGCGGATGAGATGGGCTGGACGGTCGGCAGCGAGATCGTGCTGCAGGACGCCACGGGCGAAAAACTGCAGTACCTGAACAGCGACCGCTTCACGCTGGTCGGCATCGCCGACCACCCGGACCACAGCAACACGCTTGTCACCGATACCTTTTATGTGATGGTGACGCCTGCGGCCTTCGATCGACAGGCGCTGGACGGCTGCTGCATGAAAGCGGAGGTCGCCGTTGAAAAAAAGGCGACGCTTGACCGATTTTCCGAGGAATATCAAGCAGCCGTCGCCACTGTCAATGAGCGGCTGGAGGCCTTGGCACGAATCGGGACGATAAGGCGCGACGCCAGCGTACAGGATCAGTTTCAGGCGCAGATCGACGAAAAGCAGCAGGAGCTGGACAGCGCAAAGGCTGATTTGGAAGCTGCGCGCAGGGAATTGGACGATGGCTGGATCGCGCTCTCCGAAGGCGAGCAGGAGCTCGCGGATGCGAGAGCGCAGTTGGAGGAAGCAGAAACCCAGCTTGAAGACAGCCGGAAGCAGCTTGAGTGGTCAAGCTATCAACTGGTGCAAAGCAAGAAGCAACTGGACGCAGCGAAGGCGGAGCTGGATGCGGGTGCGGAGGAGCTCAGCGCGGCCAAAGTTCCGCTCGACAGCGCGAAGGCAGAGCTGGAGGACGGCTGGAATGCGCTGGAGCACGCGAAAGCGCAGATCCGCGGAGGCATTCGCGCCGCGGTGGAAGTCGCTCTCGGAGACGCTGCCGCTCAAATCTCCTGGGCCGGACAGCAGTCTGTCGATGTGGATTCCGCCTCCGCAACCGCCATGCCCTTCTGGATCACGACCGGGTACTGCTGCGATCTGAATCAGTCGCTGAGCGCCAATATCAACACTTTCGTCTATTCCGATCAGATCACGGACGAAATGCTGTTGGAGGCTTATATCGCGGCGACAGGATCCGAGGAAGGTTTCGATGCCGGCGCTGGGAGAGCGTCGCTTGCTGCCGCCGCTTCTGCGGCCGCAGGCGCTTATGAAGGGCAGTACAATACGCTCCAGGACGCTTGCAAACAGTGGGATGTCGGGCACGCCCAGTACATCCACGGATTGAACGAGTACCAGGCCGGCCTTGCCAAGTATAATGAGGGGCTTGCCGCCTATGAAGCGGGAATGAGCCGGTATGAAACGGGCATGGCCGCTTATCGACGTGGCCTCGCGCAGTATAACGAGGCCAAAGCACAGTACGAACAGGGACTTCTGGACGCCGGGGCCGGACAAAAGGAGCTGGAGGAGAGCAGAAAGCAGCTTGAGGAGGGAGAAGCCGCCTATCAGGAAGCGCTTCCTCAGATCGCAGACGCCGAGGACAGGATCGCCGAGGCGCGGGAACAGCTTGAGACGCTCGAGCCCTGCCGTTGGCTGATTCTCGACCCGAGCGGCAACCCCGGCTATGTACAGATCAAAAGCGCAAACGAAAACCTGCTGAGTCTGAAAGGCACCTTTGCGCTGCTGTTTATTCTGGTCGGAGCGCTGGTGATCTTTGCCACGGTCAGCAAAATGGTGGACGAGCAGCGCACGCAGGTCGGCACGACCAAGGCGCTAGGCTTTTTCAACCGCGAGGTTTTCGCCAAGTATCTCAGCTTCGGCGTGACGGCCACGGTGCTGGGCGCAGTGCTCGGAATCCTGACGGCACGGTTCCTGATAGAAGGGATCGCGCTGGGCGGCTATGACATCTTTTATATCTTTGACTTAACGAAGCCTGCGATTACGGCAGGCGCCACCCTGGCGGCTCTGCTGGCCTCGGCTGTGCTGGCTCTGATCGCCGTGTGGGCCGCCTGCTTCCGCCTGCTGCGCACCCCGGCGATCCGGCTGATGCAGGCCCGTATCCCCCAGGGAGCGAAAAAGAGCGCCGGGGGCGGGAAGCACGCCCTGTCACTGTATTCCCGACTGATCCTCCTGAATATCCGCAGTGATCTTCGCCGCGTGATCGTAACGGTGGTGAGTGTGGCCGGCTGCTGCGCGTTGATCGTGATCGGCGTCACCCTGCGAACCGGAGTGCTGGGCTCGCTGGACAGGCAGTTTGGCGATATCACGGATTACGATTGGCGTGTAAGCTTCGCCAGTGAGGAGTCCGAGCAGGCGCAGGAGGAGATCGAGGAGGTGCTGCGAGACGCGGGAGCGGACTTTGTTCCTCTGCATTTTGCGAACATCACGTACCGGATCTCGGATATGCAGATCGCGGAGCTCTTCGTCTGCGATGTCGACGACATCCAGGAGAGCTATCATCTGCGCGACTGGAAGAGCGGCGAAGTGATGACCGCGACGGACAACGGCATTCTGATCCAGCGGCGCGTTGCGGAGATCTACGGATTGGATATCGATAGCGAATTCGAGATCACCCTTGAGGGCACAAAATCAGCCACGGTGCGTGTCGCCGGCGTTTTTGAGCACTTTGTCGGCCGCCCGATGCTGATGAGCCCCGCCTACTATGAAGAAGTTTTCGGAGCGCCCTGTGAGATGAACACCTTCTTTGTCCGCCTGGGCGGTGCGGACGAGACCTCGCTTGCGGCTTCGCTTCGCGCCGTTCCTGGCTTTTCCGGCGTGACCCGTGCTGACGAGAGCAGGGCTATGTTCGAGTCGTCGACCAGCGTCATCAACAGCCTGGTTTTGCTCTTCATCTTCATGGGCGCGGTCATGGCCGGCGTGGTGCTGATGAATCTGACCAACATGTACGTCCTGCAGAAAAAGCGCGAGCTGACGATCATGCGTGTCAACGGCTTTACCACACGGGAAACGGTGAACTATCTTCTGCGGGAGACCTACATCACGACTTCTCTCGGCATTCTGCTCGGCCTAGGAATCGGCTCCGGGATCGGCTATTTCATCCTTCGCACGTTGGAGCAGCCCTTCGCGCAGTTCGTGCGGAGTCTGAGTATGCCCGCATGGATTGTCGGCACGGGATTGACGGCACTGTTCACGGTGATCGTCAACCTCATTGCCCTAAGACCGGTGAAAAATCTCAAGCTCACGGATGTGGCTTGAGCTAAGTAAACGATGATTAATTCGGTAAGAGCAGATTGCACGAGAATTTACGTTCTGATGAACGCAGTTTTTTACAAGAATACTTTGTGTATTGCAAGAAAAAATGACGAAATCAGGTCGTAAATTATCCGCATGATGCCGAAGGCGAATTGATCAGCGTTTACCTAAGTTATAAAACAAATTGAAATCCATATTTGCAAACAAAAACAGGAGGAAGACTCATGCTGAACATCGAGAAGAAGGAAAATGCACCTGAACTGACCATCGCACTGGCCGGTCGGCTGGACACCGCCACCGCCCCGGAGCTGGAGAAAGAATTGAAGGACAGCCTGGACGGCATAAGCTTGCTCGTGCTGGATTTCGAGAAGCTGGAATACATCTCGTCTGCCGGGCTGCGGGTCCTGCTGGCCACGCAGAAGACCATGAACAGGCAGGGCGGCATGAAGCTCACCCGCGTGAACGAGACGATCATGGAAATCTTCGAGGTCACCGGCTTTACGGATATTCTGACCATCGAGTGATCTGGCGAAAAAATCGGGATTATTCTGTTACCCAAGATCTTGGCTTCTTTGGTGATCGTTAAAGTTGCTCTTGACAAGGGCCGCTTCATAACAGCAAGCATGGCAAACTTCATGAAGTTTTGCAAAAATGAGCAATCCGGCTGTACGCGGACTGCTCATTTTGCTTGTTCTTCTGAAATGCCATTTCTCTATCTTCTTTTTCAGAAAGCCCTTGCTCGTCCGGGATTTGAATTCTGCGGTCATGCAGGAAAGAGAAAACAGCTTCCGTTTGCGATACGAATTTCTTTTGATGGGGATTCATTAAAGACGCTCCTTTCAAGAACCGATTACTGAGAAGCAATCTTCAGCTTTCTGTTGCAAGGGAGCAGGGATGGAGAAAAACAAAAAGGCCGGTGCTATTTTGCGGCACCGGCCTCATTGCATAGTCAAGCGCTTTTTGGCGTTTTTGGTAAACCGTTGGTACACGGCCTCCAAACTACTTCAAAAAATCTTATTATAGATGCTATTGGTTGAAAATACTTTGAAATTACTCCGAAAAGTTACGGCTTAGTACATGCCGCCCATGTCGGGTGCGGCGGGCACGGGAGGATTCTTCTCCGGGATGTCGGCCACGAGGCTCTCGGTGGTGAGGACCATGCTCGCCACGGAGGCGGCATTCTCCAGCGCGCTGCGGCAGACCTTGGTCGGGTCGACGATGCCCATGGCGATCATGTCGCCGTACTGGTCGTTGGCCGCGTCGTAGCCGTAGCTGCTGCTGTCGCTGTGGGCGACCTCGTTGAGGATCACCGCGCCCTCGAGACCGGCGTTGGCCGCGATCTGCATGATGGGGGCCTTCAGCGCGCGGGCCACGATGGAAGCGCCCGTCTTCTCGTCGCCGTCCAGCTCGCCCAGCAGCTTCTCAGCCGCCTTGGAGGCCAGCACGTAGGCCGTGCCGCCGCCGGGGACGATGCCCTCTTCCACAGCGGCGCGGGTGGCGTTGAGCGCGTCCTCGATGCGCAGCTTCTTTTCCTTCATCTCGGTCTCGGTCGCAGCGCCGACCTTGATGACGGCCACGCCGCCGCTGAGCTTCGCCAGACGCTCCTGCAGCTTGTCGCGGTCGTAATCGGAGGTGGTGGTCTCCAGCTGACGCTGGATCTGCTGCGCGCGGCTGCGGATCTCGGCGGAGGAGCCGGCGCCGTCGACGATGACGGTGTTCTCCTTGCCGACCTTGACCTGGTGCGCCTGACCCAGCATGCTCAGATCGGTGTTGGACAGCTCCATGCCCAGCTCGCTGGACACGACCGTGCCGCCGGTCAGAATGGCGATATCCTGCAGCATCTCCTTGCGGCGGTCGCCGAAGCCGGGGGCCTTGACGCACACGCAGGTGAAGGTGCCGCGGAGCTTATTGAGAACGATGGTCGCCAGGGCCTCGCCCTCGACGTCCTCGGCGATGATGAGGAGCTTCCGCCCGGCCTTTACGATCTGCTCGAGCAGGGGCAGGATCTCCTGGATGTTGGAGATCTTCTTGTCGGTGATGAGGATGAGCGCGTCGTCGATGACGGCCTCCATCTTGTCGGGATCGGTGACCATGTAGGGGGAGAGATAGCCGCGGTCGAACTGCATGCCCTCGACGACCTCGCTGTAGGTGTCGGCGGTCTTGCTCTCCTCAATGGTGATGACGCCGTTCTGGCTGACCTTCTCCATAGCCTCGGAGATCAGAGAACCGATCACCTCGTCACCGGAGGAGATGGTGCCGACGCGGGCGATGTCCTTCGAGCCGGAGACCGGCTGAGAGGCGGCCTTCACGGCCTCGACCGCGGCGGCAGCGGCCTTCTGGATGCCCTTGCGCATGGTCATGGGGTTGGCGCCCGCGGCCAGGTTCTTCAGACCCTCGTTGATCATTGCCTGGGCCAGAACGGTCGCGGTGGTGGTGCCGTCGCCGGCGACGTCGTTGGTCTTGGTGGAGACTTCCTTGATGAGCTGTGCGCCCATATTCTCAAACGCGTCCTCAAGCTCGATCTCCTTGGCGATGGTCACGCCGTCGTTGGTGATCAGGGGAGCGCCGAATTTCTTGTCCAGAACCACGTTGCGGCCCTTGGGGCCGAGGGTGATCTTCACGGTGTCGGCCAGCTGGTTGACGCCGCGCTCGATCGCTTTTCTTGCTTCTTCGCCGTAAATGATCTGCTTTGCCATGATATGTTCCTCCTGCTGTTATTCCTTACTCGATAATGGCGAGAATGTCGCTCTGACGCACGATGGTGTACTCCACGTCGTCGAGCTTGACCTTGCTGCCGCTGTATTTGCCGACCAGGACGTTCTGGCCCGGCGTGACGATCATCTTGACCTCGTTGCCGTCGACCATGCCGCCGGGGCCGACCTCGACGACCTGGTACACCTCGGGCTTCTCCTGCGCGGAGGGCGCGAGGAAAATGCCGGAGGAGGTGCGCTCCTCAGCCTCGTTCTGCTTGAGCACGACTCTGTCGGCCAGGGGTAAAAGTTTCATGATATATGCCTCCATCTTTTGAGAATACAAAATTCAGCATCGTTAGCACTCAAAAACCATGAGTGCTAACGATGCTAATGATACCACACTTTTCTATTTTTGCAAGCCCCCCGGAGGAAAAAAGCTCCGGGATTTTTTGAATTTTTTATGAAGCGCTGCGCGGATCGTCGAAAAAGTGCATCGTCGCGGGCACGATGAGCCGCGCGGCGCCGGGCGTGAGGCGGAAGAAAACACGGTCGGAGACGAGCTCCTCGCCGTCGACGTTGACGGAGTCGGGCTTCTCCAGCGCGATCTCCACCTCCGTGCCGCGGAAGAAGTGGATGTACTTCGGCACCTCACGGCCGCGGCCGGAGGCGTATTTGCCGATGAGCATGGCCGCCTTGGCAAGACTCACCCCGTCGACAACGAAGATGTCGAGCTGCCCGTCGTCGGGCCGCGCGTCGGCGCTGGGGTTGAAGCCGCCGCCGTAATAGCGGCCGTTGCAGGCGCAGACCAGAGTATAGCGCCCGTCGCCGGAGTACTCGTCGCCCACGCGCACGCGCATCCGGGTGGTCAGCCCCTTGCAGACGTTGACGAGCAGCGACACCACATAACCGAAAGCGCCGAGCTTGCCGAATTTATGCACGCTGCAGCCCACGCGCGCGTCGATGCCGACCGAGCAGATGTTGGCGCTGTAGCGGCCGTTGCACTCGATGAGATCGATGGGGTGCTCCCAGCCGTCGAGCAGGGCGTCGAGATCGCGGAAGCAGTCCTTCTCCGCGCCGAACATGCGGCAGAAATCGTTGCCCGTGCCGGTGGGGAAGGGGGCCACGGCCACGTTCGGCAGCTTCGCCGCGCCGCAGACGCACTCGTTGAAGGTGCCGTCACCGCCGCAGGCGTAGACGCGCAGCTGCTCACAGGCGGCGGCCTCGGCACGGATCTTCTCCGGCGCGTCCATGGGGCCCTTCGTCACATAGATCTCATACTCCTCTCCGCGCGAGGCAAAGGCCGCCTCGACCTTCGCGCGCACGTCCTCCGTGGCGTCTCGCCCGCCCGCGACGGGGTTGACGATAAACAGATGCTTCATGTCCGTCCTCTCTCTTATCTGAAAACTGAAAACTGAACTACAGGTACATAAAAAGATCGCACTTGATCATGCCGTTGTAGAGCTTGCGCTTTTTGTCCGCGGTGCGGCCGAAGCAGCGCTCAAACTCCGTGTGCGAGCTGAGGAGATACAGCTGCCAGTTCTCGGTTTTGGCCCAGGCCGCGCCGAAGGCGCGGTAGAGCCGCTCGGCCTCCTGCTTTTCCATGATGCGCTCGCCGTAGGGGGGATTGGTGACGATGACGCCGCGCCCGGTCTTCCGGTCGAAGGCGGCGGCGTCGGCGACTTCAAAGCGCACAACGTCGTCCACGCCCGCGCGCCGGGCGTTTTCCCGCGCGATCTCAATGGCCTTCGGGTCGATGTCCGAGCCGAGGATCCGGTAATCGCCGTGGAATTCCTTTGCCCGGGCCTCCTCCCGCGCGTTTTCCCAGATCTTTTTGTCGAAGACGGCCCAGTCCATGGCGCGAAAGCTGCGCTCAAGGCCCGGGGCGCGGTTTTTGGCGATCAGCGCCGCCTCGATGGGGATGGTGCCGCTGCCGCAGAAGGGGTCGCAGAAATCGTCCCGCCCGCGGTAGCGAGAAAAGCCCACCATGGCCGCGGCCATCGTCTCCTTGAGGGGCGCGGCGTTGTGCGCCGGGCGGTATCCGCGCTTGTGCAGCCCGTCGCCGGAGGTGTCAAGGCTCAGCGAGACCAGATCCTTCATGATGGAAAACTGCACCTGGTACACGGCCCCCGTCTCCGGGAACCATTCCAGGCCGTAGACGCTCTTGAGCCGCTCCACAATGGCCTTTTTGATGATCTTCTGGCAGTCGGAGACGGAGAAAAGCTGGGAGTTGAGGCTGTAGCCCTTGACGGGGAAGGCTCCGTCGGCGGGGATGAGCGCCTCCCAGGGCAGCGCCCGCGTCCCCTCGAAGAGCTCATCGAAGCTTTTGGCCTCGAAGCGCCCGAGCTCGAGCAGCACGCGCTCACCCACGCGCAGATTGATATTGGCCGTGGCCACGGCCTGCGCACCGCCGGTAAAGTTGACGCGGCCGTTTTCGGCGGCGACGTTCTGCATGCCGAGACGGCGCAGCTCGTCCGCGATCGGTTTTTCCAGTCCCAGCAGGCAGGGCACACAAAGCTGATAGTCCATAGTCCTCTCCGATCTGTTTTTATCTTAGCTACTATATAACAATATTTTGAACTTGTAAACAGAGGATGTGGCGTAAAAGGGAAAAAACGGCATTGAAAAAGCAGGCGGGCTTTGGTACAATCGGAAAGAAAGGAGGCGGATCTTATGAAAAAGGCATGGATCCTGTTGATAGTTTTTCTGCTTTGCACGCTGCTTTTGTGCGCCTGCGGCGCTCCGGCCGAACGGGAACTGCCGGTCGATCAGACCGCCGCGCCTGCGGAGTCGCCCTCCGCGCTCCCGGCCGAGCCGACGCCGACGGAGATCCCCGTCGAGGAGTCCGCCGCGCCGACCGAACCCGTCGAGCAAGCCGAAGAGCCCACGGAAGAGCCCGCTGAAGCCTCCGCTCCTGCCGAGCCTCCCGCTTCTGACCCGCCCGCCCCGGAGCCGACCCCGATGCCGACGCCGGAGCCAGGCCAGCCGCGCAGCCTCTCGGCGGAGGAGCAGTATGAGGCAAACATCTTCCTGAGCAATTTCTCCGAGCAGGGCTTTGGACTCGGCCGCTTTGCGGGCTTTGACAGCAGTGAGGCCGGCGAGGCGCAGCTCTTCTCCTTTGCCCACCTCTGGGCCAAAATCAACCGCCACGACGCCATCAGCTACAAGGACAGCTACGAGACCATGACGCTCGAGGACGTCAATGACATCCTGGGCCGCTTCTTCGCTCTTACGATCCAGCCGGAGGAGGGAACGGACTATTCCGCCGAGCTGGGCATCGGCAATTTCGACTGGAACCACTGCTGGTATGAGGGCGGCGTCTTCTACTATCCCGGAGCCGACGGCGAATCCCACACCGGCTTTACGGTGGTGGACGCGGCCGAGTCCCTGCCCGGCAGCCGCACCCGCTTTCGCTTTACGGCCTATGAGCTGAATCTCGATATCTATTATGACAATCTCGGCATCCCGCAGACGTATTACCGCCTTACGCCCGAGGAAGCCGTGCAGCGCATGGCGGCCGGAGAGATCACGCCCATATACACCGGCACGGCCGTCTGCGAGCCCTGCTATTTGGCGCAGAGCGGCCGCGAGAGTTATATACTGGACTCTTACCTCATCGACGAAGTGGATTGAAAGGATTCGACTGACATGAGCAAAATCGCCATTGTCACGGGCGGCAGCGGCGGCATCGGCCGCTGCACGGCGGAAGAGCTGAGAAAGGCCGGCTGCACCGTGTATGAATTTTCCCGCAGGGAAAAGCCCGCCGAGGGCATCGTCCATCTGAGCGTGGACGTGACGCAGGAGGAGCAGGTACGCGCGGCGGTCGAGGAGGTCGTGCGCCGCGAGGGACGGATCGACATCCTGGTCAACAACGCCGGCTTCGGCATCTCCGGCGCGGCTGAGTGCACCACCTCCGCCGACGCGCACGCCCAGCTGGAGCTGAACCTCTTCGGCACCGACAACATGACCCGCGCCGTGCTGCCGCATATGCGCAGGCAGGGGAGCGGACGCATCGTATGCATGAGCTCCATCGCCGGTATCCTGCCCATCCCGTTCCAGCTCTGGTATTCGGTCAGCAAATCCGCCATCCTCTCCTACGTGCTGGCGCTGCAGAACGAGGTGCGCCCTTACGGGATCACGGTCTGCGCCATCATGCCGGGCGACATCGCCTCCGGCTTTACCGATGCGCGCAAAAAGTCCGAGACGGGCGACGACGCCTACGCCGGGCGCATCGCGCGCAGCGTTGCCGTCATGGAAAAGGACGAGCGCGGCGGCATGAGCCCCGCCTATGCCGGGGCCTTCGTAGCCAGAGTCGCGCTCCGGGAGAAGAGCCGCCCGATGGTGGCCATGGGCTTTTCCTACAAGGCCGCGGCCGTCGCGGCCAAGCTCCTGCCGCGCTCGCTCTCCAACTACCTTGTGGGCCTCATCTATGCCAAATAAGCTTGAAAACCGATCCATCCTGCTGGGCAGCCGCCGCGTGGACTATGTTTTGGAGCGCAAGCGCGTCAAAAACCTCAATCTGCGCGTGCGGCCGGACGGAAGCCTGTACGTTTCCTGCTCCGCGCGCGTGCCGCAGCGGAGGATCGACGAATTCCTGCGCGCCGAGGAGGGGCGCATCCTCGCCGCGCTCGCGCGGCGGGAGAGCGCCGAAAAGCGCCGCCCGGTACCGGAGAACTGCGCCGAGGGCGAGCGAGTGAGCGTATGGGGCCGTCTCGTGACGCTGCGCGTGCGGGAGGGCAGACGCGATGTGCGCCTTGCCGGAGACGAGCTGTGGCTGACCCTGCCTCATCCGGACGACGAGGCCGCGCGGCGCCGCCTGCTCGACAGCTTTCAGCGCGAGAGCTGCCGCGAAAAGCTGACGGCCCTCTGCGAGGCGCTCTACCCGGCCTTCGCCGCGCGCGGCGTGGCCTGGCCGGAGCTGCGCTTTCGCCGCATGACCTCGCGCTGGGGCAGCTGTCTGGCGCGGGGCGGCGTCGTGACCTTCAATGTGAGCCTCTGTGAGCTTCCGGAGAGCTGCGCCGTCTACGTCGCGGCCCACGAGCTGACGCATTTTCTGCAGCCGAACCACTCCGCCGCCTTCTATGCGGAGCTTGCCCGCGTCCTGCCGGACTGGGCCGAGCGCCGCGCGCTGCTGCGGCAGTGGGAATAAGACTCTTATCATGACCCGGGCGGTACGGACGATGCCGCCGGAGAAAGAACCCGTATGAAACGCTTTTTCGCCCTTTTGCTGGCCGTGCTGCTGTGTACGGCGGGCTTTCACTATCTGAACAGGAATCTCTCCGCCGCTGCGGAGACCCCGGAGAGCGCAGCGGAGACGAGCCCGGAACCGACGCCCGCGGCGACCCCGACGCCCGCGCCGACGCCGACTCCGACACCGACTCCGACACCGACACCCGCGCCCACCCCGACGCCGACACCGACACCGACCCCGGAACCGACCCCGGAGCCCACACCGAAGCCGGGCTATTATCTCAAGGTCAACGTCGAGGCCAACACGGTCACGGTCTATACTGCCGACGCGGAGGGAGAGTACACCGTGCCGTACCGCGCGATGGTCTGCTCCACGGGAGAGGCCACGCCGCTCTCGGGCGTATACACGCTGGGCTGGCGGCATGAGTGGCGCATGCTCTTCGGCGGCGTCTGCGGGCAGTACGCCTGCAAGATCGTCGGCAACATCCTCTTTCACTCCGTGCCCTATCGGCGCATGCGCGACAAGGGCTCGCTCGAATATGAGGAGTATGACAAGCTCGGCACCTCCTGCTCGATGGGCTGCGTCCGGCTGCAGGTGAAGGACGCCAAGTGGATCTACGACCACTATGACGATGTGGTCGCCGTAGAGTTTTACTCCTCGCCCGACCCCGGCCCTCTCGGCAAGCCTGTCGCGCCGAGCATCTCCCTCGTGGAGCGCTGCCGCGGCTGGGACCCGACCGACCCCGATCCCGACAACCCCTGGCTCAAGCCGCAGCGGGACGAGTGATCGGAGCCGTGATCTTTTCTTAATTCTTCCGTCCGGGCTCTTTGCAAACGGGCGGAGTCATGGTACAATACCTGTTCGGAACAAACCGGCTTGCGGCGTTGCCGCGGGCCGAGACCATAAACGAAGGAGGAGATCGTTTGGACAGGCCACGCCGCCCATCGACCGGCTCCGGCCGCAGGACCTCTTCCGGCAGGGGAGGGTCCGTTCTGACGCGGAGCCTCTTTTGCCTTCTCTCGCTTGCCGCGCTGCTGTGGCTGGCGGTCTTTATCCACCCCGAAACACGCACCGCCGTCTCCCGGCCGCTGCGCCGCACGGATCTGTCCCAGCGCGTCGACACCGCCTTCGCCAACGCCGCGGCCGAGGCGCTCGCCTCGCTGACGGTCGGCGAAGACGGCGAGGAGCCCGCGCTGCCGATCCCCCGCAAGATCTACAAGATCGACGAGGACGCCGTCCTGCCGCCCGCACCGGATCCGGAAGCCTTCGGCGTGACCGAGGATCCGGCCGAGGTGCAGGCCGTCGTCGAGCGCGCCGCACCGCTGCTGGAGGGGCAGGAGCTTAGCTGGAGCCCCGACATCGAGCTTGCCGAGGGCAGCCATCTGGCCTGGTACTATGACGAGAGCATCCTCGCCATCGCCTGGAAGGAAGAGATCAACGACACGGTCTGCAGCTTTATCGAGGTCAAGCTCGCCGACGGCTCGCAGCTCCGGCGCACGCTGGCCGGGGGGACCTACAGCTCAAACGTCGCCCATTACGCCACCGAGATGGCCCGCAGCTCCAACGCGGTCGTGGCCATCAACGGCGACTTCTACACCTTCCGCGTCTACGGCATCACGGTCTATCAGCGCCAGATCTACCGCAACGCGCCCGAGTATGTGGACACGGCCTACTTTACTTCCTCCGGCGACATGATCTTCTCCCACCGGGGAGAGCTTGCCGGAGAGGGGGAGGCGCAGCGCTTTGTGGAGGATAACGACGTCGTCTTCTCCGCGGCCTTCGGGCCGGTCATGGTGGAAAACGGCGAAAAGTGCGACATCTCCGGCGGCTACGCCATCGGCGACTTCAACATTCCGCGCTCCCGCTCCATCATCGCGCAGAAGGACACGCTGCACTATCTCCTGCTCAACCTCAACTGGGGCGCGGGAGCCGCCACCATGGAAGAGGTGCAGCAGATCATCTATGAACGGAACGTGCAGAGCGCCTATAACCTCGACGGCGGACAGACGGCCGTCCTGGTCCTCAACGGCGAGACCTTCAACCGCGTCGATTACGGCGCGGAGCGCACCATGAGCGATATCATTTATTTTGCCACCGCCATCCCCGAGGATGAGCGGAGCTCCTGAACGGAGACAAGCGATATGAAAGAGATGAAACGTATCCTGTGCCTGGCGGCAGCCCTGCTGCTCCTGCTCGGTTTTGCGCCGCGTGCGCGCGCCGAGGAGGAGAGCGCGGAGAGCTTCGAGGGGAAGACCTGGGAAGAGCTCGTGCAGGAGCTGATGGACGAATACAAGATCCGTGAGGATCAGGTCGCCATGGGCTACCTCAACACCGTCACCGGGGAGACGCACTATGTCCGCGGCGACACCTACATGGTCACGGCGAGCATGTACAAGGTGCCCATCAACATGGTCTTTACCGAGCGCATCTCCAAGGGCGAGATGGACTGGGACACGGTGATCAGCGGTCTGACCTATGAGCAGATCCTCGAAAAGACCATCATCGACTCGGACAATGACGCGGCGGAGAAGCTCTGGCTCAAGCTCGGCGGCTATCAGAAATACCGCGAGATCATCTGCCCCTACATGGGCGTCGATCCCGAAACGGTCGACAAGATGTACTGGGTCAACAACTATTTCACGGCCGAGCAGATGATCCATTGCCTGAGCATGCTCCAGGCCGAGCCCGAGCGCTTCCCGCGCCTCGAGGAGACCATGCGTCGGGCCGAGCCGAACCGCTTCTTCCTCTACCACGAGCAGCCGGTGGAGATCGCCCACAAGTTCGGCTATGTGCCGGACAAGAGCGGGACCTATTTCAACGACTGCGCCATCTGCTACACGGACGAGCCCATCTGCATCGTGCTCTTCACCGTCGGCGGCGGCATGAAGGTCGAGAGCTTCCTGGCCGATTTCTGCACGCTGATGTGCGACTGGGCGCAGTATACCGCCGAGCGGGATCGCAAGGCGCAGGAGGAGCAGATCGCCGCCGCGGCGATGGCCGTCACGGGCGGAGAGGAGACGCAGGAGGAGAGAGTACCCTATGTCTCTGAGACGCTGCCTCCGCAATCCGAGGAGGCCGGCCGCCTCGTCGATCAGACCGTGATCGCCCCCTCGCAGGGGCAGCTCGTACTCGGCGGCGTGATCGTCGTGCTCGCGCTTGCCGCGCTCATCACGCTCATCCCCGCCGCGCACCGGGGGAAGCTTTCCTTCGGCTGGGGCTTTTTCGCGGTGCTGGCGCTGACGGCGGCTCTGCTGCTGTGTGTGGCCGCGCCGACGCTCAGCGAAAAGCTGAACCGCCCCGAGGGCGATCCGCGCGAGAGCGTGACGGGCTTCTTCGACGCGCTTAAAGCACAGGATTATGAGCATGCCTACGGCTGCCTCGAGGGCTACAGCAGCCTGGGCCTTGAAAACGAGCCTGAGGACGCTATGGCGCGCCGCGTGTTCGAAGCGCTGCGCGGCAGCTACAGCTACATCCTCGAGGGCGACTGCACCGTAAACGGCGCGTCCGGGACGCAGCGCGTGCTGCTGCGGCATCTGGACCTGGGCGCTCTGCACGCGGATCTGCGCTATGAGACCGAGGCCGTGCTGACGCGCAAGGTGCAGGAGCTTTCCCGCGCCGAGCTCTATGACGAAAACGGCGCCTACCGCACGGAGATCACGACCGCCGCCTATGAGGAGGCCGTCGAGACGCTCGCCGAACGCGCCGAGGATTACATGCATGTCAGCCCGCTGGAGCTGGAGCTGCATTACAGCGCGGCGGAGGGCTGGCAGATCGTCGTCAGCCCTGCGCTGACGGCGGCCCTGAGCGGGACTGACGGCGTCGGGGGAGGGGCTGCCTCGTGACAAGAAGCCGTTCATCCTCTCTGCGCGCCCTGTGGCTGCTGCTCTTTGTCCCGTTGGGACTTGCGGCTCTGCTGCTGCTGGCTCTGTACGTCCACCCCGTCACGGGCACAGCCGTGCAGACAGCGGAGACGAGCCGGCAGACCGATCTCGGCCGCCGCGTGGAGCAGAGCCTCGCGGGCTTTGCCTCCGATGCGCTGGAGGGCCTTGTGCCGGTCAAAAAGTTCTATACCATCGAGGAAAACGCCGCCACCGCCCCGGCGCCGAACCCCGCCCTCTTCGGAGAGACGGAGGACCCGGCCGAGGTGCAGGCCGTCGTCGAGCGCGCCTCCGCGCTGCTCGAGGGGCAGGAACTCGTCTGGAACCCTGACATCGAGCGCATGCCCGGCACGAAGATCTGCTATTACTGCGACGACACGATCCTCGTCATCTGCTGGAAGGAGTCGATCGAGCACGGCGCGGCAAACTTCGCCGAGGTCAAAATCGCCGACGGCTCACAGCTGCGGCGCATGATCGCCGGCGGCAGCTACGGCTCGAGCGTGCAGCTCTATGCCAGCGACATGGCGAAGACCGCCAACGCCGTCGTCGCCATCAACGGCGACTTCTATACCTACCGCCGCCTGGGCATCACGGCCTGGCAGCGCAAGGTCTACCGCGCGGTGCCCAACAAGGTCGAGTCCGCGTTCTTCACGTCCTCCGGCGACATGCTCTTCTCCCATGCGGGAGAGCTCGCCAGCACGGAGGAGGCGCAGCGCTTCGTCGATGAAAACGACGTGGTCTTTGCCGTGGCCTTCGGGCCGATCCTCGTCGAGGACGGCGAGCTGCGGCAGGTCTACAGCTATCCGATCGGCGAGGTGGACGCGCAGTATTCCCGCTCCGTCATCGCGCAGAAGGACACGCTGCACTATCTGCTTCTGACCATGGGGCAGGAGGGCGCCAGTACCCACCGCGTCAGCACCAACAAGCTGGCCGAGATCATCCATGAGCGCGGCGTGAAGAACGCCTACACGCTCGACGGCGGGCAGACCGCCACGCTGGTCTTCCGGGACGCGCCCTTCAACCGCGTCGACTGGGACACCCAGCGCGCCATGAGCGACATCATCTATTTCGCCACCGCGATCCCGGAGGAGGAATGGCAGTCATGAATCCCATCGCCTATAGCTTCGGCGGCTTCGATCTGTATTGGAGCGCGCTGCTCATCGCCCTCGCGGCCGCCGTGTGCTTTCTGATCACGGGCGCGCTGTTCACGGCGCACCGCGGCAAGGCCACGGCCGTGTGGCTGCTGCTCCCGCTCGCGTCGCTTCTGTCGGTGCTGCTGAGCAGACTGCTGCACTGGTACTGCCATGTCGAGCAGTATACGTCTTTCTGGCAGGCCATGACGGATTATTCCTCCGGGGGCTATGTGCTCACGGGCGCCTTTCTCGGCACGGCGCTGGCCGTGCTGCTGGTGGGGCTGCTGGGCTTTACGGGCCACGTCGGGCGGCTTTTCGACTGCCTGGCGCCAGGCGCCGCGCTCGGCATCGCGCTCATCCGTCTCAGCGCCCTGTTTGACGACTCCTGCCGCGGCAAGATGCTCGTCCAGACGCCCGCGCTGCAGCACCTGCCTCTGGCCGCCCCGGTGACGACCGTGGACGGCGGCACAGAGTATCGCTTCGCCACCTTCTTTGTGGAGTTTCTGGTGCTGCTGGTGGTCTTCTTCCTGCTGCTGCGCTTCTTCCATGAGCGCAGGCGCGCTCCCATGAAGGCCGATCAGCCGCGCGACGGCAACGTAGCGCTGATGTTTCTGACCTGGTACAGCACTGTGGAAGTCGTGGCCGACTCCACCCGCTACGACTCGAGCTTCATGCCCATCAACGGCTTTGTCAGCCTCGTGCAGGTCGTCTGCGGCTTGACGCTGCTGGCCGTGCTGATCGTTTACACGGTGCGCTCCGTGCGCGCCAACGGCCGCAGCGCGCGGCACGGACTACTGTGGCTGGCCTTCTGGCTGAGCGTGGGCGGGGTCGGCGCGCTGGAATACCTCGTGCAGCGCCACGGCAACTGGTATCTCTTCTGCTACCCGGCCATGAGCCTGTGCTCGCTGGGCGTCGCCCTGTCGATCTGGGCGATGTACAAGGGCGTCTGCGCCCCGCGCAGAAGGCGGAGAGAAGAATAGACAAGCTCTGTTTTTTCGTCACTTTCGTGTGAGCTAAAGCAAATAAAACACCGCCCGGAAAGGAGCCTTTGATCCCCTCCGGGCGGTTTTTTGCCTTTTTCAGTCCATGATCTCCACGGACACTTTTTTGCCCTTCCTCTGGGCAACGGCCCGCATCAGGATGCGGATCTGCTTGACGATCCGTCCCTGCCGGCCGATGACCTTGCCCATATCGCCGTCGGCGACGCGGACTTCATACACCGTCTCGCCGTCGGTCCTGCGCTCGGTCACAGAGACCTGGTCGGGATGATCCACCAGACTCTGTACGATGTAGGTCAATAAGTCTTTCATGCGGGTAGATGCTCCTTTTTAAGCCTCGAGCTTCTTGAGCAGACCGCGAACGGTATCGGTGGGCTGAGCGCCGTTCGAGATCCAGTACTTGGCGCGCTCCATGTCGACCTTGATCTTCTCACCGTCGGCGCTGGGGTCGTAGGTGCCGAGCTCCTCGATGAAACGGCCGTCGCGGGGAGAGCGGGAGTCCGCCACGATGATGCGGTAGTAAGGGGCCTTCTTGGCGCCCATCCTGCGAAGTCTGATCTTGACCATTGTATTTTCACCTCCATAGTAAAAATCTTATTTATTACAAACGCCTTCCGGCGCTGTAAACGTGTTTTCAGAAGCCGAAGCCTCCGGGCATGCCGGGAAATCCTCCCATGCCGCCCGCGTCAGAACAAGGTCATAAGGTCATGTGACCTCACAGGCTCGGTCACATCGACCGATGGCCTTGTTCTTCCTTTCCGAACCAAACCCGCTTCGCTGGGCTTTGGTTCGGCTCAGAAGCCGAAGCCGCCGGGGAATCCACCCATGCCGGGCATACCGCCCATTTTGCCGAATTTCTTCTGCATCTTCTTCATGTTCTTGCCCGAGAGCTGCTTCATCATCTGCTGCATGGCGTCGTACTGCTTGAGCAGGCGGTTGACGTCCACCACGTCGACGCCGGAGCCGCGCGCGATGCGCTTTTTGCGGCTGGAGTTGAGCAGGGAGGGGTTGTCCCGCTCGGCCTGGGTCATGGAGAGGATGATGGCCTCCTGGCGGGCCAGAGCCTTTTCGTCCACCTTCGCGCCCTTGAGGGCCTTCGCGTCCATGCCGGGGATCATACCTATGATGCTGTCCAGATCGCCCATGCTGCGCAGCTGGTTCATCTGATCCAGGTAATCCGACAGCGAGAAGCGGTTGGCACGCAGCTTTTCGGCCGCCTCCAGCGCCTTCTTCTCGTCGAAGCTCTGCTCGGCCTTCTCGATGAGGGTGAGCACGTCGCCCATGCCGAGGATGCGCGAGGCCATGCGGTCGGGGTGGAAGGGCTCGATCATGTCGAGCTTTTCGCCCGTGCCGATGAACTTGATGGGCTTGCCGGTGACGGAGCGGATCGAGAGCGCCGCGCCGCCGCGGGCGTCGCCGTCGAGCTTGGTGAGCATGACGCCCGTCACGCCCAGCGCCTCGTCGAAGGCGGAGGCGGCGTTCACGGCGTCCTGGCCGGTCATGGCGTCGACCACGAGCAAAATCTCGCTCGGCTCGGTCGCCTCGCGGATCTGCTGGAGCTCGTGCATGAGCGCCTCGTCGATGTGCAGACGGCCGGCCGTGTCGAGAAAGACGACGTCGTTGCCGTGCTTTTTGGCGTGCTCCACCGCGTTTTTCGCGATCTGCACGGGGTCGCCCTGCCCCTCCTGAAAGACGGGCAGCTCAAGCTGGCGGCCGACGGTCTCCAGCTGCTGGATGGCGGCCGGGCGGTACACGTCGCAGGCTGCCAGCAGCGGGCGCTTGCCCTGTTTGCGCATGTAGCCGGCAAGCTTCGCGCCGTTCGTGGTCTTGCCCGCGCCCTGCAGGCCGACCAGCATCACCACGGCGGGGGATTTGGAGCCGAGATTCAGCTTCTGGTTCTCGCCGCCCATGAGAGCGCAGAGCTCCTCGTTGACGATCTTGATGACCATCTGGGCGGGGTTGAGCGCCTCGAGCACGTCGGTGCCGACGGCCCGCTCGGTGACGGACTTGGTGAAGTCCTTGACCACCTTGTAGCTCACGTCGGCCTCGAGCAGCGCCATGCGCACCTCGCGCATGGCCTCCTTCACGTCGGAGGAGCTGAGCCGGCCCTTGCCGCGCAGACGCTTGAAAACGGAATTGAGTTTGTCGGATAAGCTTTCAAATGCCATATCGTTCACCCTTTGTCACGCAGCGCACGCAGCTTTGCGGCGATCTCAGCGGCCTTCTGCCGCGTCTCGTCCTGCGCCGCGTCCGCGAGCGCGTCCAGCTCTTCTGCCAGAGCGCCGAGCGCCCTGCGCGTCTCCTCGAAGCGGGCCATGAGCCCGGTCTTCTCCTCGATCTCCGTCAGCGCGCTCTCGGCCCGGCGGATGTTGTCCCACACGCCCTGCCGGGAGATGCCGAGCTGCTCGGCGATCTCGGAGAGGGAGAGATCCTCGTTGACGTGCAGGTCGTAGCAGCCGCGCTGCTTGTCGGTCAGAAGCTCGCCGTAAAAATCCAGCAGAAGACTCTGTTTTCTGCGCTCTTCCACGGCCTCGCCCCCTGTCAAGCATTTCAGCTTTACGGAGTATACCACGCGCTGCTTTTGCTGTCAAGCATTTTTTCTTGACAGGCAGGGGAGAAAAACGGAAAATTGTGACAGACTCGGCCGCTTCGCCGATTGACAAGCGCGGGAAAAACCGGTAAACTGTTCAATAGACAGGTATGCCGCGCGAAGGTGCTTCGCGGGCACTGGAAAACCAAGGGGAAACACAAAATAAATGAGGGGAAAACATCAAGGAGGGATCATCTTTTGGAAGTGAGAGAGAACCTGATCAAGCTCTGCGAGAAGATCAACGACGGCCACTACAAGATCACGCCGGACTGCGCCGAGTACAAGCTCTTCGAGCAGTGGATCACCGACGAGCAGATCGCCGTCATGCTGGCGCTGACCAGCATGAAGCCGGGCTTTGTGCCCATCATCGCGCGCAAGGCCGGGCTGCCGGTCAAGCGCACGCGCGAAATTTTGCGCGAGATCACCGACATCGGTCTCGTGGTGCAGGTCGTCGTGCCGAAGGTGGGGCTGGAGATCTACCTGCTGCCGCCCTACACCCCCGGCATCTTCGAATTCCTGCTCATCAATGAGAAGTTCTGCCTGGCGCACCCCGAGATCGCCTACGCCTTCCACGGCCACGCGACGAAGAGCCAGATCGAGCACGCGCCGAACACGCCCATGGGCGCCGGCATCATGCGCGTCATCCCGGTCGAGAGCGCCATCCCCGCCGACGCCCAGCAGATCGACAACGAGCGCTGCAGCAAATACATCGAGGACAATGACGGCCATCTGAGCGTCACGCCCTGCCAGTGCCGCCGTGTGCGCAAGCTGATGGGCGAGGGCAGCGGCGATCTGGACGAGGGCCTGTGCATCTTCATGGGCCACGTCGGCGACATGTTCAACCGCACCGGCAAGGGTCGCCCCATCTCCGTGGAGGAGGCCAAGGCGCTCATCAAGAAGTGCGACGAGCGCGGCTGTGTCCACCAGATCACCACGCTCCACCAGGGCGAGACCTTCGCCATCTGCAACTGCATGCCCGAGAGCTGCCTGGCCCTCGGCGTCTCCCAGTACTACAACACCCCCGCGACCTCCAAGAGCAACTACGTCGCGGAGATCGACCCCGAGAAGTGCGTGGCCTGCGGCCAGTGCACCGACCGCTGCGCCAACAACGCCATCCAGATGGGCCAGAAGCTCTGCGCCAAAACGCCCATCGAGCACAAGCCCCACGAGCTGCCCGACGATATCGAATGGACGCCGGAGCACTGGAATCCCGAGCACCGCACGAACCGCGAGTACATCGCCCCGGAGGGCACCGCCCCCTGCAAGACCGCCTGCCCCGCGCACATCGCCGTGCAGGGCTATCTGAAGCTGGCCGCCCAGGGCCGCTACCTTGACGCCCTCGAGCTCATCAAGAAGGAAAACCCCCTGCCCGCCGTCTGCGGCCGCATCTGCAACCGCAAGTGCGAGGAGGCCTGCACCCGCGCCCAGCTCGACCAGGCCATCGCCATCGACGAGGTGAAGAAGTTCATCGCCGACCGCGAGCTCGACCGCGATACCCGCTTCGTGCCGAAGAAGCTCTATGACTTCAGCGACAAGAAGATCGCCATCATCGGCGCCGGCCCCGCGGGCCTGAGCTGCGCCTACTACCTGGCCGCCGACAACTACAAGGTCACCGTCTTCGACAAGAACGAGCAGCCCGGCGGCATGCTGCGCTACGGCATCCCCAGCTTCCGTCTCGAAAAGCCCGTGCTCGATGCGGAGATCGACGTGCTCAAGGAGCTCGGCGTCATCTTCCGCTGCGGCGTGGAGGTCGGCAAGGACGTCACCATCCAGCAGCTGCGCGAGGAGGGCTTCAGCGCCTTCTATCTCGGCGTCGGCGCGCAGAAGTCCGCCTCTCTCGGCATCCCGGGCGAGGAGCTGCAGGGCGTGTACGGCGGCATCGATTTCCTGCGCGAAGTCAACGCCGGGGCCCGTCCCGCGCTGGGCAAGAAGGTCGTCGTAATCGGCGGCGGCAACGTCGCCATGGACGTGGCGCGCGCCGCGGTGCGTCTCGGCGTGGACGTCACGGTCGCCTACCGCCGCAAGGAGAGCGACATGCCCGCCGACCCCGCCGAGGTCGCAGAGGCGAAGGAAGAGGGTGTCAAGTTCCTCTTCGAGCACAAGCCCGTCGAGATCGAGGGCAAGAACGGCAAGGTCGCCGCGCTCGTGTGCGAGGGCGACAAGAAGATCAAGTGCGACGCGATCCTGGCTGCCATCGGTCAGCGCATCGACCTGGGCTCCCTGGATCTGGGCGAAGTCAAGACCGACGAGAAGGGCCGTGTCCTGGCCGACGCCGTCACCTATCAGACCGCCCAGCCCGACATCTTCGTCGGCGGCGACGCCTACACCGGCCCGAAGTTTGCCATCGACGCGATCGCCCAGGGCAAGCAGGCCGCCATCTCCATCCACCGCTACGTGCAGCCCGGCCAGAGCCTCGTCATCGGCCGCGACAGGCTGACCTACCGCGCCTTCGACTTTGACAACGTCGATTTCGACTCCGTCAAGCGCGATTACGACGCTACGGCCCGCCAGATCCCCGGAAAGGACGCCGCCAAGGCCTCTTTCTTCCGGGACGACCGCAAGACCTTCACCGAGGAGCAGCTTAAGAAGGAGACCGCGCGCTGCCTCGGCTGCGGCGCTTCCTTCGTCGACCAGAACAAGTGCCTCGGCTGCGGCGTGTGCACCACGCGCTGCAAGTTCGACGCCATCAAGCTCCACAAGCGCACCTACCAGGAGAGCATCGAGTACTTCGACCGCCCGAAGGTGCTGCCCGAGTTCATCGCGGCGCGCCAGAAGCGCATCGAGATCCGCAAGATGAGCCAGAAGTAAGATATTCACATCAAAAAAGGCCTCGGACTTGTCCGAGGCTTTTTTGATGAGTTTTTAGTTTTTGGTTTTTAGTTTTTAGAAACAGAAACGGGCATTTAGCGCGCTGTCATTGCGAACCAGTGTCGCAACACTGGTGTGGCAATCCGTTTTCTCCCGGCGGCCAGGTCCACATTTCTGCTTGGGTCAGGGCCTCCGGCGGGCGGATTGCGACGCGAAGTTAGTCCTTTAGGCCCACGTCGCTTCGCTCCTCGCAATGACAGCGTAGGGGCGCTTCACGAGCGAGCGCGGACACGGTGCAGGCTCGGCGGACGAGCAATGCTCGTCCCTACGGGGGACGCCGCCCCTGCGACGCGGACGTCGATTCCCGCGCAGATCCTTCGTTTCCCTTCATTCCGCGAAGCTATTTCATAAGACTTGACAATTTCAAGTTATATTGCCGCCGAGGACGGCAGTGATATTGATCCTGCGGATCAGTTCTATTTTTCGGCTGCGCTGCAGAGAGATGTGTTCCGCTCACGTGCCGAAGGCGCACATCACTTGCCAGGCAAGCATCACGTCCGCCGGACACATCGCGTTCCGCGCAGCGGAACACATCGTTCAAAAAAACCTCTTTTGTCCGAAAGACAAAAGAGGTTTTTTTGATGGAGGCGCCACCCAGACTTGAACTGGGGAATCGCGGATTTGCAGTCCGCTGCCTTACCACTTGGCTATGGCGCCATCTATATAAAACAGTTGCGGGCAAAACAGTTGCGGGCGCATAAAGCAGACCCGCAGCTGCTGTTATCATGGAGCGGGCAACGAGGCTCGAACTCGCTACCTCCACCTTGGCAAGGTGGCGCT
>CAMHMZ010000034.1 GCA_946186375.1 uncultured Clostridia bacterium
TTCTTCGGCATGGTCGGAGCGGCGACGGCGATGGCGGTGGTCATCCTGTTGGTCGGGTCCGCGGCTACGGTCGGAGCGGTCGGTCTGTTGGCATTAGGAGCGGCGGTCCTCATGGTCTCCGCCGGGGTGGCGCTGATCGTGACGGCGATGTCGACCTTCGTCGGACAGCTGCCGATGATCGCACAGTTCGCGGCACCTGCTGCGGCGGGGCTGATCAGATTGAACGCGGCTATGCTGGCTACACTGGCGGCATCGGTCGCAATGACCGCGGGGCTGCTGGCACTATCGGCGGCGGCGCTGATGGCGTTCGTGCCGTTTATCGCGGCGGCTGCCTCGGTCGGACTGACTGACGTCGCGCTGGCGGCCATGGTCGTCACGGCGGGGCTGGCATCTGCCGGAATGCTCCTGCTGAGTGCGGCGCTGATCGGAGTGGTGTCGCAGATGTCGAGCATCGAGAGTAGCGCAGCCAGTGCGGCTGACAGCCTCTCGGAGATGGTCGACTCGGTCAATGTCGTGGAGAGCGGCCTGCGAGGGCTCGAATCCATCGCCCGGAGCACGGTCAGCTCGTTCGTGAGAGCCATCACCGGACAGCAGTCCTCCGCGAGAAACGCGGGCCAGACGCTCGGCCAGAGTGTGGTGACCGGCGTGGATACCGGCATCAGGCCCCTCGGAAACGACATGAACAGGGAGGTCCGCTCGGCGCTTTCGAACCTTTCCGGCATGGCTGGGCAGTTCCAGAGCGCAGGACAGCAGATGGGTCAGGCGTTTGTCAGTCCGGTGCTGCAGTCCATCATGCAGCTGCAGGGCGCGTTCTCCCGGACTTCGTTCCGGTTCAACAGTTACATCCCGCTCCCTCACTTCTCAATGAGTGGGAGCTTCGATGCGAGAAGCAGACGGGTCCCGCAGGTCGGCGTGCAGTGGTACAAGGACGCGGCGGAACAGGGCGCGAGGTTCACCTCTCCCCAGATCATCGGCGTCGGCGATGCCAGACAGCCGGAGATCCTCATCGGAGAGGACAAGCTGAAGGAGCTGACCGGGAACGGAATGGTCATCAACATGACGATCAATGGCGCGAAGGGTCAGGACGTAAACGAGCTGGCGGACGCTGTGGCGCTGAGGCTGCAGCGTGAGGTTGATAAGAAGAGGGCGGTGTTCGCATGAACGGAGACATTATCTGGGCTGGCGTCGCAGTCTCAAACATTCAGGGATTGAGCGACATCATCATCGAAGAGCCGCCCAAAACGAACAGACCGAAGAGGAAGGTGGACCGCTACAAGGTCCCCGGACGAAATGGTGACATCATCGTGCCACAGGACGCGTGGGAGAATGTTCCGAGGAATTATCCTGTGTTCTTTCACGGAAACTACGACGTCATGGCGAGCCTTCTGATGGAGTGGTTGTACGCTCCGAGCGGATACCAGCGGCTCTGGGACACGTTTGACAGCAAAGTTTATCGGCTGGCCTATGTGTCCGAGGATACCGACATCGACAACGTCGCGATCTATAACGGCAGATGCACGCTCCGGTTCGAATGCGACCCGAGGCGGTTTTTGCTTTCCGGTGAGGAGGCCTATGGCTTCTCCGGAAACGACACCATCGTGAACCCGACGCGAAACCTGGCACAGCCCCAGATTGTGGTGCATGGAGCCGGGAACGGGTCCGTCTCGATCGGCGGTAACACCATCACGATCACGGGCATCTATGACGGCATGGTCCTCGACTGTGACGCGCAGGATGCTTATTATGGCGCGATCAACTGCAACAACCTCGTCTCGGGCTCCTTCCCGGTCATCCCGGGCGGTGAGCAGGAGATAACGATTACGGGCGGCATCACTTCCGTCGAGGTGACGCCGAACTGGTGGACATTATGATCCCTGTACTTTATCTGCCGGAAGCGGAGCCGGAAGCGCTGCTGGATGTCAATTCCGTCCCGATCCATGACGTGAACGACGTGCCGATCTACGTACTCGGAGATATTTCGTCGCCGAGGACGTTCACTTCGAATGGTGTGGGCGCTCTGACGAACTGCATCTCGTGTGAGGCCGCAGAGGAGCGGAATGGCGAGTACGAGCTGGTGATGGAGTACCCCATGACCGGCGCTCACTACGAGGACATCGCCGAGCGGTGCATCATCAAAGCAAAGCCGAACTATCAGGACGACCCGCAGCCGTTCCGGATCTACCGCATCGAAAAGGCCATTGAGGGCGTGATTCGCGTCTATGCCCGGCACCTCTCGTATGACCTGAGTGGCGTGCCGGTGCTTCCGTTTACGGCGACGAACGCGTCAGCAGCCTGTGCCGGGCTTCTGTCGAATGCGGCCTTTACCGCTCCCTTCACCATCAACACGACGGTGACGACCGTGGCGGATTTCGAGGTCACGGAGCCGTCGTCCGTCCGTTCGTGGTTCGGAGGCCGAGAGGGAAGCCTCATCGACACCTACGGCGGCGAGTGGGCGTATGACAAGTACACCTGCACCCTGAAGCCCGCGAGAGGGCAGGACCGGGGCGTGAAAATACGTTACGGGAAGAACCTCATCGACCTGAAGCAGGAGATGGAGATCTCGAATATGTGGACGGGCGTCCTGCCGTACTGGAAAGACCAGGAGAACGGAAACACGGTCCGGGCCGGCATCATTAATGTGGCCGGGAACTTCAACTTCCGCAGAGTCCTGTGTCTGGACCTGACGGACGACTTCGAGGAACAGCCCACGCCGGCACAGCTAACCGCCAGAGCGCAGACCTACATCACCGCGAACAACATCGGGGTGCCGAAGGTCAGCCTGACGGTGGACTGGGCGCAGACGAATGAGCGCGTGGACCTCTGCGACACCGTGGAGATCGTTTTCGAGCGGCTGGGCATCTCGGCGAAGGCGAAGTGCATCCGGGCGACTTGGGACGTGCTGAAGGAGCGTTACAGCTCACTGGAGTTCGGCGACGCGCAAACGAACATCGCGGACACCATCGTGGGTATGCAGGAGCAGGAGAAGAAGACGAAGACGTCTATCTCCGAGACCATGCTGCAGGCGATCGCGAACGCCACGGCCCAGATCACCGGCAACGAGGGCGGCTATATCGTCATGCACGACGGCGACGGCGACGGATACCCTGACGAGCTCCTGATCATGGACTCCGACAGCGTCGAGACCGCCACGAAGGTGTGGAGATGGAACAAGAGCGGCCTCGGGTACTCTTCGACGGGGTACAACGGGAGCTATGGTCTGGCGATGACTGCAGACGGGTCTATCGTGGCGGACTTCATCACGACCGGAAGCCTGAACGCGGACCGCATCAATGGCGGCACCATCACGGGTGTGGCGATTAATAACGGCTCCGGGACGTTCCAGGTGGACAATGCCGGAAACGTGACCGCGAACAGCCTGAGCAGTTCGAACGCGACCATCACGGGCGGCTCGATCGTCATCAACTCTGCGAACCTCGGGCAGGTCATCAAGCTGGTCAATTCTACCGCACCCGCTTATCACAAAATCGGGCCTAATACCGAGTGGGCCGGCAACACGGACGGGTCCACGCCACAGACGACGTGGTACAGGCTTTTCTCGGGCGGGAACATCTCAATCAGCGGCACGCTGTCGCAGGGGTCTGACCGCCGGAAGAAGGACATCCTCGGAGACGATGTGCCTGACCTTTCGAAAGTGCGGGCCGTGCGGTTCAAGTGGAACGACGGCAGAGATGAGCTGGAGCACGTCGGCTACATCGCGCAGGATGTGGAAGAGATCGCGCCCGACATGGTGTCGACGATCGGAGAGTATAAGGCTCTGGACTACATTCAGGTCCTGACAGCGAAGATTGAATATCTGGAGCGGCGCATTGAACTGCTCGAGAGGAGGCAGTAAATGGCATACAACCTTACAATCACCGGCGCAGAGCTGCAGGCGCTGCTGAACTTCACGGAGACGAAGGTGGAGACGACGCTGTTCTCCGGGGACACGACCGGGGACATCACGCTGTCGGAGAGTGCGGCGAACTTCTCGGAGCTGGTCGTCTATTATGAGGGCTATCAGACGAACTGCCCGCAGACGATGACAATTTATGCTCCGAACGGGAAACGCATCAATCTCGCCGTGGTCGAAGACAGCGCCGGCGGCGGCACCAGGGTGCGGAGAACGGCCTATGACATCAGTGGCACGAGCATGGCGGTGGTGACCGGCGGGAGTATTGCGGCCGGCTTCACTCTGCTGAACGGGACAGCGGTCTCGCAGACCCTGACGGGAAACGTCATCCATGTGACCAAAGTGGTCGGGAGGGGATAAAGTGAGTGACGCCATCACCGTAGCATTAATTACAGCAGCGGCGACCATCATCGCGGTGGTCATCCAGAACAGAGTAACACAGGCCAAGGTGTCGGCGGAGCTCGAAAAACATCAAGCGGTGACCGACACAAAGCTCGACGAGCTGACGCGCGAGGTGAGGGAGCACAACAACTTCGCCCGGAGGATGCCCGTTGTGGAGGAACAGATCAAGGTGGTGAACCATCGCCTCGCGGATCTGGAGAGGAAGGTGGAGACATGAGCAAAGCATGGTGGAAGGCGGCACTCGTGCGAATGGCGCGAACTGTCGCACAAGGGGCATTAGCAGCCATCGGAACATCGGCGGTGGTTTTGTCTGATGTGAATTGGTTAGTAGTAGCATCCACGGCAGCCATGGCCGGAGTGCTGTCGCTTTTGATGTCACTGGCAGGTTTGCCGGAAGTAAAGGAGGACTAAATGAGCACTGAATTTGACAGGGGAACCTGGGTATATGTGACGAGGGGCGACACGCCCACCTTCACGCCCGAGCTTTACATAAAGGACTCGAATGACCAATGGATCCCGTTCACTCCCGCTGCGGGCAGTAAGATCATCTTCCGGCTGAAGAAAGACCCCATGGTCGGAGAAGTCCTCCTCGAGAAGGAGCTGGTGGACGGCGAGCTTGCGTTCGATGTCGCTGACACGGCTTCTCTGGAGTTCGGAGATTATCGGTACGAGCTCGAATATGTTTTGGGGGCTTACCACGAGACCTTTGTGAAGCCTGTCATCGAACAGGGTGTCTTTACCATCGGACTGGAGAACGAGAACCATGGCAGCTAATATCAGATGCATCATGCGCGCGAAAGCGCCTTACGGGCAGGGCATCACAAAGATGAAAGTGAAACTGACCCCCTCGCAGAGCAGTACGCCCTCTCTGATGCCCGAAACGAACTCCGTGTATCTCACCCGCCCCACGGAAGGAACAGGGGAGCTGATGGAGCTTGTCGGGGGTAGCGTGGCATGGAATCAGCTTCGTGCCAGTATGGCAACCCGAACTGATTTCGATGGCATTACCACATCCTACGATAGCACCACGCATAAGTTTAAGGTCGAGAACTTATCCAGAACCGCTAATTATCAATCAGGCTCTACAAGATACTCATTCACACCGAGCGATAGTATTATTGCAGGTCATAAAATCCTGTTGCTTGCATCGTCTGATAAAAATATTACTGGTATTGGATGTTATCGTACTGCGAATAACGGAGCGGTTCCGTCTACTCCTGTATTTTATTCGGCGAACTCTATCTTTGTGGCTGATAATGATGGCGTTCTTTGCTTGAGAATTGACAAAACGTATGATTTCGAAACTGTTCATCCTGTGGGTGACGTGACGGAATTTTACATGAACGCGGTCGACCTCACGCAGATGCTTGGGTCTGCTATTGCGGACTACGTTTACTCTCTCGAACAGGCAACAGCAGGGAGCGGTGTGCAGTGGCTCAAGTCATACGGCTTCTTCACGGAAGATTATATTCCATACTCCGCCCCTACCTTGCAGAGCGTGGAGGCTACGAGCCATGTGACGAAAGATGCGAATGATACTGTCATCGCCACCTACCCTCTCGACAACATCACGCTCCGAGGCATCCCGAAACTCTCCAACGGAAACCTCTATTACGACGGGGACACCTACGAGTGGGACGGGACGGTGAACAGGCGGTTTACGGAAGTGGATTTGGGGTCTCTGACGTGGTATTACAACTCCGCCAATGCGTACTTTTATGCAAAATTAACAGAAGCTAAAGGAGTTCCGAACGCAGGAACAGCCGCCAATATGATTTGCGACAAATACATTAATCACGAATGGACAGGGCTTTCGGATAAACAAATATCACGCTTCTATGCATCACAGGATGGAATAAACGTAAAAGACAGTTCCTACACGGACGCGGCGACTTTTAAAACCGCAATGTCTGGGCATTACCTCGTCTTCGAACTCGCAGACGCATATCAGACCACCGAATCCGCTGACCCCTTTACTGCTGTGCAGACTGTCGAGGACGGAGGAACGGAAGAGTTCGTCACCACCAACGGAGTGCCGGTGGGCGTGGTTGGGAGATTTGCGAACGCAGTTCCGATGGAAGGAGTGGACAGCTTCACTGTGACCGCCAATGACGGCACGAGCCACACCTACCCCGTGACCCTCTCCGAGGAAATCTATCGCGGCTATGTGGATATGCTCACGGGCGAGGCGGTCTCCGACATGGCAAGCATCGCCGAGTACAACGGAGAGACCATCAACTCCCCGTGGCTCTCGTCCCTCGATGTCTACGCCCTCGGAGCAACCCCCACGAGGGGCGCTCAGGTGGTCTACCCCATCACCCCCGAAGAGGTGACCGCCACGATCACGGGCGACCCTTCCGAGCTCTCCGGGGTGGTCTCCGCAACCTCTACCGAGGGAACGGTCAACTGGAGCGAACTGTCTGAAATCGGTATCAAGTGCATCATGAAACGGAAGAACCCCTTCCAGTAAGGAGGCAAGCATGAACAAAGACGAGATCAACCCGGAAGCCCTCGAGATGCTTTCCAATAACAGAGGAGGTGATGAGGATGTCGAACAGCCCGCTGATTTGTTACAGCCGGATCAGTCCGAACAGGAACAGTCCTCGGTCGGGTAAGATCAAAGGCATCGCGATTCACTGCATGGCTGGTCAGCTGTCCGTGGAGACGTGCGGAAATGTCTTCGCGCCCTCCAGCAGACAGGCTTCCTCGAACTATGGCATCGGTCCGGACGGGCGCATCGGCATGTATGTCGAGGAAAAAGATCGCAGCTGGTGCACGAGCACGAGCCTGGACAACTACCTCGTGACCATCGAGGTCGCCAGTGACCCGAAAGCGCCCTATGCAGTCACGGATGCAGCCTATGAGGCTCTGATCCGCTTGTGTGCCGATATCTGCAAGCGCAACGGCATCAAGGCCCTGAAGTGGGAAGCGAATAAGTCCCTCGCGGGGAACTGGGACCGCCAGAACATGGTGGTGCATAGATGGTTCAACCTTCAGAAGAGCTGCCCGGGCGATTATCTCTACAGCCGGCACGGCGATATTGCGAACCGGGTGAACATGCTGCTGGCAACTGGCTCCGGCGGATCCGGGAACACGACCTATTGCGGCAAGGGCATCGGAGAAGCCCTCTGCCTGTCTTCCGACGGCATGGAGGTCCGCACACAGGCGAGAGTGTCCGCCGGTTCTGTGGGACATGTGAACCCCGGCCAGAAGGTCGAAGTGCTGCAGCTGCTGAAGACCGGCTGGATGAAGATCGTCTGGCCCGGAGACCCGAGAGGCTATGCTTACACCTCGAACGTGGGCGGAAAGTACTGGAAGTACACCGAGTACGCTCGGAAGGTCATCGCGCACGGCGTGGTGACGAACCTGAAGGCAAATGACCGGCTGCGGGTGCGCACCGGGCCCGGTACGGAGTATCCGCTGCTGCCTGAGTGGCCGTATCTGGCCAACGGGAACGAGGTGGACATCCTCGATGTCGTGACCGCCAAGGACGGCAGCGCGTGGCTCGAGATCCGCATCGCCGGGAAGTACATCGGCTGCGTGGCATCGTGGTATGTGAAGACCACCACCATCGGCTGACGTGGGGCATCCGTGGGGCAGACCCAGACTGCCAAATACACCGTATGAAGAGCGCCGAGAAGCCGAATCCGTAGGTTTTTCGGCGCTTTTGTCCATCTCTGTCTACCTGTGTCACATATCGTCAAGTCCCGTATGCTCCATTGAACCAAAAACGGGAATCCGTTGAAAAATAAGGCGGTCTCGCATGTGCGGGACCGCATTTTTGTGTTTTGTGGGGCAAATATGGGGCAAACGGCTCATTTTAGCAGCACGATCTGGCGGAACTGTTCGTTGTATTGCTCCTTCAGCTTCTCCGTCACGTGAATGTAAATCTCCCGGGTCACGGCACTGTTCGCGTGGCCCAAACGCATGGAAACGGCCGGGAGGGTGGCTCCGGCGGCGAACATGAGCGAGGCGTGCGTATGCCGGAGACTATGCAGGCTGAGCCGCCTTCCGAGCACCCGCTCGCAATTCTCCCGGAAGTATTTATTCACCCGATAATAGGACAGCGGCCGGCCCTCGAAGTCCGAGAAGAAGAAGGTCGTCCTGAAGCCGCACGCGAGCGCCATCCGCGTCATATACTTTCGTATGTCCCGGCACAGCTGCAGCAGCTCATCCTGGATAAAGACCTCCCGGTTCGATGCGTAGGTCTTCGCGCCGTTCAGGATCTCACCGGTTTGGAGGTCGAGGGTCTTGTTGACTACGATCACCCGGTTCGTGAGGTCCACGTCGTCGGTCTGGAGGGCGAGCGCCTCGCCGATCCGGAGGCCCGAGAGGGCGAGGAACTGCACGAGCATCCTCTCGATGTCTATTTTCATCTCCGACAGCAGCTTCGTCAATTCTTCTCTTTCCATATACTTCTCCTTGTTCTTTTCTTTGGTGGTCGGCTCCGGGAAGCGCTCGAGCTTCTGGATCCATTCCACGGAGTCGATGTAATCGTTCTTATAGGCCCACCGCGCGACCGTCTTGAAGGTCCGCAGCATCTCGTTCCGTGTGGCTGCCCTCGGTTTATGGTCCGCGATGTGCTCGGAGACATACCGGGCGGAGAGTTTGTTTATCAGCGTATCGGCCCCTAGAGCCTCACAGAGGCTTTTTAAGCTGTGGGCGTATCGTCTGGACGTTTCCACCTTCCAAACGTCCGCACGGGCCTTTTGGAAGCGCTCAGTGACCTCTCCGAAAGTCATCTCCGGAGAGCAGACATCGCAATTCGCCTGCCGGATCTTCTCCGTCAGGATCCTCTCGGCCTCGCGCCGTGCTTTGTCCGTGTTTTTGGGAAGGGTGCAGCTGATCTTTTTGTTCTTGCCGGTCCGTTCCTCGACATACCATGTCTGGAAACGCCATTTACCGTTCTTCAGTTGCTCGACATACATAGACACCGCCTCTCTCCGGCGGTATAATAGATTCCGCCAGTAATCTCATCTTGTTCTCCCAAGTGTTGTTATTGGTTCCCCGGGGTGGCCGCCTCGGGGTTTTTCATTTCTCCTCTATCGTATCCAGCATCTCGTGGAACAGCCGCAGGACACGCTCTCTTTCTTCTTCCGGCATGCTCATGAGCCGCTCGTTCAATTTCTCCAACATCTCCGTGCTTCCCAAAGTCGTCCTCCTCGATGTGTCTCATTGCATGGCGATATGCCGCACGCATCGCCTCCGGGGCGAGCTGGTCGTCAATGAATATCGTGTGCCCGCCGTCCTCGTTCTCAAAGACCATCTCCCGGACCCCTCGTCCGAGGTGGATGAGCTGAACATTTATGTACATCCATAAGCACCTCCTTTGTGTCTAAATGGTATCTGCGACACTGTCCAATAAAACGGACTGTCACTCTCCTCTCTCTTTCCGCTTCATCGCCAGCGCCACGGAGTAAAGCGTCTTCATGTCTTCCGGCGAAATGTCACGAGCTGCGTCAAACAGCGCCCGCAGCTCTTTGTTCTCGTAGATGTCCTGCGCGATCTGTGCGGTCTCATCGTTAACGTAGTATTTGGGGGAGGTTTCTTCCCAGCCCATGATGGACGCAGGAGAAATCGACAACACTTTCGCGAGCGCTGCGATCTTATCCCTCTTCATGTTCGCGATCTCGCCGGACTCCCAGCGCGAGACGGTGGCCTCACTCACGCCCACGGCATCAGCGATATCTTTCAGGGTCAGTCCCAAATCAATACGGCGATTTTTCAGCAGTGTTCCGATCTCCATAAGGGGCCTCCTTTCCTTTGCGTAATTAGTATAAGTACAAAAATGCATAAATGCAAACAATTTGTAAAAGTTGACTTGCGGAAGCGCAAAAACGCTTGCGAACGATTTACGGATACGTTAGAATACTTACGGAAACGCAAGAAAGGAGGTCAATAAAATGTTCAACGCGAAAGAGCTTCAGGTTGCGATGATCCGCAAGGGTCTGACCTACGAGAAGGTCGCGCAGCTGTTGGGCGTTGCTCCGTCTACGATCTATCGGAAGATCAAGAACGACGGCAACTTCAACCGCGACGAGATCAATCGGCTGATCGAGATCCTTGAGCTGAAGCACCCGGAAGACATTTTTTTTGCAAAAGAGCTTACGTAAACGCAAGAATGGAGGGGAAACCATGACAGATTTCTATGACGCGAGCGACATCCCAGAGAACGCGATCGAGTGGCTCAAGGGGAGGAAGACCGCCACGGTGACGCTCGCCGGAGGGACCTCACTGAACACCAGAGTGAGGAAGCTGGCGAAGTCGAAGCCAGACAAGTGCCAGATCACGGACGAGAACGAGGGCGGGACCATCGTGGCGCACATCCCGGTCGCATGGATCAAAATCAACCCCGCTCCGGAGTACACCGAGGCACAGCGCGCCGAGATGGTGGCGAGGGGCAAGGCTGCTTACGAAAAGAATCGGACCGCGCTCCGAAAGAAAGCACCCAAAACGGGCTCGAAACGCTAAACGCGGGGAAATACACACGAAAGGGGGAACAAGATGGAATACGCAACGAAAAAAATGCTTGCTCAGCATCTTCAGTTGAGCGAGCGCACGATCCAGCGAAGGCTGGCAGAGATGAGGAAGGCCGGCAACATCTCGACCGTGAATGACGGAGTGACCGGCGAGCGTATCAACGTGAGGGAGTTCTTGGAATATTGGAGGGCGCGGGCATGAGGATCTTGATGAAAGAGCCCGGAAAGGGCATTCGGGCCATGGTGATCCCGAACGAGCTGAAACTGCTGCAGGAACTGGTCGGAGGTTACATCGAGACTTACTCCATCTCCGAGGACGTCCTCATCATCTGCAACGAGGACGGGAAGATCATGGGGCTTCCGTACAACTGCACCATCTGCGGAGAGGACTTCATGGGCAACATCCTGTTCGTGGGAGTGGACGGAGAGGACTTCACGGACGTTCCTGACGCGCTGATCAGGATGATCGCCGAGGGACATTTCAAGGAGGTAAAGGCATGAAAAACGAGATCAAGATCTGGGCCATCGGAGTGGTCGCAGCTGCGGCGGTCATGGCGTCGTTCCTGTTCCTGGGTCTCCGTGCAAAGGCTGCCAGCGTCAGAGACGGAGTGCACTCGCCTGTTTATGCGGCGCTGCAGACCATGGACAGAGACGAGCTGGCGGATATGAGAGCGAGGGAGGAATATGGAGGACTATCAGGAGGAGCTCAGGAAAGCGGCGGAGCAATTCCAGGCGGCAGTGATGCAGTTTATGGAGGAAGTGATGCCGATGCTCGAGGAACTGAACAGGAGGCTCAGGGAACTGTCGGAAGCGGTTACTCGCAGTCAGATCTCGACCTCTTGGCGGCCCTCGTCTGGGCGGAGGCGGGCGATCAGGACTTCATCGGGATGCGCATCGTCGCCGATTGTGTCTGTAATCGCGCTTCAGACCGTCACCCGGAATGGCCGTCGTCGATCAGTGAGGTCATCTACCAGCCGGGACAGTTCAGCGTCGTTGCGAATGGACGCCTCGACCAGGGGTTCTACAATGCAACGCCGGACTGCTATGAGGCGGCGAGGCTCGCGCTGAGCGGGGATCTGTACGATCCGAACGTGATCTACTTCTCGATGTACACCTGTGCGAATGGCGTCTTTGCCTACCAACACGGCGATCATTTCATTGGGTACTGAGGAGGGCAATGATGAGTCTGAAGCAGAAATATAAACAGCTCCAGAAAGAAGTATACAGGCTGAGATGGGCAAATATGCGGTTGGAGGAACTTGTATTCCGGCTGGAACAGGAGCGTCCGAGAGGCCGGACGAAAAAGGTGCAGGCTGTTATATTGACTCACTGGATGAGGTCTGATTGGATGAGGCCTGATGCGCCGGACTTAATCAAAAACGAGCTCACGCACGCTCTGGCAAATGTAGCAGCCGAGGAGCTGATTAAAAGCGGCCTCATGAAGGTCACCATCGGAACCGAACAGGCCCGGGGAGAGTTCGAGGTCGTGCTTCCGCCGGAGCGGAAAGAATACAGAGCGCGGGGCGTGCCTGTGGTAATTAATGACGAGCTTAGAGCAAAGGAGGAAAACATATGAGCAGAGACGAAGTGCTTGATGTGCTCGAGAAGCCACACGGAGACCTTGTCGATCGGGACAAGATCATCCAGGACTACAGGGACCGTATGAACAAGGCGATCGAGTGGAAGGCGAAAGCCAGAGCAGATGAAGACCACGAGGGAATCATCCGGGCAGAGCAGGCGGAAGTCACGTTCTTCGAATGTGGGCTGATGATGATGAAGGCCCCTGTGATCGTAGAAGCGAACGACAGAGACAAAGAAGAGGAGGAGTAACACATGACTATCAACATCGTTTTAGCGTTTGACAACTATGCGGAGTTTGTCCGGAGCCTGACCCCGGAAGCGATCGACGAGCTGATGAAGGACAAGGAGCCGGTCATCACTGACGATGACCTCGCCGCGATGTTCAAGGACCTTTTGGAGAAGGAGGACGAGAGTAATGAATGAACAGATGATGGAATTAGTCGACAGGGTACTTCTTCTCACCGAGGAGAACGCGAAGATGCGCGAGCGCATTAATCATCTGGCAGCGGCGGTCGCTGATGCTGAGCGGAAGGACGCGAAGTATTCCGTGGAGCACGGCTACAGCTACAGCGCGAACCTCAGCTGCGACAAGATCAACGCCATCATGAGCTGGAACCGCGACAAAGAAGCCGAGCAGATTTTGAAGGGGGCGACCAATGAAGGATAATTTCGACTTCTTCGAGGCCGAGGACGTCCGCATCGCCATGAGGGAAGCGACCTTGCCGAAGTGCGACTGCTGCGGCGTTCCGATGGAAGAATGGTACAGGATACCGCAGAGGGACGGCGACCTGTTGGTCTGCACGGACTGCGCGGTCAAAGAATATTGGGAGGATTAGAACATGATTAGTTTTGAACAAATCCAGAAGGCAAACGCCCAGATCAGGACAACGAACATCAAGGGCAAGGAATACGCGGAGGTGAACCAGCGCATCAAGGCATTCCGGATGTGCTACCCGGAAGGGTTCATCAGGACGCAGCTGCTGAGCGTTGAGGACGGGGTTTGCATCATGCGGGCGGAGGTCGGAGACGGCCAGAACATCCTCGGCACCGGCACAGCCTACGAGAACGAAAAGAGCTCGTATATCAACAAAACCAGCTACATCGAGAACTGCGAGACCTCGGCGGTCGGCCGGGCGCTCGGCATGGCCGGGTTCGGCATTGACACCAGCGTGGCCAGCTATGAGGAAGTGGCGAACGCGATCGCACAGCAGGAGGCCGATAAACAGCCTAAAAAAGCAAAAGGGCATAATTCCACGCCCGAGACCGTAGAAGCCCGGGAAACGGCTTCTGGGCGCATTACAGAGAAAGAATGGAAGAACCTGCAGGCGGTCTGCAAGGAGAAGGGCAAAGATCCGCGGGAGCTGCTGAGGCTGTTCGGATATATGGTCCCGTCTGAGGTGACCGGAGAAGACTACACGAAGATGCTGAAGGAGGTGTGTGATGAATAAGGCAATTCTGATGGGGAGACTGACGAAGGACCCCGATGTGAAGGACACGAAGAGTGGGACCAGGATGGCGAGATACACCCTCGCCGTGGACAGGTTCAAGGATGGCGCGGACTTCATTTCCTGCGTGGCTTTCGGCAAGTCTGCGGAGTTCGCGGACAAGTACCTGAAGAAGGGCACGAAGATCGCGGTGACCGGGCGCATCCAGACGGGCTCTTATGAGAATCGTGAGGGCCAGAAAGTCTACACGACAGACGTCATCGTCGAGACTCATGAGTTCGTGGAACCCAAAAATAAAGAGCCTCAGGCACCCATGGAGACCCCTGACGACTTCGTGGCTGTCCCCGATGACGCTGACATTGACGGCCTGCCGTTCAACTGAGGTGACCTATGGACCTGTGGAATGAACTCGAACAGAAAAGAAGAGAGCTGATGCAGGCCGTGAAAGCTCTGGCAACCTACGGGCGGAAGTATGCGGAAGCGGAGCGGGACTACAAGGTCCTTCTCCGCAAGACCGCCCTCCAGCTGAAGGCGGACGGCATGGCCGTGGGGCTGCTTAATCTGGTGGTCTACGGAGACCCCGAAGTGGCGAAGGCCAGATGCGAGCGGGACATTCAGGAAGCCCTCTACAAGGCAGACCAGGAACTGGTGAACCAGATCAAGCTCGAGATGCGGATACTGGAGTCTCAGCTGAACAGAGAATGGAGCGTGAGGGAATGACCGGGAAAGGTTCGAGAGATAAAGGCAAAAGAGGAGAGCTGGAGCTCGTGCACCTTCTGACGGACCTCGGCTTTCAGGGCATCCGGCGGGGAAACGTCTTCGCCGGAGAGCCCGACGTCATTGGCCTCTGGCCGTTTCACATCGAATGCAAGCGAGTGGAGCAGCTGAACCTCTGGAAGGCCGTGGAGCAGTCCAGGGAGGAAATGATCAGAAAGAAGGACGGCGAGATTCCGGTGGTATTCCACCGCAAGAACAACCAGAAGTGGCTCCTGACCATTCCGGAGGAACACTTCGGGACAGTGATCTCGGCGGTGGTCTGGTACTTGATGAAGGAGAACGAATAAATGGCAGAGAGAAGGATGTTCGCAAAGCAGATTATCGACAGCGACTCTTTTCTGGATATGCCGGTCACGGCGCGGCTGCTGTACTACGACCTCGCCATGCGAGCAGATGATGACGGGTTCATCAACTCGCCGAAGAAGATCATGAGGATGATCGGAGCCTCACAGGACGACCTGAGCGTTCTGATCGCGAAGAAGTTCATCATCCCGTTCGACACCGGCGTGGTGGTCATCAAACACTGGCGGATCCACAACTACATCCAGAAGGACAGATACAAGCCGACGAACTATCAGGACGAGCTTTCACAGCTGACAGTGAAGCCAAACAAGTCCTATAGTCTGGCCGATGTATCCACTCTGGATACACCTTGTATCCAGTCTGTATCCACTTTGGATTCACAGGTTAGGTTAGGTAAGGATAGGTTAGGTAAGGATAGTATAGATTCATATTCCGTCACCGTTGCCGGTGCCGATGTGAGTCTTGACGTCGACCAGATGCCATCATTTGACAGAGAATTCGAGGTCATCTGGTCACTTTATCCTCGCAAGCAGGGCAAGCGTGATGCCTTCAAGCATTACGTCAAGGCCAGAAAGAAAGGAGTGAGCGCCCTGACTATCCAGACAGGCATCGAGAACTATTGCCGGTACATTCAGGCGAACCACATCGAGCCCCGATACGTTAAGCAGGGCTCGGCATGGTTCAACCAGGAATGCTGGAACGACGACTACGCCATCAGGCTGAAAGAAGTGACGACTGCCGACCTGACGGCAGATCTTGACAGTATCGCGGAGGTATGGAGATGACGAAACACGAATTTGCGAACGCGATGATATTTCTCGGAGACTGCTTCGGGATGACCTTCCCGGAGAAACAGGTGGCGACCTGGTACATGTTCTTCGACACTGTTGAATTCAAGGAGTTCGTGAAAGCCTGCGGACGGCTGGCCTGCACGACGAGCAAGAAGCCGACCATCCACGCGCTGAAGTCCGAGCTGGCCGAGATCGCGGACCCTGCGTTCGCTCTGGACATGAAGGCCGAGTGGGCGAAGGCCAGAGAGGCGATCGCGAACGGCGGCGTTGAGCTGGGCGCGTTCTACATCGAGGACGAGAAGGACAGGGAAGCGTTCGAGAGAGCTTACGGGCCTTTGTCCGAGAGACCGCACCCGGAAGCGATGGCAGCGTTCACGAAGGAAATCATCGAGGAGATGGGCGGACTGAGGGCGCTGGCAAAGTCAGAGGACAGCCTCGACTGGATGAGGAGGGAGTTCGAGCGGAAGTTCACCGACAGGCTCGACCGCCGCAGAAAGGTGCTCATGATGAACGAGACCCACAGGACAGACGCAGAGGTCGAAAGACTTGCTTTGCCGGGAGAGTGATATGAAGAGCATCATCACCCAGGTAACAGACGAGTGTTACATCTGCCGCGCTCAAGGAGCACTGGAGACGCACCACTGTCATCATGGATCCAGAAGAAAGAAGGCGGATGAATATGGTCTGACCGTGAAGCTCTGTCCGCTGTGCCACAGGCTTCTGCACGACAAAGGCTACTATGACCGATACCTTCAGCAAGTAGCACAGCAGGCATTTGAGAACAAATACTCACATGAGCTCTGGATGCAGGAGTTCGGGAAGGACTACACATGAACGGACAGATGACACTGATGGAGATGCTCGGAGAAATCGACCCGCTCAAGGAAGTGGCGAGGACGGCTAACGTGTACTGGAAGCAGTCGAGGGACAAGCTGAAGGATCTATACAGCAAGGACCCTGATGATTATGACTGGACCTGTGCAGTGCGGCATGAATACTGCCCGTATGAGGCACAAGGGCGCTGGGGCTCCGGAAATGGTCCGAACACCGTGGAAGGATACTACATGAACTGGCAGGGGGTCCGCATCGTTTACTACGACCTCTGCGGCAAGGAAAAAGAGATGCAGCGAAGCTGGCAGGACTTCGCCAGAGAAATAGGACTGCTTATCCACGGAGGTGAGTACGCATGATTATGACGATAGCAAAATGGGTCCTAATCATGGTCCTTCTGGCGGTGTTAATCATCATCATCTCGGTGGTGGTGTGGGCCGCGAAAGAGATTATCAGGTGGGTACGGAAGGAGAGGGGGAAGAGACATGGATGACCTTATCAGAAGACAGGCGGCGATTCGATGGGTAAAAACTGAATGCAATCCATACGGAAAACCTACGCTTGATTTTGAAAGTGGCAAAAAGGTCATAGAGCATCTGGAGCAGATGCCCACCGCCGAGAAGAATGGGAAGTGGATAGACTACTGTGGAGGAGTGAAATGCGACCAATGCGGATTTGAGTGCGATGATACGTATTATTTGGGAGAAGCGAATTTCTGCCCAAACTGCGGAGCAAGGATGGAGGAATAATCATGGCCTACATCATCGTATTCATCCTCGGCGCACTGGCTGGGTTTGTCGTTACTTTTTTACTCACGGAGGAGAAATTGAAATGAGAGTCGAGGAGCTGTTGAGAGAACCCGAACGCCTCGAGCGGAAGATCGTCATACTCGCCAGAGAGATCGACCGGATCCGGAACGACCTTCTCCCGGGTGGAGTTGACTACGCTGCGGACCGAGTTCAGGGCGGAGGCGGTTTCGACAGATACCCTCCCGCCATGGACAGGATCCTTCAGCGAGAGGAGAAGATCCGCGAGATAAACGCCCGGCGCCTTTGGCTGATCGAGGAGAGGATCCCGTGGCTGCTCTCTCAGCTCCGAGATGATCTCGACCGCGACATCATCCGGGCATACTACTGCGAAGGCCGGAACACCATGGAGCAGGTGGCGGACATTGTCCATGCCTCGCGCCGGACCGTCCAGCGACACAGGGACGCTGGCCTCGAGCAGCTTCAGAGAATACTCGACGGAGAAGAGAGGTTGGCGCACAATGCCCATTAACCCTATGATATATTGTAATTGGCAAAGTTGGATAGATCATAAATGTATCTCCTTTTTCATGCGGCGGGTCCTTCGGGGTCCGCCATTGTGGTGAAATGATATGCCCTCCCGGTCAGGTAAGTGGAAGAAGGTCAGACGACTGGCGTGGGACCGTGACAGAAAGAGCCGGACCCCCTGCCATATATGTGGGATGCCGATAGACTACACCGTCCGGGCGAGCTCGACGGATGAGTCGTGGGAGCCTGATCACGTCATTCCTGTGTCGAAGCGGCCCGATCTCGAGCTGGACCTGAACAACGTGAAAGCATCGCACAAACGATGCAATAGAGCCAGAGGGGACGGGACGAACGGAGAGAACGCGATCGGGATGCAGAGCCGCATATGGTAGGGGCCAACGAATCTTCAGAGCTTGAGGAAATGGCCATAGCACCCGGCCGCAGTGGTTTCCCTCCCCGAGAGATTTCTGTATTTTTTCGGGCCTTCGGCGTGGTAAAATGAAGCCACAAAGGAGGTATCATTATGGGGCTGTTTGATAAGTTCAAGAAGGCAATGACGGAGCCGATCGGGGAGGCGAGGAAGAAGGAAGAACCGGCGGAAAAACCGGCATGGGAGCCGAAGCCGACGGATCTCCTGAATGTCACGACCACGGCCAACATTTCAGAGAAGTCGGTCAAGATCGAAGTGCCCGACGATAACGACGGCGTAACGATCGAGAGCGTTTACTTCTGGGAAGACGAGGGAGTGATCCGGGGTCTGAAGGGCGACGAGGTCATCTTTGAGGTCACGAAGCGAAGCAACGCGTTTGACGATTTGCGGAAATTTGCCCGGAAGAAAGTGAAATCCGTCATCCTGATAAAGTGTGATGGCGACTATGGCACGTATTACCGTCTGAAGGTCAAGTGGGAGATCACGCGGGAAGAAGCGGGATACTAAACCGAAATATAACCAAACACGGAAAGAGCACGGCTGCGGTCGTGCTTTTTTGTTGCGAAAAATATGAACGCGAGACAGAAAGATAATTACAAAAAGAGCCCCGAGACTCTCATGAAGGCGATTTTGTCCATGAAGAAAAAGCTGGAAGCCGACGAGAAGCGGTTCAAGGACGAGCCCCTTATGCTGTGGGTCGAAATGGGTGACGGCCACGTCGTTCCGCGGGCGAACCCGTTTGTGCAGGAATACCGGGCCATGGTCCGCGACTTCTCTGCCGCGCTGAAGACCTACGAAGAGATCACCGCGTCGACCGGAACGCCGGCAGAAGTGACGAGCCTCGAGGAGCTCCGCGCTCGGTTTAAGGTGGCAAAATGATGGGAAAGACTGAACCGCGCCTATACACGCCGCCATTACGCGAGTTGACGCCGGAGACGTCGCTGGGCTTTGCGTGTATTGAATACGCGCGGACGGTCCTGAAGAAAACGCTCTACCCATGGCAGGAGTGGGTACTCATTCACCTCCTGGAGATCACCGGAGAACTCGGCGGCGAGTGGCGCTTCCGCTTCCGCACAGTTCTCATCGAGGTCAGCAGACAGAACGGCAAGACGGTCCTCTCAGAGGTCATCGCGTCGTTCTTTTTAAATGTCCTCGGTGTCGACAGCATCTTTGGGACCTCGCTTAGCCTGGATAAGGCAGAGGAGGTCTGGGAGGCTGTGATCAATGACCAGGAGATGATCCCGGAGCTGAAGGCAGACATTGACAGGGTAAGCCGCACGAACGGCAACAAGCGCCTCATCCTGACGGGGCTCCGCCAGTACAAGGTCGGAGCACCGACAAGACGCGCCGGCCGTGGCGACTCGAACGACCTGGTCATGCTGGACGAGCTGCGCGAGCACCGAGACTGGGAGACCTGGTCAGCGGCAGCCGCCAGCACGAACGCGAAGCCGAACGGCCTGATCGTGTGCTTCTCGAACGCCGGCGACCCGGACAGCGTAGTGCTGAGGCAGCTGAGGTCGACCGCACTCGAGGCAGAGGACGGCACGACCGGCCTGTTCGAGTGGTCCGCGCCGGACGGCGCAGAGACCGACGACATCGAGGCGCTGGCGCAGGCGAACCCCGCGCTGGGCTACGGCTATGTGACCGAGAGGGCTCTTATGGCAAACAGGCAGACGTTCCCGGAGAACAAGTTCCGGAGCGAGTGCATGTGCCAGCAGGTCGAGACGATCCTGCCGCAGCCGTTCCCGGACGGAACATGGGACGCCGGTGTGGATCCGGCCTCGTTCATCGCCGGAGAGAGCGAATTATACTACGGCATCGACCTGTCCTCAGACAGGCGGTGGACGACGATCGGCGTCTGCGGACTCCGGGAGGACGGCGACTGGCATGTCGAGGTGGTTGCCCGGCGTGTGGGAACGGAGTGGGCCATCGAGTGGTTCCGGGCCAGACAGGCTCGGAGGAGGATGAAGCTCGCGTTTCAGTCGCGCGGGGCGCCCGTGTCGGGTCTGGCTGAGCAGATCTGCACGCTCCCTGGCGTGGAACGCTTCGGAATTGAGGGTCCCGAGCTTCCGGCGGGCTTCGGCCGGTTCTGGGACGCTGTTGCTGCCGCAGAGCCCGATAGAGGTGGGCAGCGGATCTATCACCTGCCGCAGCCGATCCTGGATCAGCCGGCAAAGACAGCGCAGATCAAGAACCTCGGCGGCGGTGCGACGGTCATCGACCGCATGAAGAGTCCGGATGATGTGGCTCCGCTGATGTCGGTGATCGTGGCGTTCACGGCTGCAACCGCTCCGGTGCAGGAGAAGAAAAAGATCTACGGCTCGGCCTACAACCAGGAAGGCCATTCGTTTGTGATGGTTTAAGGAGGCACGATAATGCCTGGAATTTTCAGCCGCTTCCGGCGGCCTAATATTTATTACGTAATTGGCGGCGATGCACCGACGCAGGTGCTCAATTACACCGCGAAGAGGCTCTATCAGACGCAGGACAACTTGCAGGCTGTGGTCAACTTCCTCGCGAACAGCATTGCGCAGCTTCCGCTGAAGGTCTACATCCGGGACGGCGAGACGGACAGGAAAAGGGACCGCTCCAGCAAGGCGGCCCTGACGCTGTACCGCCCGAACGAGGATCAGACGTCCTATGAGTTCATCCGCGCGCTGGCGGTGGAGTACTTCGTGTTTGGCACCGTGTATGCGTGGGTGCTTCCGGATCCGGAGTCTGAGAGCGGGCTGCAGATCCGGATTCTGCCGAGCGAGTGGATCCGGGACGTCGAATATGTGACGAACTATGCTCCTGGCGCTCTGCTGGTCAGCCCCGATGATACCGGGGCGTCCGTAGAGGTGCCGGCGTCGGAGTTCGTGCAGTTCCGGACGTACTCAGCAGGGTCTCCCGGAGGGTTCATCTCTCCGATCAGTGCGCTGCGAGGCACGCTGCAGGAGCAGATCGAGGCCGGCAATTTCCGAAAGCAGCTCTGGGCGTCTTCCGGGAGGCTGAATGCGCAGATCATCCGGCCGAAGGATGTGGAGCCGTTTACCGAGGCCGCGCGGGAGAAGTTTCTGACGGCGTTCCGGGAGGCATGGGGTCCGACCGGGTCGAAGGCCGGAGGCTTCCCTCTGCTGGAGGACGGCATGGAGATCAAACCCTTTTCCACGTCGTTCAAAGAGCAGCAGTGGGCGGAGTCCATCCAGCTGTCTCGTGAGTCGGTGGCGGCGGCGTATGGCCTGAATCCGGCGCTGCTGTGGCATACCGGCACGCAGACTTATGCGAGCGCGAAGGACAACGCGAGAGCGCTCTATGCGGAATGCCTGGGCCCGGTGCTGCAGATGTTCCAGCAGCGGATCAATGCGTTTCTGTTGCCGAGGCTTGACGCGGATCTGAACACCTACGTGGAGTTCGACCTGACCGAGAAGCTGAAGGGCTCGTTCGAAGAGCGGGCAAGCATCCTCCAGAGCGCGGTCGGCGGTCCCTGGATGACCAGGAACGAGGCAAGGGCTGACAACAACCTCCCTCCGATCGAGGGAGGAGACGAGCTGATCGTCCCGTTGAACGTGGTCGAAGGCGGGCAGGCGTCGCCGCAGGACACGCACATGGACCCGGTGGAGCCCATGGCGATCCAGGAGAACGGCTGCTCCTGCTGCCATCATAAAGCGAAGACCGAAGAGATCCGGATCAAGGCGCGATCCTCGAAAGAGGAGGACGAGCGTATGGCGGAAGTCCTGAGCAAGTTCTTCAAACGCCAGGCGGACAGCGTCCTGCCGAAGATCGGCGCGAAGGCGGCCGAGTGGTGGGACCAGCACCGGTGGGACATGGAGCTCGCCGATGACATCGAGCCGATCATTGACGACGTGGCCGACGCACACGGATCGGAGGTCGCGAAGGCGATCGGGTCCGAGTACCGGACCGAGCAGACCCGGAAATACCTCCGGGCGCTCTCTGAGGGCCGCGCCGCGGCGATCAATGAGAAGACTTATGAAGACCTGCAGCGCTCCATGAGGAGCGAGGACGAAGAGGACACGCCGGCGCATGTGTTTGACCTGCGCGCGGGAGCGCACTCCGCGGTGCTGGGCGGAAGCCTGGCATTGGCCGCTGCCGGCTGGGCATCGAACCACGAAGCGCCGCAGCAGGCGAGGCAGCAGGGCATCAATAAGACGGTCCTGAAGGAATGGGTCACCGGAGACAACCCGAGACCGACGCACGCCATGATGAACGGCGAGCAGGTCCCGGTGGATCAGCCGTTCTCGAATGGCGCCTTCTGGCCCGGTGACGACAATTTGGATGTGGATGAGTCCGCAGGATGTAACTGTTCAACCGAGGTGATCATCATAGGAGGATGAGTTATGGAGCACCTTTATAAATCGTTTGAGATTAAGGCGGATGAGGCCGGCAAGATCACCGGATACTTCTCCACCTATGACCGGATCCCGGACAGCTATGGCGACATAATCGCGCCGGGCGCGTTCGAGAAGACGATCGCCGCGAGAAAGGAGAGCGGGCACCCGTTCCCCTTGTGCTGGAACCACGATCTGGATCAGATCATCGGAACCGTGGATCCGGAAGACATTAAAGAAACAGAGAAAGGCCCGCTGATGACAGCGAGCTTTTTTAATACGCCGCTCGCGCAGGAGAAGCGCGAGATCGTGAAGAGCGGCGCGGTCTATCAATTCTCTTTCGCCTACGACGTCCTCGACTGGGCTCCGGTGGAGCTCGAAGACGGGACCAAGGCGAACGAGCTGCGGGAGATCGAGCTGTTCGAGATCAGCATCGTGCCGATCCCGGCGAACCAGCGCGCGGTCATGACCGAGGTCAAGGCTGGCAGACGCAACAGCGCAAAAGACGCTGACGTTATTAACCAGATCATCACCCTCGCGAAGTCCTTACTGGACGACGAGGTTGAGACCGAAGAGGAGGACGAGCCGAAGGGCAACGCGGCGGCGGAGGACCCGAAGGTGAGCAACTCAGAGGAGAAAGAGAAACTGTTGGATTTTATCAAAAATTACGGAGGTAAATCATGAGTCTTAAGAAAGAGCTGGCTGAGCTGCAGGAGAAGCTCGCGGCGCTTGAAGAGCGTATCAAGGCCGATGATGCGGAGGCCATCGAGGAAGGCGCGAAGCTGATGGCTGACATCGAGGCGAAGGAAGCCGAGATCGAGAAGGCGGAGAAGAAGGCCGCTGTCCTCGGAAAGATCGGGAAGAAGGCGAAGGACGAGGAGGAGCCGAGCTTCCTGGAGAAGCTGAACGCGAAGAGCCTGGCGAAGAAGACCGGGTCCGTGTCGGCTTACCTGAAGGCCTATAACGACAACCACACCGCCCCGAAGATCGAGGAGTTCGACCGCGATGTTGCGACTCCGGATGAGCAGCCCGGCGTGAGCGATCTGTTCGCCCAGGGCACCACGGCTGGGAACTCCGTGGCCTATGTGGTCCTCGGCGCCCGCGAGGGTGATCCGGCCGTGACCGCAGAGGGCGCGAAGAAGCCGCAGATTCACTATCCGATCACTCGTGTGTCGAAGTCGCTGGTGAAGATCGCTGCGTTCATGAAGGACACGGATGAGCTGCTTGAGGACGATCCTCGGCTGGTCTCCGCGATCAATGACTGCGCGCGCATGGATCTGGTGGCTGAGAGAGAGGCCTACCTGGTCGGCGATCTGCTCGACACCTCGGGCGTTCAGCAGGGCGAGGCGACGATCACGTTCGACAACATCCTGAAAGCGGCCATGGACATCATGGCGGCGACCGGATACGTCGCAGACGGCGTGGTCTTCAACCCGGCGAACTGGTACTCGCTGCGTACTGCGAAGGACGAAAATGGCCAGTACATCCTGGGCGGTCCGGCGTTCGCGGCCTACGGAAACGGCGCCTATCAGGAGACGCTGAGGCTGTGGGATACGCTGCGCGTCCGTGCGACCCCGGCGATGCCTGCCGGCGAGTGCGTGGTCGGCGCGTTCCGTCGCGGCGGCAAGGTCTACAGCAAGGCCGGAGAGGGAGTCCGTGTTGAGGTCTCGAACTCCAACGAGGATGATTTCCTGTACAACCTGATCACGATCCGCGTCGAGGAGCGCAAGCTCCTGGCTGTGAAGAAGCCCGATGCGTTCGTAATCGTCGGCACGGAGGAGTCCGGATCCTGATGATCTCAGTCGTCGTACCGTACAAAAACTCGGCCAAATGGCTCCGGCGCTGCCTGGATAGCCTCACCAACCAGACCGGCGACTTCGAGTTCCTGATCGTCAATGACCACAGCGACGACAAGGGCCCGGTGATCGCTGCGTCATACACCGATGACAGGTTCCGGCTTCTCGACAATGAGCGGGGGGCCGGGGTCTCAGGTGCGAGGAACACCGGCATGGATCACGCGCGCGGCGAGTGGATCACGTTCCTGGACGCAGATGATGAGATGCTTCCAGGCGCGATGGAGATATTCGAGGAAGTCCTGGAGACTGACGCGAACATCCACCAGCTGAACCACCGCCGGCGTCTGCGCCAGCGAGATGCCATGAAGTATTCGAACAACGGAGGAGTCTATGGGCTCGACGCCTTGCCGGATGCCTGGTGGGGCGTCTGGAACAAGCTCTTCCGGGCGGAGTTCGTGAAAGACATCCGCTTCGATGAGGCTCTTCAATATGGCGAGGACGGCATGTTCGTCCTGGAGTGTCTGGCGAAAGACGGCCGGATCCACCACGCGGAGCACGATCTTGCCACGACGCGGCATAGGTTTGACAACCCGAAGAGCCTGTCGAAGTCAAAGACCGGCTTTGATCTGGTGAAGCAGGCGAAAGCCTATGTGGCGTTTCTTGACGAGCACCCGGAGATGTGCCGGGTCATCGCTGTGGAGATGGTGAAGATATGGGAAAGAGCGCTCGAGAAGTTTACGACGTCGTCTACATCCTGAAAAAGGATGTGGAGCCTGACGAGCTTAGATACTCGCTCCGGAGCCTGGTCAATTTCCCGCACGGGAAGGTGTGGTTCTTTACCGGGTGTCCGGAGGGGTTTCGGCCGGACCGGTTCGTGCCATTTGAGCAGGTCGGACGGCAGAAGTGGCACAAGGCCACGTCTACCTACCGGGCCATCTGCGAGACGGACGAGGTGACCGATAAGTTCTGGATGTTCAACGATGATTTCTTCATTCTGGAGAAGATCGAGGAGCTCCCGTACATGTACAACGGTCACCTGGCTGAGCTGATCTCGTTCATGCGCAGGCGCTCTGGTGCTTCGACGTACACGAGGCGCCTGGGAGAGACCCGGATGGAGCTTGAAAGGAGAGGGCTGGGCACGCTGAATTACTGTATTCACGCGCCCATGCTTCTCGAAAAGGCGAAGGTGCTCGAGGTGCTGGACGAGTTCGCGGACTTCCCGATGTTCCGGTCGATCTACGGCAATTACTGGAAGGTCGGCGGCATCGACACGAAGGACGTGAAGGTCAGCACGCCGAACGGACTGCCGGATGGGCCGCTGTGCTCGACATCTGACCAGTCGTTCCGGGAAGGAGCGGTCGGCGAATTTATCAGGAACCGATTCAAAGAACCATGTGAGTGGGAGGAAGCGAGATGAACAAGATCTACATGTTCCACGGGCGGAAGTATCGCTTCAAAGAGAAGGATGCCCCCGAGGGCGCTGTCCTGATCGAGAAGAAGAAACCCGAGGAAAAGGCGAAGAAGCCTGCAAACAAGGCGAAGAAGCCGGCGAATAAAGCCAGGAAGGCGGCAACGAAATGAGTGAGATCACGAGCTGGGGATATTCGGTCGACGAGCTGAAGCCGTTGGTCACCACTTCAGAGTTCGACAGCATGACCTTCGGACGCTTTGCGGGTGATGTTCGCGTTCAGTCCGCGCTGGACGCCGCGACGGCTGCGGTGAGGAATTACTGCGGCTGGCATGTCGGTCCCTCGGCGAAGTGCTCGCTCTCTGCGCGCGCTCATGAGCTGCGCATGATCTACTCCGGTCCGGACACGATCATCCAGCTGCCGGCCATGTTTGTGTCGGCGGTGACGAAGGTCAAGGTCGGGGATTATGAGATCACGGACTATAGCTTCGAGCCGAACGGCCTGCTGCGGATCTATGACACGATGATCGGATCGAGAAAGACGGTCATCTCCGTGGAATATACTGCAGGGCTGGATGCGGAGGATGTGAAGAGTCTGATCGCGAACAGAGCCGTCCACGGTCTCGCGCAGTCTTACGGCGTGCAGTCTGAGACGGCGGGCGGTGTGTCGGTGAGCTATGCAGCGAGCTGGCTGAACTCGGCGGGTGCGTCGGCCCTTCCGGACGACAACCGGAGCGTGTTGGCGCCGTACCGCTTGCAGGGGGTGTTCTGATGCTTCCTTCTTTCATGAAACAGACAATCACAAGGATCCGCCCGGGGACGAGAGCCCTGCGCGGATCCGATGTGCCTGACTGGGGCAGCGCGACGAGGCTACAGATCTCCGGGTGCTCTGTGCAGCCGGCAGGGACGAGCCTCTCGCAGGATGGACGAGTCCTGGCATTGACGGACGGGCTGACGGCCTATCTTCCGGCAGACGCGGACGTGAAAGCGGGGGACCGCATCGAGTACGCCGGCGAGGTCTACACGATCAACGGAGCACCGAGGGTGTGGCCATCTGCATCCGGCGGTCTGGACCACATCCAGCTGAACCTTGAGAGGTGGTCGGGATGAGTATTCGAATCGAGTTCAACTCCGACGGCTTCGCGGCTCTGTTAAAGAGTGACGAGGTCAAGGGCATGATCGAGGGCCACACGGACGCGATCAAGCAGAAGGCTGACAGCTATGTCACCGGAGAGACCGCAGGGTTTAAGGGTGATGTGAAGCTGATGGGTACGCGCTGGGTCGGTCTGGTCGGCACCACGGACATGGCCACGATGATCGCGGAGTCTGAAGACAAAGCACTTACAAAGGCGGTGCACGGATGAGAAGGAGTATTGACATTGAGGACGCGGTGAGGCAGGAGCTGGCCGTGTATTACACAGCCTACTGCGATCCGCTGCCGAAGACGTACAGCCTCCCGTTCATCCGCGTGACGAACGCCGGAGGCTCGGACGCGAACACGATCGACACGTTCACGGTCGTTCTGGAGGGCTATGCTGAAACGGACGCGGAGGCCTGTGAGCTGACGCGCAACGCGGTCGGTATCCTCCGGGAGGTGCCGCAGTGGTACGTCAAAGAGAACACGAAGGCGACACGGTTCCAGGATCCTCTGAGGCCTGATCTGTGTCGCTACAGGACGACCGTGCTGGTCACGGCGCATCAGGAATTTTTCGAAATTACAGGAGGCAAATAAATGGAAGTAAATATCGGCAAAGGCTATGCCAGCGGTATGTGGAAGACGGCGGCAGCCGGCACGGCTCTGCCCGCGACGCTCACCAAGGCGACTGTGGATGCGTGGGGCACTGAGGTCGGCTACGTGTCCGAGGAGGGCACGACGCTTCATCTGACCAAAGACAAGCTGGTGATTAAGGACTGGGCCAAAGTGGTCCGGCGCATCATTATCACCGACCATGAGGAATCGGTCGAGGGCAAGAGCATCAGCACGACCGGAGATGTCCTCGAGACCCTGTTCGGCGCTCATGCTGTTACGGAGTCCGGCGACACGACCACCGTCAATCTGTCGACCGGGATGCTGTCCGCGCCGGCTGCGTTCCTTTTCGTCATGCTCGACGGCGAGGATGTTCTCGGCTTCGGCTGCGAAGAGGGGCAGGCCATGCTTCTCGATGATGTCAGCCTGGATCCGACCAAAGCGATCGAGTGGCCTTTTGAGGTCACTGCGATGGGCGAGGACGGCATGGTGTTCATCAAGACCGAAGGATCGGAGAGCTGATTATGGCATATTCAATCAAGCGCGCGCCCTTCGTCATTGAGGGCGAAAAAGGAAACTACACGCTCCCGCCGATCTCGACGCTGTCTATGGCTGAGATTGGCGAGATCATGGAGCTGAAGCCCGACACTCCCGTCCCGGAGCGGGTGGCTGTCATCAAAGCGTTTCTGCTGAAGATGGTCCCCGGCCTGAAGAACGAGGAGCTCGGTGACTACGGCTTTGCCCAGATTTTCCAGGCCTATGAGAAGGAGATGGGTCTGGGAAAATAAGAGGCCTCGCGCAGTTCGTTTCGGATCACCGCGAGGCGGTCAATGCTGACCTCATGAAACGAGGCTACACGCTGGACGACGTCGGGGGTGTCCTTAGCTGGGATGCCCTCGGCGATTTTATTGCAAAAACAGATCCCGGGTCGGCTCTGTCGTATGAGATGGATCCGGAGCGGGCGCAATGGGGAACGATCGACGGGACCAACACGATCCTGGCGGATATTTATGACCAGCTTGCTGCTATTAATTACAACTTGGTAGCGCTGCTTTCGAAACGATCGCCGAAGAAGCCGAAACCCTATAAGCGCCCCGGTAAGAAAGAAGAAAGACATATCGGCACGGCTGTTCCGATCACCGATGTGAAGAACGAGATACTCAAACGACTGCGAGGGCAGAAGAATGGCGGACGGTAAACCTTTAGAACTCGCAAAAGCATATGTAACCATCATTCCGTCCATGCAGGGCGCACAGGCGGCCATCTCTCAGGAGCTGGGAGCGGCTGCGGAACCGGCAGGAGAGGAAGCAGGGCAGGCCATAGGTTCCTCCATGCTCTCCTCACTGGAGAGCGCTCTGGGCAGCGTCGGCAAGACCCTGACCGCAACGGTCACGGCCCCGATCATGGCGGCAGCGGCGGCGAGCGTCGCGGGCTTCCAGTCGGTGGACGCGGCTCTCGACGATGTCGCGATCCGCACCGGAGCAACCGGGGACGCACTCGAATCAATGCAGGGCATCGCCACGGACATCGCGACCTCGATGCCGGTGGAGTGGGGCGACGTCGGAGCGGCGGTCGGTGAGGTCAACACCAGATTCGGCCTGACCGGCGAGGAGCTGGACGACCTGTCCAGAGACTTCCTGAGATTTTCCAGAATCAACAACCAGAACGTGGCGACCTCGGTCGATAACGTGTCCCGCCTCATCGCCGGCTTCGGCCTGGAAGCGAGTGACGCGACCTCTGTCCTGGACATGCTGAACGTGGTCGGACAGCAGACCGGCGAGGACGTTGGCCAGCTGTCCGAGGCGCTGGCGACCAACGCCGGCACGTTCGCGGCGATGGGCCTGTCCGCTGAGGAAGCGGCGTCCTTCATGGCGCAGGCATCCCTCTCCGGGCTGACTACCACGCAGGCCATGACGGGCCTCCGGAGCGCGATCAATTACGCTTCGAATGAGGGGCTGGACCTGGCGGACGTGTTCGAGCTGGTTTCCGAGAACGCGGACGACACCGGGCTGATGATGGACGTTTTCGGCTCCCGTGCCGGTGCTGCCATCGGAAATGCAGTGGCAAACGGCACGATCAGCCTGACGGACTTCACGAGCACGCTGGGCAACTTCAGCGGCTCGGTGCAGACCACGTTCGACCAGACCATCGACCCGATCGATGACCTCACAACCACGCTGAACAGCTTGAAGGAGCTCGGCTATGAACTGGTCGACGCCTTCGGCCCGACGATCCAGATGGCGGCTGACACGGCGATCCCTGTCATCCATGCGGTGACGGATGCCTGGTCGGCGCTGGATCCGGAAGCGCAGCAGGCGATCATCCGCATTGCTCTCGTGGCTGCCGCGGTTGGTCCGCTCATCCTTCTGGCGTCGAAGTTCGTCGGAGCTTTCCAGACGATCGGCGGAGCGCTGAGCTCTGTCGGATCCAGCATGGCGAACTTCGGTTCGCGGGCAGCGTCTGCTGCTACGAGTGCGACCTCGGCGACGTCTTCCTTCGCCAGCATGGCGGGAACGGCCCTGATGCTTGTGGCTCTGGGCGCGGCCATCTTCCTGATCGCAGAAGGAATGAGCGTGATGGCGCAGGCGGCTATCTCCCTCGCTGAGGCAGGTCCTGCGGCGATCGCGGTGTTCTTCGGCATGGTCGGAGCGGCGACGGCGATGGCGGTGGTCATCCTGTTGGTCG
>CAMHMZ010000035.1 GCA_946186375.1 uncultured Clostridia bacterium
CGAGGTTGACGCCGCAGACGAACATCGGGGTGTCGTCCTTCGCGGGGCCGGACATCACGACGACCTTGGCGCCGGCGTCGATGTGAGCCTGGGCCTTGGCCTTGTCGAGGTACACGCCGGTGCACTCGAGCACGTACTCAACGCCGAGCTCGCCCCAGGGGATGAGGGTTGCGTCGCGGTAGGTCTTGTCAGAGAGGACCTTGACGACCTTGCCGTTGACGGTGACGGTGCTGTCCTCGTCGTTGCCGACGACTTCGCCGTCGAAGCGGCCGTGGACGGAGTCGTACTTCACGCAGTACGCGATGTGGCTGGCGGGATGGCCGGGGGCGTTGATCGCGACGACCTCGATGTCGTCGGACTTGATGGCGGCGCGGAACGCCAGGGAGCCGATGCGGCCGAAGCCGTTGATGCCGACTTTGATCATAGTGATATCCTCCATAAAAATAATAATACAATGATAGGGACTGCGCTTCCGGCATGGGAAGACTTTTCCTGCCGGATCGTCTAAATTGTATCATATACTATAAGCAAAAATCAAGTTTTCCATTCTTTCGCGAGCGCTGAAAAAACGCCGAAATTTTCGCCCCTTTTTTGCTTTTCCGGGGCGCATTCTTGTATATTTTGTCGGTTTTCGCCAAAAAAGCGGAAACCGCGTCACAGGAGGGCCGCCATGCTTCCCACCATATCCGATTTTCTGATGCTGTCAGAGGAACCGGCCGTGCTGATCCAGTGCGGACGGCTGCGGCAGGTAAACGGCAGCGCCGCGGAGCTGCTCGGCCGCTCCTGCGAGGGAAAGAGCGTCCGCGAGGTCTTCGGCGAGGAGATCGCCGAGGCCCAGGCGCCGCATTTTGTCGCCGATATCCGGCTCAACGGGCAGAACCGCACGGTGCGCGTCACGCGCTTCGAGGGCGTGCAGATCATCTATATCTCCCGCCCGGACCGGGATCTGGCCGTGATCAGCGAGGCCTCCCTCGCCTCGCTGCGCGGCAGTCTCATGAACCTGTCGCTGCTCGTCGAGCGCGGCCGGACACGCGCCGAGGAGCTGGGCGACGCCGCCCTCTGCGACTGCTTCACGGGCGTGACGCGGCAGTATTACGCGCTCAAGCGCCTGGTGTCCAATTCGGCCATCGTCTATGCCCTGCTGCGCGGCGAGCTTGCGACGACGATGACGGCAATAGATCTGGCCTCGCTCTGCCGCACGACAGTCGAGACGCTCTCGGGCTTTCTGCCTTCGCTGAGCATTCGCCTCAGCGCGCCGGTGACCCTGCCGATTTACGCGGACCGGGTTCTGCTGGAAACACTGCTGCTGAACCTTCTCTCGAACGCGCTGCTGCACGCGCGGGGGCTGCAGACGCTGAGCCTCACGCTGTCGGAGACCGAACGGAGCGCGATCATCTCCCTGAGCGACGACGGCTGCGGCATTGCCCCGGAGGAGCTGCCGACGGTCTTCAGCCGCTATCGCTGCGAGCCGGGGCTCTCCACGCTCTCGCGCGGCGCGGGGCTCGGGCTGAGCGTGGCGCGCGGCGTCGCGGCCAAACACGGTGGGACGCTGCTGCTCGAAAGCCGCGAGGGCCGCGGGACGACGGTGCGCGTATCCCTCTCCCGCACGCCCGGAGCCGGTGTCAGCCTGCACACGCCTCTGCCGGAGACGCGCTGCGATATGGAGACGCTGCTCACGGGTCTGGCCGACTGCCTGCCCGACGCGTGCTGCAGCGCCCGCTATCTCGATTGACGAGTTTTCAGTTTTCAGAATTCAGTTTTCAGAGGTAAACGAAAGTTTAGCGCTGAGTTTGAAATGATGTCGTAGGGGCTGCCGCCCTCGGCAGCCCGGCAAAACAATCCGAAAACATACAGAAATCCCCGGCGAATTCGTAGAATAGTACGTTTTCGCCGGGGATTTATTCATCTTTTCCGCCTGTACCGCGCGGGGCGATGAGGGCATCGCCCCCTACGACATGGACGTCATTTTTCGCGTTTTATCCCCCGTTCCCTTTCATTCCTCTCTCCTAACTCCTAATTCCTCATTGTTTTCAAACTCTTATTTATCGTTCTACTAAAAACTACAAACGAAAAACTGTCTGCCGCTCCCCTAAAAACTAAAAACTTAAAACTAAAAACTAACGACGGCTCTGCAGCAGAAGCGTCGCGAGCGCGTAGAAGGCCGCCGCGGCCGCCAGGATCATCAGAAAATCGTGGCCCGCCCGGAAGGAGAGCGTTCCCGTGCCCATGACGAGAATGTGGCCGACGAGATACGACAGCGGCGCGAGGAAGAGCTGCCGCAGCAGCGGCGCGGCCTTTCTGCGCCGCAGCAGCAGCCACAAAAGCCCCAGCACAAGGCTCAGCGCCGCGGCGAGCAGCACATAATAGCCCAGCACCAGCCGGGGCAGGATCTGTATGCCGCCGTTCATCTCATCGCCCCAGAGCTGCGTCTGCTCCTCGCCGAAGCCGTAGAACACCCGGTCCGGCACGGGACTGCACGCGTAGCTGCCCGCGGCAAAACGGCCGTCGTTCTCCTTTTCCGGTACTTTCCCGGCATGCCTCCAGGCCTGCAGATAGAGGTTCGTCTCCCCCGTCTCGTCGTCGATCACGGTTTCACTTCTCACGCCCGCGACCCGGTCGGAGAAGCTCAAAAGGAGCTCGTCCCCGCCCGTTTCAGCCTTCCTGATCCCCTCCACGCGGACCCCGGCCTCGTCAGCGTTGAGAACGATCTCGGCCGTCGCGCGGGCGAAGAGCGTAAAGAGCATGAGAAAGACGATGAGCGCGCAGACGGCCGCCGTGCGCCAGCGGCGCCGCCGCAGGTCTTTTTTCAGCGTTTTCAGGGGCGCGGCGCTGTCCACCGGCTCCGCCGCGGGCTCCCGCAGCGCCTCGAGCGCCGCACGGCAGCTTTCGCAGCCGTCCAGATGCTCGCGCACGAGCGCGCCGGTCTCCTCCCCCGTCAATTCCTCCGCATACAGCGGGAGCAGGTCCCGCACCACCGCACAGGGTATAGTCATTTCGTTTCCTCCATTTCCGCACGAAGCTTTCCGCGGGCCCGGTGATACACCACACAGGCCCAGTTTTCCGTCTTGCCGAACAGCTCTCCGATCTCCCGGAAGCCCAGCTGGCCGAAGACGCGCAGCGTGAAGACCTCCTTGTAGGGCTCCGGGAGCGCGTGCAGCGCCCGGTGGACGCGCAGCGCGTCCTCCTTCTCGAGCGTCCGCTCCTCCGGCCCGCCGGATCCCTCCGCCGCCTCCGGCAGCTCCTCGAGCGGCAGGGGCTCGGCGCGGCGGCGCTCCGAGAGCCAGAGGTTTTTGGCGATGGCGCAGAGCCAGCTTTTCAGGCTGCTCTCGCCGCGAAAACCGTCGATGGCCTGCAGCGCCTTGAAAAAGGTCGCCTGCGTCAGCTCCTCGGCCGCCTGCGCGCTGCGCGTGAGCGCGAGGGAATAGCGGTACACCGGCTCGAACTGCTCCCGATAGATCTTGTCAAATTCGCTCTCGCTCATGGGCCGCCTCCCTTCTCGCCGTTCTGTCTCTTAGACGCGGCAGGACGAAAAATCTTACAGCTTCTGCGGAAAAATTTTTGCAGCTCCGTCTTTCCGGGCCGGATCGACGGAGCTGCATTGTTTATGTTTCGTGCTTCTGGTAGACGATATTGCCGAAATATTGGTCGATCTCGTCCTGGGTGAGGTTGGCGTGGTTGACGAAGGAGTTCATCAGCAGCCACGCGCGCCCGCCCTTGCGCGTCACGAAGTCGCGCAGATAGGGCAGCATCTCGGGCCCTTCCTCCCAGCCCTCGACGGAGTCGAGCTTGGCGTTGCCGTGCGCCCAGCGCTTGCGGTCGCGGTCCATCTCCGGCCGCAGCTCCGAGGCGAGCTTATCGATGAGCGCGAGGACGTTCTCGTCGGACATCGGGCCCTGCAGCGCCGCGGAGAGCTGCTCGGCCATGCGCAGCTGATACTGCTTGTTCGCCATGAGGCGGTTGGCCAGCGTGTTGTAGACGTAGCCGAAATGCAGCGGCGCGTCGTACATATTATAATCGAACATGCCGAGGTCCAGATCGACCAGGGCGTAGCGCATCATGCCATCCTCGGTGGAATAATAGTAGCGCATGTTCGGCGGGTAGATATCCCAGTTGCCGGAGTAGGCCTGCATGACCGTCCAGCCGATCACGCTGTCGACGTTGATGCGCTCGGCCACCTTGTTGTAGTTGTCGTCGTTGGCGAGGCTGTGGTTGAGCGCGAAGGTGCAGATCTCGCCCATCGGGCCGGTCTTGTCCCAGACCTCCTTCCACTGCGTGACGCTCTCCTCGCTGTAGCCGTAGTGGTTGGCGTAGTGCGCGGCGGAGTGCGCCTCGCGGATGTTGTAGACGCCCCAGTACTGGCCGTTGATATACAGCACGGAGTACTTATAATCCTGCGCGGGCAGCTCCGGGAAAGCCTGGATGGCCAGCTGGTGCATGATGTTGTCACGCATGAGCGTGGAATAGGTGCTCTCCTGCGCGGCGCGCAGCAGGATGGAGGAGAAGTCCGTCACGCCGTTCTGGAAGAGGTCATAGTGCAGCTGCCCCTCATAGCGGGAGCGGAAGCAGAGCTTGAAGGACTTCTTGCTCTGCGCCATCTTGCTCGTGGCGCCGTGCAGCTTGATGCCGCATTCGATCGTAAAGCCCGTTCCGTCCGTTTCATACAGGGTAACGGAGCCGGGGCGCTCGCGCTCGATGCCGGGGTTGGAATAGAGCCCGGTGGCGCCGAAGAGGTTGGCCGGATCGGAGACAAGGCTCACGATCGGCAGCGTGTGCCCCTCGTTGAGGAAGAAGCTCAGATCCAGGCTCTCGCTGGGCAGCTCCCCGTCGTGCAGCTGCATGGCGCGCACGACGCCGGTGCCGGTGAGCGCGATGGGGCCGGTATAGAGCGGAGAGGAGGCGTCCGGCGTGCTGCCGTCGAGCGTGTAGTGGATCTCGCCCTCTGCGGAGAGCTCCACCGTCACGCTCTCGACGCCGTCAAAAACACCGTCGTGCCCGATGAGCGTCGGCCGCTCGGCCACGGTGCGCGCGCCGCCGTAGTTGACCTCACCCGGCGTGGCTGCGCCGAAATAGAAGAAGCCGTCGGAGCCGCTGAGGCGGCCGAAGCTGCCGCCGTAGGGGATGTCGTGCAGGGACACGTAGTCGCACAGCGCGCCGTCGGGGGCGCTGAGGAAGAGCTGATCCCGCTCGGCGTCCAGGGCAAAGGGCGCGTAGGCGGCGCCGGTGAGCGTGTCGTCGCCGGTGCAGTAGACCGTGTACAGCTCTCCCGGCTCCAGCGTGCGGTCCGGGAAGGTATAGCGCGTGCGCTCGCTGCCGCTGTCGGAGAGGTACCAGCCGCTCAGAGAGACAGCCTCGTCGGAGACGTTCTGCACCTCGACCCAGTCGTAATAGGAGCCGTTTTCCAGAAGGGAGCCGCTGTTATACACCACGGCCTCGTGGATGCGCAGCGCGCCGGAGCCGCGGAGCGTCTCCTGATAGGCAACAAAGCCCGCGCGGCTGTTTTCAAAGCCGGGGCTCGGGAAGGCGGTGGCGACGATCGTTCCGTCCGCATCGCGGATGAGGCTGCAGTCGCCCTCGGCGGCCGGACACGCGAAGCTGTCCTCCGGTGCGCCGTCCTCCGTCTCGATCGTCAGCAGCGTGCCCTCCTTTTTGATCGTAAAGGAGGCGTGGCGATCGTCACTGCCGCTGCCGTCGCAGAAGATCAGCAGGCGGCCGCCGGCAGGCAGGCTCTCGTCCGGGAGGGCCCAGCGCTCGCCGCCGCAGCAGAGACAGAGCCCCTGCAGGGACTGCTCCGACTCCCCCTCGTTAAAGAGCTCCACCCAGTCGGGGAAGCTCCCGCCGTCGGAGAGGGTGGCCTTGTTGGAGGGCATGACCTCGCTGATGCGAATGCCGAGATCGATCGGCTGCGGCTCCGTCGGCTCCGGCTCGGCCGTCGTAAAGGGCAGGCGGAAGCCCGAGGCCGTGGGCGCGGGCGTCGCGGCAGTCTCCCCGCCGGGGGCGGGCGTCGCAGCCGCCGGGGACTCCCGCATAGCCGCGGTGCGGATCAGCAGCATGCCCGCAAGCGTCACGCACAGGCAAAACAGCAGGATCGAATATAAAAAGCGTTTGAACTTCATGATGGCCGCTCCGGTCAACAGGCGCTGCCGGGATCGCCGGGGAGCGCTCCCCCGCCTTTTCTCCGCCGCGCCGTCGTATTTTTACACAGTAAAACTTAATATACCATAGATTTTCCGTTTGCGCCATCCCTAAAATCTGAATTCCTCTTAAGACTTGTCACACCGAAGAAAAACCGTTGAACCGCGCGCGTTTCGGGTGTAAAATAGAGGCAGAAAACTATACGGAAAGGAAGCGCAAAGGCATGAAGGTCAGTTTTATCGGCGCAGCGCACGAAGTCACCGGCAGCTGCACGCTCCTCGAGGTCGGGGACAAAAAGGGTCTGGTGGACTACGGCATGGAGCAGGGGAAGGACCTCTTTGAAAACGAGCCGCTCCCCATCGCGCCCGCAGCGCTGGATTTCGTGCTGCTGACGCACGCGCATATCGATCACGCGGGGCTGCTGCCGCTGCTGTACAAAAACGGCTTCCGCGGCCCGGTCTACGCCACGCAGGCGACCTGCTCGCTGTGCGACATCATGCTGCGCGACTGTGCCAACATCCAGATGTCCGAGGCCGAGTGGAAAAGCCGCAAGGCCTTACGCAGCGGCGGCGCTGAGGTCGAGCCCCTGTACGACCTGGACGACGTGGCCGGCCTGATAGGCTGTCTGCGCCCCTGCTCCTACGGCGAGCAGATCCAGGTCAACGAGAGCGTGAGCATCCGCTTTACCGACGTGGGACACCTGCTCGGCTCGGCGGCCATCGAGGTCTGGCTGACGGAGAAGGGCCAGACACGCAAGATCACCTTCAGCGGCGACGTCGGCAACAAGGAGCAGCCCATCCTCAAAAACCCGCAGACCGTGAGCGATACGGACTATCTCGTCATCGAATCGACCTACGGTGACCGGCTGCACCAGGGCGGCCGCCCGGACTATGTGCCGGATCTGGCGGAGATCATCCAGACGACGCTCGACCGCGGCGGCAACGTCGTCATCCCCTCCTTCGCCGTAGGCCGCACGCAGGAGATCCTGTACTTCCTCCGCGAGATCAAGGAAAAGGGCCTCGTGAAGGGGCACGGCGATTTCCCGGTCTATATGGACAGCCCCCTGGCCATCGAGGCCACGAGCGTCTTCCTCCAGTGCGACAGCGATTATCTGGACGGCGACATGCAGCGTCTCATCCGCGCCGGCATCAACCCCATCGTGTTCCCGGGGCTGGAGCTGGCCGTGTCGCAGGAGGAGTCCCGCGCGATCAACGAGAACACGACCCCCAAGGTCATCATCTCTGCCAGCGGCATGTGCGACGCCGGACGCATCCGCCACCACCTCAAGCACAACCTCTGGCGCCCGGAGTGCACGGTCCTCTTCGTGGGCTATCAGTCCGTCGGCACGCTGGGCCGGATGCTGGTGGACGGGGCCAAAAGCGTCAAGCTTTTCAACGAGGAGATCCAGGTGCGCGCTGAGATGCGCACGCTGCCGGGCGTCAGCGGACACGCCGACCGGCAGGGCCTGCTCGACTGGGTGCATGGCTTTGAAACGAAGCCGCAGCAGATCTTTGTCAACCACGGCGACCCCGAAGCAGCCGAGAGCTTCGCCGCCTGCCTGCAGGGCGAGGGCCTTCGCGCCTACGCACCCTACAGCGGCGCCGTCTATGATCTGCTGCTCGGGCAGTTCGAGCGCATGCCGGAGGGCAAGCCCATCCAGAAGAAGGCCAAGGGCCGCACCGTCAGCGCCGCCTTCACGAGACTGCTGGCCGCTGCGGAGAGGCTGCTCGCCGTGGCGCGCCGCTGTGAGGGCCGGGCCAACAAGGAGCTTGGCCGCTATGCCGATCAGATCGAAAAGCTCGCCGAGAAAATGGAAAAGTGAAGATGCAGCAGAGGTCCGGAGAGAGGAAGCCGCTTTCCTCTCTCCAGGCCTTCTTTTTTCGCTTTTTCCAGGAAAAGGACGCGCTTTTTCCGGGAAAAGGGCGGATTTGGGATTGACGCTGAGGGAAAGCTGTGTTAACATAATTCTATTCCCGCAGGAAAGCAGGTGACAGCTCATGGAGAATATGACCGGTTTTGATCCGCAGCACGCGCTGGGTGAAAAGCTCGCGGAGCTTGGCCGCCGGGAGCTGTGCGAGCTGGTCTCTGCGCTCTGCACGCTTGTGCAGGAGCAGGTCGGCGTTTCGGGCTATCGCGGGGGGATCTTCCCCGAAAACATCAGCCGCGACGAGAACGGCGCCATCGCGCTCGGCCCGGCCTCGCAGAAGGACTGGACGGGACAGGAGCTGAGCTTCCTCGCGCCGGAGGTCTTCTGGAACGGCGAGGGCAGTCCCGCATCCGACGTGTATTCGCTGGGGCTGCTGCTCTATTACGCCATCGACAGCGCGCGCCTTCCCTTTGCCAAGGGCGGGGAGGAGGCCGCGCACAAGCGCCGCATGAACGGCGAGCGCTTCGATCCCCCCAAGGCCGCCGGCAGAAGGCTCGGCGAGATCGTAGCCAAGGCCACGCGCTTCCAGGCCTCGGAGCGCTACCGCAGCGTGTCCGAGCTGAAGGCCATGCTTGACAGCTGCGTCAGCAACCGCTATCTGGGCGGCGCGCCCAGCGCCGAGACGGTCTTCCACAAGAGCGACGAGGAGCTGAGCGGGGTCGAGCGGATGATGGTCTCGATCCTGGCGCGCGACGCCGAGGAGCACAAGGAAAGCGCGCCCGTCCAAACAGAAAAGACAGAACCGCCCGCCGACGCGCCAGCGCCGGAGGAGCAGAAGGAGGAGGCCGCCATGCCGGACCTGCCTGAAAAAGATATCGTTCCCGCGCCGGAGGAAAAGGCGGCCGAAGAGGCCGAAGCGCCCCGGCCGGAGCCGGAGAAGGGCCCGGTCTTCGAGCTGCGGGAGGAGAAGAACCCGGAGCTCGCCCCGGTCGTTCCCACGCGCTCGGCCCCCGCGCCGCAGACGAAGCGCGCGCCGGAGCCGGAGGTCGTTCCGGCGCCGGAACCGGAGGAGTTTGAGGACCAGGAGGAGCTCGAGGACCAGGAGGAGCTCACGGCGCCGGTGGATCTGCGCTTTGACAGGAGCGTGGAGCGCGAGCGCAAGATCGCCTCGCAGGTGCGCCGCCGCCGCGCGCGTCCGATCATCTTTGTCATCGTGGTCTGCGCGCTGCTGCTGCTCGTGGCGAGCATCAACCGCCGCATCAACGAGCGCGACGCCGAGGCCAACCGTCCCATCCCCCTGCCGACGGTCCCGCCCTCCGAGCTGACGCCGCAGCCCGCGGTCTCAGCCCTGCCCGATCCCCTGCCGCTCGACACGCCGAACCTCCCGCCGGAGGAGAGCGCCGCGCCGGTGGAGCACGCCTATCAGCTCTTCGTGGAGGACGTGAGCTGGAGCGAGGCGCGCGCCCGCTGCCTGGAGAAGGGCGGCCATCTCGTCGTCATCAGCGACGAGGAGGAGTTCCGGAAGATCACGGCGCTGGCTGAGCAGTATAACTCTCCCTATATCTGGGTGGGCTGCGCGCGCGTCAACGGCGTGCTCAGCTGGGAGAACGACGAGGCGGTCGTCTACTACCCCTGGGGCACGGGCGAACCGTCCTATCGCGACGGCTATGACGGCGTGAACGAGGACTATGTGCTGCTGTGGAAGCTGAACGGCGCCTGGGTCTACAACGACAGCCGCAACGACCCCGTGAGCGATTACCCGCAGGCCTACCGCGGCAAGATCGCCTATATCTGCGAATACGACGACGGGATCATCCCCTGAGGACACCTATTTATATTTACCGGGCGGTCTGCATGGCCGCCCGGTTTACATTTTGTTCGGGCATTGTTAAAAAAATCTTGCCGGTTTGTTCATGGCAAGGTCATAATTGCCCTGTATAGTAAAGCCATCAAAAGCAAAAGAGGTCCTGACTTATGCCCGGTGAAAACGGGAACATCGAACAAAACGAACCGGTCTCCGCCGAATCGGCCTTCTCCGAAAGCCCGGAGACGCCGGAAGGCGAATATCGCTATCCCTTCGGCGACAAGATCTATTCCGACGCGCACTACGTGCCCGAGAACGAGAATACCGAGCCGCCGAAATACTACAAGCCGCCCGAGAGACCTGTCAAGGTCGCGGTGAGCGCGAAGAAAAAGAAAAAGGGCGGCTTCTTCGTCAAGGCGCTGTGCCTGTGTCTCGTGTGCGCGCTGCTGGGCGGTCTCGGAGGCGCGGCGATCATGAGCGGCCGGATGAACGGCCGGCTCGACGCCCTGGAGCAGAGCCTGCAGGAAGCGCAGGAGGCGCAGGAGCGTCTCTCCGAGGTGCAGGCGGCCCAGCCGACCCCGGCCCTCTCTGTCGCGAGCGGCACGGGTCTGAGCCTCGCGGAGCTCTACAGCCGCGCCTGCGAGCAGGTCGTCGGCATCACCACCGACGTGACCTACCAGAACTTCTTCGGCCAGACCAGCTCGGCCGCCGTGAGCGGCTCCGGCTTCATCATTTCTTCCGACGGCTATATCCTTACCAACTATCACGTGATCGAGTATGCCCACAAAGGCGGCTACACCGTGACCGTGATGCTGCACGACGGGACCCGCTATGAGGCGAGCATCGTCGGCACGGAGGAGAGCAACGATATCGCCGTTTTGAAGATCGAAGCGACCGGCCTCACGGCAGCCGTGCTTGGCAACAGCGACGCCCTCGCCGTTGGCGACGAGGTGCACGCCGTCGGCAATCCCCTGGGCGAGCTGGAATTCACGATGACGAACGGTCACGTGAGCGCGCTCGACCGCGTGATCACCACCGACTCCAATTCCGACCCCATCAACATGTTCCAGATCGACGCGGCCGTCAACTCCGGCAACTCCGGAGGCCCCCTGTATAACGCCCGGGGCGAGGTCGTCGGCGTCGTGACCGCCAAGTACAGCTCCACCGGCGTGGAGGGTCTGGGCTTCGCGATCCCCATCAACGACGCGGCCCGCATCGCGGATGATCTGATCCACAAGGGCTACGTCACCGGCAAGGCCTATCTCGGCATCGCGCTCGAGGAGCAGTATAACGCCATGTACGCCCGCTATTGGGGCACCCCGCTCGGCGCTTACGTCCACTCGGTGGAAGCGGGCAGCTGCGCGGAGAAGGCCGGCATCCAGGCCGGGGACATCATCACCCGCGTCGGCGATACGACGATCGAGAGCATCAGCGACCTCCGGCAGGCGCTCAAGCTGTATTCCGCCGGAGACAGCGCCGAAATAGAGCTCTACCGCGCCGACAACAGCGTCACGCTGACCGTCACCTTCGACGAGGCAAAGCCCAGCGGCATGTGACGCCTCTGAATTTGATACTTTTCTACTCCTTATCATCCTCTCTTTTCTCCCTAAACGAAGGGCCGCACAGCTTGCTGTGCGGCTCTTTGTTGTTCTCGCGCTTGGTTCGAGACGAAAAGGGGAATTCGTTTTCAGAAGTCAGTTTTCAGTTTTCAGAGAGAAACGGGTATTTAGTTTTCAGTTTTCAGAATTCAGTTTTCAGAACGGTAAACGGGGATTTAGCGAGGAATTCGGAATTCGGAATACAGGGAAAACGAGGGATAGAACGAGGAAATTGACGTCCACGCCGTAGGGGCGGCTACCAGCCGCCCGCCAACTCTGTACCATGTCCGCGGGCGGCTGATAGCCGCCCCTACGACATCATTTCGAACTCAGCGATAAACTCGAATTTGTCGTTCTCCTGAAAACTGAAAACTCTTCGCCGCGCTTCTGAAAACTGAATTCTGAAAACTGAAAACTGTTTATCCGGTCTTGCATTTTGCACGGGTTAATGGTAATATTCCTTTTTGTGAAAAAATCAAGGGGAGCCTGAAACATATGGACAAACTCAGAAACGTCGCCATCATCGCCCACGTCGACCACGGCAAGACAACGCTCGTCGACGAGATGCTCAAGCAGTCCGGCGTCTACCGGGAAAACCAGGAAGTCGTGGACCGTGTCATGGACTCCAATGACCTCGAGCGTGAGCGCGGCATCACCATCATGGCCAAGAACACGGCCGTCTGGTACGGCGACACCAAGATCAATATCGTCGACACGCCGGGCCACGCCGACTTTGGCGGCGAGGTGGAGCGCATCCTGAAGATGGTCAACGGCGTCATATTGCTCGTCGACGCGGCGGAGGGCCCCATGCCTCAGACGCGCTTCGTGCTCAGCCGCGCGCTCGAGCTCGGCCACCGCGTGATCGTCGTGGTCAACAAGATCGACCGCCCCGACCAGCGCATCCACGAGGTCATCGACGAGGTGCTGGAGCTGCTGATGGACCTCGACGCCACCGACGAGCAGCTCGACTCGCCCATGCTTTTCTGCTCCGGCCGCCAGGGCACGGCCAGCTATTCCCCCGACGTCGTCGGCACCGACCTCAAGCCCCTGTTCGAGACGATCCTCGAGTATATCCCGGCGCCCGAGATGGACGAGGAGGCCCCCTTCCAGATGCTCGTCAGCAGCATCGACTATAACGAGTACGTCGGCCGCATCGCCATCGGCCGCATCGAACGCGGCGTTGTCAGGCAGAACCAGGAGATCGAGGTCTGCAACTACCACACGCCGGATCAGCCCACCATGAAGGCCAAGGCCGTCAGCCTCTATCAGTTCGACGGGCTCAGCCGCGTGCCGGTCACCGAGGCCGGAGCGGGCAACATCATCGCCATGAGCGGCATCGGCGACATCACCATCGGCGACACGGTCTGCGCGCGCGGCTTTGCCGAGCCGATCGAATTCGTCAAGATCGGCGAGCCGACCATGGAGATGACCTTCTCCGTCAACGACAGCCCCTTTGCCGGCAAGGAAGGCAAGTTCGTCACCTCCCGCCAGATCCGCGACCGTCTCATGCGCGAGACGCTGAAGGACGTCTCCCTGCGCGTGAGCGACGTGGAGGACAGCACCGACAGCTTCCGCGTCGCCGGACGCGGCGAGATGAGCCTCTCGATCCTCATCGAGACCATGCGCCGCGAGGGCTATGAGTTCCAGGTCAGCCCCCCGCGCGTGCTGTATAAGGAGATCGACGGCAAGCTCTGCGAGCCGGTCGAGCGCGTCGTGGTGGACGTGCCGCAGGACGCCATGGGCTCCGTGATGGAAAAGCTCGGCGCGCGCAAGGGCGAATTTCTCGAGATGACCCCGGTGGGCAGCCGCATGAAGCTGGAGTTCCTGGTTCCCTCCCGCGGCCTCTTCGGCTACCGCAACGAATTCCTCACCGACACCAAGGGCGAGGGCATCCTGGCCTCCGTCTTTGAGCGCTACGAGCCCTTCAAGGGCGATATCGCCCGCCGCAGCACGGGCTCGCTCATCGCCTTTGAGACCGGCGAGGCCGTGGCCTACGGTCTGTGGAACGCGCAGGACCGCGGCGCTCTCTTCATCACGCCGGGCACCAAGGTCTATGCCGGCATGATCGTGGGCGTCTGCCCCAAGTCCGACGACGTGCCTGTGAACGTCTGCCGCACCAAGCACCTGACAAACACCCGCGCCTCCGGCTCGGACGAGGCGCTGCACCTCATCCCGGCGCGCCAGATGAGTCTCGAGCAGTGCCTGGAATTCCTGGCCGACGACGAGCTGCTGGAGGTCACGCCGAAAAACCTCCGTCTGCGCAAGAGCATCCTGGATCACTCCCTGCGCATGAAGACCCTGATGCGCAACCGGTAAGAACAGTTTTCAGTTTTCAGTTTTCAGAATGTTATATTAGTTTATTGCTGAGTTTGAAAAATGCGAACTCTTTCGCCGCCGCAGCGGCGAAAGCAATACAATCGTTTTTTGCGGGGGCGTGTACCTCGCAAAAAACTCTTCTCGCCCTGCAAGTGTGCGAGCGCAGCGAGTGCGCGCAGCAGGGTGCAATCCCTCTCAACGCAAAGCCCAGCGTATAGGAGACGAGAATATGCAAAAAGAAAAAGATAACGGTGATCTCCTTGAGATCCCGCACGATTCTCAAATAGAAAAAGCCTGTATATCGAAAAACGGAGACTACAGGTTTATAAACAGAGATGGTGCTGAAATACGCGGAAGATTTCCTGAAAACTATTTTAATTATATTGATGTTTATAATTCTGGTGTTCCTGTTTCAGCCGACGGGAAATTGTTGCTTCTCTTGAATTGGGAAAAAGGCCTTTTTGCGTTCAACAGCGCAGACGGAAGCGAGGCATGGCGTTTTAAGAAAACGAAATTCAAAAGAGTGATCCCATATCCGGAATATGTCCTTGTGCTTCGGCAGTACTGTGGGATTTATCAACTGGATCTGTCATCCGGCAAAGAATTGCAATTTCTGTCAGGACCTTCGGCTCATAATTTTTGGAAACTGAACAGCACAGAGATTCTCGTAGACAGCTTGAAAGGCCGTTTATGCATCCTTGAGGCCGACACCCTGCAAGTTGTAGAAAGCTTTTCTTCCAGGCAATTCAATCCGACGAGTTGCTTGTCGCACGTCATACGGGATGCAAAGCTTGACGGCGAAAAGCTGATCATTAGTGGATTTCGAGAGCATCCAAACATGAGAAAAACGGAGGGCAGCCTGGAAGATTTTGTGACCGTTCTTGAACGGCGTGCGGCAGATAAAGATTAATCCAAACAGTTTGGGTAAACACGGGGTAAACACGAATAAACACGGGAATAAACACGGGAATAAACACGGGGACGGTTAATGCGAAAAAAGAAGGGGTAAGGCCGTAAAAAAGGCCGCAAAAACCAAGCCCTGTCTCACAGAGCAGAAAATCCTATGGCAAAGGGTAAACCTCAGGCTGCTTTCTCCGGCGGACGGTAGGATTGCCCGGTTTGCAGCAGCAGGTAGATCAGCATGAGCAGCTTTCGTGAGACGGCGATGATGGCTTTCTTCTGACCGAGTTTATGCTGATGAGACCAGAACCAATCATGGAAAGGCGAATTGCGTACCTTCACAGCCGCCCAGGCTGCCTGGCACAAAATAGCTTTCACATATGGATTTCCATGAAGAGTTTTTCTGGACTTCACCTTTCCCGCGCTCTCATCGTTCCTCGGCGTGACTCCTGCCCAGCGACAAAGCTTCTCAGCAGATGAAAAATGTTCTTGTGGAGCAGCACTGATCTCTGCTATAATCTCCATGGCGGACTCCTCATCGAAGCCGGGAACGGAATCGATGACGGCCAATTGCTCTTGAAACTGATGGGACAGCAAGCGCATATCCTCGAGGATATGCTGAAGAATACCAAGTCTGTGATTAATGCTAACACGACAAAGATTTTCAAAGGAAGAGAAATTGCAAAAAGTGTAGAGACAGTTTCAAAAATCCGAGCAGGAAATATTGCTCGCGCGTTTGGCGAAACTGCTGCCATAGGCTTTGGCGGATGGATTAACTCGCTTGGTTGGAAAAATGTCGTATGAAAAAAGGTAACCAAACAAAATACCGACTAATTAGCGGGTGGGATCTGCTTCTTGCGTGGGTCTTCATTGCTGTTGGCATCTTGTCTGCCTCGATATGGATTACCCTTGATATGATCAGAGATGATGCTGAAGGAAGTACTCTTTTCCTTACTATATGGTGGCTGATGTATTGTGTCTTAGTTGGAGGCTTTTTTATAAAAGATGGTATATTAGCCAGGACTCTGCTGATCTGCGATTTCACCAGAGAATCTATCATCGTTCATATCCCGATGGTTGGCACTTCGGAGTATAGTTACAAGCAGTATTCACACATATACATTGGAGAGTATTTTCACGGCAATATTTTCGGAATGGGAATGAATGTTTACTATATCGTTATTGCCAGACGGTATATGTCGGACCTCGAACTAATGCAGATCAACCAATTGGCGAATTCCGCGGATGCGTTTAAAATCCGGTACACCAGAAGGAGGGTGCGAAAGCTTCAGGAAGCCCTGCCTACAGAGAGGGCGGTCACGCTTGCATTTATTGCAAAAAAAATAGAAGAAAAACGGAAGCAAGTTACAAACAAGAGGGCTGATTAGGCCAAGAGGCCGTTGCAAAATGAAAGAATTGCGACGGCCTCGAATCATAGCAGCAAACATAGGGACGGTTAGCAGGAATTGTAATCATCACAAATATTTCACCGTATACCACACTAAAGTTGGAAGTATTCAGCCTCCTGTTTTTCAGTTTGTGATTGCAAAAACCACATAAAACTTGGGAGAATTAAGTGGTCCGTATTAAGGCCTTCATGAAAAAAAGACCACACTAAAGTTCTAATAGCCCAGCGATATTTTTTAGTTGACAAAACGAAAAAAAGCAAGTACAATAACCGAGCATGCGCCCGCGTGCTGCGATATGGGGTCATGCCGCTATGCGGTGTCCTTTCCGCCCATGTCCCGGCCGCTGGGTATAGAAATTTTTGAAAGGGGCAAAATCACCATGATCACCAAGGAAAAGAAAACCAGCGTCATCGAAGCCAACGCCACCCACGAGGGCGACACCGGCTCTCCCGAGGTCCAGGTCGCGATCCTCACCGAGCGTATCCGTGAGCTGACCGAGCACCTCAAGCAGCACCCCAACGACGACCACAGCCGTCTGGGCATGTACAAGATGGTCGGCAAGCGCCGCCGCCTGCTCGACTACATGGCGAAGAAGGACATCGAGCGCTACCGCGCGATCATTGCCAAGCTGAACATCCGCAAGTGATTTCAGCCCGGCATCCGAAGGGTATGAAGGTTTTTTTGCGGGGAGACAAGTGAATACTGTCTCCCCGTATTTTTACCCCCTCCGCGCCCCTGCAGAAGATCCCCGAAATCACCCAAGCCCGGCGCTTCAGTATTTGAAGCAGCGCCCGCGAGGGCGGACCTTGCTTCAAGTGCTGACGGGCCGGAACACAGAAAGAGGAGAACACACATGATCATCACCAACAAGCAGTTCCCCAACTACCGCAAGTTCGAAATGACCTACGAAGGCCGCCCCCTGTCGATGGAAGTCGGCAAGATGGCCGAGCTCTGCAACGCCGCCGTCCTGGTCAAGTACGGCGAGACCACCGTGCTCGTCACCTGCACCGCCTCCGCCCGCCCGAAGGACGGCATCGACTACTTCCCCCTCGCCGTGGACTTCAACGAGAAGCTCTACGCCGTCGGCCGCATCCCCGGCAGCTTCATGCGCCGTGAGGGCAAGCCCAGCCTGCCCGCCGTGCTGGCCTCCCGCCTGATCGACCGCCCGATGCGCCCCCTCTTCCCGAGCGACCTGCGCAACGACGTCGTCATCGCCTGCGAGGTGCTGAGCGTTGACCGCGACTGCAGCCCCGAGATCACCGCCATGATCGGTGCCTCCGCCGCCGTGAGCATCTCCGACGTGCCCTTCAACGGGCCCATCGCCGGCATCGTCCTCGGCTGGGACGGGGAGAAGTACCTCTTCAACCCCACCAAGGAAGAGCGCAAGACCAACCGCATGACCACCACCATCGCCGCCACCCACAAGAAGATCGTCATGATCGAGTCCGAGGCCGATCAGGTCCCCGACAACGTGATGTACGAGGGCATCGTGCAGGCGCATGAGCACCTGCAGCCCGTGCTCGACCTCATCGACAAGATGGTGGCCGAGATCGGCAAGCCCAAGTTCGAGTACGAGCACGCCTCCTTCGACGAGGAGCTGTTCCAGAAGCTCGTTGAAAACGAGTTCGAGTCCATGGAGTACTGCATGGACACCGACGACAAGAACGTGCGCGAGGCCAGAGTCAACGACTGGATCAGCATGGTCGAAGAAAAGTACGGCGAAGAGCACCCCGACCTCATGCAGTACATGGACGAGATCCTCTACAAGCTGCAGAAGAAGGTCGTCAAAAAGTGGCTGCTGGCCGGCAAGCGCGTCGACGGCCGTCAGATGAACGAGATCCGTCCTCTCGCCGCCGAAGTCGGCGTCATCCCCGTGGTGCACGGCTCCGGCCTCTTCACCCGCGGCCAGACGCAGGTCCTGTCCATCGCCACCCTCTCCACCCTCAGCGACGCCCAGAAGCTGGACACCATCTGGGAAGAGGAGACCAAGCGCTTCATGCACCACTACAACATGCCCTCCTACTCCACGGGTGAGGCGCGTGCCAGCCGCAGCACCAACCGCCGCGAGTACGGCCACGGCGCCCTCGTCGAGAAGGCGCTCGAGAGCGTCATCCCCGACGTGGAGGACTTCCCCTACGCGATCCGCGTGGTCTCTGAGGTCCTGTCCTCCAACGGCTCTACCTCCCAGGGCTCCATCTGCGGCACGACGCTGGCGCTGATGGACGCGGGCGTGCCCATCAAGGCCCCCGTGGCCGGTATCTCCTGCGGCCTCATCCAGGACGGCGACGACTTCACCACCTTTATCGACATCCAGGGCGTGGAGGACTTCCACGGCGAGATGGACTTCAAGGTGGCCGGCACGAAGCAGGGCATCACCGCCATCCAGATGGATCTGAAGAACGACGGCCTCAAGCATGAGATCGTCAAGGAGGCCTTTGCCATCACGAAGGAAGCCCGCTTCCAGATCCTCGACGCGATCCTCCTCAAGGCGATCCCCGAGCCGCGCAAGGAGCTGGCCAAGACCGCCCCGAAGATGATCCAGATGCACATCAACCCCGACAAGATCCGCGAGGTCATCGGCTCCGGCGGCAAGGTCATCCAGAAGATCACCGCCGACACCGGCTGCAAGATCGACATCAACGACGACGGCACCATCTTCATCGCCTCCTCCGACATCGAGGCCTGCCGCGCCGCCCGCAAGACCATCGAGGACATCGTCTTCGAGCCCGAGATCGGCGCGCTGTACTACGGCAAGGTCTCGAACATCCGCTCCGACTTCGGCGCCTGGGTCGAGCTTGCTCCGGGCAAGGACGGCCTCGTGAAGATCAAGGACCTCGAGTTCAAGCGCACCGAGAAGGTCGAGGACGTGCTGAAGGTCGGCGACATGACCTGGGTCAAGGTCATGAACATCGGCCCCCGCGGCATCGATCTGAGCCGCAAGGACGCCCTGCGCGAGCGCGGTGAAGCCTGAGGACAGGTTTCAGTTTATAGTTTTTAGTCTTTAGTTTATAGAAAACAAGGCCGTGAGCGGGTGCTCACGGCCTTGTTTTTTTATACTGTTGTCAGAAGGGCTCGTAGTCCACGGTCCCGTCGGAGTAGGTGATCTCGTAGTAGCCGTGGCCGGAGCCGTCGCAGTCGTAAAAGGCCTTTTTGGACACGATGCTGACGGCGGAGGGATCCCTCGGCCCGGTCTTGATGACCATGGTCACGGGCTCGACCAGCACCTCCGTGCGCACAGCCTCCCGGCTCTCCTCCACGCCGTCGACGTAGGTGACCGCGTAGCTGACACGGGCCAGACCGTCCTTCCCCTCCACGCTGACGCGCTCCTCCTCATAGGGAAGAGACTCGTCCCTCTCATAGCGCGTCTCAAAGCCGATGGGCTCCTCCTGCGTCAAAAGCTCGACGCGGACGCGGCTGACGACGATCTCCATGCCCTGGCTCAGCAGCGTGTCGGGCGAGGGGCTGACGCGGTCGAGCTCGGAGAGGCTTACGCCGCATTCGACCAGAGCCTCGCCCACGGTCTTTGACCGGAGGCGGAAGAAGCCTGTCTCCCCGTCGTGCCGGACGCTCACGGAGAAGCTGTCGGACACATAGATCTCCATGCCGTCCCTCAGGTACTGCTCAAGCGGATAATTGGCGTGGCGGTCCCCGGTGAGGGAGACGCCCTCGTCCTCCAGGAGCTCCCCGACGGTCCCGCCGCAGCGGAGGACCGTCCGGGTCACGCCGTCCACGCTCAGCTGCACGACGCACTCTCTCCTTATCAGGATCTCCCGGGGCGAGGTGATCCAGTCGCCGAGCGCGGGAGAGACCTCGTCTCCGTCCCGCAGCTCCAGCTCCGCAAGGTACAGAAGCTCGTCCACCCGGCGGGGAAGCCTCGTGTGAAGGGTCGTGATCACGCCCTGATCGTTGATGCTCACCTCGCCGGGGGCAAGGCAGCCGCACAGCAGAAGGGTCGGCAGAAGGAGCAGGAGCAGCGCGGCGACTTTCCTTTTCATGGCGCCGCCTCCTCTCCCAGAACTCCGCTCCACACGCAGGCGCAGCGGCCGTCCTCCCGTGTCAGCACGCGCAGCGGGGCGGCCGGCGCGGGCAGGGACTCGCGGCGGAAATAGAGCAGGAAGCCGTTTTCACCGGTGTGAAAGGCCTCGTAAACATGCCCGTCGAGCTCGACGAGCACGTCGGTCCCGGCGCTGAGAGCCTTCCCGTCCAGCTCTCCCCGCAGCGTCACGTAGCCGGGATCGTAGACGGAGCGCTCCAGGCGGAAGCTGCAGGCGGCAGGGGCCTCCTCCGCCTCCTGCACCGGCTCGGTCTCCGGTGCGGACAGGATGGGCGGCTCGTCGATGAAGTCCCGCAGATTGCGCTCGACCTTCTCCAGGATCACGGTCTGGGGTCGATGCGCCGTCAGCAGCGTCTCCAGCCCGTAGGGCGTTTCCCGCGTGAACCAGGCCCGCTCAAAGGCTCCGGCGAAGAAAGGCAGCAGCGTGTTGCCGAAGGAATCGCGGAACATCAGCAGGCTGCCGCGCCCCTCCGCGCCGGCCGTTTCGATCCAGGGGTCGTCCGCGGCAGATCCGCCGTCGAGACGCTCGTAGGGCTGCATGGGGGAATAATGATAATCCGGGCTCGGATGCCCGTAGAGCGTGTACAGCATGGCGCTGAGATCGCCCTGCCGGTCAAAGCTGCGCTCCACCGCTGCGTCGCTGTAGTCCTCATGGGGCAGCTCCAGCAGATCCATGATCCGGTCATAGGCCAGCAGCGCGCCGCGGTTGTTCCAGTGGGAGTCCCGCTTGAGATAAAGCGTCTCGTCCTCGGCCCTGAAGAGGGCGGCCAGGTCGGCGTAGAGAAGGCCGCGCTCCCGCAGCAGCGGCGCGAGCCGGTCGATCCCGTGCGCGGGGTCGACGATCAGCGAGTCGTAATACGGCATATACTCGCCGTAGAGCGTGTTCTTGTTGGGCGGGAAAGCGATCAGCAGCCGCCCTCCGGCGCCGCGAACGGCATTGTCGGTCAGCGCGAGATTGTGCGCGATGTTGTAGAGCTCCCGGTCCGACAGCGGCTCCGTGCCCAGATAATCCGGCAGCGTGGAGCTGTAGAAGAGCCAGTCCTCCCGTCCGACGATCACGCGCTCCGAGGCGGAGCTATGGAAGACGCGGGCCTGGATCAGAGAATCCGCGCAGACGAGCTCGTTGCGGAAGGCGAAATGCTCGTTGAAATATTGCTCGAGCCCGCGGAAAAAATCGAGGTTGGGGCTGCCGTCTTCGCCCAGGAAAGAGGGAAACGAGGACAGCACGCGGTTTTCCGTGCTCTGCGTGGTTGGCCGCACGGCCATGGCGGATAGCGGGATCGCACAGACAAGCATGCAGCAGATGATGAAGATGATATACGATCGTCTCATGGAGCCTATCCTCCGATCTGCGTTGAACAGATCAAAAACGGAAATAGATGAAGGGATTGTAAGAACCGCCGGAGAGCCGGAGCAAGCACCAGAGGAGCAGGATGAAGGACAGCGCGAAGAGCCTGTTCTGGACGGCGGCCTCTTTCCCGCCATAGGGGATGCTCCGGGAAGAGGCCTTCCGCAGGCGCTGCACCGTCGGGCCCAGCGGGGCGCAGAAGGCGACGGCCGCCGCCAGCATCACCAGGAAATACGGGGTCAGCTGCTGCAGCAGAAGCGACAGCGAGGCGGGATCCGGCGGGCACCAGGTAAACATGCGCTGCAGATAACCGAGCGCCAGGCCGATGGAATCCGCCCGGAAGATCACGAAGCCCACCGTGACGACCAGCAGCGTATAGACGTGTCCGAGCAGCCGGGGCAGCTTTCGGAGCGGAAGCACCTCCTCCAGGAAGCTGAAGAAGCCATGGAACAAGCCCCAGACGACGAAGGTCCAGTTGGCGCCGTGCCAGAGGCCGGTGAGGAAGAAAACGATCAGCTTGTTCAGAACGGTCCGCAGCTTTCCGCGCCGGTTTCCGCCCAGCGGGATATAGACGTAGTCCTTGAACCAGGAGGAGAGGGAGATATGCCAGCGGCGCCAGAATTCCTTGATCGTCACCGCACCGTAGGGATAATTGAAGTTCTCCCGGAAGCGGAAGCCGAACATGCGGCCGAGGCCGATGGCCATATCGCTGTACGCGCTGAAGTCGAAATAGATCTGCATCGTATAGGCGATGGCGCCCAGCCAGGCCGCCATCGTGTTGAGCCGCGGAAGAGGCGCGGCAAAGAGCGCATCCGCGGTCACGGCCATGGCGTTGGCGATCAGCACCTTTTTCGCCAGGCCGAAGAGGAAGCGCCTCAGGCCGAGCGCCGTGGTCTTGAGGCGCAGCTCACGCCGCTCGATCTGCTCGGCAACGTCGTGATATTTGACGATGGGGCCGGCGATCAGCTGAGGAAAGAAGGAGATGTACAGCAAAAGCCGCGGAAAGCTGCGCTGCGCCTGCGTCTGGCCGCGATAGACGTCGATCACGTAGGACAGCGCCTGGAAGGTAAAGAACGAGATGCCGATCGGCAGCGGGATCTGCGGCACGGGCAGAGAGAGGCCGGGCACACGGTTCAGGTTTTCGACAAGAAAACCGGCGTATTTAAACAGGAACAGAAAGCCGATGTTGACGATCACCGCCGTCAGCAGGGCCGCCTTGTTGGGCCGGCGCCGCATGGCGAGCGCGCACAGATAGTTGATGGCCGCGCTCAGCAGCATCAGCAGCACGTAGACCGGCTCCCCAAAGGCGTAAAATACGAGACTTGCCGCGATCAGCAGGGCGTTTTTCAGCCGGATCGAGGGGAGGATCGTGTGCAGCAGATAGACGATCGGCAAAAACACGCAGAGGAAGATAAGAGAACTGAAGGTCATAGGGCATCCCCGTCAAGCAGTTTTTTTAGAGCTTCACATGCATCCATTCATTCCCGGGCTTGTCGCTGATGTTCAGCGCGCGCTTGTAGATCTGACCGAGCGGCGTGTCGTAGGACAGGGCGAAGAGCTCGGCGTCCTCATAGCTGCGGTCCCATTCGGGGTCATACATCAGGCCGTCGATCTCCGCCCAGCCGTGTCCGCCGCTGTTGCAGCAGTAGACCTCCTCGTAGCCGAGCGCCTTGGCGAGGTAGGCGAAGGCCGCCGCAAAGCTGAAGCAGTTTCCGGTTTTGTTGACAAAAATATCGTTTGCGTAAATGACCGGCCAGTCAATCTGATACAGGTGCGGATAGCGCGGCGAGCTTTCCCGGCAGGACCGGACGGCATAAAAGCAGGCGCGGAGCTTTTCCTCCCGGGTCATGCTTTCGTCCACGACGCTCGCGAGCAGCTCCATGGCCCGGAAAAGCGTACGGTCTTCCTCGCTGCGGACGGGCTGCGCCCGGCCCTCCGTGACGACCCAGTCTCCGGCGTCGTCCGTCCAGGCACAGCGGGCCTTCGTATCCACGCGCCCTCCCCGGCACAGCCAGGCCACGTCTCCGTCCATATAGATCCCGGTCTTTTCCGTTTCGACCCGGCCTTCGCTGACACACCAGACCTCGTCGTCGGAGAGCGTGAGCAGACCGCGATAATCGAGCTGTACGAGGCCGTCCCGGACGTACCACAGTCCGTCCTTCCCGTCAACGGAGCCCTCGATCAGCGGCGCCGCGTCGCTTCGGACACGACCGTTTTCGGTGTACCACCAGCCGTCGGCGTCATGGAGAAAGCCGGTATAGCTTCCGTCCAGCCGCCCGCCGCGGATCACGCAGCGTTCGGCGCCCTCCGGGAGGAGAGCCGTGCCCGAATAATCGGTTTTCACCATCCCGCCGAGCACATACCAGAGGCCGTCCTTCCCCTCTATCGCGCCTTCGACCAGCGCGCAGCGGGTAAAATCGAGTTCGCCGTTTTCAAAGTACCACCAGCCCTGGGCGTTGGCGGCAAAGCCGGTGAAGCCCGGATCTACCAGGCCGTTTTCGGCATAATACCAGCGCCCCGCATCATGGTCCCTGACGATGCCGGTATAGTCCGTCTGCAAAACGCCGCCGATATAATAGCCGAGCGCTCCGTCGGCAGTCTTCCGCAGGCTGTGCTCCGGCGCCGCGACGCTGCGCGGCCTGAGCGCGAAGAGCGCGAGCAGCACAGCGGCCGCGAGCGGCAGGAGCAGCGGGAGGAGCTTTTTTCTCTTTTTCTTTTTCTTTTTCATGCCGTCACCCATCCGTCCGGCGGCCGCTCCCTGCAGCCCGCCCGGAGCGGGTCCATATCATATGCTTTCATAATAAATTGATTTGCTCCCAATGTCAATCCGTCGGGAGAGAAGTCGAAAGGCGGGCGGGTTTGAGGGGGATAGTTTTTATGTTTATAGAAAGACGCCGCCGTGAGCTGAATGGCTCACGGCGGCGTCTTTTCAGGTTTGTTTTTCAGTCCGGATAATTCAAATCGAATTCGCGCTCCCAGCGCTCTCCCGTCGTGGCGAGCAGCTGCACGATCACAACATGGATCGTGCCCTGCTCCGGCATCCAGTCGGGCCTGCGCAGCAGCAGCTGCTTGGTGAAGCTGACCGTCGGCACGTATTCGCCGCTGTCGGGATCGAACAGGTTGTACTCATCGCGGTAGAGGACCGTCTCGTATTCCTCCGGCGCGGCGTGACGGCCTCCGCAGGAGATGTCCACGCTGACGGTCAGCGGGTCCGTGACGGCGTCCGGGTCGTTGACGACGTAGCGGATCTCGTCCGTCTCCTCCCAGGGGATGATCAGAAAGCTGTCCGCCGGGCGCTGCTCGTCAAAGTCGTATGGCCAGTAGCTCACGCCGAAGCCCAGCTCGAACGCGGGCTCCGCCGTCAGCGTGAGGGACTCCTCGCCGGAGCCGTCCCCGGCCTCGACCCGGGCGTTCACGATCATTTCGAACTCCGGCCAGGCGTTCTTCGCCTCATACTCGGCCATATGCTCCAGGTAGAGATCGCCTGTGCTGAGCATGGGCAGCTCATAGAAGCCGGAGGCGATCTCCTCTTCGCTGAGGGAATAGTCAAAGGCGGTCAGATCAAGCGTCTTGTCGCGGACGGAGACCTCCACAGAGCGGAGCGCTTCCGTCTGGCTCAGATACAAGCGCCCGTGGTGCTCGTGGGAAAAGGAGAAGAACACCGTCGTGATGCGCGGGAGCTGACTGACGGGCTCGGCAGGTTCAGCGGACTCGGCGGGCGCCGTCGGCAGCGGCGTCGGCGTCGGTTCCGCGGTGGCAGCGGGCGCGAGCGAGGCGCCCGGCGTCGGCTCCGGCTCCGGCTCCGCGGCGGAAACAGGCGCGGCGCTCGGGACAGGCTCCGGAAGCGCGGACGGCGCAGCCGCGCCTTCTCCGCCCGGTCGGAACAGCAGCCCCAGATACACCAGGGCCGCCGCCGCGTACAGCAGAAAGCGCAGCTTCCGCCGCTTCGGCTTCTCCGGCTCCGGCTTCGGCACGCCCGTGGGCGTGAATTCCGGGCCGGGCGGCGCGATCTCCGGCGGCAGGGCCGCGGTCTCCGCCGGGGGCGGGGAGTAGTCCTGCAATTTTCGGCTCATGGCGGCACCCGTTTACTTGCTGTGCACGTCGACCTGCGGGAAGGGGCACTCCACGCCGAGCTTACGGAAGCCCAGCCACAGATCGCGGTTGAGGATGCGCCCGGCCGAGAAGATCTCGCTCTCCGCCACCTCCGCCACAAAGCGCAGGATCACGGCGGATTCGGCCAGCTCCGCCACGCCCAGGTAGATCGGCTCGGCCTTCATGACGTCCCCGTGCGCCGCGAAGATCTCCTGCATCAGCCCGGGCAGCTTTTTCTCCAGCGCCTCCAGATCGGTCCCGTAGGGGATGGCGATGTCCGCCACGGCGCGGGAGGATCGGTCGGAGCGGTTGAGGATGTTCTTCATGTCGGAATTGTTGATGATCTTCACGTTCCCGCCCAGATCGACGATCGAGGTCGTGCGGATGCCGATGTCCTGCACCGTGCCGCGGAAGCCGTTGACCTCCACGATATCGCCCACATTGTACTGGTTTTCAAAGAGCATGAAGATGCCGGTGATCAGATCGGCCACCAGGCTCTCCGCGCCGAAGCCGACGACCAGGGTCACGACGCCGACGCTGGCGACGATGGTGTTGACGTCCACGCCGAAGATCGACAGGCCCCAGCAGAGAATGACGAGCGCCGCCACATAGCGCGTCAGGCTGCTCAGGAGCGTGACCAGCGAGGCCCCGCGGTGACTTTTTGGCCTGAGCGCACCCAACAGCAGGATCAGCAGATCGGCGCACAGCAGCACCAACGCGCCCATGGCGAGTACCGCGGCGATCGGATGCGGCCACACAAAGCGCCACAGCGCGCCGAACGCGGCAAACGCCAGCAGATAAACAACAAGCTTGACGGCCTTTCCTTTTCCGTTTTCCATGTCGTGCTCCTTTCACAGTCCGCGCTTCACGGTCTTTCTTTTCTGTTATTCCTCTGATCCCCAGCCGGGCAGGGGCAGGCGCTGCATGGCGCCGAAGATCTTGCTCTTCATGTCCGGGTAGTCGCCGCTCATCTCTTTCAAGAGCGTCTTGATCTCATAGCGCTTGCTGGTCTTGTCCTGCGGGCAGGGGTTTTCCACCACCGGCACGTCCAGCGCTTCGCAGACGTTTCGGATCTTCTGCTCCCCGGCGTAGACGAGAGGCCGGATCTGCGTGATACCGGAGCGGTCGAGATAGGTCACCGGGCGAAAACAGCTCAGCCGCCCTTCGAACAGCAGGCTCATCATAAAGGTCTCCACCGCGTCGTCGAAGTGGTGGCCGAGGGCGAGCTTGTTGAGGCCGCGCTCCCTGAGGATGCCGTTGAGGGCGCCGCGGCGCATCTTGGCGCAGAGCGAGCAGGGGTTGTCCTCTTTCCGCACGTCAAAGACGACCTCCTTGATGTCGGTCCTGCGGCAGGTGTAGGGGATGCCGCGCTCGCGGCAGAGCTCCGCGACGGGGCTGAAGTCCATGCCCTCGAAGCCGAGCTCGATGGTCACGGCCTCCAGCTCGAAGGGGACGGGGTAATAGCTTTTCAGATGGTCGAGCGCGAGCAGCAGCAGCATGCTGTCCTTGCCGCCGGACACGCCGACGGCCACGCGGTCGCCCGGGCGGATCATCTGATAGTCGTCGACGGCCTTGCGCACGACGCCGGTAAAATCATTGAGAAGATCGTTCATGGCAGCTCCAGGAAGAAAATTTGAAAAATCGATTTCAGAATTCAAGAGATTTCAAGAGGTATAAAGAGGATTTACGAGATTTTGTTTTAAAAATCAATTTGCCTGTTGACAGGCCGCGGCGCCTGTGGTATAAAGAATGAGCGCGCCGGGCCGGAAAAGGGCAATAGCGCCTGTTTGCAGGCGGTTTCGTGCTCTTCAGTATACGCGACGGCGCCTGAATTGTCAAAACAATTATAGTATATGGAGGCAAGACCAATGTCCACGACCATGCTCACCAAGGAGACCGTTACCCGCAAGTGGTACGTCCTTGACGCGGCCGGCAAGCCCATGGGCAAGACCGCCGCTCTCGCCGCCGACCTGCTGCGCGGCAAGCTCAAGCCCGACTACACCCCGCACGTCGACTGCGGCGACTACGTCATCATCATCAACGCCAAGGACGCCGTCCTGACCGGCAAGAAGCTGGAGCAGAAGTACTACCGCACACACTCCGGTTACCCCGGCGGCCTGAAGGAGACCCAGTACAAGATCCTGATGCAGAAGAAGCCCGAGCTGGCCATGCGTCTGGCCGTGCGCGGCATGCTGCAGAAGAACACCATCGCTCAGTGGCAGCTGAACCGCCTGCGCATCTTCGCCGGCGCCGAGCACACCCACGCCGCCCAGAAGCCCGAAGTCTGGGATCGCTAAGAGGAGGAATTGAACTATGGCAACCTATAAGACCAAGAAGCCCTATATGTACGGCACCGGCCGTCGGAAGTCCTCCGTGGCCCGCGTTCACCTCATCCCCAACGGCAGCGGCGTGATCACCATCAACGGCCGTGATATCGACGATTACTTCGGTCTCGAGACCCTGAAGCTCATCGTCCGTCAGCCCCTCGTCACCACCGGCACCGTCGGCAAGGTCGACATCGAGGCTACCGTCGCCGGCGGCGGCGTGTCCGGCCAGGCCGGCGCCATCCGCCACGGCATCTCCCGCGCCCTCCTGCTGGTCGACGAGAATTACCGCGCCGCCCTCAAGGCCGCCGGTTTCCTGACCCGCGACCCGCGCATGAAAGAGCGTAAGAAGTACGGTCTCAAAGCGGCAAGACGTGCTCCTCAGTTCAGCAAGCGTTAACACCGCCAAAAAACCCCGAAATCTCAACGGTTTCGGGGTTTTTCCCTTTTACGAGGTTTGACGCGATTTGTCCTTTTCTATCCCGTTTTATACGGGTTAAAAGTGGGTTAATTCGCAAAAATGGGTTAATTTAGGGGTTAAATGAGGGAGCCAAAGAA
>CAMHMZ010000036.1 GCA_946186375.1 uncultured Clostridia bacterium
TAGCTCCGTGGTGAAGATGGCTATCACGCCTGACTGTCTATCAGGAGATCGCGGGCAAGGTGAATTGCCGCTCGCGGCAAGAGAGGGCGGCCTGGGCCGTTCGAGTCCCGTCGGAGTTGCCATCTGGCCCCTTAGTCTAACCGGTTAGGACACCGGCCTCTCAAGCCGGAAATGCCGGGTTCAAATCCCGCAGGGGTCACCAATTTGCCTGCGTGGTGGAATTGGTATACACGTCCGGCTTAAGATCGGACGCCGTAAGGATTGGGGGTTCGAGTCCCTCGGCAGGCACCACATGCGCGTGTGACGGAACTGGTATACGTGTCAGGCTCAAACCCTGGTGCCCATCAGGGGCTTGTGAGTTCAAATCTCACCTCGCGCACCAAATACCGGACTGGTGTAATGGGAGCACACCTGGCTTTGACCCGGGAGGACGAGGATCGAAACCTCGGTGCGGTGCCAAAACAGATATGCAGGATGATGTCAGCCGGCGCTGACACCGGTCTAGAAAACCGAGGGCAACAGAGATGTTGTGGGGATCGACACCTCCGTCCTGCGCCATATGGAGTGATACCCTAACAGGTAAGGGACCTCCCCGCTAAGGAGGCGACGCAGCAATGTGTTTGAGCGTTCGAGTCGCTCTCACTCCGCCACATGCACAGGTGTTGGAATGGTAGACAAGCCAGTTTCAGGAACTGGTGCCCATAAGGCTTGCGGGTTCGAGTCCCGCTCTGTGCACCACTATGCGTCTTTAGTTCAGTTGGTAGAACACGGCACTTTTAATGCTGGAGTCCGGAGTTCGAGTCTCCGAAGGCGCACCACATGCGTTCTTAGCTCAGTCGGTAGAGCGACGGACTGTTAATCCGTATGCCGCAGGTTCAAGTCCTGCAGGACGCGCCATATGCGCTTTTAGCTCAGCTGGTAGAGCAGCGGACTCTTAATCCGAAGGTCGTGGGTTCGATCCCCTCAAGGCGCACCATATGCACGAATGGCGGAACTGGAATACGCGCCAGACTAAGGATCTGGTGCCCGTCATGGGCTTGTGAGTTCGACTCTCACTTCGTGCACCATGCCCCGTATCACAATGGTCTTCGTGCCTTCTCAAAAAGGAGGGTGGCTTGCAACGCAGCGGGGCGCACCGATGCAGGGTGGCAGACCGGTAATGCAACAGCTTCATAAGCTGTCCAATGTGGGTTCAACTCCCGCTCCTGCAACCACTTATGTTGCGTGTAGCTCAGATGGTTAGAGCGCCAGGTTGTGGCCCTGGAGGTCGCCGGTTCGAGACCGGCCACGCACCCCACGGGTTCTTAGCTCAGTTGGTAGAGCGGCAGACTGAAGATCTGCGCGTCCCAGGTCCGATTCCTGGAGAGCCCACCATATGGGAGAATGCCTGAGTCTGGTCAAAAGGGGCGGACTGTAAATCCGTTGGCTTCGGCCTACGTTGGTTCAAATCCAACTTCTCCCACCACAAACCTCTTCTGGGAAAGCGTCTGGTTTCGGCCAGGCGCTTTTTCCGCTTGACAGGGGCAGCGCAATTCAAAGTCCGTTTTTTGGGACTCCTTATGTGAGATAATGGCAGCATCCAAAACTATGATAAGGGGGTGCTGCATATGGCAGAAGCGGAATATTTGCCCGGTGGGATCCGGGAACGGATGGAGGATCTGCGTAACCGGCGCAAGCTCACGTTGAAGGAGGTCTCGGAGAAAACCGGCATCGACTACTCCACCCTCAGCCGGATTGAGAACGGAAACGTGAAAAAGGTCGGAGACGATGTACTGCTGAAGCTCGCCAGATTCTTCGGCGTGTCCACGGACTTTTTGCTTGGTATCACCAATGTGCCCGACAAGAAAAACTACACGATCGAAGAGCTTGGCCTGACGCCGGAAGCTGCGCGGAATCTTTACACCGGAGCCATAGAAAACCGCGTGATCAATCTGCTGCTGGTGCATCCGGACTTTGCAACGCTGACCAATCGCATTGCCGATTATCTGGACGATAGGATGGCTGCGGGGATTGCCACGCAAAACCAGCTCTACGATTCTATCAGCGAACTGATGATGCGGATCGGAAAAGAGGAAAAAGCACTCCGCCAGGCAGCGACCACGCAGGCCAAGGAAGCGAAAGCTCTGCGCCGGAAGCTCTATGCGGATCAGCTTGCACAGATCGACGCCTTGTTCAAATCGATCCTTTCATCTCTCAAGAAAGAGCATCCGACCGGAAAGCCAGAAGCAGCAAAGGCTATGACAAAAGATGCTTTTGATAAAATGCGGTCTGAGTTGACGAAGGGCGGTTCGGCTGCAGAAATCCTGAAGGTTCAGCCGGAGCAGATTACAGCGTATCTGGCGGAAAGCATGTCGGTCATGGACGGTGTAAGCGAAGAAATGAAGGAGAATCTTTCAAAGTCGCTTCTTCCGTTTTTTAAGAAACCGGGCAAATCGGGATGAGCAAAACTTACGAGAAAAGCAACGAGGCCCTGGCGATCCTCGCCCAACGCGGCTGCGAGGTCGTGAAAGAAAAGGCCCGCGATCTTTTGCTCCGGCGCAATGAGGGCCTGATCTACGACAAGGCGCTCATATACTGGAATTATGTTTTGAGCTCCGACATTGATCGCTCGCTCACGCTGGACGATCTGGTGCAGCTCGGCCGCATCAAGTTTTGCGAAGCGCTCGCTGCATTTGATCCGCTGCGCGGAACAAAGCTGACCACGTTCATGACGGCGGTGCTGAACAATTATATGATCGACACCATCCGCCCGGGACTGAAAGAAAAGGAAGCGATCGGCGGTGAGTTCCATTGGCTGGATCATTATGAGGGCTCCGAGGATCAGCTCACTTTTTTAGAAAAGTACATCGACCCGTATGAGAAAAAGCCGGAACCGATCCTGCTGGAGAAAGAGCACCGGCGAGAGGTGTTTGATTCGCTGGATGGCTGCGCGCCGCGCGAGAAAACTTTTTTGGCCTATCGCTTCGGTTATCCCAGTGACGATGAGCGGACGAAGAAAGAGACGCGGGAGCACTTCGGCCTCAGCGAAACAAGAGCCGAAGATTTGGAGCAGCAGTCCTGCACACATTTCAAAGAAAAATACATCGAGATCCAGCGCAAAACCGATGAGTCGCTAAAGCCGGAAGAGGCTCAGCATGTTCCTTCCTGTGTGGCGCCACGTACCGACGCCGACCGTGGAATGATCATTCGATGGATCTGACAGACACGCAGAAACGAGGGACAGTGCTTTCATTTTGCTATCATTTTTCGTTCACGGCTTATGAGCATGCTTGCAATTTGAAAGCATTTTCGCTGCGGCGGGACGGGGAAGTATTTCATGCGGGAAATCTTCCTGCATGAAATATTGCCATGTTTTTCGGTTGCCCCGTAAGGGGCGAGAAAAACGGCATAAAACATAAAGAGCGACAACTTGTTGGAGTTCTTTATATACCTCTTGTTCCGCCGGAAGCGCGGGCTTCATTGTATTTCGCCCTTGCTTCCTTTATGAAAACGGCAGCCAAACTCTGCTCATCCCTTCGCAGTTTTTGGCTGCCGTTTTCGGCGGGTAAAGGTGTGCTGTCCGGGAAGGCGACATCACCCCTTTGCCCGCCTCGCGGAACAAAAGGTATAACACACTAGACCTTGCGAGCAAGATCGTGTGCCAAAGGCAGGCCCCGGGCCCTCCTTTGGAAACCTCCCGGGTACCGGCAGCACCATTTCTCCGCGTGGGATCGAAATGCTTTTTGCCGGTATTCATTTTCCCCCGTGTGCCACAAAAATGCAAAATCGGTTTTTGTGACAAAGTGTGAAAATGAAAAAAGGACAAAGCCTGATTGTATCAACAATGCAGGTTTTGTCCTTTTTTCTTTGCGAGGAAACTAGCGATTCCGAGTGCTGTTACCCTCGCGGTCGAGGCGGCGGATTACTTCCGAAGTGAGTTTCTCAGACGTCTTTCCTTTGATAACCGCTGCTGTGCGTTTAGCCAGGGAGATTGCGCATTCCAGCAGGACGCCGCGTACGACGATTGTGATTCGGCCGCTGCTCTCCGCAATCGGGAACAGCAGCTGTGTGGCCTTGCCGCTAAACACTGGAACTGGAAGCTCCACATAATACATTTCTTTTGGGTTGTTCTCCAGAGATTTGATGGCGTCGGTAAAGCGAGCGGCGCCTTCGCTTTCCTTCTGCTTCAGTATGCTGGCGGTCACAGAAGAAAGAAGCTTTTCGTGAAGATCAGCTATCTCTTTGTTCTTTTCTTCCGCCCGTTTCGCAAGCCGCATCTGGCTGGTTTCAGCCCGGAGTGCCGTGCGCAGCGCCTTCGCACATTGATCAAGAAATGCATCTTCAATTCCCGCACAGGGATCGATTTTTACGTCTTTCAGCTGGTCATACGACGTGATGAACACTGGACCATGCGCACTTGCCACTGCGTAGCCGACAAGTTCGGCATGATCTTCAGAAACCGAAACTTTCCGAATACACTGCATTTCAGAAATCCTGTCGCCAATGATTTCTTCAAACAGATTATCAAGTGTTGTGCTGCCCCAGGTTAAGAACTCCGTTTTCTCGCTGATGGCATTTCGATCGATTGTTCCGGCAAGTTCAGAATGCCTTCCGGTCTCTGGCAGATGCCATATCCCGGCATCGTCCACATGGGCGCCTTTATTCTGAAAATATGGAGACGCGATCAGAGCTGTCCAGAGATCATCAAGGTTTGCGGGAAAATGCTGCGATCTCATTTCAGAGCTCATGCGGGTGTACATCTGGTACATGTCCTCAGCGCTCATCTCCATGCTTGCGGTTGCTTCCTTTTGCTTTTTCAGCCGCTTGATCGACTCCTTCGTCAGCTCCTCAAGCGTCAGTGTGCCATTCTGGAGATCCCGGAATTCCCTGGGTTCCACAGGGAGCATAGAAATCTGCTGCGCACCCACAATCAAATCAGCTTGCTGGAGGCGTTCCAGCAGACGCCCATATACGACTTCCTCTGTGCTGCCGAGGTAGCACATATTCAGAACTTCAATATCGTTGTATTTCTGCCCGATACGATCGATACGGCCGATGCGCTGCTCAATTTTCATGGGATTCCAGCCAAGATCAAAATTGATCAGCAGGTCTGCGGTCTGAAGGTTCAAACCTTCAGCGGCGGCGTCCGTGCACAGCAGAAGATCGATCTCCCCGGCGAGGAAGAGACGTTTGATCTCCTCATGAGTGACGTTCTCGTCACGACCGAGGGAAGGATTGTACCAGACAGCGCGGCCACCGGCATAGATACCAACGCGCATGCCGCCATCCCGAACCCGCAGATACTCTCGAATGCTATGGAGCGAATCATAAAAGCGCGTGAACAGAACCGTCTGACGCAGGCGGCCGTTGCGTTTTCTCCGCCGCTCAAGCTCGGTCAGGAGGGTCTGGATCTTGGACGGAGTCTCGGTGATCTTGCCGAGCTCCTCAAGCATTTTGCTCAGCTCTTTCTGCTCCCACTCCAGATCTTCCTTGCTGCGGTCTTTCAGCAGGGCATCCAGAGTGATGTCATCAAGGTCACCTTCATTGTAGCTGTCGTCCGTTTCATACAGCGCTTCGAGGGCTTCTTCCAGTTCTTCCTGCGTTTCAAACGCCCTTGCGCCAACGCGCAGCGTGTTTTCTACCCGCTGCAGTCTGCGGCTGAGCGTCATCTTAATGGCATAGAGGCTGGACGCAAAACGTAGCTGCAGGAAGTTAAGCAAAAAGACCATGACCTGCCGCGTCTGCGGATTGTATTTGCGGATCTGGCGGCTGAGCTCAGCGCAGTAATCGTCCAGCATGGCATAGAATTTCTCTTCCGCCGGGGTGAACTGAATCGCACAGATCGGCCGCACATGGCGGGTGGCCAGATTGCTTGTCAGCTCACCGTTTTGACGGTAGATCTCCAACAAGGCTCTGGTGTGCCGCATCATGACGCGGGAAAGCGGCGACGCCGAGAACATCGGCTGAACAAGATGCTTGATATCCGCCCGCTTAGGCGGCAGGATCGGAAGATCGGCCAGAACACGACGGTTTTTGCTTGTGACGGTGGTGAGCTGCAGCCGTTTCCAGAGATACGGATCCAGTGCCTCGATCTGGGCAAAGCTCTGTCCCAGCAAAGACCACTGCTGATCCGTCAGCTGCCTGCCGTTTACAATCTCTCCGAGCAGATGGAAATATTCCATGCTGAGCTCCGGATCCGCCTGGTATTCTCCGCAGCGGTTGGTCAGCTTGAATAGATCGAACACCTCAATGGCGTCGATCTGCATGGGCGTAGCGGTGGCCATCCAGAGGCTTTGGGTCTTCGGACGGAGGCCGCCCTGTATGGCGCGATACAGATTCCCGTATTTCGGATTACCGATCGAATTCTCGCGGGGATTCTGTCTGCGCGCATAGTGTGCCTCGTCCACCAGAATGATGTCGCAGGGATCAGCAGCCTTCAGCTGCTCACTTCGCTCTTTGCGGCTGACAAGCCCGGAGGAGACGATGTTGAGGGCGGGGCTGTAAAGGTCTGAATCCACCCGCTCCTGTTCCTGCGGATAGAGCGCTTTATGTTGGATCCTGGAGCTCCCGCCCGGTTTGACCTTGCTGAGCTCGAAGGGCAGCATTGCTTTCTGCGCAAGCTCGCGGTGCCACTGCTCTGTCAAGCTGGCCGGAGCAACGATCAGCACACGTTCTGTCCGACCGGACAGCACCAAGCTCCGAATCGCAAGGGCCGCTTCGATCGTTTTACCCAGGCCGACCTCGTCGCACATCATGTAGGAATAGGGCCAGCTCTCGACCAGGCGTCTGCTGACGATCTCCTGATGCGGCCACGGCGAGACCGGTGCGGTATACATGCCCAGATAAATACCGCCGGGCATTTTCGGCGCGTCCCGCAGCACAGCAAACTGCAGCACTTCTTCCAGCGAGGGCTCGATACTGACGGCCAGCACGGTTCCGTCGATCTCTGTCGGCCGCCCGCGCAGATCCTTCAGCCGGATCAGACGCGCCTTGACCGCCTCCGGGATCGGCATCACTTTCATGTGGGGATTGCGGTTTTCCCACAGATCCAGAAAGCTCTGCTGCGCATCCTCCACACGGGCGCGGTCGCTCCCACCCGCCCAGTCACAATGGATATCGATGTTTTCCGCGTTTTTCACCAATGCGGTTTTCGATTCGTTCAGAGATCCGCTTCCGTACAGCCGATGTCCATCGTCATCGCGCATGATAAACCATTTTTCATGGACATAGCCGTCCTCGACGGAGTCCACGCTGATCGGCTCGCCGGTCCTGGAATCCACCCGGAAGGCAACGCGCACCTCCAACTGGCCGGAAGCGACCATCTGGCTGAGCAGGGAAACGCCGTTCTGTACCTCTTCCGGCCAGCTTTCCGGTTCCTTGAGCTCGTCCATCAGTCGGTCGGAGAGCCTCTGCCGGTTCCCGGCGAGGATCGCCGCCACATCCTGAAGCTGAAGATCGGCGCCAACGATAAGACGCATTTGCCCTTCGTGCTTCAGGAAAGCGGTATATCCCTGGGACGCCGCGGCCAGCGAAGAAGAGCGAAAGTAGCCGGCGACCCGATCGTATTGGGTGATTCTTGTCAGAGCGGGGAGATAGAAGTCATGCAGGATATCTGTCGGCTCTCCCGCCGCGTTCACGCCGGAAGAGCAGTAACGATACTGCCATTCATGACTGGTCAGATTCTCCGCCATGGATCATTCACTTCCCTTCGTTCAAACCGAACAGGATTCTCCTTGCTTCCTTGGTCAGCGCTTCGTTGTCGCAGCCGTCTGCCCAGACGCGGAGCACGGCAATGACCTTGTCCTCATGCCCGGCAGCCTGCCGCTGCAGATAGGCGCGGGCGACGGGGATATCGCCTTCGCGATAGGCCATGATCACGCCCTGCATGATGTCCCATTCATTCTGCGGCTCCTGCAGCCGACGCTCGTTCCGCTCTTCCGGCAGCGCCAGGCGCAGCTTGCTGCCTTTCTTCACCAGCGGCGCGAAGTAGCCTTCCGTGTCGTCGTCGTTGCGGGTGCGGCCGGTCTTCTCGTCGTTGATCCCGATCATCCTGCCCTCATCCCGGTATCCTGCCGCCTTGTGCTCCAAGCGGATGTTCAGGGACTTGGACAGGCTGAGCGCGTCGTCAAAGGGCAGATAGCCGGTCCCGTAAATGCCGAAGAGGGTGACGGCCACACCGGCCTCCGGCGCGATGTCCTCCACGCTGAGTCTGCCGTCGGTCAGCTTTGTCATCTGATACTGCGCCACGATGGTGCTGGCCTCGCGCATGGCGGTGATAGGGGAGACCAGCTCGTCCCCGTCCATAACCGGCCAGTTCTCGGACAATACTTTCAGAGCGCTGCCATAGCTGGCAACCATCTCATCCACGGCGTTGAGATGCAGGACTTCGTAATCCCGCAGGCTCTGCCGGACTGCCTGACGGAGCTGCTGCTGCACACCGGTCCCGCCGAAGCCGCGCCAGGCTGCGGGCTGTCGATCTGCCATATCCCGCTTGCGGCAGGCAAGGAAGATGGAACTGGCCGCGGCAGCAATATCCCTTTGGTGAAGCGAAGCTGCAGCCTCAGAGTCCACCGGGAAAGAGGACGAAATGATCCAGCCGTTTTCGATCAGCGCTCGCGTCAGGGTTTCCCAGGCTTCCTGTGTTTTGTGGGTAAACATCATCGTGAGCACGCCGTCGTCTTTCATGACGCGACGGCACTCCGCAAAGATCTCACCCATCAGGCGTTCATAAACATGATCGGCATCAGCAGCAGATCCGTCACGAACCGGATTGGCAACGGCCTCGTCCTGCTTGTTCGTAAGGTGGCGCGCGAACACATCAGGATAGAGATTCTTGAATGTCCTTTTTTCCCATACATAAAAGTAGTCGGCCAATTCAGCATATTGGACATTGTTATAATACGGCGGGTCGACGCAGATTAAATCCGCGCATTGATCGGGGATGCTCATGTTTGCTGCTGATCCGTGCAGGACATCAACCGGTTTCGCTTTGCTTCCCTTAAGCAAATCACAGATTCCTGCATATGCATCGATTATCTGAGATTTACCCCATTCAAATCCGCCGGAGGCACTCGTATAAGCCATTTCACAAAATGACCATTTCAAGGAAAAATCATGTCGCCCAAACGAGCCAACAACAGCGCCGCGGGAATAATGCCACCTAGTCTGTCTGCTGTTATAGTCAATACATTTGTCAATCATATACTGCAGGTAATGCGCAATGGCGGTTCCTCTAGCTTTCCCGTACCGATCAAACAGCGAAGGAATCATTTCCTGAAGACTCTCCATAGCGTAGAGATGTCCTAATAGTTGACGGGGCGTAAACATATCGCACCAGCGGTCAATTCCTAACCGGAGCAATTCAGCAGTTTTATGCCCGTCAGGAATTCTCTCTGATGGAATCAAGTCAACAGAGTCCCAACGCTCCCAGTTCTTTTTCAATGTGCAAGACGCATTTTCAAGCGCTTCGTAATCAGCGGAGGAGGGTTCTCTGTAAAACCGGATTTTTTCTGAACGCGGTTTTCCTTTGTCAGGTCCAGAGGTATACAGAATGGGTGCTCCTTGCTTGTCTTTTTTTACCTCCTCCCGAATGCCAACAACACAATAAAGCTTATCTGACCATTGCCCATAAGGAGACTCCCCTCTGGCTTGGCGCTTGATTTCCTCACTTTCTATTGCTTGCCCACAATGAATACAAGTCCCCGTTCCATGATAGACAGTGCCGCTTTCTGGATCTTCTCCGTGAGGGCCTTTGCCATTGACAAGTTTCGTGGGAATGAACCTCACGGTTTTTCTTCCGGGGAGCCCTTCAATTTTGGGCAGAACCATCCAGCCATCTTTCTTTTTTGAAAGCGCAAATGCATTTAATAAAGGTGCACGTTCTCCACAATGTGGGCAGGTAACTTCCCGGCAGTACAGGAAGCCGTCATTGACAGAATCTTCCGGTTCGGGAAAGAAAGGAGCCATTTTCTCCTTGACCTTTTTTACCATCTCATCACCATATTTGATGATTTCCGGCAACAAACTCTTTCCATACCGGATAGGGTAATCAAGGGAAGCGTATTCGATAGCGGTTGCGACAGGATTCAAGTCATTTGCTATGACATCGCATCCGAGCCGGGCAGCCTCAAACGGAATGGATCCGCCCCCTGCAGTGGGATCCAAAACTGTGATTCCGCTGAAATCCGTAGTTAGCGGACTTTCGTATGCCCTGTCATATCCGTATCGATCTTCATCGTCAAGACGAATTGGACCGCCAAGCACGTTGCTGACAAAATCGGATGAAGCGAAAGCAATCCTGTCATTCGTTGCTGCCGGGTCTGCCGCTGAGGTTATAACTGGAAAGCGAAGCGTTCCGGATTCCATAGGAAGCTGGATCGGCTCATTATCTGCGCACCAGGAGTTATATCGCGGATCGCTTAGCACTTCCGAGCCTGCCTCTTTAAGGCGTTCGAGCTTATCACGCATACTTAAGCGTCTCTTGTTCTCCTTATCCAGCGCTTTTTGAAACGAAAGAGAATAAGAGATATAGTCGCCAGAGGAGTCTGATTCTATTAACTGCTCATTGCCTCCTACAAGCGTCCACCGCTGTTCACCAATAACAACCTGCTTTTTGATAATCCCTAACTCCTTCAAGAATTCTTTAGGATCAACGTCCGCAGGCAGGATACTGCCAAGAACCGCAGCGCGGCTGGGCGTCAGCGGGCGGCGCGCCCACCAGACATGGAGAAAGTAAAGTGGGGGAAGAGACGAGCTTGCACCGCGTTCCCGCTTCGTCTCGGCGCCGACCTGCTGGCAGGGAAAATTGCCTTCAATCAGTTTCTTTTCGTATGCCATTTCTTCCTCACTTTCTCAGCTTTTGCAGGAGCTCTTCCACAGCGGCTTCGTCTTTCTGCTGTCCGGCCAACATCAGGCGCAGCCCGGACTTTGCCCATTCGATCCCTCGGCGGCCATAACTGGGGATGCTGACTTTTCCAAGCCAGTACAGTGTTTCCTCTCGAGAGAACCGTTCAATGCGCCAGGCCATCAATTCGATCCGGTTCTGACTTCGTACAACGGGATGGAGCTTAAACAAGAGGGCAAGCTTTGCACCTGTTGTCTCATCCAGCGGGATCTGACCGCGGTATTCCAGCCGATCATCAATCAGCTCCTGGATTCCAAGCGGGCGCCCCAGTTCATCCTGTACCTGACCCATCATGTACCGGATCGCGTCTTTGCAGGTGCGCAGTGTGCCGTTATAGATCCGGCCGTGTTCCCGCAGCCGGGTGGTGTTGTTGCCGGTATCATAGCGCTCGCACACTTCCAGAATGGCGCCGGTATAATCTTTGCGCTCCGTGACGCGAAGGACCCAGGGAGCGGTCTTCAGCATCGGCTGCATCGCATCGACGACGCGCTGTTGTTTTCCGTTCAATGTAGCCATAGGGCCCTCCTTACTTTTTCAGTTCTTTGACCAGGGCGCAGTTTTCATCGGGATTGTAGATCCGAAGCTCCGCCTCTGTTGCATCGGTGACTTTGGTAATGTCTGCGAGGATGGCAAACAGCTCATCCATCCGCTTGATGTCCGTGGGGCCGACATTTTCCAGTGCGATACGCAGGGTGCCGCCGCCCGCCAGCTTCAAGTCAGAGATATCCAGATTGTCGATGGTGCTCGTCGCGCCGTTGCGGGTATAGAGGCTGCCCAGGCGTCTCAGGATGGGCGCCAGCTTCCGCGCGCCGTCGTTCCCGTCCAAACGGATGCCGCGTGCGGTGGAGTCCAGCCAGCCGCGCTCACTGAGCTCGGCATTGGTGATCAGCACATCATCCGGCTGGATCTCATGGCTGAAGGCGGTGAAGCCGCTGACCAGTTCGCCCGGCTTGCTGCGCTGGTGGACATCGCCGCTGTACAGGCTGTAGCCGCTGCCCTGAACGGAATCGCGGATAATGTCCTGCACCTGCTGCTCCGTCGCATTCGAGAGCTGCGTCTGGACGGCAGTCGTGATATCCTGCACCGTGACAGCGCCGGAGGTCTGCATGATCTCCCGGACTGCCGCCTTGACCTTTTCATTGGGAACCGCGTCGGTCTCTGTCCAGCCGCGCTTCTTTGCGCCGGCCAGCGTCATGATAGAGAATCCGCCGCCGATCAGGTCAACGGTGATGGGGAGCGGCTTCTTCTGGCTGTAAAACTCGCCCGGCAGGGTATCGGTAGGATCTTCAGAGCGCTTGTATGCCACCCAGTTCCCGCTCCCGACGCCTTCGCGCAGAAGGGTTTCCAGTGTTTGCTTGCTGGCAAGGATCGGCCAGCCGCGGTAGTTCAGGAAGTGCATGAACAGATCTGTGCAGACGGCCTTATCATCATTCTTGAAGAAGAAGGAATCTGCCAGCGTGGACAGCTTCGCGGTGCCGAAACGGCCGCCATCCGCAAAGACCAGGTCTTCGGCGTCCATCAGGATCTTCTGAATCTGGCTGAGGATGGTTGCGCCGCCCTCACCGGCACCCGCGCGCAGCTCTTTGCGCTCAAAATTGCCGGTGCTGTTGGCATAATAGAAGCCATTGTACATCTCGTTCACGGTGGTGACGAGCGCCATGTTCCGCTCGCTCTTCCGCTCTACGAATTCCGGATCGCGGAGCTTGGTCGGGGCGATGCCGTATGCCTGGGGGTTGTCTTCCAGTGCCTTGATGGCGAGCACCTGTCTGGCGATGCCTTCCAGCCTGGTCCGTGCCTCTTCATCCGCCTTCTTGTCGTCGAACATCCCCATCTGCTCGTTCCCCGCGCCGACAGCTTTGACACTCTTGGGAACCAGAAGCAATACGGTGTTCTGCCGGATGCGCGGGACTCCGTCTCCCCGGGTGGTGAACATCTCCTTGAGGTTGATTTCCCTGGCGTCCAGGGCGACCACGGCAATCGTCGGGCGCTCTACCATGTCGGGGATATCCTGGGGATATTTTACACTGTGCTCAACGTGAAACAGGTAGTTGTCCTGGACGAGCCCGTCCGAAACCGTGCGCAGTTTCTGGCTTACCTGCCGATCATCGATCGTCTGCCGGATCATGGCCAGCACGCTGTTGATGGTGGGCTCCAGGTGAGCAAAATACTTGCCGTCTTCATAGCGGAGGTAGAAAGCGCTTTCGGAGATTTCATCCAGCGCCGTGCGGACCTGAGAGGGAGCCAGCAGCGGCGTAGAGACTTCAAAGATCAGTTCCTTCTGGGAAGCGCCGAACACTTTGGAGCTCTTGCCCTCGCTTCTTCCGACCAGGCTGTTCAGGAAGACGGCCTTCCAGGTCATCTCATAGAAGGGCAGGCCGTCCGGATGCGGGTTTCTGCGATCCAGGCGCTGAGCATTGCTCAGGCCGCCCTGTAGGGAATGGGTATCCACTGAGCCGATATCGGCATTGAGTACTTGCCGAAGATCGGCGCTTCCGGTTCGGCCCAGGAGCTCGTTGACGATGGCACTGCTCTGCATGTCGATGTCGCTGACGTGGACCACCTGCACCGGCGTTTTCTTGTTCCAGATGCTGCGGATGGTCAGCGCCAGAACGCGGAGAACGCCGCGCGTTCCCTGAAAGTTTTCTGCCTGGGCAAGCTTGTTGTTCAGGAAATCGATCAGAGTCGGGTGGAAGGGATAGTTGGAAAGGATCCTGTCGCGGAAGCGGATATTGGTCGCTTCCTCCGGCAGCATGGGAGAATTGCGGCTGTACAGCTCCGTATAGGCTTCGACGGCTGCCTGCGCGGCATCCGGATCAATGGACTCAAACAACCGCTTGGCAAGCACCGCTGAAATCTCGTTTGCCTGTACGGGCGTGATGGCAGTTGCGTCACGCATGACGACGCTGGTAATGCCCTGGGAGGCTCGCTCCGCGAGGACGACCGCATCGTCTTTCTTAATATCACCGCTGCCGATCTTGTTCAGCAGACGAGTCAGGCTCTCCGTCTGGCGGGAGAATGCGTCTGCCGCGCCGGCCAGCGTCACGACGATCGCGATGCCGGCATGATTCTTGGCATATCCGTTCAGCGCCATCAGGAACGCGGCAAGCTGGTCTGCGCCCTGATTGGGAACGGCAACCTCCAGACGAGCTGCGTACTGGGCAAGCTCATCGAGCATGATCAGGACCTTCCGATCTGCAAGAACGGTCTCCAGAAAATGCCGACCGGGTGCCGCAAAAGACTCCGCCTCGTCCTTTACACGGCGATACAGTTCCTCGCCGCCGACCTGGTAGGCAAGCTCACCCCAAAGGGTATACGGAATCAGCCGGTCCCCGCGGATCTTGTTGACGGGGATTTCATCACCGGCAATGCCGACAACCGTCACAGAATTCGGCTCTGGGAGATACTGCGGATCCAGGATATCTCCGGTAACGTCTGCGATTTCCTTGCCTCTATATGCTATATGGACGCAGGCAATCAGGTTATGCGTTTTGCCTCCGCCAAACGCTGTTTCCATGCGCTGGATAGAGGGCACAGAGGGATCACCGGCAATCCGGCGGAATACGTTGGATACCGTCTGCCTCAGACCTTCCGTGGGATACGTCGCATCGCGGAAAAATGCAAAAGCATCGGTATAGATTGCGTCAATTGTTCCTGTCTGACCTTTGTAGTGCTGAATCACAGGGCCGAGCGCTGCGGTAAAGATCTCCGGATTGAACGTCCCCTGCAGGATGCTCTGTCTCGGAACACAGGTTTCTAAAACTGTTCTCATCGTTATATTTTCTCCTTATTTATTCTTCTCTTTCGTAGGGCAGAATGCTGACTATTTGGGTCGATCGCACTCGCCCCCTCCCTTGTCTGGTGGTCGAAACCTCAGAAGAGTCTCTTTCAGTTCTTGCAGCTGCTCGGGCGTGAGCGAGACGCCTTCAAGCAGGCGAAGGGCGTCGTTCATCCCCTCGGTTGCCATGACGATCTCACACACATCCGGAGGCGGTGTTCCGCGAAGCTCAGAGTAATGTTTGTCCCAGGATTTGCGCTGGCTTACGCTCGGTTCTAAGAGCTTGACGAGCTCGTTGTACACTCTGGGAGACGGAACGTTTGCTCCGGATTCCAGCATCATCAGCTGCGAGGCAACTATTCCGATCGGTTCCGCTACTTGGCGAAGGCTGAGATTGCGTTTTTCCCTGAGCTGCTTTAGCGCTTTGCCCAGCTTCTCTCGCTTTCGCTTCTCCTCTGCGGAAACTTTGTCCGGCTTTCGCAAAATCACCACCTCCTTTTCTCGAGTGTTCTGTGTTCTATAACATAGAACAAATATACAGCAAAAGCGCTTATTCGTCAACGGTTTAGATCTCTGAAATATTCATTAAATCGCCACTTTTGCTCGCTTTTCTCTTCTGCTTTATCTATTAGTCAGGCTGAATCTACACCACTGTTCAAATGAGGCATTCAGAAGAAACGCATTGGCGCAAGAGCGAAGCGAAAAAGAAGCAGAGAAATACGCAAGAAACAATTATATTTGTCAAGTGGCGAAATCAACAAATTTGCCGCAGTTGTTGGCGCAAGAATTGGGCGCAAACGGCCCTTGACGCGAAAGCGGCTAGCCACTATAATCTACAAGTGAAAGGGTGTGAGAATGTGGACTTGACAGGATTCAAGGCTTTTGATTTTTCGGAAGGTGTCCCATACTTTTCGGTAACGAAGAACGGGCTCACCTTCAGCAAGGCAGTCACGCTTAAGCTGGGGTGCCCCTCCTACGTGCGGCTTCTGATTAATTCAGAAACTAAGCAGGTTGTTCTTCAAGTCTGTTCTGAAAACACCCCTCGCTCGGTTTCGTTCTATAAGGAGAAGGGCAACGATATCTTCTCTGTCCGGTGGAACTCTCGGGATCTCATCGCCACTTTTGAGCGCCTGCTGGGAACGACATTTGAGAATCACGGGTTCCGCGTTGAAGGTGCACTTGTCGATGAGCAGATGATGCTCTTCGATTTGAACTTTGCCAAACCTTTGGTCTAAACGGTTTTCCGTTGGACATAAAAGAAGCGCCCGGCCTGGTGCGAACAGGCAGGGCGCACTTGGAGAAGTCGGGGCTGAGACCACCAACTAACTCAGAGTATATGTTAGTTTACACGATGGCTTCGCCTTTTTCAAGGTTTGCATCAGATTTGCCAGAAAAACGCTTTTCTGTATCATCATTTCATGATGGAGAAGGCTTGCGCGTTGCTTCGACATGCCCTTGCTCTGGCTAGTCTGAAATCTGTGAGGAAGGAGGAGCCATACTTGGCTAAAAACACAACAGAATACGTGCTTGTATTCCGTCCATACATCACTCTGCGTGATGGTCGCCGACTTTATGCGCGAGAACGGGGAAAACGAGCGTTCGCGTTCTGGGTTCCCCGGAAACGCTCATAAGCTGAGCGCATAGTTCAAGAGGGGGATCGGTGGTCTCACCCCTTTCAATCATCTACATTGATTTGAGAGGTAAACAAAATGCCAAGACAAACACATCACATTGTTCCAGCACCCGACGGCGGGTGGAATGTCAAGCGCGGCGGATCCCAGCGAGCTAGTGGGCACTATACAACAAAGCAAGAAGCTATCGATGCTGGCAGAATCATCAGCAGAAATCAGGGCACAGAATTAGTCTCACACGGTCAGGATGGAAAAATCCAGTGGTCTGATTCTCATGGCCATGACCCATGCCCGCCGAGAGACAAACGGTAAATAGCGGTTACTCCCGCCAAGAACACCTTGGCGGGAGTAGTTCTAAGGACTTGACTCCACCAAATGCAAAAGGGAGAGATCATGAGATACTACATCACGGCCTATATTCACGGCTTTTATACTGAATTTCATAAGGCGCTGGATGAGGCGGGGTATTTCAACGATCCCGATCCGCACAAGCTGATCATCCTGGGCGATATCTTCGACCGGGGGCAGGAAGCGGTAAAGATGCAGGACTTCATCCTTCGGCTCATGGATCAGGAGGCTGTGATCCTGGTTCGAGGGAATCATGAAGATCTTTTTGAAGAGATGGTCACAGTTGACGAAGGACTTCCCGTCCGGCATCATGTAAGCAATGGCACATACAGAACGGCGCTTCAGCTGACAGGCTTTGACCCGACCATGGCGCTGATCCGGCATTGGGATTTCGCAGAGGCAGCGCGGGAGACGCCATACTATCGGCAAATCATTCCGGCAACCGTTGACTACTACGAGACCGCGCACTACGTTTTCGTCCACGGCTGGATCCCCAGCATTCGTGAGCGCGACGGTGGCTACAGCTATTACTCCGACTGGCGGGAGACCGGACCTGAGGGCTGGCGTCACGCGCGATGGTATAACGGGATGGACGCAGCGCAGTCCTGCATGGAGGAAAAGACGATCCTCTGTGGCCATTGGCATTGCTCCTACGGTCACAGCAAATATGAGGGTAGGGGCTCTGAGTTCGGACCCGATGCGGATTTCAGCCCGTACTATGGTCCCAGCGTCATCGCACTGGATGCCTGCACCGCGCACAGCGGAAAGGTCAACGTGATCGTAATTGAAGATGATGATCTGCCTGACCAAGCTGCAGAGGATGAGCGTTTTCGAGAAGTCACACAGCGCATCCTCGAGGAGCATAAAGCCGCTTTTCTGGAGCTTGCAAAATAAAAAACCCCGGAATCAGATTCGCCGTTTCTGGCGGTACTGATTCCGGGTTTGTTTACCTTATACGCCAATCAGATTCTCTGAGATCTGATTGAAGAAATCTTGGCTCCACACTAAAAGTCTGTTGGGGTCCTTTATGAACGGCAGCACGTCCTGCTTGGCTTGATCATAGTCAATCGTCGCAAAACGGGCGCGGAGCATATCTTTCAGCTGGTCAATACCCAGCGGTGCTTCTGTTTCCAAGAAATTGGATTGCCGGAGCCGGGCTTCCAGATGCTTCAGATTGACCGGTGTGTTCATAGAAAGATAGAACACATAGTCATAGAGATCGCGGCCCTTGATGCGGTTTTTCCAAGCGCGGCACAACACCGCATGTATCTTCCCCGCAAATAGTGAAGGAGCATCATACAGGCAGATTTCATACGGGCTTGGCAGCAGTCGATACTTGTGTTCAAAGGTTGCAAAGGACGGAGGATTTGTATCGATCTCGAATTTGATCTTGATCAACTCGCTCGGCGTTATAGATTGCACAAGCCGATCATCCGCATAGAACAGCAGAATGTGCTCTTTCGTGTTCCCCTTCAAAAAGGCAGATTGGATTGCGGATTCCGCCGTCTTAACACGCTCTTCAACTTTGAAGTTCAGACCATAGGAGCGAATCTCCTTTTCCAGCGCCGGAAGATACTCTCCCAGATCAAAACCCTCCGGCGTCATCAGCGAGAAGTCAAGATCCTCCGAGAAACGATCCAGGCCGTAGAAGATCCTCAGCGCTGTTCCGCCGTAGAACGCCGCGTGCTTGAAGAATCCTGCACGGCTCAGTCCGCACAGCACGATCTCCTGAATGATCTCCTTGATCGCGTTTTTCTTGTCGGTCGAAGTCTGCGGTTCATAGGATCGCAGCATCTGTTCAAGTACCTGCTGCATGTCGGTTCTCCTTTCTGAGCCAGGATCGAAGCAGCTTATGATTCTTTGCCTGGTAAAGTGCGGCAAGCTGCTCCATTTCCGCGAGGTCGAGTTCCAGGAATGCCTCCCGGTCAATTCGAAGGTTTTCAAACAACATCTGTTCTAGCTCCGCGCGATTCGCACAGGGCGAGAGCTTATACAGCTCATCACAGAGCGCTTTTTCTGGAGTAGCCAAGCGATAGCTGTATCCGTTTTCAAACATCGGCAGGACGCCATAGGGGAAAGCAGGTTCCGGCACGTCCCGATAACTGAAGACGCCGAAGGGCGTTTCATACTGCTTGACCCGCTTCTTGTCAAAGCTTGCCGATGTAAATTGATGGACGGCTTCCGGGATCAATCCGTGATGGGCCAGAGCAAATTCAAAGGAAAGATAGGATGGGCCGTAAATACTCGCTGCAAGAAGATAGCCGGGGGTATGAGGATCGGTTTCGTAAAGCCCGCGCACAATGCGGGTCAGTTCACCGGTCTTTACCATACGCTCGATTTTCTTTGCCGGGCTGGCGTAGCTCTTTAGTTCGTCCATGAGGACAAGATGAGTTTTTAGCATATTTTCACCACCAATTGCAATATTACTGCAATTATTGGAGAAAATCAAGTGAAAATATTCATCTTTTATTTTCCCTTTTATTGATTTTGCCTTTTAATATTTCACTTGTCAATCCCGGGAATTATTTTGAGGAGAACGGTTATGAACTAACAATTGTAGCTCCTATCACAAAAATTTGAGAAAATTTCACAAAATTATTGACTAAGACAACATTTTGTGAGTATAATATAGCTACATCAACAAAAAGGGTGAATGAAAATGCTCGTACAATTCAAGCTCAAGAATTTTGGCTCATTTCGAGACGAAACAGTACTCGATATGCGCGCTATCAAAGCTTATAAAGAACATCCAGAAAACTGCATTAGAGAAAGCGAAAAAGAGTCCTTCCTTAAGGTTGCTGCCCTCTATGGTGCTAATGCTTGCGGCAAATCCAATTTTGTTCTTGCGTACTCCTATTTCCTCAATATTGTTCGGCGGTCATTTTCAGGAAAAGAGAAACAAGAAAAGGAATCCGTATTGGAGCAAAATTACAATCCGTTTTTGTTTGATCCAGAGCAATCTGAAAACGATACTGAGTTTGAAGCCATTTTTCATAAGGAGGGCGTAGAATACCGGTACGGGTTTGTATACGATAATAAGAAAATCAAGTATGAGTGGCTCTATAAAGCCCCTCTAAATCAAGAGCGCAAGGTAATGACAACTATTCTTGAGAGAACCCAAGATACTATCAATCTTGGAGCATCTATTAAGACAAGCTGTGAAAAGTATTTACCCTCGATTGACCAAGATGTTTTAGCGTTATCCTTTTTTAGCAGCTTGAAACTGCGGTCGAAAGTGTTTCGGGAAACTTTATATTGCATCACAGATTTTCTTCCAATGCAGTTCACTTGTGAAAAAACAACTGACGAAATCTTGAACCACTATTTTAGTGAAGAATTCAATGAAGAGGAAAAAGCGAACCTTCTTCGCTTCCTCTCCGCTATTGACATTGGCATTAAGGATCTAGAAGTAAAGAAGACGAAGAACGCCATTGATGTTTATTCATTTCATCGCGGACAAGATGGCGCGCTGTACCGGGCTCCTTTTGAGATTGAATCAGATGGGACAAGAAAAGCAATTGCTGTTTATACTTTTGCCCGTATCGCGGTGTCTCGGAGCAAGGGCCTTATCATTGATGAACTCAACATGCAATTGCATCCCCTTCTTCTTAAGTATATTGTCGACCTATTCTATATTGGGGAATCTAGCGGGCAGTTGATTTACACTACTCACGATACAACTCTGCTGGACAAAAAGTATATGCGAAGAGATCAAATTTGGTTCGTAAAGAAAGACGATGATGGAGCCTCTTCTATTGTTTCACTGGCAGAGTATAAAATCCGCAATGACTCTTCTTTTGAAAAGGCCTACCTCGGAGGTTCTTTTGGAGCAGTTCCAAACCTTTCTGATTTTTCTTTCAAAGGAGAGTAACATGGGCAGTGATGAATTCTTTAAGAAAAGAAAGGCCGAACTACAAGCAAGAAAAAGAGAACAATTAACACCTAAGGTCAACTCTTTCTTAATTGTATCTGAGGGCGAGAAAACAGAACCATGCTACTTTGAAGGAATAGCAAAGACTATTTCTGAGTCATATGGTGACGGGATATCTGTTGAGAAACCGATTATTGACACTCGCGGTGAAGGAAAATGTACAGTAAGCCTCGTCAACGCAGCTGTTTCGATAGCAAAGAAAGCCCATATCATGTATGAGCATCAATGGGTCGTGTTTGACAAAGATGACTTCCTAGATTTTGATGAAGCAATTGAACTTGCAGAGAAGAGTGGCTTCAAGGTTGCTTGGAGCAATCAGAGTTTTGAATTCTGGTTATACTTACATTTCAACTATTGTGATTCGGCGTTACACAGGGATGATTGGGTCAAAAAGCTAAACGAATTGTTCGTCTCAAGAGGCATTAGTCCGGAAGGGTATAAAAAGAACGATCCAAAAATATTTGAGATCGTATCAACTTATGGAAGCTTAGAAGGTGCAGTCTCTTTCGCCACGGGTATTAGAAAAAAGCATTCTAAAAAGCTTCCGCCATCTAAGCAGGATCCGTGCACAACTGTGGATCAGCTCATTCGTGAATTAAAGCCTTTTTTACCGCAATTCTTTGCTGATTGAGCCTTATACCGCAGACGGCAATGATACGAAGAGTATGGTTGTCGTCTGCATTTTTATTGTGGCGCGCAGCTACCACTGCGTAGCTCAGCATGGAACATTGTTATCAGCAGATCGGATATTTAACTTATTTGCTGCTCAGAGGAAGGAGGTGAAGGGCATGAGCAAGTATTCAGATGACGATATTCGAGAAATGAACCGAGTGACCATTCAAGCAGCAGCGCAGTATCTTGGTATCTCTGCTGCGGCTGTTACAATGGGCATGAGAAACGCGCTTCTTCCTATCGGGTTCGCGGTAAAGAACGAAGAGAACAGGTATTCCGATTCCTGGCACTATGTGATCGTCCCGGAAAGACTGATCGCATACAAACACGGACGTATCAACGAAATCCAGGTAAAAAACATTGAAGACAGCCTGACCACAATCGTTAAGAGCTTTGAGGAAATGAAGCACGACCTGCTTTTTCTATTAAAAGAAAACGAGGGATCGGAGGGATAAAGGTATTTGATAGCTTATTCCAGCAGGAAGAACCGCAACAGGAGGAGGTGAAAGACGTGGCAGGGAAAACTGTTAGCAGGCAAGAGCTGTATGATGAGATATGGACTATTTCCGCAAGTAAAGCCGCAATAAAATATGAGATAAGCTATTCAAGATTTCTAAAAATCTGCCGTGAAAACAATATCCCAATCCCGCCGTCAGGATATTGGACAAAGCTGCAATGCGGAAAACCTGTAGAAAAAACTCCATTGCCGCCATCTAAGATCGAGACGGTAGAACTGATTCCGGAGAAAGGGCAACCGAAAGAGACCGAAGAAATCATATTCCAGCAAACGATTGTAGTCCCCGAAGAGGAAAAGATAGGCTTGGAAATCCGTTATGAAGGTCAAGCGCAACGGTATAACAGGGAAACACTTTATCAAGAAGTGTGGGCAGAACCGATGACGGTTGTTTGTCAACGATATGGAATGTCTGATAATGGACTCAGAAAAATTTGCCGGAAACTGGATGTCCCCTTTCCTCCTGCCGGATATTGGGCAAAAATTCGTGCCGGAAAGCCGGTATCAAAACCGTCTCTCCCGAAGGTGAAAACGCCGCCAAATGAGGACAGGCCTAAAACGGGCGAACGACGACAATTGCACGTTGAAGAAACTGCCCTCTCGTTTTTAAAAACAGAAGATCGCAATAAGATCATTGATGCTGCAAGCAAACTGCGAGTTGCCGGACCTGGCGCACATCTGCATAAAGATATTGCAAGTCATAAGGCGAAATGCGAAGGCTGGCTTGATCGGCAAAAAGAGCGCGGCCAGAGATATGGGCGATATGTAGAAGACCCGCCAATTCTTGCGGCAGACATCTCCAAAGAAAGCTATAGCCGGGTGTTCCATATACTGGACGCACTGCTAAAGGGAATGCTTCCTTTTGGAGCGTCTCTAACATACCAATTCCATTTTCAAGTAAACGGGGAAGATGTTCCCTTCTCTATGTCGGAATCGAAAGATCAAATCCCTCATGCAGTTACACAAGATGAGAAAATGGCACTTCTCAAATACGAGGAGGCAAAGCGCAAAAACTCTTGGGCCTCAAAGCCAAATATCCCTAAATGGGAACATCCTTGGAATGGAAGACTTACTCTGATCATCAATGGGAAATACAAGTTCATGGACTGTAAATCGTATTCTCTCGAAGATCGAATTGGCGAGATTATGATTGCTTTCTATGAGGCCTCCTATGCCATTCGATTGCAGCGTTTGGAAGCGGAAGAAAAGCGGCGCAAGGAGGAAGAAGAGCGAAAAAGAGCGGAAGAGATTCAGGCGCGATATAACACGGAAATCGATTATACGGAGGGGCTGATCAATGCGGCAGAAGACTATGATACTGCCTGCAAGCTCCGCGCCTATATCGCTGCTGTGAAGGCCGCCGGCCAGAAATCAGAGGAATGGATCGAATGGGCGAACGCGAAAGCGGATTGGCTTGATCCAACCGTTCATGCAGAAGACCCTTACTTTGGTGTAAGGCAGCATACAAAGAGCAAAGAAAACAAAATGCCAAAGCGAAAAGGATACTGGTGAATTCTTGATTTCTGATTCTAAGGCAATAATCGTGAGTTAAGGGGGTAACTTTTTGCAAAAGTGCAAAAGTTGCCCCCTTAACTGTGCATTTTCCCGGTCATTGATAAGACCGCACATATCGGCAAAAACTCGAAAAAATGCCGATATGTGTGTTTACTGAATTCGAATTCAGTGAATTTGAATTCAGTAAAACAAAGTTTCAGTAAAAACGATGGTTTCACCGATTCGGTGAAACCGGTGATTTTGATGGAATCCATCGTACGAACGGACTATGCTTCGTCCTCGAAGTTATAATCCGATATGACCCTTACCTTCAACTGCGGTATGCTGTTCGGCGTGCCGCGGTTGTTGTATATGGGGAGGTTCAGCTTCTCCAGCAGGATGCGCCAACGGCGAGTGTGGTTGTACTTGGCGATGGCGTACCAGCCGCGCGACGGATGGGTGCGCCGGGCGTTGTAGTCTTCGGCGCTGACCGGCTGGATGCGCAGGTACTCGCGGATGAAGTCTTGGGTGGCCTGGGCGTGGAGCTCGTCGAGGGGCGTTTTCTCGGTGGGATAATTCTGATCCAGCCATTCCTGCAGGGTCACGCCGAAGCGGCGCTTGATGACGGAGTGGGGCGGGAGGCACTTCTTCTTGAAGTCCGTGCGCAGAGGCGGGCGGCCGTTGTCCAGGATGAACTGCTCCACGGAATCCCGGATCGCGGCCTCCGTCCAACGGTTGAGGGGCAGCTCGTCGATCATGGTATGTAGGACTTGAACGGCTTTTTCATTGTCGGCCAGCGCCTGAACGGCCAGTTCCAATGCCTGCTTTCTTGTCATGGTGAAAACCTCTTATTCGGTATTTCGCCATCCCATAATCGCTGGAACGCCGTAGGTGGAAAACTGGACGTTCTGGCTCAGGTCGAAGGCGTCGATGGCCTTGATGAGGCCGATGCAGCCGACCTGGAAGAGGTCGTCCATGCTCTCCCCGCGCCCGGCGAAGCGCTGCACCACGCTCAGCACCAGCCGGAGGTTCCCGGCGATGAGCTCCTCCCGCGCCCGTTTGTCGCCCGCGTGCGCCTTCTCGAGAAGCTCGCGGCTCTCGGCGCTCTTGAGCACCGGGAGCTTCGCCGTGTTCACCCCGCAGATCTCGACCTTTCCCTGCATAAAAACACCGCTCCTTTTCCAAAAGAGTGGTGTTAGTATTTCCCAAGCCGCGGGAAATGATACGAAAGCGCCTGCGCAAAGCAAGACCCGGCGTCACCGGTACGAACGTACGGTTGACGCCGGGTCAGGTGTTGTTTTCGGGGAGATATTCGACGACATCCTGTAAATCACATTGCAGGATCTTGCAGAGCGCATCCAGTGTATTGGTGGAGACGGACTCTCCGGCTTTCATGCGCCGGATCGTGGAGCTGCTGATCTGTCCTTTGACCTGCAGCGTATAGGTGGTCGCGCCTGTTCTTGCCATGGTGCGCCACAGCGGGGCGTAGGAAATCAAACAGCATCCCTCTCTTTCCTCTTGCATTATCACTATTATTGCCTATAATGATGACAATGTGTTATAGGCAATAATGCCTATACAAAAAGGAGAGAAAGAGATGGAATACTTTGGCTACGCTTTCTTTGTGGAAAGGCCTCGCAGGATCGAAGATCTGATGGTGCCGCACCCGATTGAGAAAGAGCGCCCCTACCGGATCGTCACAGAGATCCAATTACCGGCGATCGACTACGAGAACTTCATCACTGATATGCTGGCCGACCGTCAGTTCATCGAGGACCACGGCCGCCGCTGTAAAGAGGGTGAAGTCTGGGACTGCCTTCTCGTCCGCCGCAGAGGCCAGCCCAATGGCGTCCTTGTCATGCCGGAGGACGGCTGCTTTGTCGGCTGGGCCGCGTATTTTTTTAATGGTAATGCACGAGAGTTTTGACCGATAGTGTGATGTATGGTATACTGCCTATGCTTCACGGATAGGCAAGACCGATAAACGATCTGCCCTGTTGATAATCCTAAAGCGGAGTGAAAAACTATACAGAATAAAGAGGAGTTTGAAAAATGCCGATTGAAAGCCTGATAAACCTGATATTGCTGTTTTTCGCCTACGCTTTCCTCGGCTGGTGCATCGAGGTCACACTGAAATATTTTCAGTTTCATCGCTTCATCAACCGCGGTTTTCTGACCGGCCCGTGGCTTCCGATCTACGGCTCCGGCGCGGCATTGATCACCGTTGTGATAAAAGGCCTGGCCCCGCTGGAATTTTCCGTCGGCACGACCTTTGCGGTGTCGTTCCTTCTGTGCGGCTTCCTGGAATATATGACGAGCTATGTTCTGGAGAAACGCTTCCATGCCCGTTGGTGGGATTACAGCCAGAAGCCCATGAACCTGCATGGCAGGGTCTGGATCGGAAACCTGATCCTCTTCGGGCTGGGCGGCGTGGTGATTGTGGATCTGATCAATCCGCTGTTGCTTCGTCTTTCTGAACATATGAGCTTTCCTCTGCGGGAGATAATGGCACTCTCCCTGTCAGTGGTTTTTGTCGCGGACTACGTGATGTCCCACTTTGTGCTGAAGCTTGTCAAGACAAGCGTTGAGCTCAGTGAGGCGGACGACACCGAGGCTATCAGCAAGGAGGTTCGTCTGCTTCTCAGCGACCGCTCCGTCTTCCACCGCCGCTTTGCGGAAGCATATCCGGAGGTCATTTATAAGACAGAGCGCATTGCCAGGCGTATGGAGGAGATCCGGGCTGAGACGGAGAGATTGCGTCAGGAAGCGGAAGAACATGTTGCCCAGATGCGGCAAGAGGTTGCGGAAAACCTTGAACCCACAAGAAGCGTAAAAAATGAGATTATCGAAAAACAGGACGCACTGATCCGGCTGCTCTATCGGGAAGAAGACGCCAGCCCTGAAATCAGGGAATTGAAGCAGGAAGTCGAGTCAAAAAAGGCTGTGCTGCAGAAGCGGCGCGCGCGTTTTCCCAAGCTATAATAGGCGCAGCAGAGTAGTGATGAGGAAATAGGAGCAGTGATATTACCTGCAGCAGATTGAGTAAAACAAGATGTCGGCCAAAATCTCGGAGCAATTCTTATATAAGAATGTTCACAAATTGTTCACGTGGAAATTAGCGCTCTCGGCTTGACAGTGCTAAAAATAGTGCTATAATCATAATCGAACAGAGGAACGAAGATCGAATAGATGACCTCCATCCCCCT
>CAMHMZ010000037.1 GCA_946186375.1 uncultured Clostridia bacterium
TTTTACCAGAGATTATGGGCTCAGTCATCTATTAATCATTGTTTACCTAAAAACTGAAAACTAAAAACTCTTTTCTGAAAACTGAAAACTGACTTCTGAAAACTAAACCCGGGGAGGCTTGCCTCCCCGGGTGTCTTCTCAGCGCTGTTCGTTTACGTAGAGGCTGACCTTGCTCTGGATGAGCCGGGCCACCTCCTCGGCGCTCTTCTGTCCGGCGAAGAAGGCCGCTGTCTCGTCGCGCACGATGGTATAGATATACTGGTTCATATCCACGCTGCGCGTCGACTCGTTGATGAGCGAGAGGAGCTTGTCGCGCTGCGCCTCGGTCATGGGCCAGATCTCGAATTCCATGACGGCGTCGCCGCCCATGCTCATGCCCATGCTGCCCCGGGACATCGGGATGCGCTCGCCGGTCTCCGGGTCGAGCTTGTAGTTGCCGTTCTCGTCCCGCTCGTATTCGACCTTCATGGCCTCGGCGAGAAGCGCGTCCATGCGCGCCTTGTTGATCGGCAGGCCGCCGTACTCGTTGTTGTTGTAGTCGGGGCTGAGCAGCTGCCGCATGAACTGCCAGGCCGCGTCCTTGTCGGCGCAGCGGCTGCTCATGGCCAGCGCCCCATTGACATACAGGACGTTGCCCACGCCCTCGCTGGTCGGGAAGCCCTTGTAGGTGGCCTCGCCCCCGAAGATCTGCTCGTTCCACACGAGCTCGTCGAGGTCATAGATGCTGACCTCCATCAGCATCTGCTTGCCGGCGGCGATGCGCGACATGTCGCTCTCGCTGCCGTCGCCCTCATAGTCGATCTCCTGCGGGAAGCCCTTCACGAAGTCCAGAAGCTTCAGGAAGTCCTCGCTGTCGAAGCGGCACTCGCCGGTCTCCCAGTTGACAAGCCGGTCCATTTCAAGGAAGAGACACATCTGCAGCATCTCGTCGCGCCCGGTGAAGGGGCCGAGCACCGTGCAGCCCTCGGGCATCCTGGCGAGCGCTTCGTTGAGCTCGTCATAGGTCCAGCCCGGCTCCTCGCCCACGACGGAGGTCGCGCCCATGAGCGTCGTGAGATTGAACACGGGAGAGATCTCGCAGAGCTTGCCGCCCACCTCCATGCTCTTGAGAACGCTCTCGAAAAGATCCTCGCGTTTGAGCTCGGGATCGGCGTCGAGATAGGGGTAGAGATCCTCCAGCAGGCCCTTGACGGCCAGCTGCTTGTAGGGCAGCCCGTCGAGCGAGAGGAGATCCGGCATCGCGCCGGAGATGATCTCGGTGCCGAGCTTCGTCAGCGCGGCCGAATAGTCTTCCTCGCTCTCCACGCCCGTGAGATATTCCGAATAGTCGCGCAGCTCGATGCGCACCTTCTCCTGCGAGCGGTTGAAGGCGAGCACGGCGCGGCTGAAGGAGCCGGTGTCCAGCGCGCCGAGGGTGAGCACCGTGCGCTCCGGCACGCTCTCGCGCGGCGTCTTCGTGAGCGTCACGAGCTCGGGGGCGGCGTCCTCGCCAAAGCCGCGATCCCAGCTGAAGGCGCGCAGAGCGCCGTCCGACAGCGGCACGAGCTGCAGGACGCTGTCCGGCAGCAGGTCGCAGCTGAGCAGATCGACGAGGCGCTCAGCCCGGTCCTCTTTGATCGAATAGCCGTAGAGCCAGGTGCCGTTTGTAAACAGGAGATCCCAGTCGCCGCTGCCCGCAAAGAAGCTGTCGGCGTTGCCGTCCAGCGCGTGCATTTCGCCAAAGACGCCCTTTTCGGCGTCCACCTCGCGCAGCTCCAGACCCTGCATGCCGTAAAGCCCGGCGATCACGCGCCCGTCCGGGAGCGTGGTCAGACTGTTGATCCAGCCTTCGGTCTGGATCGTCGTGAGATAAGCGCCCTGCGCGTCGAAGACGAACACGCCGCCTTCCCCGCCGACGAGCAGGCGTCCCGCGCCGTCGAGCACCGCGTCGGAATAATTCAGATAGCTGTTCTCCGCGTCGGGCAGGCCCGTGAGCTCCGTCTCGCTGAGGAGCTGTCCCTGTGCGTCCAGGCGCAGGAGGCGGTGGCTCTCCTCATAGCGCATGTACTGCCAGTAGTCGTCGTCCGTCACGTCCTTGCCGGCCGGGCCGTCGTACCAGGAGCGGTAGTCCTGCTCCAGCGCGAGAAAGCCGCCGTCCGGCAGAACGAGGAGCTTTTCCAGGCTGCGCGAGTTGCTCTCCTGCGGGACAAACGCTTCTTCGGCAGGTTGCTCGGTGGGCTCCTCGGCGGGCTCGGCGGACTCGGCAGACTCGGCGGGCGTCTCTTCGGTCTCCTCCGCGCCCTCCGTCATGACGATGCCGCTCTCGTCCTCCGGCAGCTCGAAGGCGAGCGGCGTCATCGTGCCGTCGGCCTCCACGCGGTAGAGCCGCGAGCCGAAGGTGTCGTACTGGCCCTCAAAGAGGAGGGTCTCCCCCTCGGGCGGCGTCCCCTCGGAGAGCTTCTCGTGCACGACGAGATAGAGGGCGTCTTCCGTGAGGGCGTAGCTCTGCAGCCAGCTGTCTTCACTCAGCGTGAGGCTGCGGAAGGCCGCGGTGTAGACCTCTTCCCCGGCGTCCGTCTGCGGCGCGGCGGTCTCCTGCGGCGCGGTCTCTCCGCAGCCGGCCAGAAGCCCCAGGCACAGGGCAAAGGTCAGTAAACAGGCGATGGTTCTTTTCATAGTTTCGATGGGTTCCTTTCGATAAAATGCGGAATTCGGAGGGAATAGTTTTCAGTTTTCAGAATTCAGTTTTCAGAACGGTAAACGGGTATTTAGTTTTCAGTTTTCAGTTTTCAGTTTTTAGTTTTCAGAAAGAGAAACGTCATTTTTCGCGTTTTATCCCCCGTTCCCTTTCATTCCTCTCTCCTAACTCCTAATTCCTCATTGCTTTCAAACTCCAATTTGTCGCGCTCCTGAAAACTGAAAACTGACTTCTGAAAACTCACTCGACCACCGGGAAGCGCAGGGTGACCTTGAAGAGGTCGCCGTCCACCGTGACGGCGAGGTCGCCGCCCTGCAGCTGCGCGAGGCTCTGCGCGATGGCAAGGCCCAGGCCGCTGCCCTCGGTGCTGCGGGCACTGTCGCCGCGCACGAAGCGCTCGGTCAGCTCCGTCCCCTCGAGCTTGATGGGCTCGCGCGAGATGTTGCGGAAGGTCACGGCGGCTTTGCTCCCCTCGCGCGTGAGCGAGAGATAGACGCGCGTGCCGCTCTGGGCGTATTTGCAGATGTTCGACATAAGATTGTCGAAGATGCGCCAGAGGTGCCGCCCGTCGGCCATGACGGTCACGGGGTCATTCGGCTTCTCGGTGATGAGCTTGAGCCCGGCCGCCTCGAGCCGTTCGGCGTATTCGCCCGCGGTCTGCTCGAGCAGCACGCCCAGCTCGCAGCGCGTCAGGGCCACCGGGAGGTTGCCCGTGGAGGCCTTCGACGCCTCCATCAGATCCTCGATGAGCTTCTTGAGCCGCGCACTCTGCCGCTGCAGCACCTCAATATACTCCTTTGCCTTGTCGTTTGCAAGCTCTTCCTTGCTCAAAAGATCCACATAGCTGACGATGCTGGTCAGCGGGGTCTTGATGTCGTGGGAGACATTCGTGATGAGCTCGGTCTTGAAGCGTTCGGACTTCATGCGCTCGTCCACGGCGCGGCTCAAGCCCGCGCGGATGTTGTTGAGATCCTCGGCGTGGGCTTTGAAGTCGCCGATGAGGCGCTTCGTGTCCACGCTCGCGCTCTCATCGCCCGCGGCGATTTGCGCCGCGCCCTTCCGCAGGCGGCGGAAGGCCAGCACCGCGTAGCAGGTGGCAAGGCCGATGAGCAGCCACAGCAGCAGCCAGCCGAAGGCCAGCACGTCGCCGTAACTCTGATAGCCCATGCGCCAGAGGAGGTCGACGAAGGCCAGCGCGGCCACGCCCAGCGCCCATTTCCACACGAGCGGCAGCTTGCCGAGCGCATGAAACAGCGCTTTGACGAGCTTCCAGACCCAGCGCAGGAGCTTATATAGCAGGCAGCCCTTTACGAGCGTGCCGAGCTTGAGGCGCGTGGCGGTGCTCATGCACCAGAGCAGAAACAGCAGCCCCGCGAGCAGGAAGGCCCCCATGCACAGCAGGAGGCTCGGCGCGTTGAGAGCGAAGTACTCTCCGATGGCATAGATGAGCGCGATGACCGCAAAGCCCAGCACGGCGGTGACGACGTCCCAGGGGAGACGGTCCACGACGTTCGGCGTCACGGCGTCGGTCTCGTCCCGGTGCCCGGCGGCGCTGAGGAGGAAGACGACCAGCAGGAGCCCCAGCAGGAAGCTCGCCCCGGCGATCCAGGGCCAGGCGCCGCGCCCGGCGTACAGATGGTCGAACCACTGCAGGCGCTGGGAGAAGGCGTCCCCGGCAGGCAGACCCTTGAGCACATAGCCGTGCACCAGCACGGTGTGCTCCTTCTCCCACTGCTGCACCCCGGCGCGGTCCTCAAATTCGTGGCGCTCGCCGTTCGTCTCGTCGATCAGAATATAGGTGGCCTTCGCGTCCCCGGCCGGGCGGGGCGTGGGCGTCACGGTGACGACCGGCCCCTCGACCGGGCGGGGCGTGGGCGTCACGGCGACGACCGGCCCCTCGACCGGCTCTTCGGAGAAGGGCGCTTCGATCGGCTCGGAAAGGGTCTCTTCCTCGCGCCAGGTGCTGTGCGGCGCCGTGACGCGGACGGTGTCCTCCCAGAGGGCGGGCTCGCCCTCGTAATTGCCCTTGATCGTCTCGCCCTCGCTGTCGAGGATCGTGTAGCGGAAATTCGTGTCGTCGTAGAAATCCGTGCCGCTCCCGACGAAATAGTTCATGCCGATGTTGTTGCTGTATTCGACGCCGAGCTGCGAAATGAAGGCGCTCGCCGTGGACTCGTAGCCATGGTCATAGATGCCCTCGCCGTAGAGATAAGCCGTCGCGAGCGTGCCGAGCACGCAAGTCAGCGCACAGGCGCACAGCAGGATGATCGCAAAGACCTTGGCCCAAAGGCTTCCCCGTAGTTTTTTCATGATCCTTTCCCCTCCAGCTTGTAGCCCTGGCCCCAGACGGCCTTGATGTAGCGCGGCTGGGCCGGGTCGATCTCGATTTTTTCGCGCAGATGGCGGATGTGCACGGCCACGGTGCTCTCGGCGCCGTAGGGCTCGTCGTTCCAGACGCGGCGGTAGAGCTGCGCCGGGGAGAAGACCTCGCCCGGGTGCTGCAGCAAAAGCCGCAAAATCTCAAACTCCGTCGGCGTGAGGGCAACATTCTCTCCGTCGACGGTGACGGTCTTCGTCTTGTCGTCAAGGCTGACGCCGCCGCACTGCAGCAGGCCGCTCTTGACCTCGCCCCCGCCGAGCTGCAGATAGCGCCGCAGCTGGCTCTTGACCCGCGCCAGCAGCTCCACGGGGTTAAAGGGCTTGGTCACGTAGTCGTCCGCGCCCACGTTGAGCCCGAGGATCTTGTCGGTGTCCTCGCTCTTGGCCGTGAGCAGGATGACCGGGACGTTGCTCGTCTCGCGCAGCCGCGCCATGGCGGTGATGCCGTCCATGACGGGCATCATCACGTCCAGCAGCACGAGCTGCACGTCCTCGCGCGCGGCGATCTCGAGCGCCTCGGCCCCGTTATAGGCCGAAAGCGTGTGATAGCCCTCCGCCTCGAGATAGATCTTCAGCGCCGCCACGATATCCTTTTCGTCGTCGCAGATCAGAATGTTGACCATAGCCCCTCACCTCACCCTTTCGGACAAAAGTATACCCTCTCAGCTCTTAAGAACCAAGAGGGTAATTTCTTAAAACTTGTTTAACTTCTCTTCAGATCCCGGCTCAGCTCCTCCGGGACGCCGCGCGGCCCCCGCACCGCGAAAATGCGGTAGTGCTCTTTGAGCTTTGCAAAGGGAAAGCGCGCCGGATCGTAGCGCTTCGTGAGGCGGATGCGCATGCGGCTCCGTCCCGCTTCCCGGCCGGGCAGCTCCGTCTCCGTCACGCGGCAGCGATAGAGGATCGCGGAGACGGGCGCGCCCACATAGAGGAACACCGTGTCGCCCTTTTTGATCCCGGCGCCCTGCTTCCAGGTGAGCTCCTGTCGCTCATCGAAGGCGTGGACGATGTCGAAGTACGCGGGATTGGCCGGGATGAGCCACTCCTTCAGCGCGCGCAGGGCCTTCTTTTTCTGCGCGGAAGCCGTGGTCTCGTAGCTCTTGTCGACGAGGCTTTTGATCTCGTCCAGGGGCACCGTCCCGTCGAGCAGGACGGAGACCCAGTTGCCGCGGCTGATGTGATAGCCGGGGAAGATCCCCTCCTCCTGCGTCAGCAGATCGACGAGAAGCGGGCTGTCCAGCTTGAGGTTCAGCACGTCGACGATCTCCTCGCCCTCGAGCCCCAGCTTGCAGCGCGGCAGATCCATCACGAGGCCGTACCATTTCTGATTGTCCTTATGGCGGAAGACCGCGTAGTTCGGGTAGCTCGCCCAGAGCACCTCGATCTCGCTGTGATATTTTCTTCTGACGTAGCGGAACACGTCCTCGCGCAGGCTTTTTCCCATGGTCTTCTCCTCAGCCCGGCAGCTCGATATGCTCGAACAGATCGTCCAGGCGCTCATCCTCGCCGACCAGGCTCCGGTACAGGCCGAATTTATGGGTGTCGTGTTCGCTGTCCGCGCCGTAGACCTGATAGTGCCCGATGGCGAACTGCGACTGACAGCGCTCGAAGGCGTCGCAGGCGACCTCAAAGGCCGTCCGCCCGCCGAAGGAGGCCAGCGGTGTCTCGTAGTCGAGGGTGACCTGGCGGTCGGCCTCGCCGTAGAGGTGCAGATAGGTCTTCGGCACGTCCCAGACGCCCCACTGCTCAGCGCTCTCGGGGTATTGCTCCGCATCGGCCGAGAGCTCCAGCGCCTGCTTGAGACAATTGACCCCGAAAACGTGTGTCAGATGGCCCGAATCCCCGTCCTCGGCGTGAGCGACGACGACCTGGGGCTTGAAGCGGCGCAGCTGCTCCACGATATAGCCGGTCATGTATTTCTTGCCGTAAAAGCTCTCTACCTCATGATAATCCAGCCTCCGCAGGTCGCCCCGGATGCTGGTGACGGGATAGTTCCTCACCCCGGCCTCCCAAAGGCTGTCAAGCATCTCATGGAAACGATAGCCCTTGTGCCGCACGATGTAGCAGACCTGCACCCGCAGCCCGCGGTCGACGCAGGCGGGGATCACGCCGCCCATGAACACATATTCATCGTCGCTGTGCGTGGGCAGCACCAGAAGGTCGGCCTGCTCGCAGGGCGGCTGCCAGTCCTGCACCCAGTCCGGCCGCGCGCCCGCGGAAAAGGCGCAGATCTCCGCGATGCGCGGCTCCGCCCCGGTCGGCAGCGTCAGCTCCAGCTCACGCGTCGGCTCGGGCAGGGCCAGATACTCGTGACGAAAGCCGCTGCTCCCGCCGGAGAGCTGCGTCTGCCCGTCCTGCAGCGTCCAGGGGCCGGGCTCGTCCTCCCACTTGATATAAAGCGAGGCGATCTCTTCCTCTGCGGAGACGGTCATGGTCTCGCCCGCCCAGTAGGCGTGATAGCTCTCGTGACTGCCGTCGGTCAGCGCGGGACAATCCCGCCCGCGGCAGACGACGCGGATCTCGAGCTGCTCCGCCACGGGCTCCGGCGTGGGTTCCGGGGTGGGCTCGGGCGTCGGTTCCGGGGTGGGCGCGCTCGTCGGTTTCGGGGTGGGCTCGGCCGCCGTGGGGGTGGGCAGAGGCTCCGGTTCCGGCTGCCGCGCGGCGCAGCCGCACAGCATCAGCGCGCTGGCGGCGGCAAGGATCAGACACAGCAATTTCTTCATTTTCTTTCCTCTTCTTCCTGGATCGTCCCGGATCTGTCCGGAAAAAAGAGGCCGAGAAGACGGAAGGTCGCTTTCCCTTCTTCTCGGCCTGCAGTTTACGCCTGTGCTCCGCCGCCGTTGTTTTTCGGCTTGCCGCGATAGTGCGGATAGCGGCGCTTCTTCGGTTTGGCGGCCTTGGCCTCGCCCTCGGCGGGCCTGGCGGGCGCGGCCTCCGACGCCTTCGCCTCGATCTTCACGGGCTTGACGTGCGCGCGGCCTCGGCGGCCCTGCCCCTGGGCCGGCGTGTCGGCGGGCTTTTTCGCGCTCTTTTCGCCCTTTTCGGCCTTTTCGACCTTCTCGACCTTGACGTGCTTCTCCGCGCGGGCGGGCTTTTCGGGCCTGGCAGGCTTCTCGGCGCTCTCGGTCTTCTCCGGCGCGTCGCTCTTGCCCTTGCCGCGGCGACGGCGGCGCGAGCGCTTCTTGTCCTGCTCGACGCTCTCCTCGGCTTCCTCCGGGACATTCTGCGCAAAGAGCTCCGGGAGGGCCCATTCGTCCTCTTTTTCTTCCTCTTCCTCAAGCTCGGGCACATACTGCAGCACATGCGGCGGCTGCTCGCCGTCCCGCGGCCTGCCGCCGGGTACGGCCGCCAGCTCGTTGGCCTTGTAGACGTGCAGCGAATCGTCCCTGTCGTCGTCCAGCCGCACCTTCACGGTCTGGCGCAGGAGATTGACGGACACGGCGGTGCCGTAGCCGTCCTTGGTTTCGACAAAGGCGCCCTGGCGGGGGACCTTCTTGTTGAGCTCCTCATAGGCCTCCTGCTCGTAGCGCAGGCAGCACATGAGCCGCCCGCAGCTGCCGGAGATCTTGGTGGGGTTGAGGGAGAGCGACTGCACCTTCGCCATCTTGGTGGAGACCGGCTGGAAATCGTCCAGGAACTGACCGCAGCAGTAGGGCCGCCCGCAGATGGCGATGCCGCCGATCATCTTGGCCTCGTCGCGCACGCCGATCTGCCTCAGCTCGATGCGGTTGCGGAAGATGCCTGCCAGATCCTTCACGAGCTCGCGGAAATCCACGCGCCCGTCGGAGGTGAAGAAGAAGGTGGTCTTGTTGCCCTCGAAGTTGCACTCGGCGTCCACGAGCTTCATGTCCAGCCCGTGCTCCTGGATCTTCTGACGGCAGATCTCAAAGGCTTCCTTCTCGCGCTTTTTGTTGATCTCCTCCACGCGCAGATCGTCCTTCGTAGCCAGACGCACGACCGGGCGCAGCGGCTGCACGACGGAGGCGTCGGGCACCTCGTGGTTGCCGACGCAGCAGTCGGCCAGCTCCAGGCCCTTCGCAGTCTCGACGACGACCTTGTCGCCGCTCTTGACCTGCAGGCCGTTGGGAGAGAAGAAATAGCATTTGCCCCTGTTTTTGAATTTGATATTGATGACTTCGCTCAAGTGTCCTGCTCCTTTTTTGCGCCGACCGGGGAGTCCACGGCCAGCAGTCCGAAAATATGCTTTACGCCTACGTTGACGCGCAGATAATCCGCGCATTGCTCCAGAAGCCGCGCCGCCTCCAGCAGCTGCCGCTCCGTCAGACCGAAGCGCTCCGCGCGGCCGCCCAGCGCGTCGGCGATCCGGTCGCGCGCACGCTCGACGAAGGCGGCCGCCTGGCGGCCTTCGATGCCCTCGCTGGCCGTACACCAGCGAAACAGCTCGCCCCGGTCGCCGCTCGCGAGCGCCTTCAGATAGCCCTTGGAGAGCTTGTCCGCCTCCTCGTCCGGCGAAGAGGCCTGCTCGGCCCCGGCGCGCAGTTCCGCGCAGCGGGAACGCACCGTCGGCAGCAGAAGCGCCGCGTTCGTCACGCACAGCAGAAAGCTCACGTTCGCCGGCGGCTCCTCCAGGAGCTTGAGCGCGGCGTTCTGCGCCTGCGTGTTCATTTTGTCCGCTTCCTCGATGATATACACCTTGCCGGAAGCCTCATTCGGCAGCACGACGGCGTCGGCCGCCATCTGCCGGATCTGATCGACCGCGATCTCGCGCTTGAGCTTGCCCTTGTCGTCCGTGAGCCGACGCACGGTGATGATATCCGGGTGGATCCCGGCGGCCGCCTTGCGGCAGGCGCGGCAGACGCCGCAGGGCCGCCTGCCCGGTGCGGTGCACACCGCCGCGGCCGCGAGCGCGCGGGCCCGGCTCTGCGCCTCCTCCTGCGTCGGCGCGGCGAGGATGACCGCCTGGGCCAGCTTCCCATTTTCCGCTGTCATCGTCCGTCGCCTCCTCACGCAGCAATCAATCAAAATATTTTACTCTATCCCCGGCTCCCCGTCAAGAGAAGTCTCCTGCGTCACGCGCCTTTTCGGGCGGCGGCGCCGCCACAGACGGTAGAGCACGATGGACGTGGCCAGCGAGCACAGCAGCGTCGCCGAGATGAGCGTCAGAAAGGGCCAGCCCGTCAGAAAGCCCATCATGGGGTTATAAAAGTTCAAAATCACGACCGTCGCCGAGGCGAGGACCAGCGAGATCGTCAGATTGGGCAGCACCGCCCGCCAAAATCTCATGCGTCCCCCTCCTTTTGTGCATCAAAGCCTGCCTCCGTAATGAGCAGGATGTCCGAAAGCTTCCGGTCGCCGCCGTTGGACTGACGGCTGTAGCGCTCGTGCAGGAAGGTCATCACCGCCGAGCCGCCGCCATCGAGGTTATAGGCGGCCGTGCAGCCCAGATCCTCAAACAGCTGCGCCAGCTCCGGGATCAGCAGGCCCTCGGAATAGCCCGGCTGCCGCCCGTCGACCACCACGAAGCAGTAGTGTCCCGGCTCGTAATAGCCCACGGCGCTGCGCGGGTTGGGGAAGGAAACGGCCTCGAGCACCTGGTAACGGTCCTTCACGTGGCCCTCCGCGTCCAGCAGGGCCGGACCGAAGTTCCAGATCTGCAGCGGATCGCGGTCCAGGATGTCCTGGTTTTCAAAGCTGCCCTTGTCATAGGTCGCGAGGACTCCGTCCGCGTAGAGCACGCACACGTCGCAGCCGGTGCGGTCCTCCCGGTACAGCACGCCGTTTCGCATCAGCAGCCCCGTCGGCTGATAGGCGTAGAAGTCGCCGCTGATGGCGAGGATCGCGCGGGAGGCCGCGTCGATCTCCATCACGTCCTGGATGGAGAAATATTTGAGCTCGTTGTTGGCCGTGGCGGTCTTGAAGTTGTCGATGCTCGCCACATAGATGTCCGCGATATGGACGACCGTCTCGCCGCGGGCGGCCTGCAGTGTGCGCGTCTCCACCTCGATGGAGACCTCTTTGCTCTTGTATGAGTGGTCGGTGACGATCGTCTCGTCGCTGAAGTGCTCGCTGAAGCGCTTCTGCCACTCGGTACGGGTGTCGGGTGTGGGCTCCGGCGTCGGCTCGGGGGTCGGCTCGCTCGTCGCCTCGGGCGTGGGCTCCTCGGGCGTCTCCGTCGGGGTCGGCTCGGCGGGCGCGGCGGTCTCGACCGGGGCGGGCGTCGGTGATGCAGCCGGGACGACCGCCTGCGCCGTCAGGCGCGGCAGCAGGAGCTTGACAAAGAAAAACACGGCCAGGATCAGCGCGGCGCACAGGATATCCGTCAGAATGACCCGGCCCAGCGGCACGCGTCTGACGCGCCGCCTGTCAGAATGACTCATCAACAGTCCCTCACAATGCATGATCTTCCGCCGCGCGCCGAGGCTTTGGCGCGGGCGTACAGATCATTATAAATTAAGCGGCGCAGAATGTCAATTTCTGTTGCCAAGCTGCCCGGAAACTGATACAATACCCTGCGTCGGCCGCGCCGCTTGGTGTTGATAATCCGCGCGGAAACTGATATAATAAAATTTACAGTCTTTTTATACAGAGTAAGGTCGTTTTAAGATATGGCTAAAAGAAAAGCGAAAAAGAGATCCTCTCCGGCAGCCTTCCTGCTGTTCGCGCTGTTGCTGCTGGCGCTGCTGTATGTGGTGTTCTTCCTGCGCGGGCTGCGTCCGGCGCAGAGCGCTCCGGCCTCTCCCGTCGACGCGCCGGCCGAAACGGCCGCGCCGCGGGACTCTGCCCCCGCACAGACCGCCGCGCCCGAGCAAACGCCCGAACCGACGCCGGAGCCCACGCCCGAGGAGCCGGCCGATCTGCGGCTCAGCGAGGTGTCGGTGAAAAACCACACGAATTACCGCGCCCCCGACGGCAGCTTCCCGGACTGGATCGAGCTTTACAACGCCGACGCCGAGCCCGTCGAGCTCGAGGGCTGGCGGCTTTCCGACAAGGAAGAGAGCGGCTGGACGCTGCCCGCGCGCACGCTGCAGCCGGGCGAATACCTGCTCGTCCTCGCCGACGGCAGCGGGCGCAAGGAGGAGGGCCTCCTCTGCGCCGATTTCTCGCTCTCCGCGGACGAGACGGTCTTTCTCTACAGCCCCGGCGGCACGCTCGTAGATCGTATGGAGGGCTTTTCCGATACGGCCAACCACTCCCTCGCGCGCAGCGCCGACGGCGAAGTCTTCGAGACAAAGGATCCGACGCCCGGCCTGCCCAACACGAAGGAGAGCATCGAAGCGCTCGCCGCCGTGCCGCAGCCGGAGGGCCCGCTGTGTCTGAGCGAGGTCGTCGTCTCCAACCTCAACACCATCCCCCAGGGCGGCGAATACTACGACTGGGTGGAATTCCGCAATCTCAGCGACGAGCCGCTGCAGCTGTCGGACTTCTATCTCTCCGACGATGAGGACGATCCCCTGCTCTGGCAGCTGCCTGTGCGCACGCTCGACCCCGGCCGGACCTATATCATCTTCTGCTCCGGCGACGAGAGCCTCAGCCGCGGGGACGAATACCACGCGAACTTCAAGCTCGACGCCACGGAGGAGGATCTTTTCCTCTCGGACGCCGACGGCCACATCATCGACTATGTGTATCTGCGCTCCGTCCCCATGGGCGGCAGCATGGGCCGCATGCTCGACCAGCCCGGCTGGTTCTATTTCTCCGCGCCCACGCCGAACAAGGAGAACGTCGACGGCTATCGCCGCGTCTCCGACAAGCCTGCGGCGACGGCGCCGGACGGCGTGTTTGACGGGGTGGAGAGCGTCACGGTAGAGCTCACCGGCCCCGGAACCATCTACTACAGCCTCGGCAGCGCCGTGCCCACAACGGAGAGCAGCGTCTACACCGAGCCCATCACCCTCACGAAGACCGGCGTCGTGCGCGCCATCTGTGTGGAGGAGGGCTGCGCCCCGAGCCGCGTGCTCACGCTCAGCTATATCCTCAACGAAAATCACACGCTGCCGGTGCTGAGTCTCGTCACCGACAACGTCGGCACTTTCAACGCCATCTACAACGCCGGGCGCAAGTATGTCAAGACCCCGGCCAGCCTCTCCTTCTATGAGGAGGGCGGCAGCTTCACGATCGCCTGCGGCGTGAGCATGAAGGGCTGGACCAGTCTGGAGCTGCCGAAAAAGAGCTTCGGTGTGGACTTCGGCGGCTACGGGGACGGGGATCTCCGCTATGATCCCTTCGGCATCGGCATCGACCGTTATTCCTCGCTGAACATCCGCTCCGGGCAGACCTATATGAACTCCTTCATCAACAACGAGCTCTTTCAGGATCTCTGCGCCGAGGCCAGCGACCACGTCCTCACCCAGGCCAGCCGCTACTGCATCCTGTATATCAACGGCGAGTACCGCGGCATCTACTGCCTGAAGGAGGATCTGAACCGCCAGTTCTACGCCTCGCACGCCGGGGTGAGCAAGGACAGCGTGGAGAAGCTGCGCTCCTCGGTGAGCAACCAGAGCAGTCTCTTCCGCGAGGTCATGACCTTCTGTGTGCAGAACGACATGTCCAAGGACGAGAACTATCAGCATTTCTGCGATATGTTCGACGTGGACAGCCTCATCGACTGGCTCATCATGGAGGCCTACTGCTCCAACTCCGACGTAAACGGCAACATGCGCTACTTCCGCAGCTTCGACGGCGACGGCAAGTGGCAGATCGCCTACTACGACCTCGACTGGAGCTTCCGCGTGACCATCAACTGCTTCGATAACGTCATCAACCCCCAGCGCATCGTGCAGATCTCCCCGACGGTAAACGCCCTGCTGAAGAACACCGACTTCAAGATGCGCCTGGCCAAGCGCTGCGTCGAGCTCTGCGATGGCGTCCTCTCCAACGAGCACGTGCTGCAGAAGATCGACGAATACCAGGAGCTGCTCGATCCGGAGATGGAGCGCGAGCACCAGCGCTGGGGCACCCCCGTGCGCTACTTCCACGACGGGGTCGACTCCCTGCGCAAGTTCGTCAACGACTATGACTGGGAAAACTACATGGTGCGCAAGCTCCTGAGTATCCTCAAGCTCACAGACGAGCAGAAGGCCGAGGTCATGGGCGGCTGAGCAAACGAAAAAACCGGCTGTGGAAAAAAAGTTTTTTCACAGCCGGTTTTCAGTCTTCAGTCTTATGCCGGGCGGAAACTGTCTGGACAGTTTTCATTTTCTTTTCTGAAAACTGACTTCTGAAAACGCAGGGGATGTGAAAAAGACTTTTTTCACATCCCCTTTTTTGCCGCCCGGCGATCGATCAATGGCGCTGCCGCTCGTATTCGACGGGCTGGCTCCTGGCCGCGCGGAAGAATTTCAGAAAATAATCGTAGAGCGGGAAGAGCTCCTCGAAGCAGTCCGCCACGGTCTCGGGGAGGCTTTCCCGCAGCGCCTCGCCGCCGAAGTCCTTCTCAAAGCCGACGCTGAGGCTGCGGCGGTTGTACCAGCGCGAAATGGGCGCGGGCCGCTCGGCCTTGGGGCGCTTGTACTCCGCCCCGTAGAGGCGGTATTTTTTCGCCTCGATCGGGCGGATGAGCCGCTCGAAATGCGCGGGGTCGGCGTCGATCTGCCTGCGATAGGCCTCGCTCTGCGCGGGGCTGGCCTCCCAGAAGCCCATGCCGTAGCTGTAGGTCGCCGCGCCGAGCTCGAACCAGAAGCAGGGACTGTTCTCGTGCTTGTCGCCCTCGTAGATCATGAACCACAGGTGATCCTTGTAGGGGCCGCGGCCGAAGAGCCGCCGCGCGTCGCGGTAGATGCGCGAGACGTGCAGCTGCAGCTCGCGCTCCGGGTGACGCTGCCGCACAAGCGCAAAGCAGTCTGCGGAGAGCGCCTTGAAGGGCCGATCCACCACGGCCAGAAACTGTTCCTTGTGCGCCTGAAACCAGGGGCGCTCGTTGTTGAAGCTCAGCTCCCACAGAAAATCGCTCGTCTCCTTGCTGAAGCCCTGAAAGTCCATGCTCTGCTCTCCCGTTCGTTTTTTTCTCTCCATTATTATCACAAAAGCCGCCCGTTTGCAACGGCGAAACCGGGCGCGCCGCACCTCGTCGGGAAAAGAAAATTCCCGATTTTGCTGTACAAGCGCCTTCTTTTCGAGTATGATAAAGAGACGGGGCTCGTCCCCGACGCCAGGGAGCTTCCGAGCTCCCGGGGAGGAATGACTATGAAAAAAACAGCGGCTCTGCTGCTCTGTCTGTCGCTGCTGCTGTCTCTGAGCGCCTGCTCTCTGCCCTTCGGGCAAAGGGAGAGCGGCGGGGAGGCTCCGCGCGCCTCGGAGGCTCCGGCGCGCAGGGGCTCCGTCACGCTGCAGCTCGCGGCCGATGAAAGCGGGACGGCAGGGCTGGACCGGGCGCTCGCGCAGCTCAAAAAGGAGCTGCCGGGGATCGGCGTTTCGCGCGCGGAGCTCACGGGGGACACCCTGTCCGGGCAGCTGCCCGATCTGCTGCTGCTGAGCCGGGTCGAGGCGCAGCGCCTCGCCGACGAGGGAAAGCTCCTCGCGCTGACGGGGCAGCCGGAGGCGGCCGACACGCTTTCCGCGCTTCCCGCCGCGGAGCTGGCGTTTTGGCAGGCCGGGGAGGGCCGGCTCTTCCTGCTGCCGACAGCTCCGGTGGAGACCTGGTGCCTCTTTGCCAATGAGGCGCGCTTTGCCGCGCATGGCCTCGCGCTGCCGCAGTCGGCAGAAGAGCTGCTCGACTGCGCGCGTGTTTTCGGAGACGCCGGAGAGACGCTGCTCGCCGTGGACGCGGAGGAGGAGAGCCTCCTCGCGCTGCTCGAGCTCTGTCTGCGCGGCGCGGGGAGCAGTCTCCCGGCGATTTTCAGCGGGGAGGAGAGCCCTTACGACGAAGCCGTGCTGGCTGCGGCACAGGAGCTTTATCGCCTGCAGCGCACGAACGCCGTCGTCTGCCTGACGCGCGAGGAGTGCGAGACGCGCTTCCACACGGGCGAGGCCGCCGTGTACTTCGCGCCGGAGCACGAGGCGGCTGCCGCGCGCGACACGCTGGGCGAGGCGGCGGTGCTGCTGCCCCTCCCGCTCTTCGGCAGCGGTGAGACCGCCCTCGGCGCAGAGCCGGGCGCTCCGGTCCTCGCCGTCTCCGCATCCTCTGAACATCCGGCCGAGGCCGTCACGGCCGCCTGCCGCCTCTGTGAGCTTCTGCGGGAAGAGCCCGGCAGCGACCCGCTGTCCGCTTCGCTCTCGGCGCGGCGCGCCGCGCTGCGGGAGCTCCTTCCGGCCGCGCACGCGCCCGAGGCAAGCATCGACGCGGCCTTTGCCTCCGGGGTGAAGGAGCTGCTGCTCGGCACGATGACGCCGGACGAATTCGTCGAGTGCGCGGAGCTCGCCTTCGAGCGCTGAACAGAACAATACTCCGGGGGTTCGGCCTTCGGAAAAGCATGGAAGATTGGAGATACGCTTATGAAGATCATCATTGCCGGCGGCGGCAAGGTCGGCAGCCTCGCGGCGGAGCTGCTCGCGAACGAGGGGCACGACGTCACGGTCATCGACCGGGACCCCGCCGTGATCACCAGGCTCTCGAACGCCCTGGACGTGATCTGCGTCGAGGGCAGCGCCGCCAACCCCGAGACGCTTCGCGAGGCCGGCGCCGCGGAGGCGGAGGTGCTGCTGGCCTCCACCGCGCGGGACGAGGTGAACATGATCTGCGGCCTCATGGCGCGCAGACTGGGCGTCGAAAACGTCATCGCCCGCATCCGCGACCCGGAATATCTGACGCAGACGGAGTTTTTGCGGGAGACGATGGGTCTTTCGAAGATCGTCAATCCCGAGCTGGAGTGCGCGCGTGAGATCTCGCGCATCCTGCGCTTCCCCAGCGCCGTCCGGGTGGACGCCTTCTCCCGCGGCAGCATGGAGATCATGGAGGTCCGGGTGCCGGAAAACGGCGCGCTCTGCGATCTCGCGCTGCATGAACTGCCCGGTCGCTTCGGCGCGCGGGTGCTGGTCTGCGTCGTGGAGCGCGGGGGCGAGGCGATCATCCCCCACGGCGATTTCGTCCTGCGCGCGGGCGACCGGCTCAGCGTCTCGGGCGAGAGCCCGGAGCTCAAGCGCTTCTTTGAGGCCCTGGGGCAGTACCGCCGTCCGGTCCGCCACGTGATGATCATGGGCGGCGGCCGCGTGGCCGTCTACCTCACGCGGCAGCTGCGGGAAAACGGCATCGGCGTCAGCATCGTCGAGCGCGACAAGGAGCGCTGCGAGGAGCTGTGCGACCTGCTGCCCGACACACGCATCTCCTGCGGCGACGCTACGCGCAGCGAGGTGCTGATGGAGGAGGGCCTGAGGCGGACGGACGCCTTCGCCGCCCTCACCGGCGACGACGAGGACAACATCATCACCTCGCTCTACGCCATGCGCTGCAAGGTGCCCAAGATCGTCACCAAGGTCAACCGCGCGCATCTGAGCGAGATGCTCGGCGGCTTCGGCATCGACAGCGTCGTCACGCCCAAGGAGCTCGTGGCCTTGCAGCTGGTGAGCTATGTGCGCGCGCTGAGCGACTCTGTCGGCAGCAGCATGGAGACGCTCCACCGCCTGGCCGACGGCAAGGTGGAGGCTCTGGAATTCAAGGTGGGCGGCGGCGCGCGCTGCGTCGGCATCCCGCTGCGTGAGCTGCATCTCAAGGAGGATATCCTCGTCAGCGCCGTGATCCGCGGGGATAAGAGCATCATCCCCAACGGCAATACGGCCATCCAGCCGGGCGACCACGCGGTGCTCGTGGCGAAGGCCGGGCGGCTCAAGACGCTCGACGAGGCGCTGGAGGAGCATCTATGAACGCCCGGATGATCGCGCGCATCCTGGGTCTCGTGCTGCTGATCACGGCGGCGCTTCTGCTGCTGCCGCTGCTCACGGCGCTCGTGTACCATGAGAGCGCGCTGCCCTTTGCGCTGACGGCGGCGCTCGCCGCCGCGCTCGGTGCGCCGCTGGCCTTCTGCTCGCGCCCGCGCAGCACCGAGCTCTACGCCCGCGAGGGCTTCGCGGCGGTCGGCCTCGTGTGGATCGTGATGAGCCTGCTCGGCGCCCTGCCCTTCGTTCTCAGCGGGGACATCCCCAATTATCTCGACGCCGTGTTCGAGACGGCCTCGGGCCTTACGACGACGGGCGCCTCGATCCTGACGGACGTGGAGAGCCTGTCGCGCTCGGGCATGTTCTGGCGCCTCTTTACCCACTGGATCGGCGGCATGGGCGTGCTGGTCTTCGTGATGGCGGTACTGCCGATGGGCGAGGGCCGCGCCATGCACATCATGCGCGCGGAAGTCCCCGGCCCCACGGTCGGCAAGCTCGTGCCGCGCGCCCGCAAGACGGCCACGATCCTCTATCTCATCTACATGGGCCTCACCGCGGCCGAGACGGTCTTCCTGCTCTGCGGCGGCATGAGCTTTTATGAGGCGCTGCTGCACGCCTTCGCCACGGCGGGCACGGGCGGCTTTTCGACCCGCGCGGCCAGCATCGGCGCCTTCGACAGCGTCTACATCGAGATGGTGATCGCCGTCTTCCTGGTCCTCTTCGGCACGAACTTCAACCTCTTCTATCTGCTGCTGATCGGCCGGGTGCGCGAGGTGTTCAAAAACGAGGAGCTGCACTGGTATTTCGGCATCGTCGCAGCCTCCACGCTCGCCATCGCGCTGGGCATTTTCAAAATGTACGGCAGCTTCGGCACGGCGCTGCGCCACGCCTTTTTCAACACCATGACCGTGATCAGCACCGCCGGCTTCGGCACGGAGGACTTCACGCTCTGGCCGGGCTACACGCAGACGATCCTGGTGCTGCTGATGTTCATCGGCGGCTGCGCGGGCAGCACGGGCGGCGGTCTCAAGCTCTCGCGCGTGATGCTGCTCGTCAAGACCGCCGCGGCGGACGTGGCGCGCATGATCTCCCCCCGCCGCGTGACGCGCGTGCAGCTCGACGGACGGCGCGTCTCGCGCGAGACCACCGACGCCGTCTATACCTATTTCTCCCTGTACATGCTGCTGCTTCTGTTCTGCACGCTCGTCGTCTCCTTTGACGGCTTTGATTTCGCCACAAACTTCACCGCGGCGCTCTCCTGCATGTCCAACATCGGGCCCGGCCTCTCGCTGATCGGCCCGTCCGGCTCCTTTGCGATCTTCTCGCCGCTGTCGAAGGCCGTCATGATCTTCACCATGCTCTGCGGACGGCTGGAGATCTATGCGATCCTGATCCTGTTTATCCCCTCCACCTGGAAAAAACGCTGAAGAAAGAGAAAAACCATGACTGAAACCGAGATCCGTCAGCTTATCGAAAAACGCCATCAGGGCTTCACCGGCTACAGCGGCGTCGTGATTGACGAGGCGGGCGGCGGCCTCTGCCGCGCCCACGTCGAGCTCGAGGCGCATCACCTCAACCCCCTCGGGGCCGCACACGGCGGCCTGCTGGCGACGCTTCTGGACGTCACGGCCGGCACCGCCGCCATCACCGCCTTCGATCCGCCCCGCTGGGTCGTGACGCAGAGCGCGGACGTGCACTATCTCCGCCCCGCCCTCGGCAAGCGCCTGACCGCGAGCGCGAAGACCCTGAAGGCCGGGCGCAGCGTCGCCTACGTGCAGGCGGAGATCTGCGACGAGCAGGGCCGCGTCGTCACGGCGGGCGGCTATGAGCTCTTCTACATCGACAGAAAATGAGCGGCGAAGCAAAAAAGAACGCGGGCGCAGCCCTGGCGCTGCTGCCCGCGGTCTTCTCTCTGGCCTGGCCGACGATGCTCGAGCAGGCGGTGCAGACGGCCGTGCAGTACGTGGACACGGCCATGGTCGGCTCGCTCGGCACGCGCGCCACGGCGGCCGTCGGCGCGACGGCCACGGTCAACTGGCTCGTCATGGGCACGGTCTCGGCCTTCGGCGTGGGCTTTCTGGCCTATATCTCGCGCGCCTGCGGGGCCAGGGAGACGGAAAAGGCCCGCCGCGCGGCGGCGCAGTCGGTGCTGGCCGTGCTGGCGGCGGGGCTGGTGTTCACGGCGCTGACCCTCGGCCTGAGCGGGATCATCCCGGTCTGGATGCAGGTCGACGTCTCGGCCCGGGCGCTTGCCTCGCGCTATTTCTTCATCCTCTATCTGCCCATGCTGCCGCGCGCGGCGGGCGTCATCTTCGGCACGGTACTGCGCGCGGCGGGCGACACCAAAACGCCGATGCGCGTCGGCGTGCGGGTCAACCTCCTCAACGTCGTGCTGAATTTCCTGCTGATTTATGAGCCGCGGCGCGTGAGTCTCTTCGGCCGCAGCGTTCCGCTGTGGGGCGCGGGCCTCGGCGTGACCGGCGCGGCGGCGGCCAGCGCGATCGCCTTCGTGTACGGCGGGCTTGCCATCACGCTCGCGCTCTGCCGTCACCCGCTCGTCTCGCCCCTGGGGCAGTCCCTGCGCCCGGACGGGAGCGTGCTGCGTCCCTGTTTGCGCGTCGCGCTGCCGAACATGCTGCAGCGCTTTGCCACCTCGCTCGGCTATGTCATCTTCGCCGCGATGATCAACGCCCTCGGCGAGACCTCCACGGCCGCGCACACCGTCGCCAACACGGTGGAGTCGGCCTTCTACATCCCGGGCTACGGCATGATGACCGCGGCGGCCACGCTGACCGGAAACGCCATCGGCGCCGAGGACAGGCCGCGCATGAAGGCGCAGGCGCGGCTCATCATCGCCCTCGAGTTGGGGATGATGCTCGTCTCCGGCGCGCTCCTCTTCGTCTTTGCTCCGGCGCTCGTCGGGCTCTTCAGCCGGGATCCGGAGGTCATACGCCTCGGCTCGACGGTGCTGCGCATGGTGGCCTGCTCCGAGCCCTTCTACGGAGTCTCCATCGTGCTCGAGGGCATGCTGCAGGGCGCCGGGAGCACGCGCGCGTCCTTTCTCTTCAACGTCACGGGCATGTGGGGCGTGCGCATCGTCGGCACCTTCCTGTGCACGAGTCTGCTGGGTCTGGGCCTCGTGTCCGCCTGGGGCTGTATGATCGCGCATAACCTGCTGCTCTTCTGCGCCTTCGTCCTCTACTACCGCAGCGGCCGCTGGAACCCGCTGCGCCGGGGGTAGTTTTTAGTTTTCAGTTTTCAGTTTTCAGGAGAACGCGGAAAATGCGCAAAAGAGCCGCCCGGAGGAAAACACTTCCTCCGGGCGGCTCTTTATCGTTCTGCCTCCAGGATCTCATCGAGCAGCGCGCGCACGGCGTCGAGGCCGCGAAGCTCATAGCGCGTCTCATCGTCCGTCAGCCAGCAATCGCCTTCCAGGACCAGGCGCAGCTCCGTCCCGTCTGCAAAGAAGAAGCAAAGCCGGTCGGTATAGTCATCTACGACGGTGTCGCTGGGTTGTCCCGGCTCCAGGGCACGGACGGCGGCGACGAGAGCGGCGAGAAGCTCGGGATCCTCACTCTCCCCGACGGCGCTGTATTCCCACAGCCGCTCGTAAACGACGCGGACGGGGAGGTCTTCCCGGGTCCAGATCGGGCCCGCCGCGGGGCGCGTGTCCGCGGCGTTCGGTTTTTCGGGAGGCTGACCGCAGGCGCAGAGACTGATCAGCAGCACGGCAGCCAGAAGGAAGCTCGGGATCCTTTTCATGTTCATCTCTCCTTTACAGCTTCTGACAGATAGACGCCGCAGAGAGAAAAAAGTTCCCGGACGTGCGATCAAAAGCCATCGCGGGTGAAGGCCTCCCAACTGCGGTGCATATAGGTCTCGAGCGGAAGGGGCTGGCCGATGAAGGCCGGGTCGCGCCCGTCGGCGAGGAATTCCTCCAGAAATTCGCGCCGGCCGGTGGTGTAAGCCACGGGGATGCCGGAACGGAGCGAGGTCTCGCGCACGATATCGTAGCCGCGGCGCAGATCGTCGGCGCTCGCGAGTGTGAGGAGGTTGGAGTTGTTGACGAAGGCCGTGACCTTCTGGCGGGCAAAGCCCTCCATCTCCTCCTTCAGACGCAGGATCTTCTCCGGCTCGCCGGACATGGGACGAAAGACGTTGACGATATCGTAGACCTCCAGCTCCCCCTCCCAGGCGGCAAAATCCTGGTGATAGCGGCCGAGCGACAGCGCGCCCGCCGCGTCGCCGCCCACGTCGAAGACGACGAGCTCCCACTGATCGGTGAAGGCCGAGGCCACGGCGGCGGACATGCTGCTGGGCGTGATCCCCTGCCCGGCGAAGGTGGGCGAGACGAGGCGGATCTGCTTTTCCTCCAGCAGACTCAGCCGGTCGGACATGCGGAAATAGTCGTTGACCTTGTCGAGGTCGATGACCAGCGTGCGCAGGCCCTCCGCGGCGGCCCTGACCGCCAGATTGACGGCGATCTCAGTCTTGCCGGAGCCGTAATTGCCGATCAGAACGATCATGCGCCTCATTCCGGCCGCGCCCCCTTCCGCTGCAGCCTGTGCTTTTTGCCGTCGGGCGTCTGGATGACTGTGTTCTCCAGCACGGCGATCGTGCTCTCGCGCCAGGCGGCGATGTATTCCTTGCGCAGCGCGTCGCGCTCGGCAAGCTCCTCGTCCATCAGCGCGCGCTCCTTGGCCAGATGCGCCAGCTCATTGATGCGGTCGATCTTTGCCTGTTCCATGCTTTGCCTCCTCAGTCGATGGTGCCCAGCTCGTCGAGGTCGAGCTCGAAGGCGGGGATGAAATGCTCGAGGAAATAGGCGACCTCGGGCAGGGGGCTCTCCTCGAGCGCCGCGCGGGTCTGCCGCTCGGCGGAGAGGAATTCGTTGTTGCCCGTCTTGCGCTCCTCGATGCACTTGATATAGGCCGAGAGCTTGTCGGCGGCCTTGACGAGGTCGTGCAGGCGCTGCTGCGTCTCGCCGGTGAGCAGCGCCTCATAGGTCGGCCGCAGCTCCGGCGGGAGCGTGGCGAGGAGCTTGTCGCAGGCCAGCGCCTCCACCTGCTTGTAGGCACCCATGATCTCGCGGCTGTGGTACTTGATGGGCGTGGGCAGGTCGCCCGTGAGGATCTCACTGCTGTCGTGGTAGAGCGCTACGGCGGCGGCCTCGTTCGGGTCGCAGGGCTGGCCGAACACGTCGCGCCGGATGACGCCCAGCGCGTGAGCGATCACGGCCACCATGTGGCTGTGCTCCTGGATGTTTTCGGGCAGGGCGTTGCGCATCAGGCTCCAGCGGCCGATATAGCGCATGCGGGAGATGTAGGCGAAAAATTTATCTGTCATAAGGCGTTCCTTCTTTCAATCGAATTCGTGGATCTCACAGGCGATGCCGCCGTTGGGAAAGACCTGCACGGTGGCCCAGCTGAGGCGGCGGCCCTTCCCGGCGGTGCCGGGGTTCAAGACCTGCACGCCGCCGATCTCCTGCCGGTCGGCGCAGTGCGTGTGCCCGTAGAGAGCGAGCTGGCAGCCCCGCTCCTGCGCGGCGTAGACGAGGCGGCTGACGTCGCCGTAATCGACGCCGTAGGTATGCCCGTGGCAGATAAGGGCCTTCACGGGCCCGAGCTGCACGATGTCCACGAGCGGCTCCTGCGCGGCAAAATCGCAGTTTCCGGCCACGACGTAGAGCGGTGTGTCGGGAAACTCCCGGCGCAGCGCCTCGGCGTCGCGCGCGTGGTCGCCCAGATGGATCAGCACGTCCGGCCGGCAGGCGCGCGCGGCCTCCAGCATGCGCGAGACGCTGGTATGGGTGTCGGAAAAAACGGCGGCGATCATGGCGATCTCTCCTTTTTTCGCCCCGCTCCGGTATCTTTCGGCGGAGCGCGGCATAGAATGGGGTGAACGGAGTGTGGTGATCATGCGGGATCTGAGAGAAGCCGCGCAGGCGCTCCAGCGCGGGGAAAAAGGCGAAGCGCTGCGCGCGCTGGCCGCCTCCGCCGAGGCAAGGCGCGTGAGCGGCGCGCTGGACGCGCAGGCGGTGGAACGGGCCCTCGGCTCCGGCGACGCCGAGGCCATGCGGCAGCTTCTGGGGACGCTGCTGCAGACCGAGGAGGGCCGGAAGCTGGCCGAAAACGTGCGGAAGCTGATGCAGGACTGAGGGAGGCGGGCGCATGGGCGAGCTGGAGGAGAGGATCAGCGGCGTTCTGAACGATCCGAAGCAGCTGCAGGAGATCATGGACATGGCCCGCTCGCTCATGGACGGCGGCGGCGCGGAAGAGCTGCTGCGCGGCTTCGGAGCCGCCGCCGCGCCGGAGCCGCCCGGTCAGGCCCTCTTCGGCGCGCCGGCCGGGGCTTCCTCCGGCGGACGCGATACGCGCGCGCTGCTGGAGGCCATGCGGCCGTGGCTGTCGGAAAAGCGCCGGGGGAAGCTGGAGCGCGCGCTGCGGCTCTCCCGCCTGGCGCATCTGGCGCTGACGATGCTGGGGAAAGAGGGGGAGGGCCATGTATAAGCGCTGGCAGGGCAATTCCGGCCGGGTACAGCCGGTGGAGGACGGCTTGCCGCCTTCTCCGCCGCCCCCGCCCCCTTCGCCGCACGAGGCGCCGCGGCGCGCTCCGCTGCCGCCTCCGCCGCCTCCGGGCGCGGCGCTGCCGCCGGTCTTCGGGCGCTTCTTCGGCGCGCTGGGCGAGCTGGAGGCGGAGGATCTGCTGCTGATGGGGCTGCTGTATCTCCTCTACCGGGAGAGCGGCGACGTGGAGCTGCTGCTCGTCCTGGGCTTTCTGTTTTTCCTGTGAGAATATAGGTAAACGCTGATCAAATTGCCTGCGGCGCCTCCCGGAAAATTTGCGCCCTGATTTCGTCACTTTTTCTTGAAATACACAAAGTATTCCTGCAAAAAAGTGCCATCATCAGAACACAAATTTTCTCGGGATCCGCTCTTGCCGATTTATTCATCGTTACCTTAGTTTATCCGCCGCGGCGCCTTTCGTCAAGGAAAAAGCGCTTGCAAAACGAACGGGCTTATCATAGAATAGGCCCGTTCGTTTTTATATAGGAGAGAACCTTCATGAAACGCCATGCTTTGATCGGCGACAGAGCCTTTTACAGCCGCGTGTTCGCGGTCATGACGCCGATTTTGATCCAAAACGTCATCACGAATTTCGTCAGCCTCCTGGACAACCTCATGGTCGGCCAGGTGGGCACGGAGCCCATGTCGGGCGTGGCCATCGTCAACCAGCTGCTGTTTGTGTTCAACCTCTGCATCTTCGGCGGGCTGGCCGGGCCGGGCATCTTCACCGCGCAGTACTATGGCAGCGGCGATCAGGAGGGCGTACGCAACACCTTCCGCGCCAAGCTCCATATCGCCCTCGGCGCGCTGCTGCTGTTTGCGGCGCTGCTGCTGGCGAAGGGCGACGCGCTGATCGGCCTCTTTCTGCACGAGAGCGGGGGAAGCCTGTCGCTGGAGGCCACGCTCGGCTGCGGGCAGGCCTATCTGCGCGTGATGCTGCTGCAGATGCTGCCCTTTGCCGTGATGCAGGTCTATGCCAGCACCCTGCGCGAAACGGGCGAGACCCTGCTGCCCATGAAGGCCGGGATCATCGCCGTGCTGGTCAATCTCGTGTTCAACTATCTGCTCATCTTCGGCAAGCTCGGCTTCCCCGCGCTCGGCGTCGTCGGCGCGGCGGCGGCCACGGTGCTCTCGCGCCTTGTGGAGTGCGGCATCGTCGTCGTCTGGACGCATCGCCACGCCGACAAAGCCTCCTATATCCGCGGCGTATACCGGACGCTGCTCGTGCCGAAGGCGCTGGCGAAAAAGATCGCACTGCTCGGCGCGCCGCTGCTGGTCAACGAGGCGCTGTGGTCTGCGGGCATGACGACGCTCAACCAGTGCTACTCCCTGCGTGGGTTGGAGGCCGTTTCGGCTACGAACATCTCCTCCACGGTCTTCAATCTGTTCCTCTGCGCCTGCTTTGCCATGGGCAGCACCGTGTCCATCCTGATCGGGCAGCTGCTGGGCGCGGGCGAGCTGGAGCGCGCCGTGGACGAGGACCGCAAGCTCATCGCCTTCGCCGTGGCGCTGTGCGCCGCGGTGGGCGTCGTGATGGCCTTTATCGCACCGGCGCTCCCCCGGCTCTACAACACGACGGACGAGGTCAAGGCCCTGGCGGTCGGCCTGCTGCGCATCGACGCGCTGCTGCTGCCCTTCATCGCCTTTACGAACGCCTGCTATTTCACGCTGCGCTCCGGCGGCAAGACCATCATCACCTTCGTCTTTGACAGCGTCTATATCTGGGTCTGCTGCGTGTCGCTGGCCTTTGTGCTCTCGCGCTATACGGCGCTGCCGCTGCTGCCGATGTTTGCCGCCGTGCAGGCGCTCGAGCTCATCAAGTGCCTCGTCGGCTTCTTCCTCGTGCGCAGCCGCCGCTGGGTCAACAACATCGTCGAGGGGATATAGCGGAAATGAGGAATGAGGAGTTAGGGATGTGGAATGAATAAGCACAAGGAATGGACGTTTCCTTCATTCCTAATTCCTTACTCCTCATTCCTAATTCCTCACTCCTCATTCCTAATTCCTCACTCCTCATTCCT
>CAMHMZ010000038.1 GCA_946186375.1 uncultured Clostridia bacterium
GTGTACTTTTTTTCGTGGATCTTTCTCCGACCCACTTAAGAAAAGTTGCATGTGATACACCTAGTTTTGCTGCCGCATCTCTTGCTGTAATCTCTTTGGACTTCCACTTTTGCAGAACCTCTTCATAGTTATCTGGTCGAGGAATGGATGGCCTGCCGAATGTAACTCCGCGTTCTTTCGCAGCAGCTATACCTTCAGCTTGGCGTTGCTTGATAAACTCACGTTCTGTTTGGGCTACATAGCTTAGGATTTGCAAAACCAGGTCCGCTATTAGCGTTCCCGTAAGGTCTCTCCCTTGTCGAGTATCTAGCAGGGGCATATCAAGAACGACGATGTTTGCCTTTTTTTCTTTTGTGATGATTCTCCATTGCTCAATTATCTCTTCGTAATTGCGCCCAAGCCGGTCTATACTCTTTATCACAAGAGTGTCGTCCGGTTTTATCTTTTTGATCAGCTTCCGATATTGAGGACGATTAAAGTCTTTTCCAGATAGTCTGTCAGCATAGATGAATGTATCATCTATTCCGTATTCATGCAGAGCTGCTACCTGACGATCTATGTTTTGATCTTTTGTTGACACCCTGATGTACCCATATGAACGCCTTTCCATTATCATTTCCTCCAATTCAAACATTTACTATTAGAGGAAATCCCTAAGCCGCTTCTTGGCAAGTGCCGAATTAATTAAATGTATCGTAATAATAATACGATAAAAGTTATTAAAACGCAACGATACGGCGAAGTATAATTGACGAAGAAATTAACTACCGGGGGTGGTTCTTTGAAGGATGTGCTCGCCGTTATATCGCAACTCCGAGAGGCTCGCGGGTGGACAGAGTACCAGCTAGCAGAGAACTCCGGCTTGCCGCAGTCCACGATCTCGTCTTGGTATCGAAAGGATATTGTCCCTACTGTTCCTTCTCTAGAGAAGATTTGTATAGCTTTAGGTATAACGCTCTCACAGCTTTTCTCTGAGGGAGAAGAGCTGTTCGATTTAAACAGTCAGCAGAAAAGAATGCTGCATCACTTTTCACGCCTGACAAAGGAACAGCAAAACACGCTCTTAGCTTTTTTGGAGCAGTTATAGTGCAGAAGGCAGAAGTCAAGAAGACTTCTGCCTTAAAACTATCTCGTGGTTCCTTGCGCGCCATTCTCTTTTATGATATACTGAAGCTGCCAAACAAACCGCATATTTCGCTTGATTCAGGGAATGGTTTTTACCTTGGTAAAAACGCATTCTCCGTCTTTGCGTTCCCTGTGATCAGCGAAGGTTTGTTTGGCGACAAATGGAGCTCTGCGTTTTTCGCGCACAGCTCCGGCTGTGCGCTTTTTTGATTCGCGGGGGTGTGAACAACAATGGACTATGATCTCAACAGCTACGATGCTCTAAGTCTCATCTACGATGTTGCCTATGACCTATCGCAGTCATTGGAAAGAGATTGCATCAACAATGAACTCAAAGACGATCAAATTGCTGTTCTTGCCGGCAGCTATGCGGCCATTGATTGGGTAGTCAATAGAATCGCGGAGTTAGGATTGGAGGGGGACGAGTGCGAGCCCTATCATGCGCCCACGGTCCAAAACCTCATTGACGCACCCAAGCTGATGAACGCGCTTGCCGATGCTCTATCCCAAAACCTATTTTCCACCCACTGCCCGGGAACTGTTGATTATAGGAAAGTCCAGGCACTTGCCGGGCTACGAGCTGTTGTCCCCTATATTGAATCAATCACTCGAATCTTAGAGGATTAATGCATGGACAAGATTTATAGTGTAGCGGAGCTCCAAGACCTTGATACAGAAGAGCTGCAGGAAATACTTGAAGAATACATAGATCAAGCTGACGATGCCGAATTTGATTACGTGTATGTCAAGAGGATAACCGATCTCATCGTGGAACGAGATCCCAATCCGGCCTTCGCGGCGGAAGCGAAACAGGCTCATGAATTATTCTGGCGCGAGTACGCAAATACCTCACCTTTATTTGAGGACATTATCAACGAGTTCAAAGCTCATACAAAACAGCAATAAGCTACGGAGGTCTTCTATACAGGCCTCCTTTTTGCTGTTTTCCATCTGTTCTATGGTTCAAAAATATGCTATACTAAACTGATTCTGCAGACAGGAGCTGTAAATATGCCTACTCTTGATTGGATCGGAAAAAGCAAAGTAATCAACCATCACCAGGAAGTGCCTTTCCGCGTGTTGGAGCGACAGTACAGCTATGATGTCGAAGGTCAGCATGCGGCTGACAACGGCAGTGAGAATATGATTATTCGGGGCGACAACTTGGAGGCCCTGAAGTCGCTTCTTCCTCGCTTCGAGGGAAAAGTCAAGTGCATCTATATCGATCCTCCATATAACACGGGTAATGAGGGATGGGTCTACAACGACAACGTGAATGATCCGAAGATGAGGAAATGGCTCGGTGAAGTTGTCGGTAAAGAAGGTGAAGATCTCACACGGCACGATAAATGGCTGTGTATGATGTACCCCCGGCTGAAACTGCTTCACAAGTTGCTTGCCGACGATGGAGTTATTTTCATCAGCATCGACGACACCGAATATGCCAACCTGAAAGCTGTCTGTGATGAAATTTTCGGAAGTAACTGCTTTGTGTCTAACATTTCGTGGCAGCGTACCTATTCTACCCGCAACGACTCCAAGGGCATTGTGAATGAAGTTGAACACATCCTTTGCTACAGCAAGCAACCCGATTGGCAACCCAACAAGCTTCCAAGAACTGCGGAAATGGATTCTAAGTATAAGAATCCAGACAATGATATTGCTCCATGGCGAATGAGTGATGCCTTTGGTCCGAATGCAGCAACTCATCAAGGCATGGTATATGCAATTCAGCATCCGTTTACGGGGCAACTTATTTATCCTTATAGCGGGGGATGCTGGAGATATCAACAGGACACTATGTTGGAAATCATGAATGGTTGGACGTCCTACGAATTGCGTGACATGGATGATGCAGACAGAAGAGCAGCTGTGTGTGGAATTCCAACCTCAGAAGTTAGGGTAGGAGTGAAAGCCATCGTTCTCACTAAGCCCCTAAACGAAGCTAAAGCAGATGCTGAAGCCGTCTTAAAACGCGGGCAATGGCCTAGATTTTTCTTCACTAAGAACGGCAAAGGAAGCATAGCCAGGAAAACTTACCTTGAGAGTGTTGGCGGCAGACTACCCACCAACTTTTGGCCGCATGCAGAAACCGGGCATACCGATGAAGCGAAAAAAGAAATGCTAGCGATCTTTGATGGAAACGCCACTTTTGATACGCCGAAGCCGTCCCGTCTTATCGAATTTGTGTTAAGGATCGCAGCCGATCCGGAGGCGTTGATCCTCGACTCATTTGCCGGTTCTGGCACCACCGCCCACGCTGTTCTGAAATTGAACAAAGCCGATGGTGGCAAACGTAAGTTCATCCTTGTTGAGATGATGGATTACGCAGACAGTATTACCGCCGAGCGTGTAAAACGTGTGATCTGCGGCTACGGTTCTGGGAAGTCTGCTGTTTCTGGTACGGGTGGAGCTTTCAGTTTTTATGATCTCGGTGAGCAGCTTATGCTTGGGGATGACCTGAACGAAGCCGTTGGCACCGAAAAGATCCGTGACTATATCTGGTACACTGAGACCCGACAGCCGCGTCCAGCTACTAAACCAAAACATCCGTATCTGCTGGGGACTAGCAATGGCACAGCCTACTATTTCTTCTATGAACCGAACAGCGTGACAGTCCTGGACTACGCTTTCCTCTCCACAATCATTGACAAGGCCGAGGGCTTTATCATCTATGCTGACCGCTGTGCCCTGCCGGAAAACAGGCTGGCAGAGTTGGGAATCGTGTTCAAGAAAATCCCGCGGGATATCACAAGGCTGTAAGGAGGTAAGACGCGTGGAACTGAAGAATTATCAGCGTGCCGTCATTACGGACTTGACCCGCTATTTGGAGCTGCTTAACGAAACGGCCAACAGCGACAAAGCGTATTCTCGCTTCTGGCAGGAAAAAGGCCTCCACATCGGCTTTGGCGGCATGAAAGGGTATCAGAACACTTTACCTGGGGTGCCCAGCGTGTGCATGAAGGTGCCTACCGGCGGAGGAAAGACGTTTCTTGCCTGTAATGCTGTCAAAACGATTTTTGATTTGCTTCCTGCTATGAAGTCAAAGGTTGTTGTTTGGCTTGTTCCGTCCGATGCCATTCTGACGCAGACATTAGCAGCGCTTCGTAATCCTGATCATCCATACCGGCAAAAGCTGGACGTGGATTTCGGAAGCCGGGTAGAAATCTATTCCAAGGAGCAGTTGCAAAACGGCCAGAACTTCAACCCTACAGTGGTCATGGAACAGGTATGCATCTGCGTCCTGTCCTATGATTCGTTTCGTGGACGTAAGGAGAATCTTAAAGCGCGGCAGGAGAACAGTAATCTTGACGCCTTTATTAAAGTATTTGGTTTGCCTGAGCATCCTATCGAGGATGCGGATGAAAACGCTCTCCTACAGGTTCTGAACATTTTAAACCCGTTGGTTATCATTGATGAAAGCCATCACGCTAAATCCGCTTTGAGCCTGAAAATGCTCAAGGATTTCAATCCGTGCTTCGTTTTGGAACTCACAGCTACGCCGAAGGATGGGAGCAACATCATTTCCTATGTTGACGCTGTTCAGCTTAAGCGTGAAAGCATGGTCAAGCTGCCGGTTGTCGTTTATAACCGAGACAGTCAGGCGCAGGTGTTGGCCGATACCATTGACTTGAGAAACAAGCTGGAAGAGTTGGCCGTAGCGGAACGCTCAGTGACTGGTCGCTATGTCCGGCCTATTGCGCTGTTCCAGGCACAGCCAAAAGGCAAAGAGGACAGCACAACATTTGAAAAGCTGCGGGATAAACTGGTTGAGATCGGAATCCCTGTAAAGCATATCGCTATCCGAACAGCCGATGTGAATGAGCTGAAAAATGTTGATCTTCTGTCGGAGGACTGCCCCATCCGCTATATCATCACGGTAAATGCGCTGAAAGAGGGCTGGGACTGCCCCTTTGCCTATATTCTGTCCTCGCTTGCGAATAAGACAAGTAAGATCGATGTTGAGCAAATCTTAGGGCGTATTCTCAGGTTGCCTCATACAAAGCCCAATCGCTTACCCGCGCTGAATATGTCTTATGTACTGACTTCATCGAATGATTTTGCTGAAACGCTGCGAGGCATTGTGCACGGTCTCAATGCAGCAGGATTTAGCGAAAAAGACTATCGCATAGCAGCTGAAGCTCCTGTGCAACCCTCCACGCCAATTGTTCAACCAGTCCAGCAAGAGATTAACAATCAACCTGGCGAGGAACCTACGGAGGAATTTCTTGATTTCACGCCAGAAGAATTTGCCGAATATGTCGAGCAGAGCAAAGCAGCTACTTCGCAGCCTGGTTCTCAAACTACAGCCGAGGCAATGCTTGCAGCGGCAGAGCAGACCGGCCAGGCATATGAAGAGGCAATGCAAAAGGATTCCAATCCAGCAACCCAAAATCTCGCATGGGAAGTGAAAGAGAAGATGCAAGCTTTCTTCATTAAGCCAGAATTCCAAGAAGAAGTTGCTGCCCTTCGGCTCCCACAGTTTGTTTATGTAACACCGCCAACCATCTTTTCTGAAGGAAACAGAATAACTTTAGAGCGTGAAATGCTCTCGGCCGGGTTCACTCTTAAAGGCAAACCAAGCGACATAGATTTTGAGAGTGCCGACACTCAGATGGTATATGTTGACGTGCGGGATCAGGCTGGCGTAGTGCCGCAGGTCTATAAAATGTCCAGCATGGAACAGCAAGCGATCAAAGAATACTTGTCTAAGACCTCACCAAAACAACGCATTGATCGCTGCAAACATATCCTGCAACAGCAGCTTACCCGGATAAACACAGTAGACGACGGCGAGCTGAAACAGTATATTGATCGCATTGTTGAGGACATGACAGAGGAGCAGATGGCTGGCTTGGAAAAAGCTCCTTATGCCTATGCGAAGAAAATCCGAGACAAAATTGAAAGCTTGTTGGAAGTCCACTACGAGCAGCAGTTTAACCGTTGGCTGGAGACGGGGCAGATCGAGTGTGAAGAAATCTATGAAATGCCCAACATGATTTTCCCTGCAGAAAGCACTTCCATGATTGGCGGCTCTCTCTATTCTGCCGAAGAAGAAATGAATGGTTTGGAGCGGGATCTCGTCATAGAGCTGACGGCTATCCCCTCAGTTCGCTGGTGGCATAGGAACATTGCCAAGCACGGGTTCAAAATTAATGGCTTTATCAATCATTATCCGGACATTATGATTATGACCCAGCGCGGTAACATCGTTTTTGCCGAGACTAAAGGTGAGCATTTAAAGAACGATGATTCCATGCAAAAGGCTCGCATGGGTCGTGCGTGGGCAAAGGCCGCAGGGAAGAAATATCGCTATTATATGGTGTTTCGCGATGCTGATCCTCAGACGGACGGCATGATCTCCATGAGCGAGTTTCTTGAGATTATCAAAGTCTTATAATCAAGTGGCAGCACGGTCTCTTCGGAGATTGTGCTGCCACTTCTTTTTTTATTCGATTGACATCGACGGCTCTCGGTCAATTCTATCCTTTTCCAACAGGACTTTATCAACATTCGTGACTACAGTCTGAAGTTCTTTCTGTTTTGCTCTCGTAAAAGAGTACTCTTCGTACAGCTCGTTTTTCGAAACTGTTAGCGATTCCTTTTCTTCTTTCAGGTGTTGGAGGGTGGGAATCTTTTCACCGCCAGAGAGTTCTTTAAGTTGTCTTCGAGCTGCTTCATACAGCGTTATTTCGGCGTCATGCTCGGCTCGAAATTGCGCTTTATTCTTCGCTTTCAAATAGTCGCTATATACTTTCTTGTTGGCATAGTATTGTCCGGAATACTTGATTAAGAGATTGACAGTCTTGAGCCTGGCCTCCGTTGCCTTTAGTTTTTCATGCTTCTCGTTTTTGTCTTTGCCGGCTGATTCAAGAAGAGTTATTAATTCTTCACGATCTTTGATGCCATTTTCCTCGATAAACAAGAGCGTTTTTGCTGCTTCTTGGATATTCGTTATCGTTACTCTTTGCGCATATTTTGGATTCTCTTGCGCTTTAGCAATCGCTTCGAGATCAACAATTAGTTTAACAAAAGGCTTCGGAACAGCGATATCCTTGCTTGCCTGTTTCGCGTTCTTCCTAAAGAAAGCTTCGATAAACGGACGATCAAAATCGGTTCCAAGCTTGCGTGCACTGATGAGTTTTTCCCTTTCAGGGATTTGATAGCTAAACCGTCCGCGGCTTTCAAAGAGAAAGATGCCGTAGTTTTCAAGGAGCTTGTCTCTTAGTTCGTCAACAGAATGGCTATCCTTCACTGAAGCTGTAATCGCTTTGCGTAATGAAGCAAGCCGCGTTTCAAACGTTGGTTTTTCGGAATTATCTGAAGCTTTTGATTCTTCTTTTACTTGATTTTCAAGTGCGACTTGTCCTCTTCTCGCAGCCCAATATTCACGATCTGTGATCCGCATTTTGGCTGGAGAGAGAAGATCCACTTGATAAAGATTTTCGCGCTGGCACATGAGCATCGTTTCTCGTTTTAGATACTCGAGATAATTATCAGAAACGTGGTGCTTGAATCCAGCAAGAGAATCACTTGGAAGTTCCATAAACGGCTTTCGCTCTACGTCAACCATGCGCAAACTGTTTATAACAATGTGGACATGAATGTTTCCAGCTCCGTTGTGACCGTCAGGATGAGTACAAACTATCGCTTGATGGCCGGGAAAATGCTCTTTGCAAAAATCAATTCCAAGCGCTTGGGCGCGCTCCACCGTCAATCCATTGTCTTCCCGGTCACGCGGATCAAAACTCAAAATGTAATGGTGCGCTTTGATTTCTTCTTTGGAATTATTCTTTCCATACTTCTCATTCAACTCTTTACAATCACGCGAGAAGGTGCTCGGTATGCAGTTAATACCATTAATTAGGATTCCTTCCCGTGCGATAAGCTGGCCGTTATCATCACGGATAGGTTTGTTAGTCAATTCGTTGTGCTGATACTCAAGGTATTTAATAGCGTTTTCATACCTCGAATTCTTCACAGCTATATGCTTAATTACTGCCATACTCTTTCTCCACGGCAAGGTTAAACTCATGGATCGACAAATTCAGTTTTGTCAGATCGGCTCTTATTTCCTCTAAAACAGGCTCCATTATAGCTCCGCCTTGATTTAAATGCCGTGCGATCTGGTTCATATTGTTTCCAAGTCTGTTGATATTCGTATCGATATTTCGTAGTGCTTGTGCTATCTCTTTCTCATCGTGAATGATGACCGGAAGCTTTTTGATTGGCTGATTGAGCACAGCACGACGGCAAAATTCTGAGATTGATAACCCACTCTTCTTTGCGCTATATGTTATAACTTCATATAAAGAATCAGAAACTCGAAAGAAGATCTTTTTTTCTTTTACTCCGATGTCCTTTTTATTTCTCCCCATTTTTTCTCCTTTTGATTTGCGAAGCGTCATCAAAAACTGTGCTGCTAATAAGCAGGCACCGCAACGACTGTTGCCAAAACACGAGGGATTGGGGAGCGAAATCCCCAACAAGTGCAGCGTCCGAAAAAAATATTTTTTTATTTTTGACAGACGATGCGAAACTTGCTCTCAAATAGAGAATCACCGTCCAGAACGCATTCTGGACGGTTTTCCTTTATACCGTCCGGCGTTCTACGAACCACCGTCCGATATTATTTCCAGTCAAGTTTGCACTTCTTTCAAAGAACAGATAGCTTTCTTTTCCACGAACACGGATCTTGTAGCGATCTCCTTGACCACCAGCGCGCATTGCTGCGGCCTGGGTGATTTGCAGAACTTTATCGATCTCATATGTGACGCCGTTTTCCCATACGATTTCTCGCGGAAGCATTACACCGTCTTCACGGAAATCTACTTTAACTTGCACATATACTTTTGCTCTGTTCTTCACTGGAGAGGATTGTCTTGATTGTGTTTGTTCCATCATCTTTCATCATCTCCCAAAAGAAAAGGGAAACGTTCTCCATTTCTTCTTCAAAGCTTTCTGGTGAAACTCCAAAATTAAGCCTTGCGAAATCTGCATCACATCCACAAAGACAGAATTGCCCATCACTACGTAGCTCTGATGTGAAAAGCATATTAAATGCTGTTTGTCCACTGTAGCAAAGGTAAATTGCTCGGCAGTCTGATACTTCAGTCGCGGTTGGCATCTGAATTTGAATTATGAGAACAGAATCATTCTCTCGGTGCCTTACTACATGTGTTTCTCTAAAACTATCTGAATTAGAAACCTCACTTAGTTCTGATCCGGACAAGCCGGCCTGACTGAATAACTGAAGAAGTACTTTCTTCGGATCGCCCAACACGTTGTAAAGAAGCATAGGGCCAGAATCATGGAGCATCTGAGGAAGTAGCTTATGCTCCACAGCATGTCTTGTTTTTCCCATCGTTTTCATTTTTTCGCCTCCGTCGGTTCAGTAAAAAACTCAGCAAGCGAAATAGATAATGCTCCGCAGATACGTTCAATTGTATCTACAGATAGCTGTGAGTTTCTCCTCCGCGCCGATGTGATCGTAGAGTAATTGATTTTGCTGATCTTCGTTAACTGGAGAAGAGATATGTCCCGTTCGTAAGCAAGCTGTTCTGCTCGCTGCACTGTATTCAAAACCCATCCCTCCTTTGATAATTGCTCATAAAGCTTTCTGCGCTTTTGACACTCATGGATACTGAGCTATTATCATTCTAAACCTTTAGGTGTCCAAAAAAACGGACTTTAATTTAGTACCCTCCCAACAATTTCAAATCTTGTGTCCGGTGTGACATAAATGGGATCGTACTTCTTGTTAAAAGAAATTAGAACAGGCTGAAGATGTACTGCACCATCTATATCGGTAAAATCGCTCCTAAGCTCTTCACTCGGTTCGCGTAGTCCGTAAGACTTCATGAAGCCTTGGTCTCCATAAAAGAAAACACCAACTTCTCCCGGATTGAGTTCTTTTGTTTGCTGAACCCAAATCAGTTGTCCGTCATTGTAGGTGGGCTCCATACTATCGCCCCTAACTCTTATTCCGAACTGTGCACCTTGGGGAACTTTGGATTTGGGAACACTAATCATTTCATAGTTTCCTTCATCCAAGAAAGCACCTGTGCCGGCAGATACTGAAAGATAGCTAAGAGGCATATCGATATACTCCACGGAAGGCTCCGCAGCAATTGGCGCATAGAGGCCCGTTGCTATCAAGTCCTTCTTATATTCTGACAGCTTCTTCATTCCGATCATGTTGAGATCCTCGTGATCCGAAAAATAAGAAATGCCGTCGTCAATCATCAAAGCAAAGCTTAATGCCAGAAGCTGATAGGAAGAAGGAACAGTATCACCACGTTCCCATCTACCAACAATATCTTTGTGTGTGGTGACGCCATACATTTGAAGAAGATTCCTCAGTTCAATCTGTGTGAGGCCAAGAGATGTTCTTGCCTCTTCAATTTTTTTACCAACAACGTTAGTTGCTTTTGCGTTTTCAGCGTTAAAGAGATTACCTTTTACGAAATCCACGGAGATAATCTTCCCGGAATCAACCGGGGATGCGTTCTTCTTTTTCATTCGGACGCCTCCTTTTATCGTATGCCTGAATTATATATATGGAGAGATCGCTTGTCAAGCGAAATGCTACAAATTAGCGACAAATGCGCTATTGAAATCTATAAAAGATAGAATTATAATCGACATGCAGCCGATAAAGAAGGTGAGGTAATGCAGCAACGGGCTATCCTACACAGCGACATGAATTCTTTTTACGCATCTGTGGAAGCGATGCTTGACCCTACACTCAAGGGAAAAGCTGTGGCGGTGTGTGGTTCAACTGAAGATCGGCACGGTATTGTTTTAGCGAAGTCTGAGCTGGCGAAGAAGGCTGGCGTAAAGACAGGAATGGTTTCCTGGGAAGCTCGGCAGATTTGTCCAAACTTAATCATGGTTCCGCCCCAATATGATGAGTATCTGAAGTATTCCAAGCTCGCCCATGAAATCTACTATCGATATACGGATCTCGTTGAGCCTTTTGGGATGGACGAATGTTGGCTTGACTGCACCAACAACCTTTATGGTTTCGATTCTGCCTATTCCCTCGCAGAGTCGATTCGTAAAGCTACCCGTGAAGAGCTCGGCCTCACTGTCAGTATCGGCGTGTCCTTCAATAAGATTTACGCAAAGCTGGGCAGCGATTTGAAAAAGCCGGATGCTATTACGCAAATCTCTATTGATAATTACAAAGATGTTGTGTGGCCTCTTAGTGTTTCCGAAATGATCTATGTTGGCCATGCAACGGAGGCAAAACTCGCAAAATATGGCATTCACACAATTGGGCAACTCGCAGCGACTCCCCCTGAATACTTGCTGAACTGGTTCGGCGTAAATGGCCTCAAAATCTGGCGCTATGCAAACGGAACCGACGAGAGCCGTGTGATGAACAAAGATTTCGTGAGTCCGGTGAAATCAATCGGTCACGGAATAACTTGTACGGCAGATCTTGAAAATGAAGAAGAAGTTCACAACGTAATGCTTGAGCTTTCTCAGGATGTTGGTCATCGGCTTCGCGTCCATGAACTCTGTGCAACCGGTGTGATGATCTGGATAAGAAGCAACGATTTATCTGGAGAGCAGTTTCAATGCAGACTTCCGGTGCGAACTCAACTTCCCTCCGAAATTGCATCTGCTGGATTTAACCTTTTCCAAGAACGATACAGATGGAATAACAAAGTCAGAGCAGTCACTATTCGAGCAATAAACCTTGTCCCAAAGCGTGATGCTGAACAACTCACACTTTTTGATGATCAAAGGCGGCGAGAGAAAAAAGAACGTTTGCAAGATACGATTGAAGAACTGCGTGGCAGATTTGGGAAGCAGGCAATAACCTATGCCTCTCTACTTGGCGATTTGAAGATGCCTGGCGATGGACGAGAAAAAGTTAAAATGCCAGGACTTATGTATCAGTGAGGGTGGAACAATGGCTAGATATCTTTCTTATAATGACCTCGATGCCATAGCTGCACGCGTATTCCGTGCCTATTCCAAGCTTCCGGAAGTCCAAGAGGCAGGTCAGCTTCTTTATATTGATCCGAACCTACTTTTAAAGCAATTGCTTGGTTTGACGATTGAGTATCGACATCTCTCTATGGATGGAACGACGCTTGGCATCACGGCATACGACGAAGTTGGCGTAGAGATCTGCGATGAAGACGAAGACTTGTTCTATTTTGACGGCAAGACCGTGCTGATTGAGAAAGATTTGCAGACGGAGGATCAAACAGGGCGACGAAACTTCACAATCGTTCACGAAGGCTGCCACCATATACTGAAAATGCTTTTTCCGAAGGACTATGGCAGTGGAGCAAACGCGCGTCGCGTACTTCGGTATCGGGACGTGCGATGTGAACGTAACAGAGAGGAATGGCAAGTAGACAGACTTACTTCATCCATCCTGATGCCGCAGGAGTTGGTCGAACAGGCCATGTCTCTTGTAGGGCAGAATGGCAGGATCGATATGCTCAACGCTGTGTGGCGTCGGAAAGAGTATGAGAAATTCTGCAATATGTGTTATTTGCTCGGCGTGTCAAAACAGGCACTCAGTATCCGAATGATGAGACTTGGTCTCCTCGGAGAAGAGCATCTGAGGCACCCGAACGAGATTCTTGATATTGTAATGGGAGATGACGATATTGGTTGAGAAGAAGAAAGATGGGATTCGGGTTTCCAAAAGATGCCCAATCTGCGGATGGCGTGTAATGGATAAAGTAACGCCCACATCCGGAATTGTGGAGTTGAAATGTGGAAACTGCAAAAACATCGTTCAAATCGACTTGTCGTATCGCGTTACTAGGGCAAGTTCGTTACTTAGATTGAGACTTGTAAGCTGTCTCTGATATAAAGCTTTAGCAACCGACGTACCGAGCAACGGGTCCGTGGTCTGAATAAGACCCAACGAGTCACCAAATGGCCGGACATCGGGGTCATGGAGCATGTCCATGATTCCTGATGCCCGGCCTTTTTTGTTTCCTATCAAATAGAATATCGAGCCTGAGTTGCAATAGGGCAAAGGATATTTCTCATACGACACAAGCAGAAATGAGTTCTGCAAAAAAGTCGTAGGAAATACCCTCGACCTTGTGCGCTCATTTTCAGGCTGCAAGTTGAGATTCCGAAAAATGGACTGTCCTTTGCCCCGCTTATAGGCAGAAAGGACAGTCCATGAAAAATAGATGGGAGTGTTATCTCTCCGAATATCCGTGATCTCCGGTTTTGTTCCAGAAAAACAAAACCACGAAAAGGAGATCACAAATGAGTTCATTCAATTACCGCGCAGAGAAAAGCCGCTTCGATATCTTATGGGATCGACTCGCCGTTGAATACAGAGAAGCTGGTATGTCACCAGAAGCAATCGAGGAAATGAGGAAATTCGATTGGGATGAGTTCAAGCGCAGACGCAATTGTTGTTTACACGAAACTCTTTTCTCTGAATTGGAGCCCTCGGAGGAATCTGATGATTCTGATACCACTATCTCACATGCAAGACTTATCAAACAGATGGTGGTGTCTGATACATACGCGGACACTCCAAAAAGCGACCAATATCAGTGGCTCAAGGATGTTACAAGCCCAGCTTTACTTAATCAACTTCTTTTGCTGTCTGATTCTGATCTCGCACTGATAAACGCTTACTTGTTTGAAGGATACTCGCAAGCCGAAATTGCAAAAAACCTTGGGATTTCTCATCAGGCAGTTGCTAAGAAACTCAAGCAGCTCAAAAATTTTTTGAAAAATTTTTGAGTGTTGGTTGCAAAAACGCCTTTCCCACTGCCTCGTATAGTGAGGGGGAAAACTCTCCCTCACTACCGACAACAGAATAGTTCAGCATCTCAGTTACGTTCCGTGCAGATGGAGCGACGATCTTTCTGCCGCCATGACCCGGCTTCCCGGCGAGCGATCTACAGAGAAGTGAAACAGGCTTATTGGTACGGCCTGATCGCGGAGAAGTCTGCTCGGGATAATGATACTCCTGCCCAGCCACAGCTTCACGCAATGGGGGCAGCTCGGAGAGACACTCGGAGAGGTAAAACGGCCTGTGACGCATCGACCAGATGCGGGCTGGGATGTTCCCGATTCAGTCAGGGGCGCGAGCGGCAAATATGATTGGCAAAGAAATGAACTTCCAAATACGAAGACGTTTGTCTTCAGTATGAAAACTACGTGGCTGAGGTTCTTCGGGATCTCAGCCATGTCCTTTTGTACTGAAGCAGTGCAGAACAGGAAAGGAGCAAATAAAGATGTGTGAAATTGAATATACCGAAGAGATTGTCAAAGTCCGGAGAACGGTTCGGATTAGCAAAAAAGTGGTTGGCGAACCGATGGAGATTTGCCTCTGCTCTCGCTGCGCAAGCCAGTTTTATAACTCTCGTCAGCATTTCATTAAGAGGGCTGACTACTATCAGATCAACAAGGAACCCTGCACCTACTGCAATTCCAGAAACGGGTTTGACTTCCTGATATTTGATCTTGCACAGGCCGCTTCCTAAAAAGAGGAGGACACACTTCATGGAAAAACTGTACTCAAGAAAAGAAGCTGCGGGCATCTTGGGCATCAGCCTTGCGACCCTTGATCTCGCCAGAAACAGTGGGCAGATCACCTATGTCCAATATGTAGAGAATGGATGCGTCTTCTTTACGGAAGCTGGCATCCAGGAATTCATCGCACGGTCTACTCACCGCGCAACTCCTAAGAAGGAAAACATGATGACTTACCGCAAGCGCAGGGCCTGATCGACGCCCCCTGCGACAACATTGCGAGTCAGTCACTCTTCTGATAAAAATGAACCATCAGCGCTGATAATACTCAAATAGGGGGTGCTGGAATTGGCAAAGAGAAAAGCAATTCCCAAGTATGGAACCGTCATGTTAGGCGGCATTGAATACTACCGTACCCGTATCGAAGACGCGGACGGCAAACGGGTCGCCCTGTACGGGAGAACCCGTGAAGAATTATATGATAAGGTAGAAGAAGCCAAACGCCAGATCGAAGAGTGCTCCTTTCGGCGGGATACGCCGACCGTGAAAGAGTACTGTGAGAAGTGGCTCCTGATGCAGTCTGCACATATCCGCGCAACTACCCTTGCAGACTATACTTCAAAGGTAAAAAACTATATCATCAAGCCACTGGGCCATATGTACATGGCCGATGTTACTCCTGATGATGTTAAGCTGGCCGTTCTTCCTGCTGCGAAGAAATCCGAATCGGTTTATCGCTCTGTGAATATGCTGATGAAGTGCATCTTTTATTCCGCGGAAGACAGCCACATTATTGATGAGAATCCGACAAAGAAGCTTTCCGCTAAAGGCGGTATCCCTCAAAAAGATAAAGAAGCGCTCACCGATGAGCAGGCCGTTCTACTTCTGGATTCGATTAAAGGCCTTCCGCCGTATGTTTTCGTTATGCTGGGGCTTTATGCTGGCCTTCGCAGAGAAGAAATCCTCGCCCTCAAGTGGGATTGTGTTTTCCTCGATGTTGAAGCGCCCTATCTTTCGGTGAGAAGAGCGTGGCATACCGAGCACAACAGGCCGGTCATCCTCACTGAACTCAAAACAAAAGCAGCATACCGTGACGTGCCGCTGCCGAAGTGCCTTGTAGAGTGTTTGAAGGAGGCAAAAGAAGAATCTACTTCTGAATACGTCATTGCCAATAGCGAGGGGGAGCCTCTGTCCTATACGCAGTTCAAGCGAGTCTGGCAATACATCGTGACCAGATCCACGAAGGAACGTACCTATGTGAGATACGTTAACGGCGAGAAGATCAAGCATACTGTAACGCCGGTTCTTGGCGAGGTCGCCCCTCATAATGGCAAGGTCACGTACAGTATGGACTTCCAGGTTACGCCGCATCAGCTCCGCCACACCTACATCACAAATCTGATCTACGCACAGGTCGATCCTAAAACCGTTCAGTACTTGGCTGGTCATGAGAACAGCAAGATTACTATGGACATTTATGCCAAGGTGAAGTATAATAAGCCTAAGGAACTGGCGGCTGTAGTGAACGGTGCGTTCGGTCAATAATACGGCTGACGGTGGTTAAGCCTCCAAAAAGAATATGGGTTAATTTAGGGGTTAAAAATCCAGGACCCCTCAAAAAATCCAGTAAAATCAAGGGGTCTGAGGCCTGCTACTTTAAGAAGTACGGTCTCAAGGCCGCCCGCCGCGCTCCTCAGTTCTCGAAGCGCTAAAAGAAAAAGCACAATGGACAACTCTGCGGAGTTGTCCATTTTTTATGCGCGGAGGGCGGCCAATTTCCATCAGCGCCGCGAAGCGGCCCGAAGGGCGCTTCGCCCGCCGCGCTCCTCAGTTCTCCAAGCGTTAAAAGTCAAGCCTGCAACGGACAGTTCTTCGGAACTGTCCGTTTTTTTGCGGCATGCTCTTCACAGAGAAGTCGATCTGCTGTATAGTGATAGTATAAGGCGAGAGGAGGCTGATCAGATTGGGAATGACCTTTGCGACGCTGCATCTGTATGGAGTGGAGAAGCTTGCACTGACGCCCCTTCTGGCGCAGGGAGATCTGCTGCGTGAGCTGAATGTTCCGTGGCTTAGCGTGGTACCCGCCTATGATCCGGAGCACAGAGAGAACGATCGCCTGGAGAAACAGGCCAAACGCTTGACCAAGGGGAACGAGGGCGCGGCGGCTTTGCTGTTTTACTACTTTGACGACGATTGGTTCCGTTGCTGCTTTTACCGCTCCGGAAGGAAACTGCTGGACTGCGGGAGCAGAGAATCTTGGTCAAAACTGGGCAAACAGCTCAACCTCCTCTTTGGAGAGGATGCGCCTGCCAAGGCGCTGCGTTATGGCCCCCGGTGCTTTGGCCTGGAAGAGCAGATTCGGCTGCTGGAGGAGACCATCGGTGCAGCGCTGTATGACATTCCGGAGGAGGAAGCCCGCCGAGTACCGCGCGGAGACGCGACGCTGCGCGCGATCAAGGCCCGGGAGGCCGCGCTGCGCAAGCGACCCAACCAATTCGTGCTCACAGAGCTTCCTCCGGAGGAATGGCCGGAGAGCGTGCGGGTGAAAATGCAATTATATGAGCTGCTGCGGCCTCAAGGGAGTCTTTACAGGGTCAGTTTGCTATTCGGTTATATCGGCAATACCGCTTATGTCATCCCTCAACATCGATCCAGACTGGCTTATCCATACACGGACAAGGCGCACGTCGATCATCTGATCTTATATGATGGCGTCTCGGGAGAGATCGCAGACCGGAGTTTCCCCGGGGAGATCACTTGTGCGCCGCTGTGGCTCACAAAAGACGGAGCCTTGATCTATCTGTTCGCCGAGATCGAACGCGAGACCGTCACCGGATCCAGCTGGTCGCGCTCAGGAGGGAGAAATTATGTGCGTTGCCTTGCACCTGACGGCGGAGAGCGCTGGCGTTTTGTTCCTGAGATGAACGAGCACCAGTGTCTGCAGCATATCTCCACCTCTGCGGATGGGATCATTACACTGCTGGCGTCGGCGATCGACGGAGAAATCAAGGCTGACGGGTTGCTTTTCCAGCTGGACGGGGAGACCGGGCAGCTGCTGAACGTCAGGCGGGTGCCGGCAGAAGACGGCATGTTCCGGTTAGCGGCTGTGCCGGCACTGGACGCCTTCGTCTATGATTCCATGCACAAAAAGGAACTGGTGCTGCTGGATGGGAAATTTCAGGAAAAAGCTCGTCGAGCTCAGCATGATGGCCGTGTCTTTCCTGCGGCAGATAATATCTGCGGCCGCGTGTTATGGAGCAACAACTACTATGTGGATCCCCGGAGCGTAGAGCTATATAATCTGGAAACCGGCGGATACGAAAAGCTGCGGTTAGAGATCCCCGCTCTCATTCTGGCGCGGCTGGCAGACGGGCGATTGCTGGGCATAAACGAAAAACAAACGCATCTGACAGTGTTTGACAATTCCGGTGCGGTCGCTGCACGCTGCTCTGTTCCTGGTATGCTGACTTCAGTCTGGCAAGAGGATGATCAAATCTGTATTGTGGAAGCGCGAGAGACGGATTCCCCCGGTCAAGCCTTTCCGGAAATGATGGACGAGAAGTCCATACACGTCTGGCGCTTGGACCCGGCATAGCTTCGCAGCGGAAGCAGTACGGTCTCAAGGCCGCCCGCCGCGCTCCTCAGTTCTCGAAGCGCTGATCAAGATTTCAAAATGCCCGAAGCCCCGGAACCGCCATGGTTCCGGGGCTTTTCTGTCCAGGAGCGGTTGCGGTTGACAGGGGCGCGGGGAGGGTGTATGATAACGATCGTTACATAACGATCGTTATCATACAGGAGGGACGCGTATGCCGCCCAAAGCAAAAGTCACGGCGGAGATGATCGTCGACGCCGCGGTGGAGGTCGTCCGTCAAAGCGGTTTTGAGAAGCTCAACGCCCGGACGGTCTCCGGGCAGCTGCACTGCTCCACGCAGCCGGTGATGTATCATTTCTCGACCGTCGAAGGGCTGAAAAAAGCCGCCTACAGGCGGGCGGATCATCTGCACACGGAATACCTGATGAACACGCCGCCCGGGCAGGATCCGATCCTCGGGATCGGCCTGAACTATATCCGCTTCGCCGTGGAGGAGCCGCAGCTGTTCCGCTTCCTGTTTCAGTCCGGATACGCGGAGGAGAACAATTTGCTGGACATGCTGGATTCCGAGGAGCTGGTCCCGGTGCTGGAGGCGGTGCGGGAGGGCGCGGGGCTGAGCAGGCGGAAAACGAGAGAGCTTTTCATCACGGTCGCGCTGTTTGCCCACGGATACGCCAGCATCATCGCCAACAATCATCTGGCGTTCGACGAAAAGCTGATCGCGGAGCAGCTCGAGCGCGCCTGGAACGGTGCCCTGCTCGCGGCGGCTTCCGCGGATGACTGACGAAGAAAGAATAAGGAGAAAGAGCTATGTTTGCTTCCATGAAAAAAGACAAGGTCAAGCGGATCACCCTCATCGGCATGGTGGTCATGCTCCTCGCGGTCGCGGTCAAAGCGGCCACAGGCTCCATGCTCGCGGCGGCCGCGATCCACGTCGCGGGCCTGGCGTGCTTCTTTATCATCGAGGGCGTCGAAAAGACGCCCGACTCCGAATCCGGGCTCAGCTTCAAGCGCTTCTTCCCGGATCTGAAAAAGCCGGGCGTGCTCCCGCTGATCCTTGTCATGCTGGTTTTGACCCTGGTCGAAATGCTGCTGAGCAAGCTCGTGTTCGGCAGCGCTTATATTGAGCATGTTCTGGGACGGATCAACGTGCCGGGTCTGGACGAGCTTCCCCTGCTGCTGCTCAGTCAGATCGTTTCCGTTCTCGGCGAAGAGATCGAATTCCGCGCCTTTTTTGTGGGCAAGGGCATGAAGCGCTTTCCCTTCTGGCCGGTGGCGCTCGTCGGCGCCGTGCTCTTTGCCGCGGCGCATTATGCCGCGGGCCCGGCGGGGATCGTCGCGTGGGATCTGGGCGGCATTTTCATTGATGCGATCCTGTTTGCGCTCCTGTTCCGCAAGACGGGCAACTGCCTCGTCTGCTTCGTTCCGCATTTTCTCAACAACATGATCGGCTTCTTCCTCGTGCCGGTCCTGTTCGGGTAAAACAGAAGAGCCCTCGCAGGGCCGCCGCGCCTCGCTCTCAAAGCGCGGATCGAAGGATCAAAACGCTCAAACCCCGGAGCCGTCGGCTCCGGGGTTTGAGCGTTTTCAGACGGAGAAATCAAACGATGGTTTCATTTCCACAAACGCAGCTCTATTGTATTCAACCGCCTGTTTTGTTATAATTCTACCAACGATTGAATTCGGGAGGGTCTGCAACATGGAGCTTGGGAAAACGATCGCCAGGCTGCGGCGGGAGTGGGGGCTGACCCAGGAGCAGCTTGGTAAGGCGCTGTGCGTCTCCGGCCAGGCGGTCAGCAAATGGGAAAAGGGCGGCGCCCCGGACGCCGAGATGCTGCCCGCGATCGCCGATCGCCTGGGCGTGACTATCGACACGCTGTTCGGGCGCGCCGACGAGCCCACGGAGGATATGGCGGGGTCGCTGCTGCGCTATCTCGGCGCTTTTCCGAAGGAGGAGCGCATGTTCGAGCTGTTCCGGCTGCTGTGCGCGACCATTCAGCGCCCCTACTATGTGGACGGCGAGTTTCTCGGCGAGTTGATGGACGCCCTGTTTCATCTGCCGGTCAAGACCTGTTATTCCACAGACATCGTCAACCACACGGATGCGACGCTCTGGCTTCGCTCCAGCACTCTGCTGGACGAGGGCATCCAGCTCGGCATCCCCGCCGAGGACTGCCCCATGTTCCTGCTGATGCCGGAGCCGGAGGGCGGCTACGCGTCAAACTTTGCGGACAACGAAGACTATCGCGCCCTGTTTTCCGCCCTGGCGCTGCCGGGCGCGCTGGAGATCCTGCGCACGCTCTACGCGCAAAAAAACAGCTACCGCTCCGCAAACGTGATCGCGAGGGCCTCGGGCGTGCCGCTGGAGGACGCGGAACGGGCGCTGACCGCACTGACCGCATGCCATATCATCAAGAAGACCGAGGTGGAGCTGGAGGACGCGCCGGTGCAGGTCTTCATGCTGGACAAGCAGGATTCGTTCGTCCCGTTTCTGCTGTTCGCGCGCTGGCTGTGCGACGGAGAAGAAGCGTACTTCTGCAACTGGTATGACCGCAAAAAACCGCTTTTGAGGGAGGGAACAGACGGTGAAGGAAAATGAAGCGAAGCGCGCGCTGCGGCGCCCGTTTCTCAGAGAGCTGTTTCAAAACAACAAATTCAATCTGGCCATGACGGTGCTCGCGGCCCTGTTCGGCGCCGCGGCGGAGCTGGTGATCTCCTGGCTCATCAAGGAGGTCGCCGATCTGATCTCCGGAGAATGCCCCTACGGCTTCGGCACGCTCCTGATCATCACGGGAGGCGCTTTCGCGCTGTTTGGGCTGGGCTGGCTCCTGGACAGGGTCTTCCTCTCCGAATTCCGCGCAAAGGCGATGAAGCAATATCGAAAATACGTTTTTGACCGGCTGCTGGAAAAGGGCATTCAGGCCTTCTCCGGCGAGAACAGCTCGCTCTATATCTCCGCGCTCTCCAACGACGTGAACACGATCGAAACGGAATTCATCGGGCGGCTGCAGAACACCATACAGGTCGGCATCGCCTTTGTCGGCGCGCTGGGCCTCATGCTCTGGTGCAGTCCGCTGCTGACGCTGATCGCCATCGGCTTCTCCCTGCTGCCGATCCTCGTCTCCGTGGTTTTGGGAAACAAGGCGGCCGTCGCGGAGAAGAGCGTTTCCGATCGAAAAGAGAGCTATACCGGCATGCTGAAGGACGCGCTCACGGGCTTTTCGGTGATCAAGAGCTTCAAGGCGGAAAAAAGCATCGCCAAGCTGCATGATCTCAGCAACGCTGATGTGGCGGAGGCCTCGAAAAAACGCACGAGGGTGAACGTGCTGGTAGGCTACTCCTCGGGCATGGCGGGGGCGATCCTGCAGTTCGGCGTGTTCTTCGTGGCCGCCGCGCTGGCCCTCTCCGGCAAGGGGATCACGGCCGGTACCGCCATCGTGTTCGTTCAGCTCCTCAACTATGTGCTCGGGCCCATCCAGACCTTCCCGGCCTTCTTCGCCGGCATGATGTCCGCAAACTCCCTCATCGACAAGCTGGCCGCGGCGCTGGACAAAAACGTCCCCGACGAGGGCGAGCCCATCCCGCCGCAGCTCACCGAGGGGATCTCGGTCCGGGATCTCGCCTTTGCCTATGAGGAAGGGAAGCCGGTGCTGTGCGGCGTGGACATGGAAGTGCGCGTCGGCGGCTGCTACGCGCTGGTGGGCGGCTCCGGCAGCGGCAAATCGACGATCCTGAATCTGCTGATGGCGTCCTCGAAAAACTATCGCGGCGAGATCCGCTACGACGGAAAGGAGCTCAAAACCGTCTCTGCAGGCTCGCTCTACGACCTTGTGTCCATCATCCAGCAAAACGTCTTCGTCTTTAACAGCACCATCCGCGACAACATCACCATGTTCTCCGACTTCCCGGAGGAAGAGATCGAGCGCGCCGTGCGGCTGTCTGGGCTGAAAAGGCTCGTCGACGAAAAGGGCGCGGACTATCTCTGCGGCGAGAACGGCTCCGGCCTCTCCGGCGGCGAGCGGCAGCGCGTCTCCATCGCCCGGGCGCTGCTGCGCAAGACGCCGGTGCTCTTCGTGGACGAGGCCACGGCCGCCCTGGACGCCGAGACCTCCTTTGAGGTGCTGGACGCGATCCTGAAGCTGGACGGCTACACCCGCGTGCTCGTCACCCACGACCTGGACGAGAACGTCCTTCGCCGCTGCACCGGCCTGTTCGCGCTGAAAAACGGGGCGGTCTCAGAGCAGGGCAGCTTCGACGAGCTGATGGAGAAAAAGGGTTACTTCTATTCCCTGTACACGGTCTCCCAGGGAGAATGAGTCTTTCCAGCCTTGTATACAAAAGCCCGGAACTGCCGTTTCCGGGCTTTTTCCTGCGCACGGCGCGCTTTTTATTTTGGCCGGGTAGACAGAAGCGCCTGCCGGTCGTATACTGAAAACAGTTCAATAGTCCTGAGGGAAGAAAGGCCTGGGTGACGTATGCATTTTGTAGAAGCCAAGGGGATCCTGCATGAAAGCGGCGGGCGCTGCGGGATGAACCTGTACCGCGGCTGCACGCACGGCTGCATCTACTGCGACAGCCGGAGCCGCTGCTATCAATTCACGCACCCCTTTGAGGACGTGGAGGTCAAGCGCAACGCCCCGGAGCTGCTGGAGAAGGCGCTGAGATCGAAGCGCCGCCGCTGCATGATCGGCACCGGCGCGATGTCAGACCCCTATATGCCCTGCGAGGAGGAGCTGCGCCTGACCCGGCGCTGCCTCGAGATCATCCGCGACCACGGCTTCGGCGCGGCGATCCAGACAAAGTCCGACCGCGTCCTGCGGGACATCGATCTGCTCGACGAGATCAACCGCTCCGCCAAGTGCGTCGTGCAGCTGACGCTCACGACCTGGGACGAGGATCTGTGCCGCATCGTGGAGCCGGGGGTCTGCGGCACGCGGCGGCGCGTCGAGGTGCTGCACGCGCTGCGCGAGCGCGGCATCCCGACTGTCGTGTGGCTGACGCCCATCCTGCCCTTTCTCAACGACACGGAGGAAAATGTCTCCGCCATTCTGGACGCCTGCGCCGACGCGGGCGTAAGGGGCGTGATCGACTTCGGCATGGGACTGACGCTGCGCGAGGGCGACCGCGAATACTACTACGCCGCGCTCGACCGGCATTTCCCCGGCCTCAAGGAGCGCACCATCCGCCGCTACGGCACGGCTTACGAGCTGCCCAGCCCGCGCGCGAAGGAGCTGACGGCGCTCTTTCACCGCAAATGCGAGGAGAGCGGCATGCTCTCCAGCCCCGAGGCCTGCTTTCGCTATCTGAACGAGCTGCCGGAGAAATACCCGCAGATCAGCCTGTTTTCATACTGAAATCTGATAGAACAGTTCCATTCTTTCCGGCGGAATTTGTGCCAACCATCGTTGGAGCCCTTGCAAATAGTTCTCCATTATTTGCTGCGGTCTCCGCCTCGTCTGGCGCAAATTCCACTCGAAAATCTATTGAACTCTCTTATCAGGCTTCAGTATAAGCAGATCCGGCTGCCGGAAGACGAGACGAAAAAAGAGCTGTGAAAAACCCTTTTTCACAGCTCTTTTTTCTGATGCTTTTTTACAGGCCCATGACCTCGCGGCGGTAGCGCTCGATGGCGACGGCCAGGACGTCCATGGCGCGCTCGATGTCCTCTTTCTTGATGACGTAGGCCATGCGCACCTCGTTTTTACCCTTGTTCGGCGTGGCGTAGAAGGGCTCGCCGCAGGAGAACATCACGGTGTCACCGTGATCGTCGAATTCCTGCAGCAGCCACATCTGGAACTTGTCCGCATCGTCGACAGGCAGCGCGGCCATCACATAGAAGGCGCCCTTCGGCTCCTCGCAGACGATGCCCGGGATCTGGCGGAGCTTCGCCATCAGGGTGTCGCGGCGCAGCTTGTATTCCTCGCGCACGGCGTCGAAGTAGGACGGGTCGAGCGAGTAGAGCGCGGCGGCGGCCACCTGGTCGGCCGTGGAGGCGCAGAGGCGGCACTGCATCCACTTCATGCTCTGCTTCATGAACTCCTTGTTCTTGGAGATCAGCAGACCGACGCGGGCGCCGCAGGCCGAAAAGCGCTTGGACACCGAGTCGATCACGATGACGTTTTCCTCATAGCCGGGGTACTGCAGCGCGCTCAGCAGCGGCTCGCCGCCGTAGACGAACTCGCGGTACACCTCGTCGCAGATGATCATGAGATCGTGCTCTTTTGCGATGTCCAGCATGAGCTTCAGCTCCTCGGGGCTGAGGACGGCGCCGGTGGGATTGCCGGGGTTCGTGATGAGGATGGCGCGGGTGTGCTCGTTGATGCAGGCCTCCACGCGCTCACGCACCGCGTAGCGGTAGCCCTCCTCGGGGCTCGTGGTGATGGGGCGGATCGTAGCGCCGGCGAGCGTCACGGAGGTGTGGTAGTTGGGGTAGTAGGGCTCGGGGATGATGATCTCGTCCCCATCGTCCAGCAGTGTCGCCATCGTGGCCTGCAGCGCCTCGCTGCCGCCGGTCGTGACCTGGATGTCGCCGCGCTGCAGCTCAACGCCGATGCGCGCGTAGTAGCCGCGCACACCGTCGAGCAGGACGGGCACGCCGGGCGAGGGCGCGTAGCTCAGCACGGGCTCGCTGAACTCGCGGAGGGCCTTGAAATAGGCCTCCGGCGTCAGGATATCCGGCTGGCCGATGTTGAGATGGTATATTTTGATGCCGCGCTTTTCCGTCTCGGCCGCAAAGGGATTGAACTTGCGCATGGGAGACAGGCCGCAGCGCTCCATTTTGGATGAAAATTTCATGGGCGTCACTTCCTTTAGCAGATTAAATAGGATTGTACCATATCCATCCACACGCGTCAAGCCGCAGCTTTTCGCGCCCGCCTTTTGGTTCCCGGGGCTTGATAAACGGGGAATTAGCGAGGAATTCGGAATGCGGAATTCGGAATTCGGAATACAGGGAAAACGAGGGATAGAACGAGGAAATTGACG
>CAMHMZ010000039.1 GCA_946186375.1 uncultured Clostridia bacterium
CGTCGATGCGGGCGTTGACCGTGGCCTTGCGGCCGCAGGCGCAGACGGTCTTGATCTCGGTGATGGAGTCGGCCAGCTCCATCAGCCGCTGCGAGCCGGGGAAGAAGTGCGTCAGAAAATCCGTGCGCAGGCCGAAGCACAAAACCGGCAGGTCGTCCGTGTCCACGAGCTCGCGCAGCTCGTCGATCTGGCCGGGCGTGAAAAACTGCGCCTCGTCGGCGATGATGACGTCGTGCCGCCCGGCTTTCCGGTAGGCGGCGAGGATGCTCTGCTCGGGCGTGATGACCTCGGCCCGGCGCTCGAGCCCGATGCGGCTGCGGATGATGTCCGCGCCGTCGCGCGTGTCGGTGCTGGGCTTGATGAGCCAGACCGACATGCCCAGCTCCTCATAGTTGAACTGCGTGATCAGCGCCTGGGCCGACTTGGACGAGCCCATCGCGCCGTATTTGAAATAAAGCTTTGCCATTCTGCTCCCCTCCGATACGCCTCAGCTGTTCAGATGCGCGCGTACGCGCTCCACGACCATCTCCAGCGCGACCTTGTTCTGTCCGCCCTCGGGGATGATGATATCGGCGCGGCGCTTGGAGGGCTCGACGAACTGCTCGTGCATGGGCTTGACGGTTTTGAGATACTGGTTGATGACGCTCTCCAGGCTGCGCCCGCGGTCTCGCACGTCGCGCACGATGCGGCGCAGGATGCGCACGTCTGCGTCGGTGTCGACGAAGATCTTGATGTCCATCTGCTCGCAGAGCTCCCGGCTCTCGAAGATCAGGATGCCCTCGACGATGATGACGCGGGTGGGCTTGATGGTGACGGTCCTGTCCGTGCGGTCGTGAATGGTGTAGTCGTAGACCGGGCAGGTCACCGTATGGCCCTTCTTGAGCTCCTTGAGCGCCTCGACCAGCAGCTCCGTGTCGAAGGAGTCCGGATGGTCGTAGTTGAGCTTGGCGCGCTCCTCATAGGGCATATCGTGGTGCGCCTTGTAATAGTTGTCGTGATGGATGACAGAAACGTCCCCGCCGAAGCGCTGGATCAGCTTGCGTGTGATGGTGGTCTTGCCGCTGCCGGTGCCGCCGGCGATGCCGAGGATCATGATATCGCCGCTCATACAATCCCTTCCTCTCTGCCGTATATCTCTTTCCCCCGTATCATATCATACTTGTCCGCCCGTTTCAATTTGACTTTTTACATTTCACATTTTATACTGAAGACAAGAAGCATCAACCCATATGAAATACAGGAGGTCGATCCCATGGCTACTCCCCACAATTCCGGAAAAAAAGAGGATTTCGCGAAAACCGTTCTGATGCCCGGCGATCCGCTGCGCTCGAAATTCATCGCCGACACCTTTCTCACCGATCCCGTGCTCGTCAACAACGTGCGCGGCGTGCAGGGCTACACGGGCCTCTGGAAGGGCGTCCCGGTTACGGTGATGGCCTCCGGCATGGGCATGCCCGCCATCGGCATCTACAGCTGGGAGCTGTTCAACTTCTACGACGTGGAGAACATCATCCGCATCGGCTCGGCCGGCGCCATCCAGGACAACGTGAAGCTCATGGACATCGTCTTCGGCCAGGCCGCCTGCACCAACTCCAGCTACGGCGATCAGTTCGGCGTCGGCGGCAAGTACGCTCCGATCGCGGACTTCACCCTGCTCTCCACCGCCGTGGAGATCGCCCGGGAGAAGGGCGCACGCTACCACGTCGGCAACATCCTTTCCTCGGACAACTTCTACTATGCCGAGGGCGGCAGTACCGCGGATCAGTGGAAGAGGATGGGCGTTCTCGCCACCGAGATGGAGGCCGCGGCGCTCTATATGAACGCGGCCTACGCGGGCAAGCGCGCCCTCTGCCTGTGCACCATCTCCGACCATCTCTACCGCCCGGAGGAGTTGAGCGCCGAGCAGCGCCAGAATTCCTTCACGCAGATGATGGAGATCGCCCTCGACACCGCGGTCAAAATGGCTGATTAGTTTTCAGAAGTCAGTTTTCAGTTTTCAGAGAGAGAAACGGGTATTTAGCGCTGTCATTCTGAGGAGCGCCAGCGACGAAGAATCTTTTAAGATCCTTCGACTCGCTTCGCTCGCTCAGGATGACAATGTAGGGGCTGCCGCCCCCGGCAGCCCGGCAGAAGCGAGCCAATAAGATGCACAAATCCCCGGCGAATTCGTAGAATAGTACATTTTCGCCGGGGATTTGTTCACGTATTTAGATCGTACCGCGCGGGCCGCCGAGGGCGTCGGCCCCTACGACATGGACGACAATTCCCGCGCAAAACCTTCGTTTCTCTTCATTCCGAATTCCGAACTCCGCATTCCGAATTCGTCATTAAACTCCAATTTGTCACAAATCGAAAAAAACAAAGAAGCGCGGGTGACCCGCGCTCCTTTGTTTATGGTTGAGGACAAAATGAAAAAGATGAAAAACTGCTCCTTGCGAGTCTTATAGTACCGATAAGTTGTTTCAGAAAAAAGGGAGTTTCTGTTACAGAAGTGTTAAATAGAAAATATTTTTATGTAAACTTCGTTTTTCGCCGAAATGGAACGAAAAACCGCGCTCCCGCGCGCAAAAGGAAGGATCGTTTTCCGGGCAGTATGTCAACCGTCCGGAGAAAGATCCTTCCTCGTTTTTTGTGATTTCCTCATTCAAAGGCGAGGTTCCAGACCGTGTCCGGGCTCAGCTCGTTCGGGGTGAAGACCAGGAAGGGCTCGCCACTCGGGGCGGGGGACCACAGACGCACTTTCGCCGTGCCGAGCGCGGCGCCGAGGCTCGCGGCGGCCTCCTCCGGCGCGCCGAGCAGCTCCCGTACCACGGTCAGGTCCCCGTCGACGGAGGCGGCGGCCAGGCCGCCGCCGACGGCGAAGAGCCCGCCGCCGTAGATGCGGCAGTTCGTTTCCTCAAAGCGCAGCGCGGCCGGCTCCGGAAAGAGGTGCGGCCGCCCGGAGAGCAGCGCCTCCCGGCGAAGGCCGTAGTCCTCGCTTGAAAGCCGCCGGACGGGAAAAAGCGCGGCGCTGTCGAAGTCCCGGCTTTTCAGGTACAAGCCGCAGTGCGCGCCGAGCACACGCTCATACCAGCCGTAAAGCCCGGGCTCGGCCGGCCAGGTGCAGATGAGCTCCGCGCCGCGCGCGCGCCCCAGCTCCGCCGCCGCCTGCGAGAGCGCCGCGCCGAGGCCTTCGCCGCGCCGTGCCTCGTCCACCGCCACGGCGTAGAGGTAGCCGCAGCGGCGGCTTTTCTCCGCCTCGCGCAGCTGCAGCGCCGTGACGATATACGCGGCGCCCACGGGGACGCCGCCCTCAAAGGCCGCCACACCGCCGCCGAGCTCCGGCAGCAGGCGCAGAAAGGTCTCGGAGCTCGCGGGATCGTCATGGAAAACGCGCTGCCACAGGGCGGCAAGCGCCGGGGCGTCTTCCGGCCGGACCTCACGCAGTTTCGTCATCGATCCACCTCGCGGTATATTTCTTCAGAAGATATTCCGGCTTATACGAGAGCTTGGAGCGGCGCAGCGGCTCGAGCCCCATGTCGTCCTCCCGGTTCATGTAGACGAGCGAGGGGTGGCGCGCCATCATCATGCGCGTCAGCTCCCGGCAGACCATCGGGTAGGCGCCGTTGATGCTGCCCTCGGCCTTTTCAAAGTGCACGTCGAAGGTGTCGCGGCTCGTCATCTCGCCGACGGTGAAGCCGACGATCTTCCCCCCGACGCGCAGCACGCCCCCCTCCAGCGAGAGCCGTTCATAGGCGGCGAAGGCGCGCACGACGGCGTCGTGCTCGAAGCTGACGCTCTTGTCCAGCCGCTCGGCGTTTTCCTCCGACCAGAGGTCCAGCATGTCGAGACAGCCGGGGATCAGCTCGCGTGTCAGGGGTACGAAATCCCAGTCGTTTTCCGCCTCAAAGCGGTTGCAGTGGTTCTTCTTCCCGTGCAGGGACTTGCCCGCGTAGGTGGACAGCTTCTCGGCCAGATAGATGTAGTCGGCGTTGTCCGTGTCCTCCTCATAGACGAAGCGGCCGGGGTATTCCGCCTCCAGCTCGGCCCGGTTTTTCTCCGTGATGCCGCGCAGGCAGAAGGGATAGCCCTTGAAGGCCGCGAAAGCGCGCAGCGTCTCCACCGCCGGGCGCAGCGGCCCGGAGCCGATGGGAAAGACGAAGAAGGGCTTGCCCGCGTAGCGCAGCTTCGTGAGCATGCGGTCGCCGCAGCGGCAGATGAGCTGGCGGTAACGCTTGTCCCAGATGTAGATGTTGCCGAAATTGAAGTCGGCGCTGGGGCTGTTTTCGGCGAGGACGATCTCGTCCACCCAGCGCTTGTCGCAAAGGGTCACAGGTTTAAAACAAAGTTCAGGCGTCATAGATTCTCCAGTGCTTCAGTACAGATTTTCTTCGCGCAGCCGCTGCCGGATGGCGCGCAGATCTTCAAAGGCCTCCGGGCGCTTGCCCGGGTCGCGCAGCAGCGCGGAGGGGTGATAGGTCGCGGTATAGGCCCGGCCGTCCCGCTCGAGCCAGAGACCGTGCTCGCGCGTGATGCGGAAATCGGGATCGATGAGCTCCTTGGCCGCGATGCGGCCGAGACAGACGACGATACGCGGCTGCAGCAGCGCGATCTGCCGCCCCAGCCATTCGCCGCAGGCGGCGATTTCCTCGGGCAGCGGGTCGCGGTTGCGCGGCGGGCGGCACTTGACGATGTTGGCGATATAGACCTTTTTGCGGTCGAGGTCGATGAGCTCGAGCATCGTGTCCAGCAGCTGCCCGGCCGGGCCGACGAAGGGCTCGCCGCGCAGATCCTCCTGCTCGCCCGGGCCTTCGCCCACGAAGAGGATCGGCGAGGACTCGTTCCCCACGCCGAAGACGAGCGTGTGCCGCGTCTGGCACAGCGCGCAGCGGCGGCAGGCGCCGCAGTCTTGTTTCAGTTGTGCCCAGCTGTCGGCCATTCAGTTCTCCTCCGTGCTCCCCGCGAGGCTCAGCAGCAGCTCGCGCCGGTTGTTTTCGGGAAATTCGATCACGTAATCCAGCAGGAAATTCAGCATGTCGCCGAGGGCCCTGCCCCGCAGCCCGAGGGCGAGCAGGTCGTCCCCGCCGACGGCGAGGTGCTTGAGGCTGAAGCACTCGCCGCTTTTCAAAACCTCGCGCAGCGCCTTCCGGCAGTGCCCGCCGTAGAGCGCGTCCCGCACGCGGGCGGCGCAGTCGGCGCTGTCCACGCCGCAGACGCGCAGCAGACGTTTCCAGTCTGCGCGGCTCACAGGAGGCTGCGTGTGCAGCAGAGAAACACAGTCCGAGCAGCAGCGGATGCTGCGGTGATCCAGCCGCAGCGCGCCGAGGAAGCGCTCGGCGGAGTCGATGCAGCCGGCCTCCTCCAGCAGCACGCACAGCGCCGCCCAGCGAAACAGCGCCTTGCGCGGCAGGTGCCCCAGCCGCAGCAGGCGGAATTCAAGATCCGCCCGGCGCAGGAGGAAGCGATCCAGCAATCCCGCGCCGATCAGCACGGCCAGCTTTTCCGGCTGCCGCGTGAGCAGCAGCTTTTCCACCTCGTCCCGGATCCTCTCCGGCGCGAGAGTGGCGGCGAGCGGAGCCTTCTCTTCGATGGCGGCCATCGTGCTGCCCTCGATCTCAAAGCCGAGGCGCGCCGAGAAGCGCAGCGCACGGAACATCCTGAGAGCGTCCTCCTCGAAGCGTTCCTCCGCGACGCCGACGCAGCGGATGCGCCGTTCGCGCAGATCCTGTACGCCGCCGAAGGGATCGACCAGGATCCCGTCGGAGGAGAGGGCGATGGCGTTGATGGTGAAGTCCCGGCGGCTCAGATCGGCGGTCAGATCGCCGACGAAGCGCACCTCGTCCGGGTGCCGATGGTCGGCGTAGCCGCCCTCGAGCCGGAAGGTGGTCACCTCCACCTGATGCGCGCCGAGCACGACGGTGACCGTGCCGTGCTGCAGCCCGGTCGGCCGCGAGCCGGGGAAGAGCGCCAGCACCGCCTCCGGGAGAGCGCTGGTGCAGACGTCCCAGTCCTGCGGATGGACGCCGAGGATCATATCGCGCACGCAGCCGCCGACGAGATAGGCGGCGTTCCCGTGCGCCTGCAGCGTGGTGAGCACCTGCCGAACATAGCTCGGCGGCGTGATGACAGCCATGGCCTGCCCTGCCCTTCGTCTGCGCCCGCACCGATGCCGTGCGAGCGGAATAAAATGGCTTGCAAAGGAGGAGAAAGGGGATTATAATATCTCTATTCGCGGCCCAAAGGCCGCGTCGAGCGATCATTCTTTTTCTATTTTATCATTTTAGAACCGGTACATCAATACTGATTTTTGGAGCAACAGTATGCCTGAATTCGACAATTTCCTCTCCCCGGGCCGCAAGGGCTTTCTTGTCGGCATCGGCGGCGTTTCGATGTCCTCGCTGGCCGACGTGCTGCGCGGCATGGGCATCACGGTCTCCGGCTCGGACATGAACGAGAGCCCCAACGTCCAGGCGCTGCGCCGCAGCGGGATCACGGTGCACCTCGGCCACGCGGCTGAGAACATCAGCGACGAGATCGACTTTGTCGTCCGCACGGCCGCCGTGCACGACGACAATCCCGAGATCGTGGCCGCCCGGGCGCGCGGCATCCCCGTCTTCGAGCGCACGCAGGCCTGGGGCGCCATCTCCAAGGACTATGCCAACGCCCTCTGTATCGCCGGTACGCACGGCAAGACCACCACGACCTCGATGGCCACGCACATCCTCATGGCTGCCGACCGCGACCCGACCGTCATGATCGGCGGGACGCTGCCGCTTTTGAACGCCGGACACCGCGTCGGCCACGGCAACACCATCATCATGGAGGCCTGCGAGTACTATAACTCCTTCCTCTCCTTCCACCCCACCGTGGCCGTCATCCTCAATGTGGAGGCCGATCACCTCGACTTCTTCAAGGATCTGGACGACGTGAAGCGCTCCTTCCGCGCCTTCGCGCAGCGCACGCCGGAGGACGGCTTCGTCGTCGCCAACGCCGACGACGAAGAGACCATGGACGCCCTGCGGGACGTGGGGCGCAAGATCCTCACCTTCGGTCTCGGCAAGGACGCCGACGTGCACGCGGAGAATGTGGAATTCCGCGGGGCGAATTCCCATTTCGACATCATCTACAACGGGCAGCTGTTCACCGACGTGACGCTGCACGTGCCCGGGATCCACAACGTCAAGAACGCCCTGGCGGCCGCCGCGGCTTCGATCTGCCTCGGCATCCGTCCGACGGCCGTGAAGTACGGCCTGGCCGGCTTCAACGGCGCGGGGCGGCGCTTTGAGTTCAAGGGCAAATATAACGGCGCGGACATCTATGACGACTACGCGCACCACCCCGGCGAGCTGAAGGCGCTGCTGGACGCCGTGGAGCAGCTGGGCTACCAGCGCACGGTGCTCGTCTTCCAGCCGCACACCTACACGCGCACGGCCGCCCTCTTCGACGATTTCGTGGAGCAGCTGCGCCGCCCGGATAAGCTCCTGCTGGCGGAGATCTTCGCCGCACGCGAGCAGAACACCATCGGCATTTCCTCCGCGGACCTCGCGGCCAAGGTGGAGGGCGCCTGCTTCTGCCCGAGCTTTGCGGAGCTGGAGGAGACGCTGCGCGCCATAGCGCAGCCCGGCGACATCGTGCTCACGGTCGGCGCCGGCGACGTTTACAAGATCGGCGAGCATCTGACCGCCGAGTGACTTCCTTTCTATAAAAACCGAGCTGTGAAAAACGGGGTTTTCCACAGCTCGGTTTTTATAATTTTTAGTTTTTAGTTTTTAGTTTTTAGATGGGGCAGCTTCAGCGGACGTCCTCGACGACCTTCGTCGGCGGGGTCTCGACGATCTCGGGATGCTCGAAGATATAGCGGAAGGCGCGCAGGAGCTGGGCATAGTAGTGGCCGTCCACCGTGCCCTCGTCCAGGACCATCTTGGTATCGATGTACTTGCGATCCTCCACGCGGCCGTGCCGGTTGATCTCATACTTGTGGTATTTCGCGCCGAAGGCGATGAACACCGGCAGCGTACCGAAGTTATAGATGTGGTGGTACACCGGCCCGATGCGCAGCGAGCCGAGATCGGTGATGATCATGGAGCCGTGGAAGGGGCTGGCGTCGAGCAGACTCTGGGGCAACCAGCCGAAATAGTCGAGCATACGCACGATGGCGAGCGCGAAGCGAATGAGGAAGCGGGGCAGGCGCGCAAAGGCGTCGGCCACGTCCTCGGTGTTGTTGTTCTCGTCGCTCGTCTTGATCTCCTCGATCTTCTCGTTCATCTTGCGATAGACGTCGAAGATGGTGTCTGTCGGCTCGAAATGGACCTTGATGGTGGTCTCGGTGGAGTCGATGCGCAGATCGCGCTTGACGGTCATCACGACCTCGATGTCGTTGCGCGCGTAGATGCGGCGGCCGACGACGAAGCGGTTGATGCCCGGCAGCATGGAGACGGTGCGGATATAGGTGGCGATCAGAAAGTGCAGGATGCCGATGCCCTTGTAGCCCTGCACGCGCAGCTCGCGCAGCCGCCGGTCGAGGGGCGTGATCTCAAAGCTCTCCTCATAGTGGATAAAACGGTCGTTGCGCTGCGGCATGATGAAGGGGATGAATTTGGCAAAGCCGGGAATGCTGCGGAGAAGACGGCCCTCGCGGCGATCTCCGAAGCGGCGTCTGTACTGCTTCATAAGAACCTCCTGTGAGAGGAATTGTTCAAAAATTCATATCTTTCTGAACAGGCTCATTATACAGGCAAGAGAGCGAGAATACAAGTCTTTTCCGTGCAAATGCCTCTGTTTTTTGCCATCTTCGTCAAAGGGAAGCAAAACGCACGGCTTGCAAAGCGCGCGGCTTTGTGTTAAGCTTGATATAATCAGAACTTTACACAGAGGGGGCCGTATCATGGCACTGCAGGAATCCGGCGAAATGTATCTGGAGACCATCCTCGTTCTGTCCCACCGGGGCAAGCCGGTGCGTTCGATCGACGTGGCGGAGGAGATGGGTTATTCCAAGCCCAGCGTCAGCCGTGCGGTGGGCATCCTGCGTGCGGGCGGCTATCTGGAGGTGGACGAGAGCGGCTTTCTCCTCCTCACGGACGAGGGGCGCCGCGTGGCCGAGCGCACCTACGAGCGGCACACCGTGCTCACCGAGCTCTTCATCCGTCTCGGCGTCAATGAGAAGACCGCCGTGGACGACGCCTGCCGCATCGAGCACGTCATCAGCGAGGAGACCTTCGCCGCCGTGAAGAAATACGCGGAAAATTCGGAATTCGGAATGCGGAATTCGGAATAACGGGAAACGAAGGATTAAACGCGAAAATTCACGTTTCCGTTGTAGGGGCTGGCGTCCTCGACGGCCCATGCGGTATAGGCAATAAAACAGAACAAATCCCCGGCGAAAACGTAATCATGTACGTTTTTGCCGGGGATTTTGCATTTGCTTGGCCTTTTGCCGGGGGCCGAACCCGGCAAAAGGATTTCGACCAATGCGCAAAACGTTCGTTTCTCTTTCTAAAAACTAAAAACCAAAAACTAAAAACTCAGCACCGGCTTCAGGCGGCGGGAGAGGAGCAGCGCGAGAACGAGCTTTACCCCGTCGGGCAGCAGGAAGGGGAACACGCACCAGCCGAGCGCGGCGAGCGTGGAGATGGGGCCGTTAGTGCGGGCATAGACCTGCACGAACCACAGCGTGCCGAAGGCGTAGCAGAGCGCAAGCCCCAGAATGAGCGCGGCGATACGCACCCAGATCCGGCCGGAGAGACGCTCGAAGAGCCAGTAGACCAGCCCCGTCAGCAGAAAGCCCAGAAGATAGCCGCCGGTGCTGCCCAGCAGGATCCCGACTCCGCCGACAAAGCCCGCGAAGACCGGCACACCCACCGCGCCGAGCAGCAGATAGATCAGCACGGCGATCGTACCGCGCCGCCCGCCCAGCAGCTCCAGCGCGCAGAAGACCGCGAAGGTCTGCAGCGTGAAGGGCACCGGCGCGGGGATGGAGATCCAGGAGCAGACGGCGATCAGCACGGCCGTCAGCGCGATGGTGCAGAGCTCTTTGACGCTAAGCTTCATGATGGTTCTGTCTCCGCTTGTTGAAGGATGATTTGGCAGAGGCTCTGCCACTGGCAGTCGCCGCAGACCGCGGGGAGGAGGCCCGGACGGAAGATCTCGTCCCGGACGCGCTCGCTCACGGCCCGCCAGGAAAGCTCCTCTCCGGCGCAAAGGCCCAGCCGCGCAATGACGGCGGCGTCATAGCGCGATACCTTCTCCCGCGAGCGGCAGAGCTTGCCCCGCCGCTCGGGGCAGGCCTGGCAGATGTCGTCGCAGCCGTCTGCGAGGACGAAGCGGTTCTCCTCCGCGGCGCGGCGCTTCTGCTCGGCCATGTTGGCGCAGAAGGCGTCGCTGTAGCCCTCGCCTACAAAGGTCTGCAGGCAGAGAAGATGATGGGCGCGCAGCTTCATGCCGTCGCCCCCTTCCACAACAGCAGCGCGCACAGGGCAAGCTGCGCGAGCGCGAGCAGCGAAAAGCCCCAGACAAAGCCGGGGTGCCTTGTTTTGTGGTGAAACACGCGCATGCCGAGCCAGCCGCCGCAGGCCCCGCCGAGCAGCGCGAGGAGGAAGAGCGTTTTCTCCCGCACGCGCCAGCGCTCCCGCCGCGCGCGGCGCTTGTCCGCGCCCATCAGAACGAAAAGCGCCAGGCTCAGCAGCATAAGATACGCGGGGAAGAGCCACAGCCGCCAGGCGGCCAGGAACGCGCCGCTCATGACAGCGCTCCGAAATACCAGCCGGAACGGCCCTCGTGCTTGACAAAACAGCCGCGCGAGCTCGTCTCCACCACGCTCACCTTGTCGCCGGGCCGGAGCGCGAGCACGTCGTCGGTGCAGTCGTTGCAGTCGGTGAATGCATCGCCGGTAAAGAGATACTTTGTCAAAATCTCCATCTCGTAGCCGGTGCGGACGTGGCGGCAGAGGGAAAATTCCTCGCCCCGCCGCAGCACCTGCACGCGGTTGTCGCCCCAGCGGATGTAGTACGAGCGCGCCGAGGGCTCCTGCAAGTCCTCTACGGTCATGACCGGGAAGGCGTCGTAGGCGACGTGGCGGAAGTCCTCGCTCCCCTCGAAGGGGATGATGAGGGCGTTGAGCTGCCCGTCGTCTTTCAGGACGCAGCCCCCGTCGATGGAGACGACGCGGCTCTCCCGGTCGATGACGGGATTGGCGCAGACGTGGTCGCCGCCGTAGAGCACGACCGGATAGTGCCCCACGATCACCCATTTGTCAAAGCGGTGGGGCAGGCGCATGAAGGCGTCACAGCGCGTCAGCTCGTCCTGCGTGTGCTCTCTGAGGGACTTGCCGGGGATCACGGCGGCGTGGGCGAAGATATAGTGCGGCGTCTCGATCGCGTGAGGCAGGCGCGCGAGGAAGGCCCACTCCTCCGGAAAGCGCTCAAGAAGCTGCCTCTTGCAGGCGGTGAAGCTCTCCAGCTCAAAGGGGTCGAGCCCGGCGGCGTTGAGCATGCCCCAGAGAAGGCCGCTCTTGCGCCAGAGGATGTACTGCAGGATCTGCTCGTCACCCTTGTCGGAGCGGAAAATGTCGCTCCAGCCGTCGCAGTTGCCGAGCAGCGCGTGGGTGTTGCCGCGGCGGCAGAGGGCCATGAGAAAGCGCAGGGTGCCGAGGCTGTCCTCGCCCTTTTCAAGAAAATCGCCGTCCACGATGAGCTCGTCCCGGTCGGAAAAGCCTGCGCGCTCCAGGACGCCCCGGAAATAGGGGAGGTTCCCGTGGATATCGGACACAACGAGGAGCCTCCGCCCCGCGGGGACGGAGAGCTCTTCGATCCGGGCCGCTTCATCAAACATAGGCGCCGCCTCCGATCTTCTTTTCCATCAGCAGGAGCCGGCCGAGCTCCGTGCGCTCAAAGGAGAGGGCGGTGAAGCCCTGCCGTGCGTAAAAGGCCAGGGCCTCGCGGTTATCCTCCGCCGCGTTCAGACGGATCGCCGAGCGGCCGAGGGCGTGGTAGTGCATGACGGCGCGGCCCAGGAGCTGGATCCCGCAGCCGCGGTGCCGGTAGGCGGGGGAGACGTAGAGAAGGCTGACCCAGCCGATCCCGGAGGCCGCGCCGCGGCGCGTGTCGAGATCCACAAGGCCCATCGGCTCGTCCCCACAGAGAAGCTTGAGCACGGCGTCGGGGTCGGCCCGGCGGTGGGCCGCTGCGGCGTTGAGATAGGTCTCCGGCTCGTAGCCGCGCAGCGAGCCGTGGGCGCACTGCCAGGCGTCGGCATAGCAGGCGCTGTAGTAGTCGGGCTCAGCCAGCGGGTCGAGCCGCTCGGCGCGCAGATCGGGCGAGCGCTCCCAGGCGGGCAGCTGCAGCGGCTCGAGGTGGGAGGCGTCGTTGAGATAGTCGGCGGTGAAGACGCCTTTGTCATAATAGAGATGCGACACGGCGGTGTTGCCCGCGATGGGCAGCGCCGCGGGATCGTTGACGTCGAGGCCGAGAGCCTTCGACAGCAGGCAGCGGATCGTCACGCCGTGACAGACGACGGCGACGCTCTGCCCCTCGTGGCGCGCGGCGATCTCCGTGAGCGCGGCAAAGGCGCGCGCCGTCACGTCGGCAAAGGTCTCCGCGCCGTCGATGCGCCAGTCTCCCGGACGGCGCAGGAAAAGCGCGATGAGCGCGGGCTCGGCATAGAGCAGATCGCCGAAGAAGCGCTTCTCCCAGGGGCCGACGTTGATCTCGCGCAGCCGCGCGTCCGTGTGCAGCGTCAGCGGATGGCTGCGCTCGATCGCCGAGGCGGTCAGACGGGCGCGATAGAGGTCGCTGCTGTAGAGCGCGTCGACCTTCACGCCGCGAAAGCGCTCCGCGAGCGCGTCGGCCTGCCGCAGGCCCAGCGCCGTGACGCCGCCGTCATAGTGGCCCTGCATCACGCGATAGAGGTTGCCCTCCGCCTGCACATGCCGGATCAGATAAATTTCTGTCATATCCTGTCCTCCGAAGCTTGACCGTCAGCCTCGCTTGCATTATAATAAACAGGTGAACTTCCGCGAAAAAGTGGGTCTATTATAATCCGAAACGGGAAAAACCACAAGAGGGAAAGGGGGCGCGGGCAGTGCCGACGGCAGAGAGCGAAAAACGGGTCGTGCGCGCGGCCGCGCTGACGGCGGGAGACGGCTCCAAGCTCCAGGCCATCCTGGACTCCATGTATTTTCAGGAGATCCCGAACTTTGAGCTGGCCGCGGTGATCTCCCCGACGCGCGACGCCTATGCCATGACGCGCGCCATCAACGCCGGAGTCCCCAGCTTCGTGGTGGATCCGGAGCTCTTTCCCAACATGACGAGCCACAGCATGGCCGTGGCCAACAAGCTGCGCGACATGGACATCGAGCTCGTGATCCTCGCCGGTTACGACTGTCCGCTCGGCGTCATCCCCTACCAGTTCAAAAACCGCATCATCGGCACCTGGCCGTCGATCTACCCCGCCTTTGAGGACGAGGAGGGCGACGTGCACCGGGCCGTGCTCGAGCGGGGCGTCAAGGTCACCGGCGCCACGGCCTATTTTGCCGACGGGGACGGCCGCGTGGGCGGCATCATCCTGCAGAAGGCCGTCGAGGTCCTGCCCGGGGACGATCCGGAGAGCCTGCGCCGCCGCGTCACGGAGGAGGCCGAATGGAAGCTCCTCAGCCGCGCCGTCTCGCTCTACTGCGCCGGGCGGCTCGAGATCCGCGGCAGCCGCGTGGTGATCCACGACGCGCCTTGATCAGTTTTCAGAAGTCAGTTTTCAGAATTTTCAGTTCATGAGGGACAGAGCTTGCTCTGTCCCTCATTTTCAGGTTTGCCCGGCGGGGAAAAATTCCGCGTGCGCCAGGCGCAGGGCGGGCTCGAGCTGCTCCGGCGGCAGCGTCACGGACACGGCGCCCTCCCGGACGGCCCCGTCGAGCACGGGAATGTTCCAGTCGGCCAGGCGCAGCACCAGCCGCGTGAGCTCTCCGGCCCCGGCGCCGCGGCCCACAAGCGTCACGGTCCCGGCGGCCTTGTCGCGCGTCAGCCCCGCGTAAGCCGGACGCCGCTCCTCCGGCAAATGCCGCACGACAGTGCCCTCTCCCGGGGCAAAGGAGGAGAGCAGCCGGATCTCCAGATCCATGGCGCGCGCGAGGGCCACCGAGCGGTCATGCAGCACCTGCGAGCCAGCCTGAGCGAGCAGCAGCATATCCTCGTAGTCGATCTCCCTGAGCGGCAGCGCCTCCGGCAGCAGCCGGGGATCGGCTGTGAAGATGCCGCTGACGTCGGTGTAGATCTCGCAGCGGTCCGCCTCCAGCGCCGCGGCGAGCGCGACTGCCGAGGTGTCGGAGCCGCCGCGCCCGAGCGTGATGAGATCGCCCTCGTCGTCGAGGGCCTGGAAGCCGGTGACGACCGGGATCAGACCCTCCCGCAGCGCTACGCGCAGCCGCGCGGGCAGCACCCATTCGATCCGGCCGTCCCCGTGCGCGCCGCCGGCGTGCAGCCCGGCCTGCCAGCCGGTGAAGGAGCGGGCCGGATGGCCGAGGGCTTCCAGCTCGATGGCGAAGAGGGCGGCGGACTGCTGTTCGCCGGTGGTGAGCAGGGCGTCGAGCTCGCGCGGCGGCGGCTCAGGGGACAGCTCCCGCGCCAGGGCGAGCAGCTCGTCGGTGCTCTTTCCGCGCGCGGACACGACGACGGCGACCTCGTTTCCGGCTTCCGCCGCGCGCAGGCTGATCTGCGCCGCGCGGCGCAGCGCCTCCGCCCCGGCCAGCGAGCTGCCGCCGAATTTTTGTATGATCAACATTGCTTATAGCCTCCCGCGGCCGCGTCAGACGCCAGTCGATGAACCGCGGCCGCTCCATTCTATACCGGACGCGCCGCCGGGGTGAATAAAGAGAAGCCAAAGCGGACAATACTCCTTATATAAAAACTTCGGAGGAGGGCCTATGTCGCAGCGGTCGATCCAATGCTTTACCGTGCTGCTCTATGCGGCGGCGGGCGCGGCGGCGCTCTGGCTCACGCTGCGCTTCCTGCTGCCCTGGACGGCGCCCTTTCTTCTGGCCTTTGCGCTCTCCGCTCTGGCCGAGCCCGCCGTCCGGGCCCTGCACCGGCGGGGCCTTCCGCGCGCGGCGGCCGCGGGGCTTGTCACGCTCGCGGCCCTTGCGGCGCTGACAGTGCTGCTGTGGGCGCTCATTGCCCATGGCGTGTCCGCGCTCACCGGGCTTCTCGGCGCGCTCCCCGGGCAGGCAGAGGCGCTCGGCGAAGCGCTCGCCGGTCTGGAGGAGCGGCTCCTGCGCCTGACGAGGGACGCCGGCTTTTTGAAGATCGCGCTCGACGCGGTATCGGACACGCTCTACCGCATCCCGGCCGAGCTCTCGCGCTCGCTGCTCGGCTGGCTGACGCGCCTGGCGCAGAGCAGCCCGGATGTGCTGCTCTTCGCGGTGACGGCGGGGATCGGCAGCTATTTTGTCTCGGCGGCCTTCCCGCAGGTGCGCGCCTTTCTGCGCGCGCAGCTGCCGGAGTGCTTCCGGCGGCGCCTCGCCGGGCTCGGGGCGGACTTGAAGCAGAGCTTCGGCGGCTGGCTGCGGGCACAGCTCAAGCTGATGCTCATCACCTTTTTCGAGCTGCTGGCGGCCTTCCTGCTGCTGCGTGTGCGCGCCGCCGCCCTCGCCGCCGCGGCCACGGCGCTCATCGACGCGCTGCCGGTTTTTGGCACGGGCGCGGTGCTCGTGCCCTGGGCGCTGGTGGAGCTTTTGCTGGGGCGGACGGGGCTCGGCCTGGGGCTGCTGATCAGCTGGGTCGTCGTGAGCCTCGTGCGCAGCTGCATCCAGGCCAAGCTCGTCGGCGACCAGATCGGCCTCGACCCGATCGCCTCGCTCCTGGCCGTGTACGCCGGCTGGCGCGTCTGCGGCGTATGGGGCACGCTCGGCTTTCCGATCCTCCTCGTCACGCTGCAGCAGCTCAACGACAAGGGTGTGCTGAGGCTGTGGAAAACGCCGTGATCAGTTTTCAGAAGTCAGTTTTCAGTTTTCAGGCGAGCGACAAATTGGAGTTTGAAAACAATGAGGAATGAGGAGTTAGGAGCGAGGAATGAAGGGAAACGATGGATAGAGCGAGGAAATTGGTGTCCCCGTCGTAGGGGCCGACGCCCTCGGCGGCCCGCGCGGTACGATCTAAATACGTGAACAAATCCCCGGCGAAAATGTACTATTCTACGAATTCGCCGGGGATTTGTGCATCTTATTGGCTCGCTTCTGCCGGGCTGCCGGGGGCGGCAGCCCCTACATTGTCATCCTGAGCGAGCGAAGCGAGTCGAAGGATCTTAAAAGATTCTTCGTCGCTGGCGCTCCTCAGAATGACAGCGCTAAATACCCGTTTCTCTTTCTGAAAACTGAAAACTGACTTCTGAAAACTAAATCCCCGTTTGCCGCTAAGAAAAAAGAGCTGTGGACGAAGATTCGTTCACAGCTCTCTTGCCCTATTCTTTTTCAGAACAGATGGATCGTCGAGGCGTAGTCTGTCGCAGTGGTCACAGCCTCGTTCCAGTACTGGATCAGCATCTGGACGTAGGCGTGGACGGGGCTTCCCTCGATCACGGCGGTGATGCGGGAGATGTCAGCGCCGGTGATGTAGCCCACGCCGATGCAGACGGCGCCGAGGAGGATCGCGCCGAAAACGATGGCGAGGATCACGCTCCATGCCTTTTTCATACCGCGGGCACCTCCTTATAGCACCATTTCCGGCCCAGCGCGCAGACGCCGCGGATCAGACCGCCGATCGCGCCGCCGATGAACCAGATGAACAGCCACAAAAACAGCAGGCCGAGCGCCAGCAGGATCAGCGCTGCGCCCAGCACGACCAGCAGATCGGCCAGGACGGCAAAGCCGCCGAAAACGGAGCTGACCGCCATGATCCCGACGGAGATCAGCAGCGCGGCCGCGCTGAGGCTCAGCAGCGTCGGCAAAAGCAGCAGCACGATCCCGACGAGCGTGACGGGGATGGCCAGCAGGATATAGAGGATCAGCAGGAAAACGCGGGGCTTGCGGACCGTGCGCTCCTTGATGCTGGAGGCGCCGTCGACCACGGTGACGAAGCGGTGCTCGTCCTCGTCTTCTGCGTCCTCGTCTTCGTCTTCCGCCTCCTCGGCCGGGGCGGGCTCTTCGGCCTCCTCCGCGTCCGGCTCTTCAGCCTCCTCTGCGTCCGGCTCGGCAGCGGGGGCGCTCTCCTCGACCAGCTCGTCCGCCGCGGGGGCTTCCGCCTTCTCCACGGGCTCGGCGGGGTGGGCTTCGCCCGGCGCCGTGACCGCGCTCACGGCCGCGGCAGCATGCTCCTCGGCGGCCTGGTCGAAGAGCGAGAACTGGTTTTCGTCGGCCTTCTGCGCCTCGGCGCGGGGGGCCTGCCTGGCCATGGCCTCGGCCCGGATCTCAAAGATCGCCTGCAGGAAGTCGGGCGGCACGCTGTCGTCGCGCACCTCGCCGCGCGTTTCGCTGTGCGCCGAGAGCTTGCGCTCCGTGGCGTTATAGGCGCGGGCGACCAGCACAGCCTGCCGGATCGGCGAAACCAGCGCCTGGAGCAGAGCCTGCTCGTCTTCCGCTTCGTCAAACATGCCCGAATAGACCAGCAGCGCGTCCTGCCGATCCTCTTCGTACATGAAGGTCAGAAGCTGAGCGAGCTCTGCGAGAAATTTCTGCTTGTTGATGTCGGTCACCTCCGGTGATATCTCAAGGGTGCAATCGTCGATATTATATGCGCAATCGGGCAAAAGGTCAAGAAGAACCCGACAAAAAAAGAAAAAGAAGCGTTGACAAGGCCCGGAGGGAAAGGTACAATGGATTTCCACGGCCGCGGGCCGACATGCGGCGGGGCAAAAGAGCCCCGGCGGAAGGAGAAAAAACATGGCGAAAGAGAAGAAAGTCGAGCAGATCACCGATATGGAGGTCGATTTTGCTCAGTGGTATACCGACATCTGCCGCAAGGCGGAGCTTGTGGAGTACGCCTCGGTCAAGGGCTTCACGATCCTGCGCCCCTACGGCTATGCGATCTGGGAGAACATGCAGCAGATCATGGACGCGGCCTTCAAGAAGACCGGGCACGTGAACGTGGCGATGCCGGTGCTGATCCCGGAGAGCCTTTTGAAGAAAGAGGGCGAGCTTGTGAGCGGCTTTGCGCCCGAGTGCGCCTGGGTCACCATGGGCGGCAGCGAGGAGCTGGAGGAGCGCCTGGCCTTCCGCCCCACGTCCGAGACCATGTTCTGCGATCACTGGTCCCGTGTGCTGCACTCCTACCGCGAGCTGCCGATGCTGTATAACCAGTGGTGCTCCGTGATCCGCTGGGAGAAGACGACCCGTCCTTTCCTGCGCTCGCGCGAGTTCTGGTGGCAGGAGGGTCACACCATCCACGAGACGGCCGAGGAGGCCATGGCGGAGACCGAGCAGCAGCTCAACTGCTACGCCGATTTCTATGAAAACGTGCTGGCGATCCCCGTCGTCAAGGGCCGCAAGACCGAGAAGGAGAAGTTCGCCGGTGCGGAGGCCACCTACACGGTCGAGTGCATGATGAAGGACCACAAGACGCTCCAGGGCGCCACCTCCCACTATTTCGGGGACAAGTTCTCCCGCGCCTACGGCGTCACCTTCGCCGGGCGCGACAACACCCTGCAGTACCCCTTCCAGACCTCCTGGGGATCCACGACGCGCATGATCGGCGCCGTGATCATGGCCCACGGTGACAACAACGGCCTTGTGCTGCCGCCGAAGATCGCGCCCATCCAGGTGATCGTCCTGCCGGTGGCCCAGCACAAGCCGGGCGTGCTGGAGGCGGCCGAGGGGCTGCGCGCGCGGCTCGAGAAAGCGGGTCTGCGCGTGCGCGTGGACGACAGCGACAACTCCATGGGCTGGAAGTGCGCCCAGTACGAGATGAAGGGCGTGCCCCTGCGCGTCGAGATCGGCCCCCGCGACATCGAGGCCGGTCAGTGCGTGCTCGTGCGCCGCAACGACGGTGAGAAGACCGTCGTCCGGCTCGAGGAGCTGGAGAGCGCCGCGGCCGAGCAGCTTGAAAAGGTGCAGCAGGGCCTGTATGAAAAGGCCCGCATCAACCTTGAGGAGCATATCTTCGCCGCGCAGTCGGTCGAGGAGGCGAAGGCCCTGCAGGCCGAGCACGGCGGCTTCATCAAGACCATGTGGTGCGGCGACCAGGCCTGCGAGCTCAGGATGAAGGAGGAGGCGGGCATGAGCTCCCGCTGCATCCCCTTCGAGCAGGAGCGGCTCTCCGAGGTCTGCGCCTGCTGCGGCCGCCCCGCGAAACACATGATCTACTGGGGCGTTGCATACTGAAAACATGTTGCAGAAACAGGAAATTGGGAAGTCGGCGCTGCCGACTTCCCAATTTTTTCACAGGGGATTTACAATCTGTTGATTTTTTCGCCCCGCGCTGTGGTATCCTAAAGACACAAAACCCAAAAGGAGGACAAGATCATGGAAATATCTCTCGAAGCCATCGACGCCGTGCGGGAGCGCACCGGCGCGTCCTATAAGGAAGCGAAAGACGCTCTGGAGCAGACCGGCGGCAGCGTCGTCGACGCGATCGTGCTGCTGGAGGAGCGCTCCTCGGCCAAGACCGACGACGTGCTCGAAAAGGTCAAGGCTCTGGTCAAGGAGGGCAATGTCACCAAGATCCGCGTCAAGCGGGAGGACAAGGTGCTGCTGACGATCCCGGTGAACGCGGGCATCGCCGGCGGGCTCGTCGGCCTGGCCGTGGCGCCCTGGTGGGGCGTGCTCGCCGCCGCGGCGGCCGCCTACGGCTTCAACTGCAAGTTTGAGCTCGTCAAGGACGACGGTAGCTCCACGGACGTCGAGTAAGCAAACAGAAAAAAGCAGACTGTGAAGACCTCGGTTTTCACAGTCTGTTTTTGCTTTCAGCCGAACTGTTCGGAGACGTAGATGCTTGCCTTGGACTGGATGGCGGCGGCCGCCTCCTCCGCGCTCAGCTGCCCCTGATAATAGCGCTCGATCGGCTCGCGCAGGATGCGCAGGAGCTCCGCGTCGTTGCTGACAAGCTTTCTTGTGCCGTAGACCTGCCGCCGCAGCTCCTCGGCGTTTTCCTCGGTCATATAGCCGATCTGAAAGCGCTCGTCGAAGTCGTCGGAGATCTCCGCTTCGAGGGCCCGCTCAAAGCTCTTTTTGAACACCGGGATCCCCTGCGACAGCGAGACCTCCTCCGCGCCCTCCATCAGCGTGCGCACGAAGCGCCAGGCGCCCGCCTGCTTGCCGCTGGAGGCGAGGATGCCGATGCGCGTATTCTCGCCCATCGTCCCGCGCCAGTCGCTGGGGCTGCTGCCCAGCTTGAGGAAATAGCTGCCCGTGCCCTGCGTCTCCGGAAAACCCGCGACGACGTACTCGCCCTTCATCATGTATTTTTCCTGGTGCCCGGCGTCAAAGGCCAGGTCGTAGCAGATGTTCATGAGCTTCGGCTCCTCGCTGTACTGGCCGCCGTTGGGCAGCGCCTTCATGAGCTGCAGCCAGTGGACGAAGGCGGGGCTGTCGAAGGAGCAGCGGCCCGTGTCCCGGTCGATGAATTCCGCCGTGGCTGCCCAGCAAAAGAGCGTCGTGATGAGCTCGCGGTCGACGCTGTGCCACAGCGGATCCATCTCCGGGTGCGCGGCGATGAGCGCCTCGATGTTCTCCACCGTCCAGCCCTCCCGCCCGGGGAACAGTTCCGGGTGCGTCGTCATCGTGAGGAGCGTAAATTTGTCGGTATATTCAAACAGCCCGCCGCCCTGCGTCATGAGCTGCAGAAGCGGCTCGATGAAGTCCTCGCGGCTGATCGTGTCGTCCGCGTCGATCATCGGCAGCATATCCGCCAGAAGCCCGGAGTCGAGCGCGTTATCCGGCAGAAGACTCGTGTCGAGCAGGTCGAGATCCGTGCGCGTCGCAAGCTCGATCAGCGCGCGGTCGCGCTCCTGGTCGCTGGCGTAGGTGATCGGCACGACCTCGATCTTATATTCGGGATCGGTGTTGTTGAAGCGCACGATGGCGTCCATGAGCTCCACGGTCGCGGTGTAGGGCAGGGCGCCGTGCGCCTGCGACTCGGCGTACAGCTCGCCGCCGGTGTAGCCGAAGCAGGCCAGACGCAGCGGCTCCTTGACCGGGACAAAGCCCTTCTTCGCGCAGATGAGGCCCTTGGGCAGCAGCATGTCCGCGTTGTCCGGGTAGTACACGTCGCCCAGCGAGTTTTCCAGGCAGAGGCCTCCCTGCGTGTCGCCGAAGCTCAGCGCCACATCCATCCAGCGAAACAGCAGCTCGCTCTCGCCGGTCGAAGGATCGGCCACACACAAGGAACGCTGCCACTTGCGCAGGAGATGGCCGTTGTTGCTGCTGGCGTCTCCCAGCCCGTCGACGTTCAGCGCCGCGCCGAGCTTCAGCGTCTCCGCATCGAAAGGCGCGTAGCCCTCCTGCGTCCAGAGATAGAGCGTGTCACCGACGCGAAAATGCCACAGACTGCCGTTCACGGGCAGCTCCGGCTCGGACAGAACATTGACGTTCGCGTCGATCAGATAGAAGCGGTCCATGGCGCCCAGCAGCGCCCGGCCGTCGTCAAGGCCGAGGATGCCGGAGAAGAAGAGGCCGCTGCCCTCTGTGCTGCCCTCGCCCTCGAAGGGGATACGCACCGCCGTGCTCGCGCCGCTGTCCAGGTCGATGTGCAGCACGTAATAGCCGTAGTCGTCGCGAAAAATCCCCTTGTTCAGATCCTCCTGGCTCGGCCCCTCCCTCAGGAGCCCCCAGAGGCTGCGGCCCGCGCAGCTCAGATTGCCGAGCTCCGGGTGATAGGCGTCGGACACCGTAAAGTCGATGCGCCGCCACTCGCCGCTGAGGGTATCATAGGACGCGGCGACGAGCTGGTTTTCCGGCGTCAGACCGCTGAGATAGATCGTGTCGCCCGCGCTCTCCCAGCCGGTGGAGCACGCAAGCCACGCCGGGAAGGCGATCCGGGAGGGGAGATAGCCCTCCGTCAGTTCTCCCTCGGGGGCAGACGGCTCCGGGGCGTCTCCCGCGCCCGGCGCGCCGCAGGCGCCCAGCGTCAGCAGCAGCGCGAGCAGAAGAATAGATGCTGTCAGCTTTCGGTTCATCTTCGAACCCTCCGTTTTTTGTTTTCACTAATATAAACGCAGGTTTTTCCAAAAACGTCCCCGCGCCGCAACATTTTCCCGTTTCCGCGTGTTCTTGTATATGGAGAAGCTCCGACAGACAGAAAAACGAGGTACATTCCATGACAGAAGCAGTCTTGCTCTCGCGGCTGCGAAAAGGGGACAGCCGCGCCCTGGACGCCATCATGGCGCAGTACGGCCCCTATGTGCAGACCATCGCCGCGAACATCACGATCCCGCCGCTGCAGCCGGAGGACGTGGAGGAGGTCGCCTCCGACGTGTTCCTCTCTCTGTGGAAGCACGCGGACGATATCGAGGACGGCAGGCTGAAGGCCTGGCTTGCCGCCGTGACGCGCAACACGGCCAAGAACAAGCTCCGCTCGCAGCATCTGGCGCTCCCGCTGGAGGACGACTATTTTCTCCTCGAGGTCCCCGACGTGGAAGAGGAACTGATCGAGCGGGAGCTGCAGGAGCTCACCCGCGCGGCGGTGGCCTCTCTCCCGGAGCCGGAGCGCAGCATTTTCGTGCGGCACTATTTCCTGTATCAGAAGGCCGCCGACATCGCCGAGACCCTGGGCCTCAAGGCCTCCACCGTGCGCTCCAAGCTCCTGCGCGGGAGAGAAAAGCTGAAGGATTATCTGACGGAAAGGGGGGTGCGCTGTGAAGATGGCACTTACGGAGCTGGCCGGTCAATGCTTTGACGGGAGCATCGAGCTGGGAGAATATGATGAGAGCACCGAGCGCCTGCGGCGTCGTGTGCTGGCGCAGATCCGGGGCGACCGGCGGCGGAGGCATTTCGCCCTGAGGCAGGCGCTGCGCGTCGCGGCGATCGCGGCGGCGCTGGTCTCGCTTCTGACAGCAACCGCCTATGGGCTGGGCCTCTTTGAGCTGCATAAAAACCGCATCCCGGAAGACGTCACCGTGCACGGACAGTGGATCGAGCGGGACAGCGAGGGCCACATCGTCGACGTGCAGGACATGGACTATTCCGATACGAACCTGACCTTCACCTACGACTGCCAGGCAGCGCCCCATGCGGTGGTCTTCCGTCCCGGCTGGCTGCCGATGGAGGGCTCCGGCTTCGGCGAGGACGGCTGGTACAGCTATTACTGGAACTACGGCGAAAACGACGCCGTCCAGATCCCCTACAATATCGAGATCTTCTACGCGCACCCGGATTTTCAGCTGGTGCTCATGTATCAGAGCGACATCCTGGAGGAGACGACCTGGGGCGAATACGAGGTCACAAAGCTCGTCAACCACAACCCCCTGTGGGGCGACGACAACTATGTGCTCCTCTTCCATCCCGAGCACGGCTATATGATCCGTGTCGGCGGCTGCCTCGACATGGAGACGATGGAAAGGATCGCGCAGAACCTGGAGGTCCGCGTCCTGGAGGAGGAAGCGGTATACGATCCCGACTACAACATCGGCTGCCTGAATATCGGCCGCGGCTGACCCGGCGCCGCCCGCTTTTTTACGGCGCGGGCCCAACTTTTGCGTTGACTTTGCCTTCCATTTAGAGTAAGCTAAAAGGGTATCCGAAGCTGCTTTCATGCTGGGAAACAGCGGGAAATAACGACAGGAAGGCGCGTTATGAAGAAAGAGATCTTTACTCCCGGCCGCACCGAGCTGGCCGGCAACCATACCGATCATCAGAAGGGCCGCATCCTCGCCTCCGGCGTGGACCTGGGCCTGTATGCCAAATGCACGACGAACGACGAGCAGGTGATCCGCATCCATTCCGCGGGCTACGATCCCTTTGAGGTCAGTCTCAAGCAGCTCGAGGTCCGGCCGACGGAGTTCGGCTCCTCCAAATCTCTGGTGCGCGGCGTGGCCGCGGCCTTCTCGGAGTTGGGCCTCGGCGTCGGCGGCTTCGACGCCGAGCTGCGCAGCACGCTGCCCGCGGGCTCCGGGCTGAGCTCCTCGGCGGCCTTCTCCGTCATGATCGGCCGTATCCTGAATGAGCTGTATAACGACGGACGCATCAACCCCGTCGTGATCGCCCGCGCCGCGCAGATGGCGGAGAACCGCCATTTTGGCAAGCCCTGCGGGCTCATGGACCAGCTGGCCTGCTCTCTGGGCCACACGGTCTACGTCGACTTCAAAACCAACGAGATCGAGCCGATCGTGGCGGATTTCGGCTCCATGGGGCTCAAGCTCTGCCTGACCGACACGGGCGGCAGCCACGCCGGGCTCGACACCTCCTATGCCCGCATCCCGGCGGACATGGTCTATGTGGCCAACCTCTTTGACAAGGGCGTGCTGGCCGACGTGGACTATGAGGCCTTCAAGGCCCGCGGCTATTCCGAGTCCGACCGCCCCATCCGCCGCGCCATGCATTTCTTCGCGGAGAACGAGCGCGTGCCCAAGATGCGCGACGCCCTCAAGCGCGGCGACGGCGAGGCCTACATGCGCCTCATGAACGAGTCCGGCCGCTCCTCCGAGCAGCTTCTGAACAACATCGTCACCAGCGCCACCGGCGACACCAAGCTCCAGGAGGGGCTTGAGCTGAGCGCGAAGCTCCTTGAGGGCAAGGGCGCCTGGCGCGTGCACGGCGGCGGCTTTGCCGGCTGCGTGCAGGCGCTGATGCCCGCCGATTATTTCGAGACCTACCGCGAGGGCATGGAGAAGACCTTCGGCGCCGGCAGCTGCCGCGAGATCCGCCTCGCCTGATCTGACGAGAATACAAAGGGACCGTTGCAAAATGAGAGTTTTGCAGCGGTCCCTCTTTCTGTTCTGGAGAGCAAAGGAAACCGAGAGATTGTGGAAAGCCAGCCACAAATCTCCGGTTTT
>CAMHMZ010000040.1 GCA_946186375.1 uncultured Clostridia bacterium
TGGCGAAGGCGCCGCCGAAGTAGCCCATGATGTTGATGATGCCGTTGGCCTTGGCGCGCAGGGGCTTGGGCGTGATGTCCGGCATGAGGGCGACGGCCGGGTTGCGGTACATCATCATGAAGATGAGGACGATGACCATCATGGCGACCATGCCGGCGATGTTGTTATAATGGAAGAAGAGCGGGATGAAGGGAAAGGCCACGGCCGCGACGAAGGTGCCGACGAGGATATAGGGCATGCGCTTGCCGATGGGCGTTTTCGTCTTGTCCGAGAGATTGCCGAAGATCGGCAGCAGGATGAGCGCGGCGAGGTTGTCGCAGGCCATGATGATGCCGACGATCCACTGCACGTTCAGGATCTTCGCCGGGTCGCTGGCCTTGAGCTCGGCCGAGGTCATCTCGTAGATGTTGCGGGCGAAGATATCGGTCAGAAAGGTTGGGCACCAGGAGTCGTAAACCTGCCAGAGGAGCAGGATGCCGAAGAAGGCAAAGCCGATGAGCGCGGTGCGCCTGATGTTGAGCTTGAGCTGCATATGCGTTCTTCCTCTCTCTTTGGTTGGATAAGGATATTGTACCCTTTCCGGGCGGCTTTGTAAAGCTGCGGCGATAAAAAACCGGCTGCGAAAAAACTGCGTTTCTCACAGCCGGTTTTCGGCTATTTCCTTCAGATGCTGCACTCCGGCATCAGTTCCTTCGAGATGACCGTCAGCATCTCGTCGAACTTCTGCACGTCCTGCTCGGGAAAGCGCTCGCGGATGCGCTCCATGACCGTGTGCTCGTAGCTCGAGAGGAGCCCCATATAGGTATAGAACTTCTCCGTCAGCACCAGGTGATACTCGCGCCGGTCGGTCGTGGAGTTCTGGCGCTCCAGATAGCCCTTCTTGATGAGGCTGTTGACCTTGTAGGTGGCGTTGGACTGGGAGATGCTCAGAAACGTGGCGAACTGGCCGACCGTGGGCTTGTCGAGCATGTCGATGACGCCCAGAGAGAAGGCCTCCATGGCCGACAGCGAGCCGTCCCGCTCCCGCACGAGATCGAACACGCGCCGGTAAAAATGCAGCTTGAATTTGTCATATACCTCGATGAAGCTCTGATCGATCAAAGCGGATCCCTCCCTGTATAATTATTCATAAGTTCATTTTATACCTCTTCCAGCAATTTGTAAATTGAAAATTTGAAATAATTCTTATATTCTTTTTTTTGAGAATTCTTTTGCAAAAAGCGGGAAAAACTCTTGCAAAGTGGAAACAATTCTGCTATACTGTCAAGGCATTTCGCACGGAGGCGGACTCTTCGTCATGTGGCCGCAAGGCTTGGCGGAGGGGTGGAGGTCTCCGGAGGAAATAACAAAAAATTTGGAGGAAAAGAAATGTCAGTCGTATCCATGAAGCAGCTGCTGGAAGCCGGCGTCCACTTCGGACACCAGACCCGCCGCTGGAACCCCAAGATGGCCGAATACATCTACTGCGAGCGTAACGGCATCTACATCATCGATCTGCAGAAGACCGTCAAGAAGCTGGAAGAGGCCTATAACTTCGTCCGCGACCTGAGCGCCAACGGCGGCACCATCCTGTTCGTCGGCACCAAGAAGCAGGCCACCGACGCCATCCGCGAGGAAGCCTCCCGCGTCGGCATGTACTTTGTCAACGCCCGCTGGCTCGGCGGTATGCTCACCAACTTCAAGACCATGCGCACCCGCGTCGACCGTCTGGCTCAGCTCAAGAAGATGCAGGAAGACGGCACCTTCGACATGCTGCCCAAGAAGGAAGTCATGAAGCACCTGGGCGAGATGGAGAAGCTCGAGAAGTATCTCGGCGGCGTCAAGGAGATGAAGAAGCTCCCGAGCGCCATGTTCGTTGTCGACCCCCGCAAGGAGCACAACGCCATCGCCGAGGCCCGCAAGCTGCACATCCCCATCGTCGCCATCGTCGACACCAACTGCGATCCCGACGAGGTCGACTACGTGATCCCCGCCAACGACGACGCCATCCGCGCCATCCGTCTGATCGCCTCCACCATGGCCAACGCCGTGCAGGAAGGCCGTCAGGGTGAGGACGCCGAGGCTGAGGCCGAGGCCGAGGCTCCCGTCGAGGAGTAATTTCGTAAACACGGAAAAGGGGCGTAACCTTGCGCCCCTTTTTGCAAAGACTAAATACAGGAGGAAAATACAAATGGCTTTTACCGCTCAGGACGTCAAGACTCTGCGTGAGATGACCAACGTCGGCATGATGGACTGCAAGAAGGCTCTCCAGGCCACCGACGGCGATATGGAAAAGGCAGTCGACTGGCTGCGTGAAAAGGGCCTGGCCAAGGCCGCCAAGAAGGCCGGACGCATCGCGGCCGAGGGCATGGCTTATGCCTACGTCTGCCCCAAGTGCGGCACCGGCGTCGTGGTCGAGGTCAACTGCGAGACCGACTTCTGCGCCAAGAGCGAGGCCTTCGTTCAGTTCGTCAAGGACATCGCCCACGTCGTGATGAGCTCCGCTCCCGCCGACGTCGACGCCCTCATGAACTGCAAGTACCCCGGCAGTGAGCACACCGTCGCCGAAGTCATCCCCGAGAAGGTCATGAGCATCGGCGAGAACCTGCAGATCCGCCGCTTCGCCCGCTTCGACAAGCCCGTGAACGTCGCTTACGTCCACGCCGGCGGCACCCACGGCGTGCTGGTGAACCTGGCCGTCGAGGGCGACATCGACGCCACCGAGATCGGCAAGAACGTCGCCATGCAGATCGCTGCCATGAACCCCAAGTACTGGGACAAGTCCCTCGTTCCCCAGGCCGACATCGACCATGAGCTCGAGGTCCAGGTGGCTCTGATGGACAACGATCCGAAGATGGCCGCGAAGCCCGCCGCCATCAAGGAGAAGATCGCCGCCGGCAAGATCAACGCCTTCTACAAGGAGAACTGCCTGCTGCAGCAGGACTTCGTCCGCTCCGACCTCTTCCAGGGCTCCGTTGAGGGCTACATCGCCGACGCCGCCAAGAAGCTGGGCGGCTCCGTGAAGTTCGTCGACGCCATCCACTTCGTCAAGGGTGAGGGCATCGAGAAGAAGCAGGAGGACTTCGCCGCCGAGGTCGCCGCTCAGATGAACATGGGCAAGTAAGCCCCTGTGCACCACTGAATGCTCAAAACGCCTCCGGGAAACCGGGGGCGTTTTTTGTAAGGGCGTCAAATATGTGACGGGGATTTGAGAGAAAGCTAAATAAATATTATAACCCGTGGTTCCACCTTCTTGTAAAGAAAAGGCGGAACCACGGGTTGTTTTTTCGTCTGACAGAATACGGGTTTAGCGGGCAAAAGTAAGGATGGATAAAACATGGACGCAGAGGAATTGTTTCTTTGCGCCCATTACTTTTCTGTATTTGGTTTATGCTCCAAGATATCTTCTACATTGCATTCAAGCAGTTCACAAAGCGCATCGATCGTTTGTGTCGAGATATGCCGTCCTCGTTTGATGGAATAGTATGTTGTCATAGGAAACCCCATCTTTCCGAGCCGATATGATGTTACGCCACGTGCTTTGAGCGTCTTGAAAAAAGGCTCATAAGAGATCATCAGCATCGCCCCCATGCTCATCATAAAATGAGCTTTCGCGCTTGCGTAGCTACGTTATTATGTATATACTTAAAACCGTAGGGGGCGAAAAGGATGTCAGAACATGGATTTGCTTATTTCATTGAAAGACCGCGCCGGATCGAGGGTTTGGTTTGTCCACATCCGATCGAAGCCGAAAGAGAATACGCGGTCGTGAAAACGGTCACTCTCACGGGCAATGACTACGAAAACTTCATCACCGATATGTTGGCAGACCGACAGTTCCTTGAAGACAATGCACACCTATGCAGTAAGGATGGTCCGGTGGTGTACTGCCTGCTCGTGAAACGTCGCAAAGCAGAGGGAGGAGTTCTTGTAGTGCCGGATGCGGCCTGGGTGGATATTGCTGCGTTGCTATCGTGACTGTTCCTTCGCTGGTATGGCTTGATTTGTCTATACAAATTCAGTAAAATATGATCGACGCTTGGCTCATCATTCATTGTTCAGGAGAAAAACATGAATACTGAAATAATTGGAAATGAGACTGTCGTGCAGTCCGGCAATCAGAAAACAACCGACGCTCTTGGAGTTCATAATGAACAAATCGGTGAAGATGCACCGAGAGAATCCAATACGCCCAATGTTGGAAATCTATCTATTGCGTTTGGAAAAGATGTTCAGGGCAATCCTATCGTTCAAAACATGGCGCTTATTCCCCACATGTTAGTCGCGGGGTACTCTGGTTCTGGAAAAACAGCGTTTATAGAAACCATACTCGCTATGATGGCATCTTCCAATTCACCAGAAGAGGTGCGATTCATTGTTTATAGCTCGAAACTCTCTGATTATATGCTGTTCAAAGATGAACCGCATATGTTTGTGCCGGTTGTATACGATCAAACACATTTCTCTGGCGCTTTACAATGGTCTCTAATAGAGATTATGTATCGACTGAGATTATTCTCAGAAGTAAGCGCCATAGATCTAGAAGGCTATAATAAGCGTAGCGAAAATCGTTTGCCGCACATTTATATCGCTATCGATGACTACTATGACCTCATCAGATTTGGCGACAGTTCAATCATTGATACAATCAAGCAAATCTTGACGAATGGGCGCCAAGCCGGCGTGCACCTCATCGTCGCAACCTCGACGCCTTCTGCGAAACTTCTTAAAAAGGACGTTTTGTCAGGATTTCCATGTAGGGCTTGTTTTGCTGTAGCAAATAAAGCAGACTCTCGTCTTGTTCTCGACCAAAATACCGCTCTGGGCTTGGAATCGCCCGGCGAGATGATTTTCAAGACGTATAGTTCGGTTCAGAAATGCCGGGCTTCGTATATGAATGAGGACGAACTCCACGAAACGATTTCGGCTATCAAGTCCAAGTACCACAAGGATGATAACACTTTCTCCGACAATCTTCCTGAAGCATTCCATAGCAGATACGATGCTTTTTCTCAACGAGGCAGTCAAGTACAAAACGAGACAAAACAGGCAGAAACAGATGGCGACTATGACGAATATCTCTATCCAGCTGTTGAAGCGGTTATAGAAATGGGCTCCTGTTCTGTTTCAATGCTGCAGAGAATGGTGAAGCTTGGCTACTCTCGCGCTGCACGCGTGGTTGATCAAATGGAAGAGCTTGGTATTGTTGGCCCATATGAAGGAGCGAAACCGCGTACCGTTCTCATTGATCGTGAAGGATGGGAGCAGCTTAAAGCATTGTTAGAGCACCCCGAGACAGAAATTCAACCTGAACCGGAAGATGAACCGAAGCCAAGCAATATACAGGAGAGCGAATCTGAAACAGATAATAACGATGAGGATATGCCCATTGACTCTATCGACGAGAGCGGGGAAGAACAAATATGTATTCGGCCATTTCCCAAATTTGATGTTGGGAATGCTTCGTTTAGTATCTTAGACGGAAATGTACATATGTCAAAAGTGACGCAGATGAAGAACGGCTCCGGGGCTTTTCGTTCCAGCTTTTCTGTAGAAGCTATCAATGAAATCGTGCTGAAAAAACCTCGTCTATTTAACAATGGGCATTTCCAGTTCTGTTTCAAGGAGGATGCGGATATAGAAATCAGTGGTTCCAATCGTGTCGATCTCGACGTTTCTGAATTCTCATCCTTGACAAGGACTTCGTTTAGCAGAAACCAAGCAAGCGTCATCTACTCTTTCTTATACCAGCTATCCGATGATGCCGATCTCCAGATAACAGTTTTATGAAGTAAGAGAATGCTCCTTGGTGGATCCTTTGATCTGATTCACCAAGGAGCATCATTCTATATGGGCGCTGAAAAAAGCTATCCCCTCAGAGTTCGACTAAACAGGATGGGGCATTTTTGTTTGTTTTGCAGTTTACCCCTCCCTCAAATATTGGGCGTTTTTTGTGAAATTATGGCTTGTCAAAGCGGCGGGCCTGTGCTATATTCATCGTATCCAATCGACAGAGTAGGGAGACCGCGTCAAGTGCCGGCAGATGGGATGTCGCCGCCGGACGAAAGCGCAATGCTGCGATGGCCTCCCGCGTCCGCTGTCACGGGGCAAGAGCGCTCTTTCCCGGTGTCAACGGGAAGGAGTGATTTTTTTATGGAAAAGAAAAATACGGGCGTCTCGCTGCAGCAGCTGACCGTCTCAGCGCTGCTGATCGCCTTCGACGTGATCTTCACAAGGCTCCTGGCGCTCAACACGCCGCTTGTCAAGATGGGCTTCGGCTTTGCGGCCGTCGCGGTCTCGGCGATGCTGTACGGGCCGGCCTGGGCCGCGCTGACCGCCGGGCTCGGCGATCTCGTCGGCTCGCTCCTCTTCCCCACGGGGGCCTATTTCCCGGGCTTCACGCTGACGGCCGCGCTGACGGGGCTCTTGTTCGGCCTGTGTCTCTACCGCCGCCCGGTGCGATGGGCAAACGCCTTTCTCGCCGCCTTTCTGAACTGCCTGCTCGTGACGCTCATCCTCAACACGGCGCAGATCGTGATCTTCTTCCACGCCTCGCTCGAGGTGCTGCTGGCCTCGCGCGTGCCGCAGTTTTTCATCATGACCGCCGTGCAGACGCTCATGATCCGCGCGCTCGGCGCCTCCCCGGCGCTGTTAGCCGCCATGCGCGGAAAAAAGCCGTCGGAAGATGAAAAAAAGCCTTGACAAGCGGGCGCTTTTTCGGTATATTAGTTGAGCGCTCCAAAGACAGCAGGTGGTCTGCGACCGTAAATCCTGCCGAGGACATCAACAAGGTTTTCTGATTTTGTTTTTGTGCCCCTGTGTCTTTCTGACGCAGGGGTTTTCTTTATGGGCGCAGATCTCATTTGTGTGGAGGTGAAAAACACACATGCCGAACGCAAAGGTTCTCAGCGAAAAGCAGGCGGTCGTCGCCGCACTCGCCGAGCGCATCAAGAACGCGGGTTCCGGCCTCCTGGTCGACTACAAGGGCATCACCGTAGCCGAGGACACCGCCCTCCGTACCGAGCTGCGCAAGGAGAGCGTCGACTACACGGTCGTCAAGAACACCCTGGTCCGGAGAGCTCTGGACAATCTCGGCCTGAACGAGCTCGACGCCGTCCTCAACGGCACGACTTCTCTGGCCACCGCCGAGCAGGATCCCATCGCTCCTTTCCGTATCCTCAGCGAGACCAGCAAGAAGCTGGGCGATCGCTTCAACATCAAGGCCGCCTTCATGGAGGGCAAGGTGCTGAACGAGAGCGAGATCGCCGAGATCGCGGCGCTGCCTTCCAAGGACGCGCTGTACGCAAAGGTCCTGGGCACCATGATCGCACCCATCACCGGCCTGGCCGTCTGTCTCGGCCAGATCCTCGAGCAGAAGGGCGGCTCTGTCGAGTCCCCCGCTGCCGAAGCTGCGGAATAATCACCGCACCCCAAAATCTTAACTGGAGGAAATTACAATGAGTGAAAAAATCGCTGCCATGATCGAAGAGATCAAGGCTCTGTCCGTCCTCGAGCTCAGCGAGCTCGTCCATGCTCTGGAGGAGACCTTCGGCGTCTCCGCCGCCGCTGTCGCCGCCCCCGCCGCCGGTGCCGCTGCTGGCCCCGTCGTCGAGGAGAAGACCGAGTTCGACGTCGTCATGACCTCTTTCGGCGCCGAGAAGATCAAGGTCATCAAGGAAGTCCGCGCCATCACCGGTCTGGGCCTGGCCGAGGCCAAGGGTCTGGTCGAGGGTGTCCCCGCCAAGATCAAGGAAGGCATCTCCAAGGAAGACGCCGAGGCTCTCAAGGCTCAGCTCGAGGCTGTCGGTGCCACCGTCGAGCTCAAGTAAGCTCACACAACACAGTTTTCCTGCAGGGAAGCGGTATTTCGATACCGCTTCCCTTTTTTCTTTGACGGGGCTGCTCCTATGGTTTATACTGAAGAAAAAGTCGGATCGGAGGGAAAGCGATGCAAAAGCTCTATACGGCCGAAGGGCGGAGCGTGCCCGAAATTCCCTGGGAGCGCTATCCGCGTCCGCAGCTCAGACGCGAGGACTGGCTGTGCCTGAACGGGAGCTGGGAGCTCACGGTGGTCAAAGGCCATGACCGGTCGTTCTCGGCGGAGATCCGCGTCCCCTTCTGTGCCGAAAGCCTGCTGAGCGGCCTGTCGGAGCCGCCGGCGGTCGGGGCCAGCTTGGACTACCGCCGCAGCTTCTCCGTTCCCGCAGGCTGGCAGGGAAAGCGCGTGCTGCTGCATTTCGGCGCCGTGATGCGCGAGGCTGTCGTCTTTGTCAACGGCATAGAGCTCTGCCGCCACGAAAACGGCTATCTCCCCTTCTCCGTCGATGTCACCGGGGCGCTGCGGCAAGGAGAAAACGAGCTGCACGTGCGCGTCGTCAACGACCTCGACCGCCGCTGGCCCTGGGGCAAGCAGAGCCTCAAGCGCGGCGGCATGTGGTATACGCCCTGCTCCGGGATCTGGCAGACCGTGTGGCTCGAGCCGGTGCCGGAGGCATACGTCCGCGCCCTGCACATCGATTGCGGGCGCGACTGGGTCGAGATCGAGGCCGAGGGCGTGCGCGACGGCTGCGTGGAGCTGGAGGGGCGAAGCTATCCGCTGCGGGACGGCCGCGTCCGCATCACGCTGCCCTCTCCCCGGCTGTGGAGCCCGGAGGACCCGCAGCTCTACCGCTTTACGCTCACGAGCGGCGAGGACCGCGTAAGCTCCTATTTCGCGCTGCGCACGCTGACGACCGAGACCTTCGGCGGCGTGCCTCGGCTCTGTCTCAACGGCAAACCGTACTTTTTCAACGCCCTGCTGGATCAGGGCTACTGGAGCGACGGCCTGTACACGCCCGCGGGGCCGGAGGCCTTCGAAAAGGACATCCTCGCCATGAAGTCCCTGGGCTTCAACACGCTCAGAAAGCACATCAAGATCGAGCCGGAGCAGTTTTATTACGACTGCGACCGGCTCGGGATGCTCGTATTTCAGGACATGGTCAACAACGGCGGCTACCGCTACATCCGCGACACCGTGCTGCCCACGCTGCATTTCCAGAAGCGCCGGGACAGGCGGCTCAACCCCGACCCGGAGACGCGGCGCATCTTCCTTGAGAGCATGGAGGAGACTGCGCGGCTTTTGCAAAACCACCCCTGTATCTGCCTCTGGACGATCTTCAACGAGGGCTGGGGCCAGTTCTGCGCGGACGAGGCCTACCGGCGTCTCAAGGAGCTCGATGGCAGCCGCTGGATCGACAGCACCTCCGGCTGGTTCCACCAGAAGGAGAGCGACGTGGACAGCCTGCACATCTATTTCGACCCGCTGCACCTCGGCAGGGAGGCGCGGCCGCAGCTTTTGTCTGAGTTCGGCGGCTTTGTCTGGAAACTGCCCGCGCACAGCTTCAACCTTGAAAAGACCTACGGCTACCGCAAGTATGAACGCCGGGAGGACTTCGTGCGGGAGCTGCGGAAGCTGTACGCCTCGCTGATCCCGCTGGCCGAACAGGGCCTCTGCGGCGCGGTCTACACGCAGGTGTCCGACGTGGAGGACGAGACGAACGGCCTTTTCACCTTCGATCGGGCCGTTTTGAAGCTGCAGCCGGAGGAGCTCAACGACCTCGCCGCGAAGCTCCATCGTGCAGTCCTGAAAACTGAAAACTGATTTCTGAAACCTAACAGGAAGAGGGTCTGTGAAAAGCTTTTCACAGACCCTCTTCCTGTTTAATTGAAGCGTACGACGCAGTGGGCCAGCCGGTAGATGAACTCCACAAAGGCCGAGCCGTGCTCGCCCGGGATGCAGATGAATTTCAGGATCGTGCGGCGGCGGAAATGCTCGGCCCACTTCCAGTCGAAGCGGCGGCAGTTTTCCCAGAGCTTTTCGAGCTCCCTGTCGGCCTCCTCCGTCCGGTTGAGCCGGGCGTAGAGGATCGAAATGCCGAACATGATGAACATCTCATGCCGCAGGTAGGCCTGCTTGCGCCGGTCGGCGATGTCGTCGAGATGGAAGGCCTCGAAGCACAGCTGCGTCGCCCGCAGCTGGTGCGTGTAGCGCCGCTTCATCACGTCCTCCTGCACAGACTGGCCCTCCCGCCCGATAAAGTAGCGGTAGAGGTCGGCGTTCATGTAGTACATCCGCTCCACGGCCTGCAGGTTGCCGTAGATCATGTAGTTATCCTCATAGAAGCAGTGCTTCGGCATCTCCAGCCCTGTCTGACGCAGAAGCTCCGTGCGGAAGGTGCAGGCGTGGATCATGAGGATCTGGTCGACGCGGAAGGGCCTGGTCTCCGCCCAGGTGAAGATCCGTCCCTCGGGGAGGGCATTGGAGAAATTGATGGAGCGGTCGCCCTTGCCGTCGGCGTGATCGTAGTGGTAATTCGTGACGAAGAGATCCACGCCGCCCTGCCGGTCGCATGCCTCCAGCTCATCGAGAAAGCGGGGGAAGTCGGCGCTGAGCCAGTCGTCGCTGTCGACGGTCTTGAAGTACTTTCCCGTCGCGTTCCGGAGCCCCTGGTTGATGCCCTCGCCATGTCCGCCGTTTTCCTGATGGATGGCGCGCACCCGCTCGGGATAGCGGGCGGCCCAGGCGTCGGCGATCTCGCCGGTGCGATCCTTCGAGCCGTCGTCGATGATGAGGATCTCCACGCGCTCCCCGCCCGCGAGCAGGCTCTGCAGGCACTTTTCCATGTAGTCCTGGGAATTGTAGCAGGGTACCGTTACGGTCAGCAGCTTCATGTTTCTTCCTGCCTTCTTTTTATCTAAGTAAACGCTGATCAAATCGCCTGCGGCGCCTCCCGGAAAATTTGCGCCCTGATTTCGTCACTTTTTCTTGAAATACACAAAGTATTCCTGCAAAAAAGTGCCATCATCAGAACACAAATTTTCTCGGGATCCGCTCTTGCCGATTTCATCATCGTTACCCTGAAAATCATTCTTCCAAAGATTTTTGCCGTTTGGTTACCTTGCGCTGTTTGAAGAGCCCCCGATCAGCTTGCTGCTCGCGCGAAAGGCACGGCGCTCACCTCGTCGAGTGCATATACCATAACACAAGATCAGCCCTTTTGGCAAGCTTTGTCTCCTGATCCTCGCTCAGCCTTCCATCGCGGCGCGGAGGAAGGCCTCCACCTCGCCGAGCATTTCATCGGTATACAGGCGGTCGTCCGCGTGCTTGCACTTCGGTACGAGGCGCAGCGTCACGTCCTCGCCGTTAGCCTTCAGCGCCTCATAGAGCTCCACCGACTGCAGCTGCGAGACCGTGATGTCCGCGTCGCCGTGCACGAGCAGCGAGCGCAGCCCGGGGTTGCGGTTTTCCTGCCGCTCGGCGCGGCGCAGGGGGCTCGCCCCGACGGTCTCCGCCTCGCCCCAGTCCGCGTAGGCCTTGCGCAGCCAGAGCTCCTCCAGACTGTCATAGTCCCCCAGCACGTCGTTTGCCCAGCCGTTGGCGACGGTCGGGATCCAGGAGACGAGCCCCTCCTCGGCGAAATTGCCGCGCTGCGTAACAAAGTCGATGCAGCCGTAATAGTCCACCAACGCGTCGAAGGCGGGCAGCGCGAAGCGTGTATCCTCCGTCTCGCCGAGGCAGAGCGTGTCAGAGAAGGCCTCCGGCGCGGAGAGCGCGGTCATCGCCGCGAGATATCCGCCCGCCGATTCGCCCCAGACGGCGACATGCTGCGCGTCGATGCCGTAGTCCGCCGCGTTATGGCAGAGAAAGCGCACGGCGGCCTTGACGTCGCAGACGGCAGCGGGGTAGGCCGCCTCGGTGGACAGGCGATAGTTGACGCTGGCGCAGGCAAAGCCGTGGTCGCGGAAGTAGCGGATCATGAACTGCGCCTGACGGGACTGCGCGTCGTTGAAGGCGAAGCCGCCGCCGTGGATCAGCACGAAGAGCGGCGCGCTCTCCTCGCCGTCCGGCACGTAGAGGTCGACGTACTGCGCCTCGGAGTCGGCCGCGTAGGCCAGGCGCTCATAGCTTTTGCCGCCGCTCCAGTCCGTCGACTCGTCCAGCGGCAGCGTCGGCGAGAGCAGGTTGCACCAGACCTGGCGCACCGTGTAACGGTTCATGAGCAGCACAACGAGCAGGATCAGCAGCAGCGAGAGCAGAATATAGCGCACGATCGGTTTTCTTTTCGCTTTTTCCATGTCAAAACACCTTCTGCAGGAAGTTATAGAGGGACAGATGCCAGTGGCCGATGGAGTGATAGCGCATGGGGAAAATATCAAAGCTCGTGTTGACGCCCTCCCGGAGCCGCGGCTCCAGCGAGCAGAGCGTGCGGTAGCCCGGGACCATATAGGGCGTGGCAAAGTCGAAGTTGCCGGTGGTGGCGTAGAGATAATCGATGCTGAGCTCCCGCTGCTCCTCCGACTGGATGGTCTCGCGGATGTGCTCCTCGGTCGTGCGGAAGGAGCTGAAAAGGCCGAAGCGGGAAAACCAGTCAAGGCTGCCGCAGAGGACGGAGTTTGCCGTGGTGACGGCTCCGCGGGAGAGCCCGGCGAAGGCCCGGTGCTCGCGCGAGACGGCAAAGCCCTCGTCGTCCGCCGTCTCCGCCCAGGTGGCGTACTTCGTCTCCACGGCGGGCATGAGATCGTTCCTCAGCTCTTCCCGGAAGGAGAAGGTCAGAATGTCGAGAGACGAATCCTTGCCGTCGTCCTCCACGTAGAAGGTCGGCGTCACGACGATCAGGGGCTCGATCTCTCCCTGGGCGATCATGCGGTCGAGCATGATCTTGTTATAGGGGTGGGTCTGCAGCCAGTAATTTTCGTCGTCCCCGGTGCCGTGCATGAGATAGAGGATGTTGTAACGCTCGTTTTCATCGTAGCCGTAGGGCAGATACACGAGCGCGCGCTTGGTGACGGGTCGCTCGTCCGTGGCGTAGGCCTTCGTCTCGTAGAGAAGCTCCTCCAGCCTGCCCGCCTCGGCGATCTCACCGGTATCGTATTTCGCGGGCACGGCCCAGACGGCGCGCTTGGCGTGGCCGTCCCAGGCCCGGTCAAGGCCGACGTTCGTCTTCCACACCCAGCCGACGCCCGCGACGATCAGCAGCATCAAAACGAGCGGCGCCCAGGCAAGTCTTCCGATCTTTTCTTTTTTCCAGAGCATCCAGGCGCTGCCCAGCACGGCCCAGGCCGCGCTGACGAGCCCCTGTACAAGAAAGAGCGCGGCAAAGTGCGTCGTCTCGCCGTAATTGAGAAAGCTGTTGAGCACAAAGCCGCCGACTGCGGCGCCCAGCAGCAAAAAGGGCATCCGCCCCTGCCAGGCCGCCCAGGCCAGCAGCAGCATCAGCGCCTCCAGCAGCAGCGCCGTCAGCGCCATGCCCGCGAGGGCGAGGGAGAGATATTTGGCCGTCTGGATGGCGCCGAGCAGGCACAAAAGCAGGAAAACGCCCAGCCCGACATGGTCAAAGCTGTTCTTTTTCATCCGTTCACACCCCGATCAAAGATTTCAAAACGGCGTCCGAAGCGGGTTCGGGCGTCCTTTTGAAGCATCTGAAAATACGGCGGCAGCAAAACGCTGCCGCCGTATCCGGGAGATTGTTTTACGCTTCCTTCTTCGTGACGCCCAGGAAGGAGGCCACGACGGAGACGAGCCACGCGATGCAGGCAAAGATCGCGAAGGTGATGTAGGCGTTGATGATGTCCATCTGATAGAGGCCGGCGAACACAAGGCCCATGTCGTTCACGACGGGGGCGATGGAGACGCCGATCACCGCCATGAGGAGGACAGCGTGGGCAATGAGAAACAGGTTCGGGATCTCCTTGCCCAGCACGAAGGCCAGGATGAGCGCGGCCGCACCGGCGATCGCCGCGAAGATCAGCAGCGTGTAGGTGGTGCTGGTCTGCTGCACGACGGACTTGTACAGGAAGGCGCACACGATGGCGAGCACGGTCGAAACCGCCGTGAGGACAAAGCCGAGAGTGATCTTGTTGTTCTTCATAGGTTCAGTCCTCCTTTACTGTTTTTCCTTCTTGCCAAGCGCCGAGACGACGTACCAGGCGCAGGCCGCGACGGTCAGCGCGCCGGTGACCCAGTTCACAGCGAGGAGCGTAGTCTCCCACCAGGGATGCACGCGGACGACGCGGGTGTCGCTGGTGACGCCGTTCATGGTGTTGGAGTTGGCGAAGGTGTAGAGGTCGTACTTGAGCATCTGCTTGAGCTCCTTCTGGAAGGCGGTGTCCTTCTCGATGAGCTTCATGTTGTCCGCAGAGTTCGGGTCGCCGATGATAGAGGACTCGTAGGCGTTCTCCGTCAGGCAGCCGCCGCCGCCGGCGAAGGTGACGTCACGCCAGTTCATGTACTCGGCGCCGTTGATCATGTCGGTGACGACATAGCCGGTGTAGCCCCACTCGTCGCGGAGGATACCGGTCAGCAGGCCGCGGTGCGCGCCGGCGTAGACACAGCCGAGGCGGTTGAAGGCGGTCATGACGCCCTGGGCGTAGTTGCCCTCCAGGCAGCCCTGGAAGCCTCTGAGCTCGGTCTCACGGGCGCCCTGCTCGGAGATGAAGGTGGCGGTGCCGGAGCGGTTGGCCTCCTGGTGGTTGAGCGCGAAGTGCTTCGGCTCCATCATGAGGCCCTTGGACTGGCCGCCCTTGCAGGCCGCCACGCCCAGGATGTTGGTAAGCATGGAGTCCTCGGAGTAGTACTCGTGGTTGCGGGAGCAGTAGGTCGCGCGGTGGTTGTTCAGGCCCGGCCCGAAGATGGAGCAGGCGTTGGACCACAGGGAGTCTTCGCCGAAGAGCTCGCCCTCGCGCTCCACCAGCTCCGTGTTGAAGGTGGCGGCCACGACGGGCTCGGTGGGCATGGTGGGCATCTGCCAGGTGGCGTACTCGTCATTGGGGCCGACATAGGTGGGCTCGCCGGATTCGGACTCGGTCCAGTTGGCCGTGTAGCTCGGGACCTGGTCGGACACGAAGCCGACAGGGCCGTCATACGCGGTGACGACGTGCAATCCGATGGAGTTGATAGGCTCGAAGTTGCCGCCGGCGCCCTTCATGAAGTTGACGGCCTCCTCGAGGGTGACGTTCTCAAGCAGGGTATCCCACAGAGGATCGTCCAGCGCGACGGTGCCCAGATAGTTGCCGTCGTCGTCCAGGAGCAGCATGTCGATCAGACGCATGCCGTTGCTCTGGCCCCAGGTTTCACCCTCGCCGTTCTCGGTCAGCTCAAAGACCTGGTTGTGCAGGTTCTTGAGCATCTCATCGCTCGGGGAGATGCCCCAGACGGGGGCCCAGCCCTTACTCCAGTCGGCACGGGTGATGAACTCGACGCCGCGCTCGGGCAGGAGCTTGCGGATGTCGCCGTCCTGCAGCTGGTTCTGCACGCCCTCGGAATAGGTCTCGATGTCCTTCGCGCCGACGCTGATCTTCTTGGAGTTGTCGGCGTTGATGACTTCGTCGTCGTTGACCTTCACAAGATTTTCGTCGCTGCCGAGCTTGTTGGCCAGGACGTTGTTGAGCGCTTCATGCGCGCCGTTGCCGATGGCGAAGTAGTAGTCGCCCGCGTCGAGGATCCAGGCGCCCTGGGTGCCGTCGGCCTTGACGGCGTCCTCATCATAGGAGGCGACATACTTGGCGTCGAAGTCGACCGTCACGGTCTCGCTCGCGCCGGCGTCCAGCGTGGAGGTCTTGGCAAAGCCGACCAGCTGGATCGCGGATTTCTCCACGCCGCCCTGGATGTACGGGGCCTGGGCGTAGAGCTGAACAACGCTCTTGCCGGGCACAGAGCCGGTGTTGGTGACCTTCACAACGGCCTTGCTCTCGCCGCCGATGTTGAAGTCCACGCTCTGCAACTCCTGCTCAAAGGTGGTGTAGGACTTGCCGTAGCCGAAGGGATAGACGACCTCGGAGGCGTAGTCCCAGCCGCCCTTGGAGGCGAAAACGCCCGCGTCGCCGGCGGCGTTGCCCTGGCCGAGGACGGCGTCCTCGTAACGGGTCTCATAGTACTTGTAGCCGACGTAGATGCCCTCGGTCTCGATGATGTACCAGTTGCCCTTGTCGTTGCCGGGATCGAGCTCGCCCTCGGGGGCGTCAAAGAAGAAGAGGCCGAAGTTCTGCATGGCGGGGGCGGAGGTGGAATTCGCGGCATAGGTATCGGCGATGTGGCCGGAGGGGTTGACCGCGCCGGTCAGCACGTCCGCCACGCCGCGGAAGCCGTAAGCGCCGGGCAGGCCCGCCCAGACGATGGCGGAGATGGCCGGGTCGTTCTTCAGCTCGCCGATCTCCATGGTGACGTCGGAGTTGATCACGACGACGACCTTGCCGTTGGAGTTGGCCTTGGCCAGCTCGATGAGCGCCTTCTCGTTGTCGGACAGAGCCATCGGACGCTCAAAGCTGTCGCCGTTGGGGTCCTTCATGGTGGACACGGCGTAGTCCGAAGCCTCGGAGCTGTCGCGGGAGAGGAAGACGAGAGCCGTGGTGTCCTTCGCCGCGTCGAGCGCCTTCTGGGTGTAGAAGTCAGCGGGCGGCTCGCCGATCATGTAGCTGTCGGCCGTCTCAAACATGGGCCAGAACACGGGGATCAGGGAGTGGCCCGGGACCTCCTGGCCGAAGAAAGCGGCCTTGCGGCGGTAAGCGTCCGCGTCGGAGCTGTTGTACAGCTCGAGCAGATCTTCATTGAGGGCGACGCCGTTATCCTTCAGGGCGTCGATGAGGGTGACGGTGGTCTGGCCGGCCTCGTAGTTGACCGAGGTGGTGGAGCCGATCAGGCCGCCGAAGGTGGGAGCGAGGGCGTTGAGGCCCCAGATCGTCACCTTGTCGCTGGAGGCGTTGAGAGGCAGCGCGCCGTCATTCTTGAACAGCACGGTGCCCTCCTGGGAGATTTCGCGCGCCAGGGCTTCCTTGGCGTCGATGACCTCCTTCAGGGTCTTGAATTCGGACTCGAAGTAGATGCCGTCGCTGGTGCTCTCGCCGCTCTTCTCGGTTTTGTAGCTCGAGGTGCCCAGGAAGGCGTTGATCTTGCCCGACCAGGTTTGCGCGACGCTCGCGGCAAACAGCGACAGCACAAACAGCGACGCCAGAATGACCGCAAGCCCGCGCTTGAGACCAAGTTTCTTGCTTTTCATTGTGTCCTCCTTGCTTGTATTTTTCGGTTTTGCGCTGATGCTATAGTAACAAAAACTTCACATTCCGTCCACCGCTTGGCGTAAACGCCCCGCTTTTTGACGCAAACAACTCGGAGCCGCGGCTTCCCGCGGCTCCGTTCTTCTTTTATGCTCTTTTTACTCCTCCGCCGTCTCGGGGCAGGGCAGGAGGATATCCAGCCGAAAGCGGTTCTGATCGGTGCGGATGCTCATGGTGCCGCCGTATTTTTCCACGATGTGGCGGATGCTCAGCATGCCGAAGCCATGATAGCTCTGGTCATCCTTGGTCGTCAGCGGCATGCCGTCGCGCATGTTCAGCTTATGTCCCAGATAGTTTTCAAAATGGATGGAAAGAAAGTCGCCCCGGGCCGCCGAGCGAAAGCTGATGATCCGGTTCTCCGGCGCCTCGCCGCTGACGCTCTCGATGGCGTTTTCGAGGGCGTTGCCGAAGAGGGCGTAGAGATCCGTCGTGCTCAGAAAGCGCAGCTTCGCGCCGTCGCAGACGCCGGTCAGCGTGATGCCGTGCTCCTTGCAGTAGAGCTGCTTTTCCATCAGGATGAGGTCCAGGGTCTCGTTGCCGGTCTTCACGGCGCTCTCGTAGAACATCACCGCCTTCTCCACCTGCCGGATGTAGGCGTTTCGCTCCTCGTCGGAGCTGATGTGGCGCAGGGCCTCGATCTGGTGCTTGAGATCGTGGCATTTGCGGTTGATGAGCTCGATGTTCTCCGCGCTCATCTGCTGCTTTTTCTGCTCAGAGGCCAGCAGCTGCTCGATGATCTCGTTTTTCAGAGCCAGATCCGTCTCCCGCATCAGCCCGTGCTGCATCCCCAGCGCCAGAGCGTCCGCGAAAGAGTAGGCCAGATAGATGTAGGGCTCGTAGGCCGAGCCCGTGGCGCGGCTGTTGAAAAAGATCACGAACAGCCAGATGACAAGTGCGTTCTGGATCACACGGTGCCGCGGCAGCGTGTGCCCCTCGCGGTCGAGCATCCACTTCCAGAACGTCAGCAGCGTCGCGCCGTACAGCAGCAGCATCAGCCCCCAGGAGACCCACAGGGCCGTCCCGCCGACTTCCGGAAAGTCCGCCGCGCACATGGTGACCCGGAAGACGTTGTACAGGGCGTTCTGCAGGGCCAGCGAGCAGGATGTGGAAAACAGCGCCTCCCGCGGCGTGCAGACATAGCAGCACGGGAGCATGAGGCAAAACCAGGCCGTCGGGATGAGCAGCAGGCCCCGGTCGAGCACCGGCTCCTGCGGGAGAAGGCCCGCCGGGAAGAGGCTCACGCTCATCTCAAAGCCGATCAAAACCGGGAGCGCGAAAAACAGCGCGCGCAGCAAAAAGAAGCTGCGGCGCTTGAAGGTGGGCCAGGCGAAGAGGTGCATGGCGATCAGCAGCTGCAGCGGGAAGGAGCACAGGATCCGCAGCAGATGCCCTCCCAGCGTGTTCATAGCACGATCTCCCCCATAAACTCGGTAAGCTGGCGCAGGAAGTCCTGCCGCCGGGCGCTGCCGATGGGCAGCAGATCCCCGCCCACGCGGATCTCGCTGCGCCGGATCTCCGTCACATGGTTCATGTTGACAAGATAGCTCTTGTTGCAGCGAGCAAAATCATAGGGGGCGAGGCGCTCCTCGCATTCGCGGATGGATCCGCGCACGCTCAGCACGCCCTCCTTCGTGTGATAGAGCAGGGTGTGGTTCATGACCTCCACGTAAGTCAGCTCGTCGAGCCGGACGCGGCGGCTGCCCTCGGCGGTCTGGATGAAGATCTCCTTTTTCCGCGTGCGCTCCGCCGCCGTGACGGCCCGCTCCAGCTTCATGCCGAAGTTTTCATAGCCCACGGGCTTGACGAGGAAATCCAGCGCGTGCACGCTGTAGCCCTGCACGGCGAAATTGGCCAGATAGGTCACGAACAGAAGGCAGACCTTCTCGTCCCTCTCCCGCAGACGGCGCGCGGTCTCCATCCCGTCGATGCCCTGCATCTCAATGTCCAGCAGCACGATATCGTAATTGTTGTCATAGGCCGAGAGGAAGCTCTCCCCGCCCTCGAAAAGCTCGACCGTCAGCGTGAGCTTTCGCTCCGCGGCAAAGCGGCGGAGGTAATCTGCCAGTCTTTCCCGCTCCTCCGCCAGATCGTCCACCACAGCGATCCTGTACATAAGCACACCTGCCCGCAGCCAGAGGCTGCCTGTATTGTACTTATTATAACAGAAGAGCGCAAAAATGCAAAACATTTTCGGTCAAAAACCACAAACCCGCTTTTCTCCCGCTTGCCGGGCGAAGCGACATATGATAAGATGCGTCAAAATGAACTCTGGTGACTGCCTATGAAACGACCCGCTTTCCTTCTCCCGAAGCTCCTGATCCTCGCCTCCACCGCGTATGCCGTCGTGCAGCTGCTGCACTGGCCCCTGGGCTTTACCTTCTTTACCCAGCTGTCCAATCTCTTTCTCGCCGCCGTGGTGCTGCTGCAGCTCCTCTTCCCGGCCGCGCGCCCCCTCCCGGGGCTCAAGTTCAGCGCGGTGGTGTCCATCTTTGTCACCTTTCTGGTCTATCTCACGGTGCTGGGGCCGGTGATGCCCGGCGGCCTGCCGGCGGCCTACGCGCAGGATCACGGAGCAAACTTCTGCCTGCATCTTCTCACTCCAGCCCTGGCCCTTTTTGATTTTTTCCGCAGCGACGCGTCCTACCCCTATGAAAAGCGGCACGCCGCGCTCGCTCTCATCCCGCCCTTTGTGTACTTTCTCTTTCTCCTCGGCCTGGGGCTGCTCGGCCTGCGCTGGCGCGGGGACATGCTGGCCCCCTACCCCTTTCTGGACTACGGCTCCCCGGCCGGCTGGTTCGGCTTTGTTCGGGGGAACGGCAGTCTCTGGACCATGCGCATCGGCGTCTTTTACGCCGTGCTGACTCTCCTCCTGCTCTTTTATGCCGCCTCCCGCGGCCTGCTGCTGCTCGCCCGGCGCAGACGGGCCGGGACTGCGGCCGCAAACGCTCCCTGACGCCCACACAAAGACAGCCCCGCCGATCGCTCGGCGGGGCTGTTTTCTGTCGTTATGCTTTATCCGATGTTCCGTTCCACGGCGGCGCTGCTTCTGCCGTCGCCGACGGAGACGCGGAGCTTTCCGCATTAGTCGCGAACTGTTTTCTTTCCTCTGTTAGTGTTTAGGGTAACGATGATTCAATCGGCAAGAGCGGATCCCGAGAAAATTTGTGTTCTGATGATGGCACTTTTTTGCAGGAATACTTCGTGTATTTCAAGAAAAAGTGACGAAATCAGGGCGCAACTTTTCCGGGAGACGCCGCAGGCGATTTGATCAGCGTTTACTTAAGCTGCTTTTGTCAAGTCTGGTGCCTTGGGTTGTTTGCTGCCGAGCAATTCGCAGGCGGGGGGATGCTTGTAAAAAATCATAGAAATTACTGGAGTGTCAGCTCTTTTTATGATAAAATATAAAATAGTTTGTTGTTGGTGCCTATTTGAACAGTTGAAACAAGTAGAATGGCGCAGAGAACAGCAGTGCCATGCGTATTCGACACCCGAAAAAATGTTGAAATACGAGAACTGCCAGACCTCAATGAAGCCTCTCAAGGCGGTAATAACAAAGAATATTGCTACACCCGTTCCTGATTCATGACAAACATAAGAAGCCATAGGGAGCATTCACTCATGAAAAAGATTTTCGTTATTCTTGTCAACGTGATCATTATAGCCGCCATACTGATCTTCGTCGTTCTCTACTCCCGCTTTGAAAACACCGATTCTTACCGGAGACAGATTGAACACTTTGAGAGCACAATGGTCACCATGGAAAAGGTGACGGAGAATTATCTGGAAGGTGAGCAGCAGATCTGCGACGTTTGGGCGCACTATATCAACAGCGAGCACATGACCATGGAAGAGGCCGCGGCGTTTATCCGGGCCTCCCATGTGCTTGAGAGCGCCTCGGCACATCTGATTTCTCTCGATACCTCCACGGGCCTTTCCACGCGGCCGAGACAGGGTACGGCTGATGACTATACTGTTTCCTACAAGCAGATAGCTCTCCTGGAGAACGTGGATTGGATCAATGAAATCGGGGAGTCAATCAACATTACCCGCGCCTACACCAATCCGATGAACGGCGAGCAATCCCTTGCCTTCTGCAACCTTGTTATGCTGAATGACTTGGAAAGCGATTCTCCCGAGGCAGCTGTTCTGCTGCGGGTTATTCCCATCTCGGAGCTGGAGCAGAAATGGGTTTTCCCGCAGACGGAACTGGTGAACGCCGAGCTGTCCATGATCGATGCCAACGGGGATTATATCCTGAAAGGACACAGCTTTAAGAACTCCAGTTTTTTTGAATTCTACAAATCATATAATCCAACAGATCCTGAATCGTCGGACAAACTGTTCGAGAGGATCACGTCATCGACGGGCTCCGTTTCGATGCTCAACTCGCACGGGCAGGAGTGCGTCCTCGCCTTTACCCCCGTCTCGGCCGCGGCCGGCTGGACGCTGCTGGGTTTCGTGCCGGAAAAGGATCTCCATGTGGATGCAGAAAACTGGCGGCTGGTAGGAGTCGTTTCTGCCGGGCTGCTGATTCTTTTCCTGCTTGACCTGCACTATATGCTTCACTTGAACAAACGATTTCAGGCCGCAGCAAGGGAGGCTGAATCCGCAAGCAAAGCTAAGACCGATTTTCTCTCCACCATGTCTCACGACATCCGCACGCCCATGAATGCCATCATAGGCCTTACGACGATTGCCGAGAAGAATCTCGGGGATGTGGAGTCGACGGGTGAAAGCCTTCGGAAAATCAGCCTGGCCAGCAATCATCTGCTGACGCTGATCAACGACATTCTGGATATATCAAAGGTAGAAAGCGGAAAGCTGAAATTGAGTCCCATGACCTTCTCCATTGTGGAAACGGTTGAGAACCTTGTCAATATCTCACAGCCGATGATCAAGGAAAAGAATATTGATTTCAGATTCCATATCAATCAAATCGAAAAGGAATATCTGTATACAGATCAGCTCCGTCTGAACCAGATTTATATCAACATCCTCTCCAACGCCATCAAGTACACGGAACCCGGAGGACGTGTCACGGTAGATATGCGCGAGGAAAAAAGCACCATACCCGGCTGCATACGGCTGAGCTATGTTGTAGCAGATACGGGCGTCGGTATGAGTCCGGAATTCATGGCGACCATGTATCAGCCTTTTTCCCGTCAGATCGACAGCCGGGTCAACAGCATTCAGGGGACTGGCCTTGGTCTGGCTATTACAAAGCAGATGGTCGATCTGCTTGGCGGCACGATCGACTGCCAGAGCGAGCAGGGCAAGGGGACGACCTTCACCGTCGTACTGGATATCCCCGTAGCTGACAGGCAGCGGGATGGCATGATGCTTGATCCTATCGACGTGCTGCTCGTTGATGACGATGAGATCCTGCTTCAGTCGACTGCCGACATTCTGGCGTCTCTTGGCGCCTCGGTGGAGACGGCGCCAAACGGTTTGGAAGCGCTCGGAATGGTCAAGCACAGGCATCTTACCGGGCGGGATTACGGCGTTGTCATCGTAGACTGGAAAATGTCAGGAGTAGACGGCGTTGAGACGATCCGCCGGATCCGCACGGAGGTGGACGATACTATTCCAATCCTGCTGATCTCCGCTTATGACTGGTCGGACATCGAGGATCGGGCGAAAGCGGCGGGGGCGAACGGGTTCGTCAGCAAACCGCTGTTCCGCTCTACGCTCTATGATAAAATCAACGATCTGACCGGGAAAGAGTCCGTTTCGCAGGAGCCGGAGGATGATTATTCCGATCTGCAGGGGCTGCACATCCTGGTGGCCGAGGATAACGATATCAACTGGGAGATCATCTCCGCCATGCTTTCCATGTTTGGGATCACTGCCGATCGGGCGGAAAACGGCCGCCTCTGTGTGGAGCGGATGCGCGCGGCGGCGGAGGGCAGCTATGCGCTGATCTTCATGGATATACAGATGCCGGAGATGAACGGTCTCGATGCCACCAGGGCCATCCGGAAACTGGACAATCCCTGGGCGTCCAGCATTCCCATCGTCGCCATGACGGCGGACGCCTTCTCCGAAAACGTCACGGAATGCCTGGAGGCCGGCATGAATGGACATATCGCAAAGCCCGTCGATATCAAACTGGTTATCAAGGAGATTCGTAGGATCAAGGAAGGGAGAGGATAATGATGAAAAAGACGATGTGTATGTTTTTGGCAGTACTGATGATCCTGGGCCTGACTGCATGCGGCTCGGAGAAGCAGGATGCAGGGACTGAGGATGGGTTCCGCCCGGCACTGGATACTTCTGTCAGTTGCCATATCAGCGTTGCCGGTGGCTACAACAACTTTGAGGCTCTGGAAGCTGAATTTGATCGTTTTAACGAATATTATCCCAATGTGGAACTGGTATTTACGAAGGTTGATGACTACAACAACATGATCGGAATGGTCCTGAACGGAAACGACGCCCCTGATATCTACGTCAATTACTCCTGGATGTATGGCCGGGAGCAATATAAGACTTCTATCGATCATGCCGAAGACTTGGCCGATCCCGCACTGGGTCTTGATCTGGACTGCATCCGCAGTAATATTATTCTGAACACGGACGACGGTACGCTTCCGATGGTCCCGGTTTTCTCAAACACCTACGGCATGCTGGTGAACGACAGTCTTTTTGAAAAAGAGGGTCTGAGCGTTCCTGCAAGCTATCAGGAACTGGTGGCGGTGTGTGAGGCGTTTCGTGAAAAGGGCTATGAAAACCCAATGATGGGCTTCTCCCAGCAGGAGACGACTTCACTTTTTACCTTGGTGCTTTACCCGTACTTCTGTGGAACAGTGGCGCACGATAAAGAGGCTGTTAAAAAGCTCAATGCGCTTGACGCATCAGCCGGCGAGTATATGCGGCCCGCCCTTGAGAAGCTCGTGCAGTTCCTGAACGACGGCTGTGTAGACCTTGATGCGTGTGCGGAGATTGAAAATAACTATGACGCCGTGATCCTTCGCTTCTTTGAAGGGGACGTACCCATGATGCTCTGCTCCGGTGACGCCGTGTCCGGAACAAAGAAGCGGGAGAGCCGTTCTGAGGCATTTATTGCCAAGCCCTTTCCATACACCTTTGCCCCCGTTCCCATGGCGGAGGAAGGTGCTTATTTCCTTGACATGCCGAATCTGCAGTTCTCTGTCAACAAAGACAGTTCAAATCTGGACATGGCCAACGAATTTATGCGTTTTCTGATCACGCCGCGGGAACTGAACGAGATGGCACAGAATAAGGGGCTGATATCGCCGACGAAGGACCTGTCTTTTAACAGCATGTACGCCGCATTGGGGACCGTTCCGGAATCCCGGATCCTGTCGCCGGAAGTTTTCGGACTGTCGGATGACGCGGTCATCCAGTTGAGGATGGCCGGTTATCTTGTCGGAACGGGCAAAATAACGATAGATGAAGCAGTTGCCGGATACGGCACATTTACACAATGACCGCGCTGTACCGGCCAAGGCCGAATACGCTGAGGATGCCGCGAAAAACAGCCTTGTTACTGGCGGCATAGTAACACCTGGGAAAATGCTCATGTACGGTAAGGAAGCAAGCAACCGAAAACAAGAGATAGACCGCC
>CAMHMZ010000041.1 GCA_946186375.1 uncultured Clostridia bacterium
GGATGGAGGTCATCTATTCGATCTTCGTTCCTCTGTTCGATTATGATTATAGCACCATTTTTAGCACTGTCAAGTCGAGAGTGCTAAAAAGCTGTGAACAATCCTACCATATTTTGTTAACTCGCGCCCTCAAGGCTTCCGCCCACAGGAAAAGGGAGCCGGATCTTCACCCGGCTCCCTCGAAAAACGGTTTATCGGTCAACGATCCCGCTGATGGCGATGATCTGCAGCTGAGGCTCGGCGTCTGTCATGTAATTCGGGTCGTTGAGCCATACCTGACCGCTGCCCATGCAGATGCCCTGACCGTTGACAAACATGTCGAGACAATCTTCGTCCATCATGGCCTGCCGATCACTTTCGTGGACGGTCTTGTCCTTCATATACTCCAGAAAAGCGTCCGCGTCGGCAAGCTCCGTGCCGTTGATCGCAATGGGATAACGGAGCATGTCGGCCAGCGCATACCAGTTTTCATCCAGATAGGCCGTCCGAACAGCAAAGCCTACTTCTGTTTCAACCTTAAACTTATCCATCGCGGTTACACCGGTATAATGATTCGGATCCGTGACGCTCTTCATATCTGCGGCAGGGCCCCAGGAATAGAGGGTCTCCAGGTCGCCGGAGGGATACTCGTCGATGATCGTCAGCGTATTGTCCTCCGGATGAAAGATCGCGCGGCCCTTTCCGTCGCTGTAGCTGACGCTTTGCTCCGCAGCCTCGCCCTGGCTGTTATAGGTATATTCCGTGAGGGTCGCATTGGAGAAGTCTACCGTAAGCGTTTCGGCGTCAAAAGCGCCGCTCATCACCGTCTCGTTCCGGAACCAGGGGCTGCCGGCATAGGTGACGGTGATTTTCGCGCCGTTTGCGCCCTCGGCCTCGACAAGGGCCTCTATATTGTCTTCCGCGTGGTATTTGCCCACAAAGTTCATAACAGGGTTTTGTCCGTCCCCGACGTCAAGTGCTTCGGAGGAAGCCTCGGCAGGCTGCTGCGGAACTTCGCTTGGCTGATCAACCGGCGTCTGAGCCGGAGCGCCGCAGGCTGCCAGAAGCAGCATTGCACAGGAGAGAAGCAGAATACATATTTTTTTGTTCATTACTGTACCCTTTCCATGAAACATAGAGTTATTTGCAGGAATTACGGCTTTTGCCTAGCTGCAGGGAAGGATTATAGCACGAAGAAATAGAGGCGGCAAGTAAGTTAAGAGAAATTATAAATTGCAGCCTCTGTTCCTGTCCGATTGCCCGCAAATCATTTTCCTGTGCAGGGCAAGCGCACAAAGCGTTTTCCCTTTTCAGATGTGTTTTTTCGTGCTATACTGAATATCATGATGCCGAAACGCAAAAGGAAATGGGGCGAATCCCTGATGAAACCAGGAAGAAAGAATTATACCGCAACCATAGCGGTCATCGGCAGCCTGGTTCTTGCGATCATTCTGGTGGCCGGAACGATGTGGATGGGTTCCCGTGCCCGACGCGACACGGAGGAAGCCGTCCGTTCTGTGAGCCTGCTGTATCTGGACGAGCTGGCGGGACGCCGGGAACAGGTCGTGGAGGATAATCTCCAGGAAAAGATTCAGACGATCCGCGTGGCCGTTGATCTGCTGACTGCAGAGGATCTCACCGATAAGGCGCATCTGGAGGCTTATCAGACACGCATGAAGCGGCTCTACCATCTGGACAAGTTCGCCTTCGTGGATACGGATGGTCTGATCTATACCTCTACCGGGACCCAGAGCAATATTGATGAATACAGCTTTGACTTTCGGGCGCTCTCTGAGCCGGAGATCTCCATCTTTCATTCGGAGAGTTCGGACAAGCGCATCGTTATCGCAGTACCGGTCAGTATCCCTTTCCGGGGGAAAACGCTGTCTGTCTGCTTTATGGCCATCGATATGCAGGAAATGCTCGCCGGCATCTCTCTGACGACCCACACCGGCAACGCCACCTTCTGTAATATCTATACGGAAGACGGCATTGCTCTGACTGACTCCGTGCTCGGCGGTCTCGCCATGGAGGACAACCTGCTGGAGGCCATGCAAATCGCTGTTTTTGAGCCTCCCTATTCCTACGAAAGCTTTACGAAGGAATTTCAGTCAGGGACACAGGGCGTTGTTTCCTTCACATTCAACGGCATTCGTGAGACGCTGACCTATATTCCGGTGCGCGGAACGGACTGGCAGCTTACTTATCTGATTCGGGAGAGTGTGATCAGTGAGCGCATCAGCTCCATCTCAGAAGGAACCGTCAGGCGAAGTGTCGTCCAATCCGTCCTGACCGTCGCGGCGATGCTGGTGATGTTCGGCTTCATTATTCAGCAGACCAAACGAAACAGCAGGCTAATGCTGGAACAGGAGACCGCCGAAGCGGCAAACCGCGTAAAGCAGGAGGAGCTGGAGCACCGTCTTGCACTGCAGGAAAAGCTGCTGGAGGAGGAACGGCATCGGGAGCAGCAGGACAGGATGATCACCGCGCTGGCTGCCGACTACTGGAGTGTATATTATCTGGAACTGGATAAGGATGCGGGCGTCTGCTATCAGGCGCACGCGGATCTGGATTCGCCCGGCTTTAGAGTCGGAGAGCATTTTGCGTATCTCGCCTCTGTGACGGCTTATGCCAATCAATACATAACGGATCCGTACCGGGAGGAGTTCCTGCGTTTCATCCAGCCGGACGCTATCCGGAAGGGGCTGAAACGGCAGCGGGTGATTTCCCATACCTATATGGTAAAGCGCCGCGGGAAAGAAAGCTATGAGACCGTGCGCTTTGCCCGTGTCCACCATGCCGGCGAGCAGAACGAACAGCAGATCGACAGTGTGGGCGCCTGCTTTGTGGATGTGGACGCCGATACCCGCAGCACCATGGAGCAGCAGCAGGCCCTCAGTGATGCGCTGACGGCTGCGAAGGAGGCCAGTAAAGCGAAAACCGCATTTCTGTCCAACATGAGCCATGAGATCCGCACACCCATGAACGCCATCATCGGTCTGGACAGTATTGCCCTGAACGACCCGGATACGCCGCCGAAAACCAGAGAGTATCTGGAGAAGATCGGAGCCTCCGCCGAGCACCTGTTGGGGCTCATCAATGACATCCTGGATGTATCCCGCATTGAATCCGGACGGCTCGTGCTTAAAAACGAAGAGTTTTCCTTCCAGAAGCTGCTGGAAGCGCTCAACACCATGTTCAGCGGTCAATGCCAGGATAAGGGTCTGGAGTACCAATGCCGCATCAATTCCGAGGTGGACGATTACTACATCGGCGATAACATGAAGCTGCGGCAGGTGCTGATCAATATTCTCGGGAATGCAGTCAAGTTCACCCCGTCGGGCGGCAAGGTGGAGCTGGCGGTGGAAAGAGCGGCGCAGTTTGACGGGAAATCCACGCTGCGCTTTACGATCTCGGATACCGGTATCGGCATGAGCAAGGAGTATCTTCCCCGGCTGTTCGACACGTTCTCCCAGGAGGATTCCTCTACCACAACAAAATATGGCAGTACCGGCCTCGGTATGGCTATTTCGAAGAGCATCGTGGAGCTGATGAACGGCCATATCGATGTAGAGAGTGAAAAAGGCGTCGGTACGACCTTCATTGTCACGGTGACCCTCTCCGATTCCGGAAGAACGGATCTGCAAGAGCAGGAAGAAGTCCATCCCGAAGAAATGACAGTGCTGATCGTGGATGACGATCCGGTCGCCTGCCGGCACGCGCAGCTGGTGCTGGAAAAGGCCGGCATCGCCTCGGAACTGGCAAGCTCGGGGAAACAGGCTGTCGATATGGTCAAGCTGCGCCACGCCCGTATGGAGCCTTATAATCTGATCCTTGTGGACTGGAAAATGCCGGAGATGGACGGCGTGGAAACGACCCGGCAGATCCGGGCGGAAATCGGGCACGAGTCGGCCATCATCATTCTCACCGCCTACCGCTGGGATGATGTTCTGGAGGAAGCACTCCAAGCCGGTGTGGACAGCTTTCTGCCCAAGCCGCTCTTCGCAGCCGCCGTTTTGGAGGAATTCAAATCCGCTCTGAAACGGAAGGACATCTCGGCAGAACAACTGGCCAAAGCTGACCTGGCCGGTCGTCACATTCTGTTGGCAGAAGATATGGACGTCAATGCGGAAATCATACAAATGGTTCTGCAGATGCGGGAGGTGGCGGCCGACCGCGCCGATAACGGCAGAAAGGCGGTAGAGCTGTTTGCCGCACATCCGGCGGGCTATTATGCCGCGATCCTGATGGATATGCGTATGCCCGAAATGGACGGACTGGAGGCTACGCGCACAATACGGGCCATGGATCGGGACGATGCGAAAACGATCCCCATTATTGCCTTGACGGCAAACGCTTTCGACGAGGACGTGCAGCGCAGTATGCAGGCGGGGCTGAACGCGCATCTCTCGAAGCCCGTACAGCCGGAGCTGTTGTTCGAAACGCTGGAGAGCCTGATCAAGTAATAAGCCACTCTCCCCGATATATACTGTAATAAGTGCTAGGTAAACGCTGATCAAATCGCCTGCGGCGCCTCCCGGAAAATTTGCGCCCTGATTTCGTCACTTTTTCTTGAAATACACAAAGTATTCCTGCAAAAAAGTGCCATCATCAGAACACAAATTTTCTCGGGATCCGCTCTTGCCGATTTAATCATCGTTTACCTAGGCATTCCTTCATCCTTTCAATCATACCAACATAACAGCAAAGCGGCGAACACTTAACAAACGCAAGTGTTCGCCGCTCTATGTTGTTTTAACTGTTATCTCTCATCTGCCCGTCTGTCAGCACGTCAATCATGTTTTTAGCCGCCAAGCGGAAAGAATAGATAAAGGTTTATACAAGTTAAAGCTATAAAAAAGAAATAATACTCACGCTTACGGTGCTTCCGCATATTGATTTGGAGGTATTCCCATGGACACGCACAAAACCTTTTTCGAGCAGAATGTCGGCTCTTATATGAAGATTGGCGATGGATGTTCTTTCTTCCTGACCTTCTCATGGGGAGATTGAGAAGGATTCAAAGGAAACAGCTTAAAAAGCAGGAAATAACGTAGAATACTAAAATAAAGATAAAACACTCACGCCTACTTCACCTTCACCACATATCCTGCCATGAATCAGAGCTTTGTCCAGCGCGAATGGAGCCATGTCACGTTCGTCAACCGGGAGCAGGATCTTGGCCTCGAGGGTCTACGCAAGTCGAAGATGTCATATCATCCTGTGCGAAAGGTTGAAAAGTACAGAATTCTTGTGTGATATTTCATGATGGTCATGAGAGGTGACACCAAGGCCATATATTCATTACTGCGGGCTGTATGTTTCCATACAGCCCGTGATTTCTTTGAAAAGTGTTTCCTTTTTAGTTGTTCCTCTTGTGGTCACTGATGCCTGAGTTATGTCGCTGCAATCTTTTTGCGTTTTGAGCTCGGTCAGAATACGGCGCCTGCCTGTCCTCATTTTACTGGGAAGCAAGGGCCTTCCGTCACGCCGCCCTCGCCGAAAGCGTCCACGGCGGCGTAATAGCTTTGTCCTGCGTTGAGCATCGTGAGCAGTACCTCCGTCCGCCCGCAGACCATGTGGCTGGAATAAAGCTTGTCCGGCGATATCCCGTAACGAACGTTATAACCAATGGCACGATCAGCGGCTTTCCAGCTGAGTTTTGCGGTCATAGCATCCGGACGCGAAGCGTCAAAAGCCGCTACCGCCTCAGGCGCGGCGCAGTTGCCAAGCCCGAACACCCGCAGGCCGGAGAGCGCAAAAGGCTCATCGTAAGGCAACTTTTCGGCCGTGACACGCACATAGCGCAGCTTCACGCCGTCAAGCTCCAGATAATCATGCGGCAGATTCGTTTCGGCGCTGCGTTTATCGGAGAGCACAAACCACTCGCTGCCGTCCGCACTCCCCTCCAGCAGATACCGGGTGCGCAGCGTGGGATTGGGGTCGATGTAGCGATTGGAGGTGTAGACGTTGGAGCGCAGAGATTTGTCCACCTCCAGCATGGGCACGTCTACGTCGGCAAAGTCAAGCTGAATGCCGTGCGCCGCATACACATCGCCAAGATCCAGCCGATACCACTCTCCGGCGCTGCCCTTGGCACACCAGCAGGAACGGATGTCCTCATCCAGCGCCATGCCCGGCTCATGTCCCTCACGATACGACGAGGCCACGGCGCGTTTTTTGTAAGACAGCAGCATCCACTTGGGCTTGATGCTCTGCGGATCGAACTTTCCCTCGGGGATCTCCAGCGGATAATCCGCGAAGTTCTGATTGCAGAACAGGATCCCGTCGCTGTCCAGGCCCGCCGGGAACAGGCCCAGGCGGCGCTCAAAGTTTGCGTTCACGGAGATGCGCATGGTGGAGGCGTGCCAGAGATTGCCGTACGCATCTTCTATGGTGGAACCGTGCCCGGCTCCAGTGATGAAGCCGCCGGGCTTGGAGGAGAAGGGATTGTGCGCCTGATAGGTAAAGGGTCCCAGCGGCGAATCGCCCACGTACACCCCGTCCCCGTAGGTAGCCAGCTCTGTGCCGGGTGCGGCGTATTGCAGATAATACCTGCCGTCCCATTTGTTCATGAACGCACCCTCGATGAAGGGCTTCTTGTCCGAGCCACTGAGGTGCATGGCCAGGCGATAGAGCCGCATGGCGAGTCCTTCCTTGCCCTGTTCCTTCGGCCTTCCGGGATAGTCTGGCCGCTCCCAGCCGTGCTCGGCGGAGTTGCCGAAGATCAGCTCCTTCTTCTCTCCGACGGGCGTCATCGTTTCCGGGTCGAATTTCTGGCCGTAGATGGGTGTGGTGTTGGCGCAACCCCAGTAGAAATAAACCCGCCCGTCATCGTCCTGGAAGGTGTTCGGATCCCAAAACGGAAAGGGTTCGCTGAGCTTTTCAAAATCGTCGCTCAGAGGATCCTTGCTGCGATAGATGGCGCTGGGGTCCCGGTCGGAAGAAGAGAAAATGAGCCAGTCGCCTACCTGGCGCACATCCGGCGCGTAGCGGAAGGGCGTCAGCTCCCGGTTTTCATGCCAGTCCCAATGGAGCATGTCGTCGGAGTAGTAAAAGCCGCCGGACATAGAGGCGAAGAGATAGTAGCGCCCCTTGAAATAGATCAGCGTGGGGTCGGCCGACTCGCGGGAGGCCTGCTTATTGTAGTGCTGGAACTGATAGGGAATGTTCAGGGGATTGATCAATACGCCCATCATGCTTTTCCTTCCTTTCGGTATTTGGTTGGAGATATGCCGTATTCCTTCCGGAAACAATCTGTAAAATAACTCTGGGAGCAAAACTGCAGCCGGGATGCGATCTGCTGGGCGTCCAGATCGGTGGAGCGCAACAGCAGAGCGGCCTTTGCCAGACGCTTTTTGCGGATATATTCCGCAGGCGTCAGACCCAGCTCCCGCTTGAATTTCTTGGAGAAGTAATACTCCATATACCCGGCGTAGGAGGCGAGAGAGGAGATGCTCAGCTCTTCCTCCAGATGCCGCTCGATATAGCTGCAGGCAGCCTCGATCTCTCTGGAGAGCTTCTGCGTGCGTACAGCATGGACACGCTCCACAAAGTCCCTGTTCATGGTACTGGCAACACCCGTCAGCTCAGACAGAGACTTCGCGGCTTCCACATTTTGAAAATACCGGTCACAGAGCTTGTACGCTGTCTCGGGACTAAGGCCCCCTTCGATGGCAGCGCGGGAAAAAAGCGTGACGCTTACCAGAACTGCGTTTTTCATCTGCCGGAGAGCGTCGCCCGCCTGCGCCAGCTGCCCCATTGTTCCGGTCACGGCCATGCGGTCGATATGGCGCACCAGTTCCAGATTCCCTTCTCGCACCATGCGCAGCATTTCCTGCTCAGCCAGATAAGTGCCGTGGGTGTCTGTGACCGGGATTTCCTTTCCGTTTACAGGCGAGAGCTCACCTCTGCCGAAAAAACGCAGCGCAGACTGTCGGATCTTCTCCCCGGTGATCAGATAGTGCAGCATCAGCGCATATTCCTGAACGCGCGCCCAGCTTAAAATCGGCAGCTTTCGCACCAGCTTTGCGGCACTTTGCCGCAGAGTCGGGGATGCTCCGGCATTGGACAGGCCGGAATCAATGACAAAGGAAGAATAATCATCCATAAAAAACGGCCCAAGGACATGGACGCACAAAAGCTCATGCTCTGATCCTTCCGGGCAGCAGAGCCACATCATGTTGACCCGGTTCGTAAACAAAACCGGCGTTCGATCCGCAGCCAGAAAGCTCTCCAGGGGCAATCCGCTTCGGGAGAGCGAGAACAGCTCGTTTGCCGTGGTTTCCTCGTCTGTGCTGGAGCCGATGCGATGCAGCAGCGGGTCATAGTCTGCAAGTATCAGCATATGGCAGCAGGAGATCATCTCCCGAAACAGCACGATTTTTTCTTCCGTGGTGAATCCCTCCATGTTTCTTCCCTCCTAAAATAATACAGGATCTGATCTTTCGCTATCAAAAATTCGCTTTAGTTTCAGTTTAACAGCCTTTCTTGAAAAAGCAAGCGAATTTATAGAAATTGAGGCGAATTTTTTATATTAACGTAGTTTTCTTCCTGCTATACTGCGATCATCCGAGATCAGTAATCTTTAACGGGGAGGAATTCACATGAATAAATCGGATAAAGTCGGCTTCCGGGAATACTTCGGAACCGCGACCATGGGCCTGACCGACGGCATGGCGGCGGCTCTGATGACCTCGTTTTTCCTGCTTTACCTCACAGACTATGCGGGCCTCGGCGCTTTTGGCGCGGTCGTGGGCTCCAGCGTGCTGCTGTTCTCCCGTATCTTTGACGCGGTCAACGACCCCATCGAGGGCTGGATCATGGACCGGGCCAAGGTCGGCAAATACGGCAAGTACAAGCCCTTCATCATTCTCTCGATCCTCTCGGCGCTCGTTGGCGTCGGCGCGCTCTTCTTTATTCCCGAGGGCGTCAGCCCGGTAATCGCCATCATCTGGGTCATCTTCTTTTATCTTCTGTACGATATGGGTTCCTCTTTCTACGCCCCGAACCTGATTTTCCGTACCCTGACGCTGGATCAGAACGAGCGCGGCAAGCTGCTGATCGCGCCCCGTATCGTCTCCATGATGACCGGTATGGTCACCGCCGTACTGATCGCCATGGTCACAGGCGTCAACAATGTCATCGGCAATATGCATACTTCTTTCGGCCTGGTGGTGATCGGCCTGCTGCTCATTACCTCTGTCATTTCTCTCATTGGCATCAGCCTGGTGCGGGAACGCCATCACGCAGAGCGGGATGCGGAGGAGCAGGTCAAGATCACGGATATTTTCAAGCTTCTGAAGGAGAATGACGCTATCCGCATCAACGTCACTGCCGCACTCTTCTCCGGCTTTATCTGGACCTTCCTCTTCGCTACCATGCTCTATTATATCAAGTGGGGCCTCTGTGCCGATCTTTCCACCGGTACGGTGGATAACGGAAAATACGCGATGTATTCCGGCATTGCCTCTATGCTGATGTTCCTCCCGCTGGTCGGCGGCACACTGATCGCAACACCGATCATGAAAAAGATCGGCGATCCGATGAAGTTCCTGCGGATCCTTCTGCTGGCACAGGCGATCCCCTGCGGCGTTCTGTTCCTGCTGCAGATCCTCGGTATCCTTGGGAAAATGCCCTGGCTGTTTCTGATCTGTGCCGCCATTACGACCACAGCGGTCGGCATGGGATATATCCCCGGCTCCACGGTCGATATTGAGATCATGGACTATGAGATCTACAAAAACGGGAAGGATCGCTCTGCGCTCTGCAACGCCATCAACCGCTTCCTCGCCAAGGCGCAAAACGCCATCGGAGCCAGCGTGGTCGGGTTCATGCTGGCGGGGATCGGTTATGTGGTCGATTCCGAGACCGGCGACTTCGTCGGCGAGCTGAGCCAGATGCCGGTCATGCTCAACTGGTTCATCGTGATCATGGGTCTCATTCCCTTCGTTCTGGGCGTGATCGCTTACCTGATCGAACGCCGCTATCCCATTACCAACGATGTGCGCGTCAAGATGCGCGAGAGCCTTCACAAGGCGGAAGAAAACTAAAACGATAATAAAGAGCATACGGCGGCGGAACCATCCGCCGCCGTTTTCAGAAAGGAGTCAAGCATGAGCTTTTCCAAGGATTTTTTGTGGGGCGCGGCCAGTGCCGCCGCCCAGATTGAGGGCGCCTGGCTGGAGGACGGCAAATGCCCCAGCATCTGGGACGTGGCCGGCAAGCACATCAAGAACGGCGAAACCTGCCATGTGGCCTGCGATCACTATCACCGCTACAAAGAGGACGTGGCGCTGATGAAGGAGCTGGGGCTCAAGAGCTACCGCTTCTCCGTGTCCTGGTGCCGCATCATGCCTGAAAAGGGCGTGGTCAATCCTAAGGGCATCGCGTTTTACAAGGATCTGATTGCTGAGCTCAAGGCTGCTGGCATTGAGCCTCTTTGCACGCTCTATCACTGGGATCTGCCTGTCTGGGCCGATAAGGAGGGCGGCTGGAAGAACCCGAAGATCATCGACTGGTATCTCGAGTACGTCAAGGTCGTCGTGGAGGCCTTATCCGACGACGTACGGTACTGGATGACCTTCAACGAACCACAGGTTTTTATCATGATGGGCTATGTGATGGGCAGCTTTGCGCCTTTCAAGCACGCGATCTTCTCCTATAAAAACTGTCTGCGGCACATGCTGCTCGCCCACGGCAAGGCCGTGACGCTCATCCGCAAAGTCGCCAAAACCGCGCCGAAGATCGGCCTCGCCATGGCGGCCACCACCTACATCCCCGACAGCGAGGACCCGGCGGGTCTGCGGGATGCGGCGATAAAGTCCTTTGAAACGCAGGTCGGCGAGGGCAGCAACGCGCTCTATATGGACCCCATTGCGCTGGGCAAGGCAAGCCCCATGCTGAGAAGGAAGCTCAGCGCAGAGGATCTGAAGATCATCTCCGCGCCGCTGGATTTCGTGGGCGTCAATGTCTATCAGCCCTCCAACCCGCTGCTGAACAAAAAGGGCTATGATACGGAAAAGCTGCCGAAGACCATGATGGACTGGGTCATCGACGGCAGGTGCCTCTACTGGACGATCCGGCAATACTGGGAGCGCTACCATCTACCCGTCATGGTCACGGAAAACGGTATGGCCAACCCCGACGAGGTGGGGCCGGACGGCTGCGTCCATGACGAGATTCGCAAGACCTTCCTCCACGACTTTCTCTCCGGCGTCAGGCGCGCTGTGGATGAGGGCATCCCCGTGCTTGGCTATCAGCACTGGAGCATCATGGACAATTTCGAGTGGTGCAGCGGCTACGGCCCGCGCTTCGGCCTGATCCATGTGGACTATCGCACGCAGAAGCGGACGATTAAGGATTCCGCTCGCTACTATGCGGAGATCATTCGAACGAACGGAGAACAGCTGTGAATGCAGACGGCGCATAGCAGTTTAATACGCTGCCATACCAAGGAAAAGCCCGGAGGCATTCACCGCCTCCGGGCTTTTTTCAAGATATCAGATTTCCCGCATTTGCCCCTCTGTCAGCACATCGATCATGATCTTGGCCGCTAAACGGAAAGAGTAGATAAACGTCTCGCAATCGGTCAGCACGTTGACCTCCCGCTGGGCGGTCATGTAGTCCTCGAAGAGTTCTTTCTGCTTTTCGGTGAGCGTATTGGTTAGGGCATCTCCGGCTCTCACAACTTCATCCAGAGCCTTGCCATACTGACTGTTGCGTTTATAGCTGCGCTCGCTGGGGCGGACATCGCCGAGGTAAAGATCTTCCAGAAGCAGCATCTTGGCACCCCCTCAGCAGGTAACGAGCTCGTGCAAAACGACCTCTTCCGCCCGGCTGCGGATGTTGTTCATGCGGCGCACCCACTCCATCTGATCGTCGGCTTTGAGCGCTTCAGTCACGCCTTCCAGCTTTGCCATTTGTAGGACAAGCAGTTCCATACGTGCCTCGCAGGCTTCATCGATCTCCAACAGATGCGCATACAGTTTTCCGGACAGCAACAGCTCCGAATAAATTATGGGGGTGCTGCTCTTTCAGATAGCGTTTTCGCATCCGGCCATATTTGCCGACAGGTTGCTGTCCATCTTCTCCAATGGTAAGGTCCGGAAGGAGCACATCGCCAAATTGCGTATAAGTGCCGCCATTCTGCTCAAAAAAGGATTTCTGCGTTTTCATGGGTTATACCTCCAAAATCATAGTTGGAAGTATCGTAAGCGTGCGTTTTGGTTAATTGTATCCTTAACTGAATGAATCCCCCTACCCCTTTCTGGACTGCGGCTCCCCGGCCGGCTGGTTCGGCTTTGTTCGGGGGAACGGCAGTCTCTGGACCATGCGCATCGGCGTCTTTTACGCCGTGCTGACTCTCCTCCTGCTCTTTTATGCCGCCTCCCGCGGCCTGCTGCTGCTCGCCCGGCGCAGACGGGCCGGGACTGCGGCCGCAAACGCTCCCTGACGCCCACACAAAGACAGCCCCGCCGATCGCTCGGCGGGGCTGTTTTCTGTCGTTATGCTTTATCCGATGTTCAGTTCCACGGCGGCGCTGCTTCTGCCGTCGCCGACGGAGACGTGGAGCTTTCCGCTCTCTCCAGCTCGGACGATCAGCAGGGCTTCGCCGTAATAGGTGTCGCTGGTCTCGTCGAGATAGCTCTGCTCATAGAAAGGGCAGCCCGAGCCGAAGGCCTCCAGCTTGCCGCCCTCCACGGAAGCCTTGAGCATGCCGCGCTCGCAGGGCTTCGTGACGCCGCTTTCGTCGGTGTAGCGCGCGCGGATAAAGCAGAGGCGTCCGGGCAGGACGCGGCTCTCCTCGGCCTCGAGGCGGAGCTCGGTCTTCTCCCCGGCGGTCTCGAGACGGTCGCGGCCCAGCACCTTTCCGCTGCGGTCGTAGGACACGGCCTCCAGCACGCCGTTTTCATAGGTGACGCTGAACTTGACAAGGCAGTTGTTTTTCGGCGTCTTCTTTCCGAGGCTCTTTCCGTTGAGCAGCAGCTCCACGCTGTCGGCGCGGGCATAGACCTCCACGGTCGCCTTCTTCCCCTCGAAGCCGCGCCAGCTCCAGGAGGGCATGGCGTTGGTCATCTTCCAGGCGGAGGGGCTGTGCCTGCCCTTGTGGCAGAGGGGGCGCACGGCGATAAAGGGGCCCTGCTCAAGCTCGAAGGCGACCTTGGTATACAGCGCCTCGCCCAGGGGCTTGCCGGTCAGGTCGATGCGGCCGCTGCCGGCGCTCATCCAGCCGAGCCCGGCGTCGAAGTTTTTGGCGTAGTCGGCGTACTCCCAGGAGCCGATCATCACCTCGCCCAGGTAGTCGATGCCCGCCCAGACGAAATCGCCGATCAGCCGGGGATTGGCCTTTGCCAGCTCCCAGAACTTGTAGGCGTCGAAGCAGAAGGTCTCGGAGCCGAGGATGATGCGGTCGGGGTAGTTTTTCAGATCCTTCTTATAGCGCTTCTCGCCGTAGTTATAGCCCGCGATATCCATGTTGGCGAAGGACTCGCGCGTCGTCACGTCGCTCATGTGCAGCGTTGCGCCGAGCTTCATGAAGTCCGCGCCCATGAGCCCGGCCATGTCGTTGAAAAACTTCGAGCCGGTGGAGCTCTCCCTGGCCTTCTTGCCCGCGGCCTTGGCCTTCGCGGCGCGCTCGGCCTCCTTGGCCGCCTTCTCGTCGGAATACTGGCCGAAGCCGATGTGGTTGAGGAAGTTGAAGAAGATGTTGACGCCGCAGGTGACGGGGCGGGTGCCGTCGAGCTCATGCAGCAGGGCAGTCATGTCCCTGGCGAGCTGGATGCCCTTGGGCTGCGCCGTCTCGGCGACCTCGTTGCCAGTGGAGTAGAGGATCACGCAGGGGTGGTTGTAGTCCTTGTCCACCATGTCGGTCATGTCCTGCTTCCACCAGTCAAAGAAGAAGTCCACGTAGTCATACATGGTCTTGTGGATGTACCAGTGGTCGATGTATTCGTCCATCACCAGCATGCCGAGCCTGTCGCAGATCTCGAGCGCGGTCTTGGAGCAGGGGTTGTGCGCCGAGCGCAGGGCGTTGTAGCCGTTTTCCTTCAGCAGGCGGATGCGGCGCTCGAGCGCGTCGGGCTCGCATTTGGCGCCGAGCAGGCCATTGTCGTGGTGTACGCAGGCGCCGCGCAGGATCTCGCGTTTGCCGTTGATGCACAGGCCCTCCCTGCCCCAGGAGAGCGTGCGGAAGCCGAAGAGCGTCTCCGCCGTGTCCTCGCCGAAGCGCACCCGGCAGGTGTAGAGCTGCGGGCTGTCCACGCTCCAGGGCTTCGCCCCAGGCACGGATAGAGTGAAGATGCGCTCCTCGCCCGTCGCCGCGGCGAGCACGTTCTCACCGTCGAGAAGCTCGACGGTGACCGGCCCCTCGGCGTTCGTTTTGACCGTGATCTCCGCAGCGGGCGGCGTGACGGAGAGCGTCTTCAGCTTGACGCCGTTGAGCTCGATGTGCTTTTCCGGGCCCGTCCAGAGCTTCACGGGGCGGTAGATGCCCGCGCCGGAATACCAGCGGGAGTTGGGCTGATCGCTGTTGAAGGCGCGCACCTCCACGCTGTTCTCTCCGGCGTGGACGAAGGGCTTGCAGTCCACGTAGAAATTCGTATAGCCGTAGGGGCGGAAGGCGGCCTTCTGTCCGTTGAGCCAGACCTCCGCCTTGCGGTAGACGCCCTCGAATTCGAGGACGATGCTGCCGCGCAGATCCTCCTCGCTGAGTGTGAAGGTCTTCGTATAGGCGTAATCCCGGCCTTCGAACCAGCTGACGTTGAGCCCGCCCATGGAGGTGGCGCTTCTCGGCTCACGGAGCATGGCGTCGTCCGGGATGGAGACAGGCAGACCCAGGCCTGCTTCCTCCAGATGTTTACAAAACCAACCGCTGTTAAAGTGCTGAAATCTCATGCCGCTCCTCCCTTTCTTTTACGCTTCCCTGTATTCGCTTCTGCCGACGGCCCTGCGCTGGGCGTTGAAGTCCGCGAGGAGCTTTGCCTCCGCCTCGGCCTTCGCCCTGCGCTTTTCGGGGGAGAGCTTCGCTGCGCGCGCCTCCTCCTTTGCCCTTGCGTCGGCCTGCTTCTTGAGCTCGGCCTGATAGGCCTCCTCGCCCTCCTCGAGGCGGATCTTCTCCTCGGCGGAGATGTAGGCGCGCCCCTCGGCCGCGGCCGCGGCCTTCTGGTCGGAGACGATGGCGCGGTGGTCGATCTTCGAGAACTTCTCGACGCCCATGAAGATGAAGATCAGGAAAATGCCGAGATAGCAGAGCGTCTCGCCGCCGATGAAGACCCAGGGCATGGCCGCGCGCAGGGCTTCGTTGGTCTGCAGGGTGGAGACGTCGTAGTTGACGGCAGAGAGCACCATGTTCAGCACGCCCGTCGTAAGGCCGGTCATGCCCGCGATGATCGCGCCGTAGATCGTCATGCTCAGGCCGTCTGTGCGCACGCCGTGCACGGCCTCCTGGTGGTCGAAGATATCGGCCAGCAGCGCCAGCGACAGGTACATGGCCGGGGTGGAGCCCAGCGCCTTGATGACGAAGGAGACCGTGACGACGATGAAGTTGTCCGGGGCGACAAAGCCGATCGCGCCGCCGATCACGGCCACAATGGCGCCGGCGAGGATGGCCTTGGCCTTGCTGCCGAGGGCGTTTGCCAGAGGCAGGGCGATGACCATGCCGACGGCCGTGGGGATGGCGCCGATAATGGCGAGCAGGCCCTGCATCTCGCCGCCGTAGGCCACGGTGTAGTTGCCCATGGCGTCGCGGAACATGGCGGTGCAGAAGTAGTTCTGGGAGATGTTTTTGATCATGCCGCCGAACTGGTAGAGGAAGAAGAAGACCATCATGATGACCCAGTATTTGTCGTGCAGGCAGATCCTCGCCTGCTCGCGGATCGGGAGGGCCGCCTTGGGCTCGGTGTCCTGGCCCATGGTCTCCTCGGTGACGCGCTCGCGGGTGAAGAAATACTCGATCAGCACGCCGAGCACGGTGATGACCAAAAGCGCAATGACGAAGATCTTCCAGTGTGCGTAGGAGGCGGCCGCGTCGTAGATGGCCGCGCCGCTCTCGTCCACGTAGTAGAGGATCTTGCCCGCGTCGTTCATGACGGGCGTGCCCGTGCCGCTCATGTCATAGACGAAGAGAAGGCTCAAAAAGAAGGGCAGGATCATGCTGGCAAGGCCGATGGCCGCGAGCATGGTGGCGTTGGAGATCGTGGCCAGCAGGCTGCGGTCCTTGGAATTGCGCGTGGAAAGGCTCACGAGCGCCGCATGCGGCGTGTAATACATCGGGTAGGCAAAGGCAAACCAGAGATTATAGCCGATGGCGATGCAGATGAGCGCGCCCACGTGCCAGCTGTCGTTGTTCGCGTTATAGGGGGAGAAGACGAACAGGAACAGCAGCGCCACAAGGCTCAGCGGCAGGCTCAGCAGCAGCAGCGGACGCGCCTTGCCGTTTTTGGACTTGATGTTGTCCATGAGGCGGCCGACGAGGATGTTGCCGATCACGACGAAGATGACGGAAATGACCGGCAGCCAGGTGAAGAAGACGTTGGCCCAGGAGTTGATGTGCAGGACGTCGGACATGTACTTGTTGAAGTAGTTGCCCAGCACAGAGTTTGCCAGCAGGGCCAGGGTGGGCCCGACCAGATAGCCGATCGCGCCCTCGGGGATCAGGGTGACGTTGTTCTTTTTGATCAGCGTCGGCGGCAGCTTATCGAAGAAGCTGCCCTTTTTTGTTTCGCTCGTTGCCATGTCGATGCTCCTTTTATGATAAATTTGTTTCTTCCGTGTTCAGCTTTCCGTCCTCGAAAACGATGTGCAGCAGCCTGTCCCCCATCGGGAAACGGCAGTCGAGGCTTCGGAAAAAGCGCGTCTGAGGTTTCAGTTCATAGCGCCCGCCGCCGGGGCTGAGGGGCCGCAGGCCCACAAAGTAGCGTGCGAGCAGATAGATGGGGCTGGCCGCCCAGGCGTGGCAGAGGGATTTGCCATAGGGGTCGCCATACATCTCGAGCTGCCGCTCGAGGGGCTTTCCGGGATCGAATTCCTCCCAGAAGGTGACGGCGCCGAGACGCAGCATGCCGCCCCAGGTGCGCTTGATCTCTTCGAGCACCTTGTCGAAATAGCCGAGACGGCAGAGCGCCTCGAGCTCAAAAAAGCGGAAATAGGGCGTCGTGATGGCGGGCACCGCGTCGCTGAGAAGGACGCTCTCCGCGAGGCGCCGACTGCGCTTTTCGTCTGCGAGAGAGAAGAGGATGGCCAGGATGGCCGCATGGCGCGTCACATGGCGCTTGCCGGAGCTGAAGGAGTCGATATAGGCGCCGCGCTCCTCGTCCCAGAAAAAGCGCTCGATCTGCTCTGTGAGCTCCCGGCGCGTTTTCTCATAGAAGGCCCTGTCGCTCCCGTCGGCAAAGCGCACCATCACGCGCAGCGCCTCGGAGAGCAGCAGCTGCTCGGCGCAGAGGGGGCCGTCCCGGTCGAACTCGGCCCAATCGATGAAGACCCAGTCCTGTTTTCGCCCGATGAGGAAGCCGTGCTCCTCGCGCTGCGACAGGCACAGGGCCATCAGGCTCTCCATCCGCGGCCGGATGAAGCGCAGGAAATCCCCGTCGGCGTAGCTGTCGTAATAGGCCTCGATGCTGAGGATCCACAGCAGAGAATAGTCCACGATCGTGTTGACGTGGGTGGTGACCGGCTCGCCGGGGCTGAGCGCCAGGAGCGTCCGCTTTTCTATCTCCCGGTCGGCGGTCAGATAGCGGTTGACAAAGAGGCTCTGGTAGGCGTCGCCGCCCCAGATCCACTTGTCGCGCTTGACTCCGTCGAGCAGAAAGGCCCCGGAGCAGAGGGAGAAGGTGTGCGCCGCAACAGAGAAAATGCGATTGAGTTCTTCGTCATCACAGGAAAAGGCGGCGCGCACGGGGATATCCACAAACTGATGGATCGCCCGCACGGCATAGTCTCCCGGCTGGCAGCCGGGCAGGAAGGCATAGCGCAGGGCCTGCCGCGGGCAGCGGCGGGTCTTTTCGTCCGGCGTGCAGAAGAAATAGCAGCGCGCCGTGTCCAGCGCCTCGGCGCGGCTCTCGCCCAGATACACCGTGGGCAGCCCCTCGCCCTTCACCTCGAGCGCGGCGGTCAGCTCCGTTTCAAAGCTGAAGAGCACGCCGCCGTTCACCGCCTCCTCCTTTTCAGGCAGGAAGACCTGCTCGCTGTAGGCCCAATCGGAGGGATCGCGGGAGGGATCGGTAAAATAGCGGTTGAAGGCCGCGGCGACGGGCGGGGCGTCGAAGTCCTCCGCCGTCCAGCCCGCATCGGAGCGGATGCTCTCGCCCTGCACATAGATCGAGGGCACGCAGCCGATGCAGCCGAGGTGCACGGCGATCCGGTGCTCGCCCGCCGGGCAGGAGACGGCCGCGCCGAGCGGATGCTTTGTCTCATCGAGCAGCACATAGCCCACCGCGCCCTGCACGGCGAAGACCGTGAAGACCGTGTCCCGCTGCAGCGTGTAGCCGCGGCGGAAGACGACGCGCTGGCGAAAGCCCTCGCTCTTCCAGAAGGCGGGCCAGCCGAAGCCCCGCTCCACGCGGGAAAAATTCTGTTTTAAGGCGTGGTAGCGCTCGAAGTCGCCGGGGTACCACAGCCAGAAGCTTTTTTCTTTCATGCCTTCACCCTTCGATCGGGATCTCGGCCACGGCCCGGCGCTCGCCGTCCTCGGCGATCACGCGCAGAACGCCCGCCGTCCCGGCGCATACGACGGCCTGCAGCTCGCCGAAATAGCTCGGCGCTTCGCTCGAGGCAAAGTTGCCCCGGAAGCTGCAGCCGCCGTTGACCGCGCCCATCACGACGCCGTTTTCGGCCGTGAAGCGGACCGTGTGCTTTTCCATGGGCTTCCCTTCACCCCTGTCATCGGTATAGCGCACGCGGTAATAGACCATCTCTCCGGCCTTGCAGCGCGTGGACTCGCACGCCAGGCGAAGCTCCAGCGCCTCCCCGGCCGTGTGCAGCGCGTCGCGGCCGAGCTCCCCGCCATGCGCGTCATAGGCCACGGCCAGAAGCTCACCGGGCCGATAGAGAGTCCGGAAGCGGGCGATCCCCTTTTGGGGCGTCCTGCTGCCGACGCGCTCGCCGTTTACAAAGAGCTCCACGCGCGCGGCGCGGGCGTAGACCTCGATCTCCGCCGTGTCGCCCTCGCAGCCGGGCCAGGTCCAGCTCCGCTGCGCCCGGCTGAGCTGCCAGCCGGTCAAAGAGGGCTTTTCCTTTTCATACACCGGGAACACCGCGAGGCGCGGGCCCTTTTCGAGCTCGAAGGCGACGCGGGTATAGTCGACCTCGACGCCGGGCTTGCCGGTCATGTCGATGCGGCAGGTGCCGCCGCGCACCCGGTCCTCCGGCGCGCCGGAGACGTAGTCGGCAAACTCGGGGCTGCTGTCGCCGCATTCGCCGATGTAGTCCCAGCCGGCCCAGACAAAGTCTCCCACGAGCTGTGGGACGGTCTTCGCGGTCTCCCAGAAATCATAGGCGTCGCCGATCAGGGTCTCCGAGCCGAGGATCAGCCGCTGCGGATATTTTTTCGCGTCTTTTTTGTAGCGCCAGTTGCCGTAATTGTAGCCCGCGATGTCCATCGCGGCGAAGACGTCCCGCGTTTTCCAGTCGCAGGGCGGGAGCGTCGCGCCGAACTTCATGAAGTCCGTGCCGATGCGCGCGGCGAGGCGGTTAAAAAACGCCGAGCCGACGGCTTTTTTCTTAGGCCTTTTGGCGGAAGCGTCCGCGGCGGCCTTCTCGGCGGCTTTGGCACTGGCCTCGGCCTTCTCGTCGCTGTAGACGCCCATGCCCATGGAGGAGAGGAAGTTGAAGAAGATGTTGATGCCGCAGGTGACGGGGCGCGTGCCGTCGAGCTCGTGCAGATATGCGGTGAAGTCCCGCTGGAGCTGTACGCCCTCTTCCCGGGCGCTCTCGGCCACCTCGTTGCCGGTGGAATACAGGATGACGCAGGGGTGGTTGTAGTCCTTGTCCACCATGTCCTTCAGATCCTGCCGCCACCAGTCGGTCACGTAAGAGGCGTAGTCGAAGCGGGTCTTGTGCATGGTCCAGCAGTCCACATACTCGTCCATCATCAGCATGCCGAGCTCGTCGCAGGCGTCCAGGAGCGCCTTCGAGCAGGGGTTGTGGGCCGAGCGGACGGCGTTGTAGCCCGCCTCCTTCAGGATGCGCACGCGGCGGCGCTCCGCCTCGGGATAGCTGCAGGCGCCGAGCAGGCCGTTGTCGTGGTGGATGCAGGCCCCGCGCAGCACCGTGCGCACACCGTTGAGAGCGATGCCCTTTTCGGCGTCCCAGCTCAGGCTGCGCACGCCGAAGCGCGTCTCCGCCGTATCGTTTTCAAAGCTTGCCCGCAGGGTGTAGAGCTTCGGGCTCTCCGGGCTCCAGAGCGCGGCGCCGGGCAGCTCCAGCTCGAAGGGCGAGACGCCCCTCGCCTCGGCGAGCAGCGTCTCGCCGTCGAGGATCTGCACGATCGTCTCTCCCGGCGCGGAGGTCTCCACCTCGACGCGCACGCGCGGCGGCGTGACGCCGAGCGTCGTGACGCGCAGGCCGCCCAGCCGGATATGCCGCTCCTCCCCGGCCCAGAGCCAGACCGGGCGATAGATCCCGGTGCCGGAATACCAGCGGGAGTTGGGCTGGTCGGCGTTGCGGGCGATCACCAGAAGCTCGTTCTCGCCCTCGCGCAGCCGGGGGCCCGGCTCCACCGTGAAATTCGTATAGCCGTAGGGCCGGAAGGCGGCCTTTTCGCCGTTGAGCCAGACCTCGGCCTTGTGATAGACGCCCTCGAATTCGAGCGTGAGATGCTTGCCGCGCAGCGCCTCGGGCAGCGTGAAGGCCTTGCGGTATTCATAGTCGCCGCCCTCGAAGTAGCCGATGTTGCCCTCGCCGAGGCTGGTCGGGACGCGCGCTTCGGTGCGCATGGCGTCGTGCGGGAGCGTGACGGGCAGGGCCTCGCCCTCCCGGCTGAGCGGCCGGCAGGTCCAGCCGCGGTTGAAATCCAGTCGCTGCATGGCAGGCATCCTCTCTTCTGTTTTTTGTCCGGGGAACTACTATTCCAACTATTACTTACCATATCTCGCGCGCTAAATAAAGAAGTCTGCCGTGAAAAGCGCAAAATTGAGCGCAAACGGTTGCCCGAAAGAATTGTTTTCCTCCGTCTCTTCGTTTATAGTTAAGTAAACGATGATCAAATCGCCTGCGGCGCCTCCCGGAAAATATGCGTCCTGATTTCGTCACTTTTTCTTGAAATACACAAAGTATTCCTGCAAAAAAGTGCCATCATCAGAACACAATTTTTCTTGGGATCCGCTCTTGCCGATTTAATCATCATTTACTTAAGCTGTAAAATTATCTTGAGGTGTGTTATGGCACTTATTTCGATCATCGAGGACTTTCATCCTCTGGCCAACGAAAAGCTCCTCTCCCGCGCCGAAGAGCTGCGCCCGATCCTGCGGCACACGATCCGCGAGCCGATCGGCGGCTTCCGGCTCAAGGAGCGCTACAGCCCGGAGAAGGACGAGATCGTTCTGCATCAGCTGCCCCATCTGAGCCTCGGCAAGGGGGAAAACCTCTGTCTCGACTTCGGGGAGCATCTGGTCGGTTATCTGACGCTGGAGCTCTCCTACACCGGCAGTCATCCGGACGCACCCGCCTTTCTGAAGCTGAAATTCGCCGAGACCCTCGGGGAGCTGAGCGAGAATTCGCAGGAGTACGACGGCTGGCTCTCCCGCAGCTGGATCCAGGAGGAGTATCTGCACGTCGATCTGCTGCCGGGGCGGCTCGTGCTGCCGCGGCGCTACGCCTTCCGTTATCTGAAGATCACGATGATGGACACCTCGCCCAAATACAAGCTCCTCATCAAGCAGGCCGAATGCCGGACGGAGAGCTCGGCGGACCTCTCGGCCGTGCGGGCGCTGCAAAGCGGTGATACGCAGCTCGACCGCATCCACGCCGTGAGCCTCAAAACCCTCGCCAACTGCATGCAGGAGGAGTTCGAGGACGGGCCGAAGCGCGACCGGCGTCTCTGGGTGGGCGATCTGCGGCTCATGGCGCTGACGAACGCCGTCTCCTTCCGCCATTTCGATCTCGTCAAGCGCTGTTTGTACCTCTTCGGCGGCAGCCGCTTCCCGGACGGGCGCGTCAGCGCGAACGTCTTCACCCGCCCCGCCGTGGAGGCCGACGACACCTTTCTCTTCGACTACGCGCTCCTCTACACCGTCACGCTGGAGGAATATCTGCAGGACACGAACGACAGCGAGGCGCTGTGCGATTTGTACGATATCGCCATGCAGCAGATCGAGTATGCCCTGCGGCAGCTCGACGAGAGCGGCACGGTGAAGGAGGAGGCCGTGAAGGACTGCTTCATCGACTGGTGCGAGGAGCTGGACAAAACAGCCTGTGCTACGGCGGTGCTGCTCTATGCGCTGCGCTACGCCCGGCGGCTGGCCCGGCGGAAAAACGACTGGTCGCAGGCCAATTTCCTTCTCCAGCAGTACGATTCGCTGCGCCAGGCGGCCATGAGGCGCTTCTGGGACGAGGAGCGGCAGTGCTTTGTCTCGAACAGCCAGGTCTCCGCGGCCTCCCAGGTGTGGATGACGCTCGCCGACGCCGGGACGCCCGAGCAGTCCGGGCGAGCCATGCGCAAAGCCCTCTCTCTGACGGAGGGGCCGCGCATGTCCACGCCCTATATGCATCACTACTATGTGACGGCGCTGCTGCGCGTCGGTCTGCGCGAAGAGGCCGAGGAGCACCTGCGCCATTACTGGGGCAGCATGCTCGACGCCGGGGCCGACACCTTCTGGGAGTGCTGGGATCCCGAGCACCCGGAGCGCTCGCCCTACGGCGGCAGCGTCGTCAACAGCTACTGCCACGCCTGGAGCTGCACCCCGGCCTATCTGATCGAGAAGTATTTGCTTGAAACGATAAACAAGGAGGATTAGGCGCATGAAAACGAAGCAGGCCTTCAACCCCTATCTGCCGAGCTGGGAGTACGTGCCCGACGCCGAGCCCCACATCGTGGACGGCCGGGTCTATGTCTACGGCTCGCACGACCTTTTCAACGGCATCAACTTCTGTCTGGGCGACTACGTGTGCTGGTCGGCCCCCGTGGACGATCTGGGCAACTGGACCTATCACGGCGTGATCTTCAGGCGGGAGCAGGATCCCGCCGCGCCGAAGATCCGCGTCACGAACGGCCTGGCCGCGCCGGACATGGTGGTGGGCGACGACGGGCGCTACTACCTCTATTACTTCATGGGCGGCACCAAGATGATCTCCGTGGCCGTCAGCGACTCGCCCGCGGGCAAGTATGAGTTCTACGGCTATGTGAAATACCCCGACGGCACCCCAATCGGCAAGCGCGGCGAGCCCTTCCAGTTCGACCCCGGCTGTCTCAAGGACGACGACGGGCGGCTCTATCTCTACACCGGCTTTGCCTTCGGCGGCAACCCCATCCTGCTCGACGGCTCCCAGCCCACGAAGAAGGGCCCCATGGTCTTTGAGATCGACACGAAGGACATGCTGACCGTCATCTCCGGCGACGAGCTGAGAACCATCGGCGTTCTCACCGGCGAGGAGGCCAAGGGCACGCCCTATGAGCCGCAGCCCTTCGGCGAGGCCAGCTCCATGCGCAAATTCAACGGGAAATACTACTTCATCTATTCCTCGCTCAACAGCCACAACCTCTGCTACGCCGTCTCTGACTACCCCGATCACGGCTTCGAGTACGGCGGCATCCTCGTCTCCTGCGGCGATATCGGTCTGCCCGGCGTGCCGGACGTGAAGCACGCGCGCATGTGCACCGGCAACACCCACGGCTCCCTCATCGAGATCGAGGGGCACTACTACATCTTCTATCACCGTCACTCCAACCGCAAGCAGTCCTCCCGCCAGGCCTGCGCCGAGGAGATCCGTTTTGAAGACGGGAAGTTCTATCAGGCCGAGATGACCTCCTGCGGGCTCAACAAGGCCCCGCTCGCGGGCAAGGGCCACTATCCCAGCTACATCGCCTGCAACGTCTACGGCAAAAACGGCA
>CAMHMZ010000042.1 GCA_946186375.1 uncultured Clostridia bacterium
AAATCAGGGCGCAAATTTTCCGGGAGGCGCCGCAGGCGATTTGATCAGCGTTTACCTGGGAAAAGAAGCAAGCGACGGGGGTCTTATCATGCCGAGATTTTTTATCGCCGGGACGAACCTGGCCGGGGGCCGGGCCATTCTGAAGGGGCGCGACGCCGAGCATGTGCGCGTGCTGCGTCTGCGCGTCGGGGAGGACGTGACCATCTGCGACGGGCAGGGCACGGACTATAAATGCCGCCTCGTCAGCGCGGGCAAAGAGGAGGCCGAGGCCGAGGTGCTGGAGGTCGTCCCCTGCCCGGCGGAGCCGAGCGTGAAGCTGACGGTGCTCTGCGGATTGCCGAAGGGCGACAAGACCGACTATATCATCCAGAAATGCGTCGAGGCCGGAGCGGGGGAGATCGCTTTTTTCCTGTCCGAGCGCTGCGTGGCGCGGCCCGAGGAGCCCGAGAAGAAGCTGGAGCGCTGGCAGCGCATCGCCGAAGAGGCCGCCAAGCAGTCCGGGCGCGGTATCATCCCGCGCGTGAGCTGGGCGGGCGATCTGGCCGGAGCGCTGGACGCCGCCGTCAAAACCGAGCTGCCGCTCTTCCTGTACGAGACAGGCGAGCGCGAGGGGCTCGACACCGTGCTGGAGGCGAACAAAGGCGTCCGGACCGCCGCGATCATCACCGGGCCCGAGGGCGGCTTTGCCGAATTCGAGGCGAAGCTCGCGCGCATCGCGGGGCTGCACGTCTGCTCCATGGGCGAAAGGATCCTCCGCTGCGAGACGGCCCCGGTCGTGGCCGTGAGTGCGCTGATGTACGCCACCGGAAACCTCGGCTGACACGAAACATACGGCAAAGCCCCGCTGCCAGAGCAGCGGGGCTTTTGTCGTCAATCCCAGATTTACTTGATGCCGTACTTCTTGTTGAACTTGTCCACGCGGCCGCTGGTGTCGACCAGCTTCTGCTTGCCGGTGTAGAAGGGGTGGCACTTGGAGCAGATCTCAACGGTGATGTTCTGCTTGGTGGAGCCGGTCTCGATCACGTTGCCGCAGGCGCAGCGGATGGTCGTCGGCTTGTAGTTGGGATGGATTCCTTCCTTCATGGGTACGTCTCCTCGTCTAAGGCTGCCTTGATTGTGCCGGAGGCATAGTTACAAGGCGCAGAGAGGATTGTAGCACAGGCGGCCGCTTCTTGCAAGAGCTTTTTCAAAAATCGGGTAAAAAAACCGAAACACGGAAGGAAAAAAGCCTTTCTGTGCCGCAGCGGTCCCTTGACAGGAAAAAAGCGCTGTGTCATAATATCTTTGTATCAGCATATTTTCCTACAGGAGGAATCAATATGAAAAAGAATCTGAACAGGCTGCTCTCCCTGCTCCTCTGCCTGCTGCTGAGCCTGTCCGTCCTGCCCACGGCGTATGCCGCAGGCGGCGTGGACGAGCTTCTCGTGGAAGACGAGGAGATCGTGGTAGCCAGCAGCGCTGTCTCCAACGCCAAACCGAAGATCAGCTCCAGTCCGAGCGCCCAGACGGCCGCGAAGGGCTCCACCGCGAAGTTCACGGTGAAGGCCACCGGCAAGAACCTCAAGTACCAGTGGTACTACCGCACGTCCTCCAGCGGCAGTTGGAAGAAGGCCACGGCCACCGGCAGCAAGACCGCGACGCTGAAGGTCTCCGCAACGGCCAAGCGCAGCGGCTATGAGTACCGCTGCAAAGTTTCCAACGGCTCCGGCCACGTCTATTCCAAGGCTGCGAAGCTGACGGTGGTCTCTTCCCTCAAAATCACCAGCCAGCCCGCCAGCAAGACCGTCAAACAGGGCAATACCACCAAGTTCACCGTCAAGACCAACTGCACGGGACTGAGCTATCAGTGGTATTACCGTACCTCTTCCAGCGGCAGTTGGAAGAAGGCCACGGGCACCGGCAACAAGACCGCCACCCTGAAGCTCACCGCCACCGCCAAGCGCGACGGTTACCAGTACCGCTGCAAGATCTCCAACGGCAGCAAGACCGTCTACACCAAGGCCGTCACGCTGACTGTCAACAAGGTCGAATACCGCGCGCTGCTCGTCGGTGAGATCCACTTCTCCTGGGAGACCGCCAACCGCAACCGCGGCGACGTCCAGCGCATGTCCAGGATGCTGAACAGCGTCAAGGGCGGCAAGGGCAACGAGTACGACGTGACCTGCAAATACGACCTGACCCATGACGAGATTCTGAGCGCCGTCAATTCCACGTTCAAGGGCGCCGACAGCAACGACGTCTCCCTCTTCTTCATCGCGACCCACGGCGCCGTCGACGTACCCTATGGCTACGCGGCCGGCGCGATGGTGACGATCGAGTCCCCGGGTTATTACGACGGATACCTCTACATGGAAGAGCTGGCCGACGCGCTCAGCAAGGTCCCCGGCAAGGTCATCGTGCTGCTGGGCTCCTGCGGCTCGGGCGCGGCCATCGTCGATAACGGCAGGGCGGCCGCCAAGGACAGCATCAGGCGTTTCAACGAGGCCGCTGTGAAGGCCTTTGCCGCGAAGAACAGCTTCGTTCCCGACGAGGAGGGTGATGTCGCTGTCTCCAACACGGGTGAATTCCGCAATTCCAAGTTCTACGTGCTGACCGCCGCGGCGCACCAGGAGAGCAGCTGGGGCCAGGAAGCTCCCGAATACTACACCGACTTCCAGGAGTACAGCTACAACTCCTTCCCCTACTGGCTGTCCTACGGCGGCACCGGCCCGGCTGACGGCAACGGCAACGGCAGCATCACCCTGACCGAGATGTACCGTTATCTGCAGGACAACGCCTCCGGCCCGTTCTACGACGGCTACGATTACTACTACCAGCACGTGCAGGTCTACCCCGAGGGCAGCACCTACGTATTGTTCAAGTACTGAGCCAAGTTCATACCCAACGGCGAGGCGCAGCTTTCTGCGCCTCGCTTTTTTGCACCCTTTTCGGTGCATTTTCCTTGCCGGGGCCGCCGGGCTGTGCTATACTGAACGAGCCCGCCATAGTATGATATACCGGCCCGGCCTCTCCGGCGGCGCACCCATCCTCGAAATCAGGGGGTCTCCATGAAGCTGAAAGTCTTTTTCGCGATTTTGCTCGGGCGGGCTGTGCGGCTCGTCTCGCGCATCCTGCGCCGCGGCGGCACGGATATGCCCGGCCGTCTGGCGCTCAAGCTCTGCCCGGAGCTTTTATCTGTGCTGGCCAGAGACGTCAAAAGCGTCGCCATCACGGGCACCAACGGCAAGACCACCAGCGCCCGCATGATCGAGCAGGCCTTTTCCGACCTGGGACTGAACTATTTTGCCAACCGCTCGGGCGCCAACCTCATCTCCGGCGTGACGACGGAGTTTCTGATGAACGCCACGCTGACGGGCCGGCCGAAAAAGGACTACGCCGTCATCGAGTGCGACGAGGCCGCGGCCACGAAGGTCTTCCGCCAGCTCAAGCCGCGCGTCGTCGTGGTCACGAACCTCTTCCGCGACCAGCTCGACCGCTACGGCGAGGTGACGCACACGCTCGCCAACATCCGCCGCGCGCTGCAGGACGCGCCGGAGGCGACGCTCTGCCTCAACGCCGACTGCTCGCTCACGTCGTCTCTCGCGCTGGAGCTCAAAAACCGCGTTGTCTGGTACGGCGTCAACGAGGGGGCCGTTCCCTCGCGCGCCAAGCCCGTGCTCTCGGACGCGACCCACTGCATCCGCTGCCAGGCGGAGTATGAATACAGCTATGTGACCTACGGGCATCTCGGCGGCTTCCGCTGCCCGCGCTGCGGCTACAGCCGCCGGACGCCGGACTACGCCGTGACGGATGTCGTGGCCCAGCGGCTCGACGGCAGCGAGATCGTGCTCTCCGTGCGCGGGGAAAAGCACACGGTGGACGTGAACCTGCCCGCCCTGTACAATGTCTATAACGCCGCGGGGGCTGTCGCCGCCGTGACGGAGATGGGCTTTGCGCCTGAGAGCGCGATCCGCGCCCTGGCCTCCTTCCACTGCGGCTTCGGGCGCATGGAGGAGTTCAGGCTCGGCAAGGCCGGCGCGCGGATGATGCTGGTGAAAAACCCGGCCGGCTGCGACCAGGTGCTGGAATTTCTGCAGGAGGTGCACGAGCCCTTTACACTCGTCGTCTGTCTCAACGACCGCGGAGCCGACGGGCGCGACGTCTCCTGGATCTGGGACGCGAGCTTCGAGTCTCTCGGCGCGCTCGGCAGCCGCCTGCGCCGGGTGATCGTCTCCGGCGACCGCGCGGCTGATATGCACGTGCGCATCAAATACGCCGGGATCGAGGAGGCGCGCATCGAGGAACAGCGCGACTATGAGGCGCTGGTGCGCGAGCTTGAGGGCGAGGAGGTCCCTGTCTTCCTGATGCCGACCTACACCGCCATGCTCGAGCTGCGGCAGGCCGTGATCCGCCGCGTCGGCGGCGCGGAGTTCTGGGAGTGAAGGGAGAGACGCGCATGGAACTGAAGATCTGTCATATGTACCCCGACGTCCTGAACCTCTACGGCGACGGCGGCAATATCATGAGCCTCACGCGGCGCCTGCGCTGGCGCGGGATCGAGGCGGCGGTGACGAGGCTGCCCATCGGCAGCAGCGCCTCGCTCTCCGGCTTTGACCTTGTGTTTATCGGCGGCGGACAGGACTTCGAGCAGCAGGTGCTGCTGGAGGATCTGCACCGCGGCAAGGACGCCGAGATCCGGGCCGCCATCGAGGACGGCCTGCCCTTCCTCACGATCTGCGGCGGCTATCAGATGCTCGGACAGTATTACGAGACCTACGACGGCAAGCGCTGCGACTTCATCGGCGCGCTCAACCTCTATACCAAGGGCGGCGAGCAGCGGATGATCGGCAACTATGCCTTCCGCTGCACGGAGGAGGCCGGGGGCAGCGTCATCGTCGGCTTTGAAAACCACAGCGGCAAGACCCGCCTCGGCGCGGGGCTCTCCCCTCTCGGCCGCGTGCTGGCCGGCTTCGGCAACAACGGGGAGGACGGCACCGAGGGCGTGCACTACAAAAACGTCTTCGGCACCTACAGCCACGGGCCGCTGCTGCCCAAAAACCCCGCCTTCTGCGACACACTCCTCGCCGCCGCGCTGGAGCGAAAGTACGGAAAGTGCGAGCTTGCTCCCCTGGATGATCGGGCGGAGCTGGCCGCCCACGACGAGATGTGCGCGAGGCTGAAGGTATGAAGCGGATCGATCTGCATGTACACACCACCGCCTCCGACGGCACCTGCACCCCGGAGGAGGTCGTGCGTCTGGCGCTGGACGAGGGACTTGCGGCCATCGCCGTGACCGACCACGATACGGCCGACGGCTATGCGCAGGCTTCCGCCGCCGCGGCGGGGACAGCCCTGGAGGTCGTGCCCGGGATCGAGATCAGCACGCGCTATTTCGGCTCCGTGCACATCCTCGGTTATTTCATCGACCCGCAGTCTGACGAGCTGCGGCCCGTGCTGGACTGGGTCGTCAGGGATCGCGACGAGCGCAACCGCAAGATGGCCGCGCTCATGGCCGCCGACGGGCTGCCTGTGAGCTACGAGCAGATGCACGAGCGCTTCGGCGCCGTGGTCGGGCGGCCGCACTTTGCGCGCGTGCTCTGCGAGCTGGGCCTGGCCGACAGCATCCAGGACGCCTTCGACCGCTATGTCGAAAAGGGCCGCAAATACTATATCGGGCGGCAGTTTCTGCCGATCGAGCGCTCGGTCGAGATCATCCGGCTCGCCGGGGGCGTGCCCGTGCTGGCGCACCCCTTCCAGTACCGGCTGGAGGAGGCGCAGCTCCGGGAGCTGATCGAGCATTGCATGGACTATGGCCTGCGCGGCATGGAATGCCGCTACTCCGGTTATAGCGAAGAGCAGAGCGCCTATCTGCTCACGCTTGCGAAGGAGTATGGCCTCCTGCCCACCGGCGGCAGCGATTTTCACGGAGCGAACAAGCCCCATATCCGGCTTGGCCGCGGGACGGGCGGGCTGTCGGTGCCGCTGGAGGTCCTGGAAGGACTCAGGGAGGAGGCCGGGCATGGATCGCTATAAGCTCCAGTCTCTTATCGAGCAGAGCCCGGACGCGAAGCTCCGGGATCTCGTGGCGGCGCTGCTGCGGGAGGACATCATCGCCCTGCGCATCCGCCCGGGCAGCAAGCTGAACGTCAACCAGATCGCCTCGACCCTCGGCATCTCCCGCACACCCGTGGCGGAGGCCATCGCGCAGCTCGGCGAGGAGGGCTTTGTCTTCAGCCGCCCCGGCACGAGCGGTTCCTATGTGCTGGAGCTGACGCTCAACGACATGATCAGCCTCTACGAGGTGCGCACGGCGATCGAGTCGGAGGCGGCGGCGCTCTGTGCGCACAAGATGGACGCGGCCTCGGTGCAGCGGCTGAGCGAGCTGGCGGAGGCCTTCCGCGACAGCGTGGTGCGGCGCGACATCCGCGGCATGAAGGACACGGACATGCCCTTCCACCGCATGCTGATCGACAGCTGCGGCAACCCCTACCTGCAGCAGTGCTACGAGCTGCTGCTGCCGAAGCTGACGATGTACCAGGGCTCGATGACGGAGTTCATCGCGCGCAGCGGCGAGCAGGAGAACCCCTGGCTGCCGAGCGTCGAATACAACCACATCTCCGTGGTGTCCGCCATCCGGATGCGCATGCCGGAGCTGGCGCGGCGCAGCATGGCCGAGCACGTGGACGCGAGCCTGAACTTCACCTCGCTCTCCGGCCACGGCGCCGATCCCTTCCAGGCGCTGCGCTGACATTGAATTCGGAAGTATAGTTTTCAGAAGTCAGTTTTCAGTTTTCAGAAACGAGAACGTACATTTTAGCGCAGATTATGAGAGGCTGCCGTAGGGGAGGAGCTTGCTCCTCCCGGCGGCGCAAACCGTCATTTTGTATAACAAAAGTTCGGCGAGTTCGCACATGTTGCGAATTCGCCGAACTTTTTCCCTAAAAACTAAAAACTAAAAACTGAAAGCTATATTACGCTCACGGCCTGTCCGGCGGAGAGGAAATAGAGCACGCATTCCTTCACTCTCTTGCCGAAGATGCGCGAGAGGGCCGCGGCGTAGGCGCGCAGCTGTCCCTCGTAACTGCGGCTGCGCTCTTTGAGCGCCTCCGCCGTTTTCACGGCGTCAGTCTTGTAGTCGATGACGACGAGCGCGCCGTCCTCCTCGATGCAGCAGTCCACCACGCCCTGCAGCAGCACCTGCTCGCCCGGCGCGCGGCCGAAAAGCTCCTGCGCGTCACAGAGAAGCGAGAAGCGGAATTCCCGCTCCCGCCAGGAGGCCCGGAGCATCCGCTGCCCGAGGGGCGAGGCGAAGAGCCGCCGGATCGCCTTCACGTCCACGGCCGCGGCCTCCCGGTCGGTCAGATAGCGCTCCTGCCGCAGCCGCTCGATCTCACCGGCGATGGCCTTCTCGTCGCCGGCAGCGGCGAAGTCCATATACTGCAGCACGAGGTGCGTAGCCGTGCCGCGCTGCGCGCCGGTGAGCGGGCGAGACTTGCGCGTGAAGTCCGGCAGGCGGAACACGCCGCCGCGCTTCGGCTGCAGTGCCTGCGCGTCTGCATCCGGCTCCTCGCGGCCCTTGAGCTCGGTGGCCGTCACCTTGGAGGGCAGGGTCTCCGCCTCCGCGTGAGGATAGCGGAAGGCGAGGTTTTGCCGCAGCTCCTCCGCGGCCTCCTCGTCCGGCGCGCAGAGGGGCTCGACGGCCGCGAGCGGCGTCTCGGCGCGCTGCAGCGGCTCAATGCGCAGGGCAAGATGCTCGCCTCCGTCGGCCACGGCCGCGGCCATGAGCCAGTCCACCGGCGCTTGCGCGGCCAACAGCCGATCCGGGGCCGGGTCGCCGCCCGCGGACAGCTCCAGCTTGTCCAGCTTCTCCTCGGGATCGGTCAGCGCGGCCGTCATGATGAGGCGCTCCCTGGCGCGGGTCATCGCCACGTAGAGAAGCCGCATCTCCTCCGAGCGCAGCTCCCGTTCGAGGCGCAGCCGGATCGCACGGCGCGCGAGCGTCGGATATTCGATGCGCCGCCGCAGGTCCGTCAGCTTTGGGCCGAGCCCGAGCTCCGCGTGCACGAGCACGGTCTCCTGGCTGTCCGTGTGATTGAAGTGCCGCGCCGTGTCACAGAGAAAGACCACCGGGAATTCCAGCCCCTTCGACTTGTGCACGGAGTAGATCTGCACGGCGGAGGCCCCGGGCCCGCCGACGCTCGGCTCCTTGCCGCGTTCGGCCTGGCGGCGCAGCCAGAGCACAAAGCGGTGCACGCCGCGATAGCCGCTGCCCTCAAAGCGCCGCGCCAGCTCCGTCAGCTCGATCAGATTGGCCCGCCGCTGCTCGCCGTCGCTCATCGCGCTGCACAGCGCCAGCAGCTCCAGCGAATCCAGCAGCTCCCACACGAGCTCCTCCAGCGGAAGATCCGCCGCGAGCGAGCGGAAAAGCGTGAGGCGGTCGAGGAAGGCGCGGGCCTTCGCGTCGCTCTCGGCGGCCTTGCACAGGGCGCCATAAAAATCGCGGTCGCGGTCGGCTGCGCGGATGGCGGACAGCTCGTCGGCCGTGAAGAGAAAGGCGGGTGAGCGCAGCGCCGCGATGAGCGGGATGTCCTGATGGGGATTATCGATCACCGCGAGCATCGACAGCACCGCGGATACCTCGATCGAGCTGAAATAGCCGCCGCCCTGCCCCTCGGCCACGGGCACGCCCTCGGCGGCGAGCGCACGCCGGTAGACGCCGCCCGTGGTGTTGGACGTGCGCAGCAGGATCGCCACGTCGCCGTATTCCATGGGGCGCGGGCCGTCCTTCGTGGTCACGGTCGCGCCGGAGGCGACGAGCTGTCGGATCTTCCGCGCCACGGCGGCCGCCTCGAGTGCCGTCTTGTCCGGGCGCTCCTCACCCTCACCGGTCTCCGGCAGAGCCAGCAGACACAGCTCCGGCTTCGGCACCGTGCCCTGATAATAGCTTGCGCCGAAGCACAGCATGGCGTTTTCGTCATAATCCAGATCGCCCAGACGGCGGGACATGCAGCGCAGGAAGACGCTGTTGGCCGCGTCCACGATCTCCCGCCGGGAGCGGAAGTTTTCCTGCAGCAGCACACGCCGCGGCTGTCCGGGTCGGGCCCGGTCCGCGTCCGGCCAGAGCAGATATTTTTCGGTGAAGATCGTGGGGTCGGCCAGGCGGAAGCGATAGATCGACTGCTTGACGTCGCCCACAAGGAAGCGCTCGGCCCCGCCGGAGGCGAGCGCGCGGAAGATGTCATCCTGCACACGGCTGACGTCCTGGTATTCGTCGACCATGATCTCCCGGTAGCGCCCAGACACGCGGCGGGCCAGCTCCGTCGGTTCGCCGTTCTCGTCCAGCAGCAGCTCCGCGGCCAGGTGCTCCAGATCTGCATAGTCCACGAGCCCCGCGCGGCGCTTCTCGGCGGCGTAGCGGTCGCGAAAGCGCAGCGTCAGCGCCAGCAGCGCCTCCATGGCGGGCGCGGTCTGCGCGAGCTCGCGCAAAAGCGTCGCCCCGTCGGAGGCGAAAAGCTCGGCGAGCGCGCCCATCGCCTTTTTGCAGGCGTCCCGGCGGCTCCTGAGGCGCGCCGACAGCGCCTCATCCGGGGAATTGCGCAGGGTGTTCAGCTTCGGGAAGGGCACCGGCAGCGCCTCGCGCGCGGCGTCCCAGCCCAGAGCCAAACGGCGCTGCAGCTCGCGCAGGGCGTCGGCGGTCTCTCCGAAGCTCGGCGCGTAGGCCGCGAAGATCTTCTCCTCGGCGCGCATGAGCGCGAGGAGCCCGTCGAATTCCCGGCACCAGTCGTCGACCTGCGCGGCGGCGTCCGCGAGGATCTCGCGTCCCCAGGGGGTCTCCTCCGCCGCGCCGCGCTCCGCGCGCAGCAGCTCCACCTGCTGCGCGGCCCATTTTTCCGGCCGGGCGTGGCTCTGCATCTTGTCGTACAGGCGCAGCACGAGCTCGGCGAGCCGCCGGTCGTCCCGCCCCGCGCCGACCGTGTCGGCCAGCTCCAGAAAGCCGGGATAGTCTGCGGCGCGCTCGTAGCTGGCCTCCAGCTCGCGCTCGAGCGCCGAGGTGCGCATGGCGGCCGCGCGCTCGTCGTCGACGACCTTGAAGTCCGGAGAGAGCGGGAGGGCCTGGCAGTTCTCGCGCAGGAGCGCTGCGCAGAAGCTGTGGATCGTGCCGATCTGCGCCTGGCGGCAGAGGGCGCTCTGCCGGCGCAGGCGGCGGTTTGCAGGGTCTTTGGCCAGGGCGTCAGCCAGCGCGGAGGCGATGCGGCTCTTGAGCTCGCCCGCCGCGGCGCGCGTGAAGGTGATGACCAGGAAGCGGTCGAGATCCTCCGGCGCCTCCGGATCGGTGAGATAGGCCATCAATCGCGCGGTAAGCACCGTGGTCTTGCCGCTGCCCGCGCCCGCGGAGACGAGAAGGCTTGCGTCCCGCAGACCGATGGCGGCGGCCTGCGAGGCCGTCGGCTGATAGTCAGGCATGCTCCTCCCCCTCCTTTTCCAGCGCCGCCCACACCTTGCTGTCGCTGAGCTTCGGCAGGAAGCGGCAGGTCTCGCCCTTCTCGCCGTCGGCAAAATGGCAGGCGTCAAAATAATCACAGTTGAGACAGGCGTTCTCCTGCTGGCTCCGGTAATAGGGGTCGGCGGCGATGCTGCCGCGCCGGAGCTGAGCGGCCATGCCCGTCAGCGTTTTGCGGATATGCGCCGAGAGCTTTCCGAGCTGCTCGGCCGAGGCGAGCGTCCCGCCCGAGGGCTTGCCCCGGCTGAATTTGATCGGAATATAGCGCTTCTGATCGCCGTGCTCCCAGGCCTCGATCAGCGCCTCGTCGTCCAGCAGCAGGCCGCTGCGGCGCAGCTCCTCGCCCCGCTTTTTCTCCGCCTCCTCGTCGCCGGGGTCGGCTGAGAGGGACAGCAGGGCGTTTCGCGCGGGGATGTACATGACCCCGCCGGGGCGGATCTCGCGGCCGTAGCGCTCGCGGCCGCCCTCCGTAAGGACCATGAGATACAGGAGCATCTGCAGCCCCATCCCGTACCAGACGTCGGACAGGGAGAATTTCTTTTTGCCGGTCTTGTAATCCACGACGCGCAGCGTGAGCTCGCCGTCGTGCAGCCAGCCGTCCACACGGTCGGCCACGCCCGTGAGCAAAAGGCTCTCTTCGCCCTCGCCCAGCGCCAGAGGCGGCAGCTCCTCGGCCTTGGAAAAGTCCAGCTCAAAATCCAGCGGCTCGAAGTCCGAGCGGCGCAGCTCGTCGGCCATGTCGAAAACGACGCGCTCCACATCCTGCGTGAGCCGGCGGAAGAGGTGTGTAAAGCGCGGCGTCTTCTCCTGCATATCGTTGAGCTCGGTATGGACGTAGTCCGCCACCGCCGCGGCCGTCAGCGCCTTGAGCGCCTCGTCGTCCACTGCGGCAAAGCCGCCGCGCTCCCGGACCTGCCGGGCCACGGTCTCGAGCACATAGTGCATGAAGGTGCCGATCTCGGGCGGGGTGAAGCCCGCGGGCTCGTAGGGCCTGGCCCGGAGCCCGTACTGGCAGAAGTAGGCGAACTGGCAGGAGGCAAAGCGGTCGATGCGCGAAGCGCTCAGCCGCAGCTTTTTCCCGTAGAGAGCCTCCACGGAGCGCGGAGAGAGGCGGCCTCTCGTGCTGTCGGCCGCCGCCTGCAGCGCCTCGCGGCGCTCCGGCCAGAGCTCGCCAACGACCTCCGCCGCGGCCTGCGCCTCCGCTCCGCCGCCCGACATCGCCTGGGCCGCGAGCGTGAGCGCGGGGCCGGGCGCGGAGAGCCGCGCGCGGCTGAGACGCACGGACTGCGGCGTCAGGGAAAAGAGCGCGGCCGCGCGGCGGAACACGAAGGCCGGGCGCAGCGGCTCGCCCTCCTCGCCGACGAGCGGGCAGCAGAGCGTGAGGCTTTCGGAGGGCAGCGTGAGCGTGTGATAGATGAGAGAATATTCACGCCAGATCTCCTCGTCCCCGGCGCCGCCGAGGTCGATGTTCACTTCGAGCAGGCGGCGGCGCTCCTCCTCGGAGAAGAGACCGCCCTGCTCCGTGGACAGGGGCAGGCGCTCGTCCGCCGCGCCCAGCACGATCAGATGCTTGATGCTGCGGCGGCGCATGCGGTCAAAATCGCCCGCGGACACGCGGTCGAGCGAGACGGGGATGAGCCCCACGTCGTATTCGGAGAGCATGCGCGTGAAGAGGCGGCCGAAGCCGTCGCGGTCCATCTCGCTCTCGCCGAGGATGGCCTCGCACTGCTCCAGCGCGTTCACGGTCAGATCCCAAAGCTGCTTATATTCCGCCGCGAGGCTCTCCCGCCCGGCGCTCAGAAGCTCCTGGGAGCGGCGCTCGAGCGTCTCGGGCAGGCGCATTTCCTCCAGATAGGCCGAGAGCGCCTCCGCCTGGCCGGCGGCGGTCGCAGCCTCGTCGGAGCGGCGCCCCAGCGCCAGAAGAGGCCCGGCGATCCGGCGCCGCAGGGCGTTGATGCGCGCCAGGCGCTCGCGGGCCTCGTCGCTGTCGGCCCCGCCGTAGCCGTCCGGGTGCTGCTTCCAGTTGCCCCGGCGCTCCCAGGCACCGGCGCGCAGCTGCCAGCGATAGACATAGTCGCCGAGCAGGTCGCTCTCCTCGCAGCTCAGGCCGGTCAGGCCCGTGCCGAGATAGCCGAGCAGATCGTCCACGTCCCAGCCCCCGGCAAGCAGCTCGTAGGCCAGACTGATCAGCGCGGGCAGCGGCCGGGACAGCAGGTCGCTCCGGCGCGTGACGAAAAGCGGCACGCCGTAATGCCGGAAGCTGCTCTCCAGCAGCGGCCGATAGTCCTCAAAGCCGCGCACGGCGATCGCGATATCCCGCCAGCGGCAGCCGCCGCGCACCAGCGCGAGGGCCTGCGCCGCGGCGGCCTCGCACTCGGCGGCGGCGTTCTCGGCGCGCAGCAGGCGGATCGCCCCGGCCTTTTCCGGGCCGGCCTCCCGGCCGTAAGAGAACATCTGCTCGGCAAAAAAGGCGAGCGCGGGGTCTTTTCCCCGGACCGTTTCCATGCGCTCGACGCGGCTGACGAGCCCCAACTCCGCCGCGCAGGCCAAAAGCCCCCGCGCCGCCCGGCGCGAGAGCGCGAAGATCTCGTTTTCTCCGTCGAGCGCGTCGAGCGTGAGGCAGACCGTCACGTCGACGCCCCGCTTCAGCAGCGCCCGGATGACGGAGCGCTCCTGTCGGGTAAAGTCGATAAAGCCGTCGATATAGACCCGGCTCTCCGGCGCGAAGGCGGTCTCCTGCAGCTTCTGCGAGAGCCGATCCAGCCGGTCGGCGGGATCGGCGCGGCCGTTGGAGACCACCGCGTCATAGGCAGAGAGGAGCGTCGCCGCGTCCGAGAGCTTGTCCGCGAGAAAGCCCTCGCAGCGCCCGGCCGCGTCGCTGAGCGCCTCGGGCGTGATCCCGGCACTCTTGAATTCGTCCACCGCGGTGAGCAGCAGCGCGGGCAGCTCCGCGCGGCGGCGCGAGCCGCGGTAGACCTTGAGGCTGCCACCGACGCCCGCGAGCGCGACGGCCATGCACAGGAGCCGGCCGCCCTTGTCGAGCGCGGGCTCAGCCGCGCCGCCCTGCTGCTGCAGCACACGGCGGGCCAGACCCGTAAAGCTCAGCACCTCGGCATAGCGGGAGAGCGTGTCGCCGCAGCGAAGACAGAGCTCGCGCTCGGCCTCGTGGCTGTATTGCTCCGGCACGAGCAATATCGCGCCGCTCTGCTTCGCGTTCACCCGCTCCCGGATCTCCTCCAGCACGGCGGCGGTCTTTCCCGTCCCGGCCGGACCGATCAGCAGTCTGAGCATGGCGCTTCCCCCTTTGCTTGTTTTTTTCCTGTCTTCCATTCTATCAAATTCCGCGGGCATAGACAAGAACCTTTCCCGCAGGATAAAGAACACCCGGCCGTGAGCCCGGCCGGGTGTTGGGATCAGTATGAAAGCCGCAGCTGCAGCGGATTGGTCTCATCGCACGCGGCGGTCTGGGCCCCGGCGGACAGCGCCGCGCGGGCGCTCTGCTCCGCGTCGAGACCGCGCAGCGTCGCCCAGACGGCAGCGGCCATGGCCGCGTCCCCCGCGCCGGTGGTGTTCACAACGCGGCAGGGGAAGCAGGGCAGGCGCAGCAGCGTCTCCCCCTCGGCGACGAGCATGCCGTCGGCGCCGAGACTGACGAAGACGCGCCGGACGCCCGCGCGCAGCAGCGCCCTCGCGGCACGCTCCGCTTCGCTCTCGCTGGTCAGCGCGGCGGCCTCCAGGGCGTTCGGCTTGATCGCCGCGAGGCGGGGCAGCGCGCGAAGCAGCCGCGGGGCCTTGGCGGTGGAGACGGGGTCTGCAAACAGGGGCGCCGTGCAGTTATCCGCAAGAAAAGCGATCGTGTCGGCGCTGAGATTGGCATCGAGCACGACGGCGTCGGCGGCGTTCAGACGCGGCATGAGCTTTTCCATCACGGCGGGCGTGAGAGCCGCGACCACGTCCATGTCGGACAGGCCCACGTGCATCTCGCCCGTCTCGTCCGTGACGTAGAGATAAGACGAGGAGCGCGCGCCGGGGACCGTGAGCGCCATGCTCAGATCGATCCCGACGCTTTCGCAGCCGCGGCGCAGGCCCTCGCCGAAGAGATCGTCTCCGAAGGCGGTGACGAGGCTGACCTCGGCGCCGAGCAGGCGCAGATCCTGCGCGATATTGCGCCCGACGCCGCCGGGCCGCAGGCTCACGGCGCCGATGTTGGAGTCATAAAGACGGAGCGGGGCGGCCGGTCGGCCGCCCACGTCCATATTGGCTCCACCGATCACGGTGACGCACAGGGGTCTCATCGGATGTTCCAGATGTTCTCGGCGTACTCGCGGATGGCGCGGTCCGCGGCGAAGACGCCGCTCTGCGCCGTGTTGACGAGAGACAGCCGGGCAAGCTCGCCGCTGTCGGCGATGCGGTCGTAGAGCCGCGTCTGGCAGTCGGCATAGGAGCGGTAATCGGCCACGAGCATGTACTGGTCTCCGCCGTAGAGGAGCAGGGACACGAGGTCGGAATAGCTCTTGCCGTCGGAGAAGCCCTCGCGGAAGCGGTTGAAGATGCGCTGCAGCTCGGGATCGTTGTTGTAGATGCCCAGCGGGTCGTAGCCGCTGCGGCGCCACTGCTCGATCTCCTCGGTGTGCAGGCCGAAGAGGAACATGTTCTCGTCGCCCAGCCGCTCGTACATCTCGACGTTCGCGCCGTCGAGCGTGCCGATGGTCACGGCGCCGTTCATCATGAGCTTCATGCAGCCGGTGCCGGAGGCCTCCTTGCCGGCCGTGGAGATCTGCTCGGACACCGTGGCGGCGGGCACGATGGCCTCGGCCGCGGAGACGCGGTAGTTCTCCACAAAATAGACCTGCAGCTTGTCCTTGCAGAGGGGATCGTTGTTGATGTCGCTGGCCATCGAGAGCAGCAGCTCGATGATGCGCTTGGCCGTCTTGTAGCCGGCCGCGGCCTTGGCGCCGAAGACGAAGGTGCGCGGCACGAAGTCGCGGTTCGGGTCGTCGTGCAGCTGCATCTGCAGAGAAGCGATGCGCATCGCGCACAGCAGCTGACGCTTATACTCGTGCAGGCGCTTGATCTGCACGTCCACCACGGCGTCGGGGTTGAGCGTGAAGCCGTCGTTGCGGCGGGCAAAGTCCGCGAAGCGGCGGACGTTGAGGCGCTTGATCTCGGCCACGCGGCGCAGGGCCTCCTTGTCGGAAGTGAAGGCCATCAGATCCGAGAGCTTCTCCGGCTGCAGCAGATAGGCGTCGTCGCCCAGCAGCTCGCAGATGAGCTTGTGCAGATCGGGGTTGATCTGCGCGAGCCACCGGCGGTGGTCGATGCCGTTCGTGACATAGGTGAAGCGCTCGGGCCGCACGGAGTAGAGGTCGCGGAAGAGGTCGCGCTTGAGGATGTCGCCGTGCAGGCGGGACACGCCGTTTACCTTATAGCAGGCGGCAAGGCAGAGATTGGCCATGTGCACCTGGCCGTCCTTGATGATGAGGTTGCGGCCGACGCGCTCGCCCTGGCCGAAGCTCTCCACGAGGTAGCTGACCCAGCGCTTGTTGATCTCGCACAGGATCTCCCACAGGCGCGGCAGCAGCTGCTGGATGAGGTCCTGCGGCCACTTCTCGAGCGCCTCGCTCATGACGGTGTGGTTCGTATAGGCGACGGTGCCCTTGACGATCTCCCAGCTCTCGTCCCAGCCGAGGCCGTGCTCGTCCATAAACAGACGCATCAGCTCGGGGATGATGAGGGTGGGATGGGTGTCGTTGATCTGGATGGTGTGATGCTCGGCAAAGGAGCGGATATCGCCCCATTTCTTCATGTGCTTGCGCACGATGTCCTGTGCGCTGGCCGAGACGAAGAAATACTGCTGCTTAAGGCGCAGGGTCTTGCCCTCGGTGTGGTCGTCGGCGGGGTAGAGCACCTTGGTGATGACCTCGGTCATGGTGCGCTGTTCCATGCTCTTGACGTACTCGCCCTCGGAGAAGAGGTACATGTCCAGCGAGTTCGGGCTGTGCGCCTCCCACAGGCGCAGGGTGTTCACCGCGCCGTCGTAGCCGGCGATCAGCATGTCGCGCGGCACCGCCGTGACGGCGGTATAGCCGGTGTGCTCCGCGTGGTAGTGGCCGTAGTTGTCCCAATGCGGGGCGACCTGGCCGCCAAAGCGGACCTCCACCTGATCCTCGTAGCGGGAGATGAGCCAGCTCTCCATGGCGCTGCGCCAGTTGTCGGCCACCTCGGTCTGCTTGCCGCCGACGAACTTCTGCTTGAAGATGCCCAGCTCATAGCAGAGAGAATAGCCCGTGGCCTCGAGCCCGAGCGTTGCCATGCTGTCCATGTAGCAGGCGGCCAGACGGCCCAGGCCGCCGTTGCCGAGACCGGCGTCCGGCTCCTCCTCGAAGATGTCCACGGCGCTGCGGCCCATGTCCTCCAGCGCGCCGGTGATGGCCTCGGAGATGCCGAGGTTGAAGGCGTTCTTCATGAGGCTGCGGCCCATGAGGAATTCCATCGACATATAGTGGACTTCCTTGCTCTGGCGGCGTGGATCCTCGGCCGCGAGCAGGCGGCTCATGATCTCGCGGATCACGATGGCTGTGGCCTGGAAGATCTGGTCGTCCGTGGCCTCCTTGCCGGTGGTGGCAAAATGCGCGCAGAGCTTATCCTCGATCGCGCTTCTTACTTCGTCTCTTGAAATCTGTCCGATCATATGGGGTGATGTCCTCCGTTGCTATTGAATGGGATTACAGCTGCTTGCCCTTCGGAACGACCGTCGGCAGCTTCGCGCTCCCGATGAGCATGGTGTTCTCGGAGAAAATGCAGTCCTTGTCGGCGATGACGTTGGCCATGCGCACGTTCTTCTCAACGACGCAGCCGCGCATAATGATGCAGTTTTCGAGCTTTGCTCCCTCTTCAATGCGCACGCCGCTGAAGACGATGCAGTTATCCAGCTCGCCCTCGATGATGCAGTTGTCGCCGACGAGGCTGTTCTTGGAGTGGGCGCCGACGCCGTAATAGGTGCTCACGCCCTCGTGGGCGCGGGTGCGCACGGGCCGGTCGGCCGGGAAAAGCTGATGGCGCTTCTCGGCGTCCAGCATATCGCGGTTGGCCTCGTAATAGGCGCTGACGCTGCGCACGATGCGCGCGTAGCCGGGGTGGACGTAGAGATCCATCTCGCCGCCGCGGGAGAGATAGGCCGTCATGGCGTCCCGATGGAACTGGTGCAGGTTGCGGGCGTCACACTCGTCCATCAGCTCGAGCAGGGTGCTCTTTTCAATGATATAGCCCTCCAGCGAGGCATAGCCCTCGCCGCCGCCCCGGCGGTCGCAGAGGATGGCGCTGACAAAGCCGTTGTCGCCCAGCACATAGCGGTGATGGGTGTCGTCGGTGTTGCTGTCGGTGCAGATGGCGGTGATGGGCGCGCCGGAGCGCAGATGCTGCTCCATGACAGGCCGCAGGTCGATGTTGGCGCACATATCACCCAGCAGCAGCACGATGTGCTTCTGGGGGATGTCGCGGATATACTCAGCCACGGCGTTGAGCGCTTCCATGGTGCCGGAGTAGTTGCCGGTGTGGTATTCGGGCAGGCCGAAGGGAGGCAGGATGCGCAATCCGCCCGACTTGCGGCTCATATCCCAGGCCTTGCCGCTGCCGATGTGGTCCAGAAGCGACTGATAGTCGCGCTGCATGATGACGCCCACGTCGCGGATGCCGGCGTTGGCCATGGAGGAAAGAGAAAAATCGATCAGGCGGTAGCGCCCGCAGAAGGGCAGCGACGCCGCCGTGCGCTTGCTGACCAGCTCACCCAGCTCGGGGGTGGCGTAATAGGCAAAGATGATCCCATGAAAGTCCAGCATGGCTCAAACCTCCTCACTCGTATAGATCATGGCGCCGGCCGGGACCTTGGCGCCCGGACGGATCTGCAGCTCGGGGCCGCAGGTCGCGACGCCCCAGCCGTCCGTCCCGTCGGGAGCGGCGCCCACGTGTGCGCCCGCGCCGACGGTCGTGTTCTCGCCGATGATGGCGTATTCCACCGTGGCGCCGTCTTCGATCACCGCGCCGGGCATCAGCACACTGTAGAATACCGTCGCGCCCTTGCCCACCTTGACGCTGGGGGAGAGCACGGAGTTTTCCACATGGCCTTCGATCTCACAGCCCTCGGTCACGATGGAGTGGACGATCTCAGCCTTCTCGCCGACGTAGTGCGGCGGGCAGACGGGACTGCGGGAGCTGATGGGCCAGTCGGGGTCGTAGAGGTTGATAAGCGTGGTGGAGAGCATATCCATGTTGGCGTCCCACAGGCTCGTGATGGTGCCGACGTCGCGCCAGTAGCCCTGGAAGCGGTAAGGCCAGAGCTTTTCGCCGGCGGCGAGCATCTTGGGGATGATGTTCTTGCCGAAGTCCTTGCTCGAGGTCGGGTCAGCCTCGTCCTCGATGAGGTACTTGCGCAGCTTCTTCCAGTTGAAGATGTAGATGCCCATGGAGGCCAGGTCGCTCTTGGGCTGCTTGGGCTTCTCCTCAAACTCGCCGACGTAGCCGTCCTCGCGCAGGTTCATGATACCGAAGCGCGTGGCCTCCTCCATGGAGACCTGCAGCACCGCAATGGTGCAGGCCGCGTCATGCGCCAGATGCTCGCGCAGCATATCGGCGTAGTCCATCTTGTAGATATGGTCGCCCGAGAGGATCAGCACGTTCTCGGGATCATAGTGCTCGATGAAGCCGATGTTCTGGTAAATGGCGTTGGCCGTGCCGGAAAACCAGGAGCCCTGCTCGTTGGCGCCGAGATAGGGCGGCAGGATGTACACGCCGCCGTCGGCCACGTCGAGATCCCAGGGCTGGCCGCTGCCGATGTAGCTGTTGAGCTGAAGCGGGCGGTACTGCGTCAGAACGCCGACCGTGTCGATGCCGGAATTGGCGCAGTTGGAGAGCGGGAAGTCGATGATGCGGTACTTCCCGCCGAAGGGAACGCTGGGCTTGGCTGCCTGCTGCGTGAGCGCGTACAGACGGGAACCCTGTCCGCCGGCCAGCAGCATGGCAATGCAGTCTTTTTTCATGACCATCCTCCTTGTTTTATCGATTGCGAAACTTTTGTTTCACAATCGAGAGACTCGCGCTCATCGCGCTCGGCGCACGGGGGACGCGCCAAGCTTGGTCGGCGCGAGGGCTCGCCCGGCTCGCCTCAGGGTGTTTTTGCCGCGGCAAAGCTGCGTCAAAAACGATCTCATATCAGCATTACGGTCGGGCCGCTCTCTCGCTTGAAGTTCGCGATCGCTTTTGTTTTTTCTATGCCGTTAACGGGCCGATGCCCGTTATTTCTGTCCGTTGAAGCGGTTCATGGCCCGCTCCGGGCCTTCGGTGATGTAGCAAATCACGGCCTGGGCCGCGCGCTCAGCCGCGGCGCTCATGTCCTCCGCGTCCTGGTTTTTGAACGAGGAGAGCACCCAGTCGGCCAGATCGTAGTCCGGGTGCGGCGGCGCGCCGACGCCGAGACGGATCCGGGGGAAGTCCTCCGTGCCGAGACAGGCGATCAGGCTCTTGAGCCCGTTGTGCCCGCCCGCAGAGCCCTTCGTACGCACGCGCAGCGCCCCGATGGGCAGCGCCGTCTCGTCCGAGACGACAAGCACGCGCTCCGGCGGGATCTTGTAGAAGGCCGCCGCCTGCGCCGCGGCCTCTCCCGAGAGGTTCATATAGGTCTGCGGCTTCATCAGCAGCACGCCCTCGCCGCCGATCTCGCAGCGGCCGGTCAGCGCCTTGAAGCGCGCGCGGTCGATGCGGACTTTGAGCTTTCTCGACAGCGCGTCGGCCGTCATGAAGCCCGCGTTGTGGCGCGTGCCCTCGTATCGCAGCCCGGGGTTGCCGAGGCAGACGACCAGCCAGCGCACGGCGCCGCCGGATGAAAACAACATGAAAGCTTCTTCCTTCTGTGTATATTGCGGCCGGATGCGGCCGGCTCAGTCGAAAATGCTGGAGATGGAGACCTCCTCGTAGATGCGGCGGATCGCCTCGGCAAACACGGAGGCCGTGGAGAGATACTGGATCTTGTCACACCTGGGCTTGTCGGCGGGATAGGGGATGGTGTCGAGCAGCAGCAGCTCCTTAATGCAGCTGTTCTCGATGCGCTCGATCGCGGGGCCGGAGAGGACGCCGTGCGTGGCGCAGGCGTAGACCTCCTTCGCACCGCCAATCTCCTGGATGGCCTTGGCCGCGCCGCAGAGGGAGCCGGCCGTGTCCACGATGTCGTCGAGCAGGATGCAGGTCTTGCCCTCGACGTTGCCGATGATGTTCATGACCTCAGACTGGTTGGCCTTCTCGCGGCGCTTGTCCACGATGGCCATGTTGAGGCCGAGGCCCATGGAGAAGGTGCGCACGCGGGCGGTGCTGCCCACGTCGGGCGAGACGACCATCACGTCCTCGTTGTTCTTGCCGAAGATCTTGACATAGTGCTTGGCGAAGAGCTTGGCCCCCATGAGGTTGTCCACGGGGATGTCGAAAAAGCCCTGGATCTGCGCGGCGTGGAGGTCCATGGTCAAAACGCGGTCCGCGCCGGCGGCGGTGATGAGGTTGGCCACAAGCTTGGCGGAGATGGGATCGCGGCTCTTGGCCTTGCGGTCCTGGCGGGCATAGCCGAAATAGGGGATGACGGCGGTGATGCGGCCGGCCGAGGCGCGGCGCATGGCGTCGATCATGATCAGCAGCTCCATCAGGTTGTCGTTGACGTGGTTGCAGGTGGACTGAACGATAAAGACGTCCTTGCCGCGGACGGGCTCATATACGGAGATGGAGCACTCGCCGTCGGCAAACTGACCGACCGAGCAGTCTCCGAGCTTCATGTAGAGCTGACTGCAGATATCCGCCGCGAGCGAGGGGTTGGAATTGCCGCAGAAGACCCGGATCTCTTTCCCGTGTGAAATCATCTCTCTTTTTATCCTCCGTTTATATATAAATATGTTTCTCCTTCCGGCGCTGCGGCCGGGGCGCATAACTATCCGAATACAGTATAACATAAGACCCGGCGCTTGAAAAGAGCCCGCTGGCAATTCCGGGAAGAAAAAAGCCGATGAAATTACGCATTTACAAGCTGCCTGTTTTTGTATATAATATGGGCACTTGACGATCCCGGATCCGCCCCGCGGCCGGGTGGGGGTCTTTTTTTACCGACGAAGGAGCGAAACGCAAGATGCTGGAATTTGAAGAATATAAGAGCAGGCTCAACGCCCTCAAGCCCACGCTGGAGGTGCTGCGCGGCGCGCTGAAGCTGGAGAGCGCCCAGAAGGAGATCGAAGAGCTGGAGGCCGCCAGCGAGCGCGACGGCTTCTGGAACGACGTGGAGAAGTCGCAGAAGGTGCAGCGCCGGCTCAAGCAGCTCAAGACGAAGACCGAGAGCTTCGACAAGCTCTGCGCCGCCTGGGAGGATATGCTCACGCTCTGCGACATGGCGCTCGAGGAGGGGGACGACTCCATGCTGCCCGAGCTGCAGGAGGAATTCGCCGCCTTCACCGAGAAAGCCGAGTCCATGCGGCTGAGCACGCTGCTGACCGGCCAGTATGACGCCAACAACGCCATCCTCACCTTCCACGCCGGCGCCGGCGGCACCGAGGCCCAGGACTGGACCCAGATGCTTTACCGCATGTATACCCGCTGGGCCGAACGCCACAGCTACAAGTGCACCCTGATGGACTGGCAGGACGGCGACGAGGCCGGCATCAAGTCCGCTACCATCAAGATCGAGGGCGAAAATGCCTACGGCTACCTCAAAAGTGAGCACGGCGTGCACCGCCTGGTGCGCATCTCCCCCTTCGACGCCAATGCCCGCCGGCAGACCAGCTTCGCAGCCGTGGAGGTCATGCCCGAGATCGGAGACGCCGAGGAGATCGAGCTGAAGGACGACGATTACGAAATGCAGGTCTACCGCTCCTCCGGCGCGGGCGGCCAGAAGGTCAACAAGACCAGCTCCGCCGTGCGTCTGATCCACAAGGCCACGGGCATCGTGGTGTCCAGCCAGGTGGAACGCAGCCACTTCCAGAACCTGGAGAACTGCAAGCAGATGCTGCGGGCCAAGCTCGCCGAGATCAAAGAGCGCGAGCATCTGGAAAAGATCAGCGACATCAAGGGTGTGCAGATGAAGATCGAATGGGGCAGCCAGATCCGCTCCTACGTCTTCATGCCCT
>CAMHMZ010000043.1 GCA_946186375.1 uncultured Clostridia bacterium
CGATGATGGCGGTGATATCCTCGATGCTCTTGGCCTTGATGCCGGTGCAGACGGCCGTCATGCCCGCGCTCTCGAGCTGGAAGACGCCCTCGGTTCGCCCGGCGGCGAGCATCTCGAAGGTGGCCGCGTCGTCCACCGGCAGCTCCTCGACGCGAAAGCCCGGCTCTCTTTTGCGCACGAGCTTGGCCGCGTCCTCCAGGACCGTGAGGTTTCTCAGGCCGAGAAAGTCCATCTTTAACAGCCCCAGCTCCTCCAGCGTCGTCATGGGGTACTGGCAGACGACGGACTCGTCGTTCTGCGCCAGGGGCACGTATTCATAGACGGGCCGGTCCGTGATGACGACGCCCGCCGCATGCGTGGAGGCGTGGCGCGGCATGCCCTCGAGGGCCTTGGCCGTCTCGATGAGCTTCTGCACCCGAGGGTCGGCCTCGACCATGTCCCGAAGGGGCTTCGACAGCTGCAGCGCCTCGTCGAGCGTGATGTTCAGCGCGCCGGGGCCGTTCGGGATTTGCTTGGCCACGGCGTCGGCCTCGGCGTAGCTCATGTTCAGCGCGCGCGCCACGTCGCGCACCGCGCCGCGGGCCGCCATGGTGCCGAAGGTGACGATCTGCGCCACGTGGTCGTGGCCGTAGAGGCGGTTGACGTAGTCGATCACCTCGCCGCGGCGGTTGACGCAGAAGTCCACGTCGATATCCGGCATGCTCACGCGCTCGGGGTTGAGGAAGCGCTCGAAGAAGAGGCTGTACTGGATGGGGTCGACGTCGGTGATGTGCAGGCAGTAGCTCACGACGCTGCCCGCGGCGCTGCCGCGCCCGGGGCCGACGGGGATCCCGTGCCGCTTGGCGTAGCCGATAAAGTCGGAGACGATGAGAAAATAGTCCACAAAGCCCATCTTGTGGATCATGTTCAGCTCGTATTCGAGCTGTTTGTGTACCTCGGGGCGGCCGGCGAAGCGCTCGGCAAAGCCGCGCTCGCAGAGCTTCTGCAGATACTCCCAGCTGTCCGTCTCCCCGGCGGGGAGCTTGAAGCGGGGCAGCTTGTAGTGGCCGAACTCGAAGTCATAGGCGCAGCGCTCAGCGATCTTCGCGGTGTTGTCCGCGGCCTCCGGGTATTCCGGAAAGAGTGCGCGCATCTCCTCTTCGCTCTTGAGGTAGAACTCCTGGGTCTCAAAGCGCATCCGGTTTTGCTCGTCCACGGTCTTGCCGGTCTGGATGCACATCAGAACGTCCTGATACCAGGCGTCGGTTTTTTCAATGTAATGGGCGTCGTTGGTCAGCGCGAGGGGGATGCCCGTCTCGCGGTGCAGACGCAGCAGGCCGTCGGCGGCGATATGCTCCTCGCGGATGCCGTGGTCCTGGATCTCAAGATAGAAATCCTCCGTCCCGAAGAGCTCGCGCAGCTCGAGCGCGCGCGCCTTCGCGCCGCTGTAGTCGTTATGCAGAAGCTTCTGCGGGATCTCCCCGGCGAGACACCCCGACAGGCAGATGAGTCCCTCGGCGTGCTCGTGCAGCAGGGCCCAGTCGATGCGGGGCTTGACGTAAAAGCCCTCGGTGAAGCCCGCGGAGACGAGATAGCAGAGATTGCGGTAGCCCGTCTCGTTCTTGCACAGGAGGATGAGGTGGGAATAGTTGTTGTCCAGGCCGTGCGTCTTCTCCAGGCGGGAGCGCGGCGCGACGTAGACCTCGCAGCCGATGATGGGCTTGACGCCCGCGGCGCAGCAGGCCTTATAGAAGGCCACCGCTCCGTACATCACGCCGTGGTCGGTGATGGCGAGGGCCGTCTGCCCGAGGGCTTTGGCCTTCTCCGCCAGCGCCTTGATGCGGCAGGCGCCGTCGAGCAGGGAGTATTCGCTGTGGACGTGTAGGTGAACAAATGACATGGCGTTTCTCCGTTTGTTAAAACCACGAGCCGTTATAGCGCTTCTGCGCCCGATCCATCAAAACGAAAAAGCCCGCGCCGCCCAGGGCAATGCACCACAGGCCCTTCTGGGTGTGAAAGGCGAAGTTGACGAGGCCGGTCAGCGCGATCCCCGCGCCGAAAACCACCAGCGCGAGCCCGACCAGCCTTGTATAGGCCGGCACGTCCTTCTTCCGGACGTTCCGATAATGATAGTCGTGGATCAGCGTGATCTTTTGCTTCTTCCAGATCAGCAGGCCGAAGACGGTGAGCAGCAGCCCGATGGCCCCGTAGAGGATCAGTTCCAGCAGCATAGGCCCCTCCCGTCACGTTTCCGGTGCCTGCTCCCGCTCGGCCAGGCTCAGGATCTTCTTGAGCCGGTGGCTGAGGCAGCTCTTGCTCACGGGGGGCGAGCTGAGGCGCGCCAGATCCGCGAGGCTTGCCTCGGGGTTCGTGATGCGCAGCAGCGCCGTCTCCCGCAGGGGCTCGGGCAGGGCGTCGATGCCGTAGGTCTTGACGAGCAGGCGGATGGCGCCGAGCTGCTCCTGCGCCGCGGCGACGACCTTGTCGGCGTTGGCCGAGTCGCAGTTGACGCGGCGGGTGATGGTGTTGCGCATCTCCTTGTCCACCTTGGCCTCGTGCACCTGCATGGAGGCGTTCATGGCGCCGAGCGCCGTCAGCAGATCCGCGATCACGTCCGCCTTTTTGAAATACAGAAGGGCGTTGCCGCCGCGTGCGGCCTCCCGCGGCTCAAAGCCGAGGTCGAGCAGCAGCGAGCAGGTCTCGCGGCTGACGCTGCGGTGGGGGGTGGCCAGCTCCAGGTGGAAGCCCTTTTCGGGGTCGGTGGTGCTGCCTCCGGCCAGAAAGGCGCCGCGCAGGAAGGAGAGCCGGTCGCAGTCCTCCTCCAGTACGCCGTAGTTGACGTGGTGGGTCAGCGTGGTCTCCGGCTCCGCGCCGAAGGCGGCGAAGATGCGCCGCAGCTTGTCCTCGTCCGTGATCAGAAAGCTCCGCTTGCCCCGGGCGTTCTCCGCCGGGACGAGGTCAAAGTCCAGCGAGAAGGCGCGGCGAAAGAGCCGCGGCAGCCGCTCGGCGAGCTCGTCGCTGGAGGTGATGATGCGTATCTCGCGCGCCGAAAAGGTGTTGGCATAAAGCAAGATCCCGTAGCTCTCGGCCACGGCGCAGCATTTTTTCTGGATGCGGGCCTGGCAGACCTCCGCCTTGGCCTCGGATGAAAACGACATACCGATCATCCTTTTTCCGATTGTGAATGCGTTCCTTCATAATTCCGAATTCCGCATTCCGAATTATTTGTCGATGTCCCGGTTGACGAGCACGGAGCTCAGGCCCCCGGCGACGAAGTGGTCGTTGAGCGCAGAGGCCAGCGCCACGCTGCGGTGGCGGCCGCCGGTGCAGCCGATCGCGATCGTCAGCGTGAGCTTGCCCTCCTCGATATAGAGCGGCAGCAGGAAGGAGAGCATGTCCTCGAGTTTTTCGAGGAAGGTGCGCGACTGCTGGTAGCTGAACACAAACTCCGCCACCGGCAGATCCAGCCCGCTCATGGGCTGCAGCTTCTCCACATAAAAGGGATTGGGCAAAAAGCGCGCGTCGAAGACGAGGTCGGCCTCCATCGGCAGCCCGTATTTATAGCCGAAGGACATGACCGTCAGACCGATCTCCCGCCGCGCGCCCTCCCCCGCGAAGAGGGAGAAGAGCTTGTGCTGCAGCATGCCCAGCGTGAGGCTGGAGGTGTTGACGATAAAATCCGCCCTCTCGCGCAGCGGGGAGAGGAGCTCGGTCTCCCGCCGCACGGCCTCCTCGACCGAGACGCCGGGCGCAGAGAGCGGGTGCGGCCGCCGCGACTCCTTGTAGCGCCGGATGAGCGTGCGCATGTCGGCGTCCATGTACAGGATGCGGCAGCTCAGATCCTCGCCCTTGAGGGAGTCGAGCATGCTCAGAAGCTCGTCAAAGCCGTCCTTCTCGCGCACGTCCGTCACGAGCGCCACCTTCTCGTAGCGCCCGCGGGTCGCGCGGCAGAGCTCGGCAAAGCGGGGCATGAGCGCCACGGGCATGTTGTCCACGCAGTAGTAGTCCAGATCCTCCAGCACGTCCGCCGCGCGGCTCTTGCCCGCGCCGGACAGCCCTGTAATGATGAGAAATTCCATAAGCGCCTCCGCTGTTGAAATGAGGAATTTGGAGTGAGGAATGAGGAATTATCTGCCATTCCTAATTCCTAACTCCTCATTCCTAATTCTCTCCTCGTTGTGTTTCGCCGCTCACGTCGGTGACGGTCACGCGGTTGCGGTGCACGGCCGGGCCGTCGTCGACAAGGCAGTAGTCCGGCGGCAGGATGATGATCTCGGGCTCGAGCGCGATGCCGCTCTTGTCATGGACGGTGTTTCGCACGTGCATCAGAAGCTCATAGACGTCATGGGAGGTGGCTCCTCCCTTGTTGACTACGAAGCCCGCGTGCTTTTCGCTGACCTGTGCGCCGCCGACGGAATAGCCCTTGAGCCCCGCCTCGTCGATGAGCTGCGCGGCGTAATGCCCCTCGGGGCGCTTGAAGGCGCTGCCCGCCGAGGGCAGGTCGAGCGGCTGCTTCTCGCGCCGCTTCTCGCCGAGCTCGCGCATCTTCGCGGCGATCTCGTCCTTGTCGCCCGCGGGCAGGCGGAACACCGCGCTCAAAATCGCAAAGCCCGCGGCCTGCTGGAAGATGCTGCTGCGATAGCCGAAGCGGCAGTTGTCGCGCGAGATCTCATACAGAGTCTGCTCGGGCAGATAATAGTAGACGACGCTCTCCACGACGTCCTTCATCTCGCCCCCGTAGGCGCCCGCGTTCATGCGCAGCGCGCCGCCCACGGTGCCGGGGATGCCGGAGGCAAATTCCAGCCCCGCGAGGCCGTTGGCTTGCGCGAAGGAGGAGAGCTTCGACAGGCTCACGCCCGCCTCGGCATAGATGGCCCCGTCCGGCAGCAGAAAGAGCTTCTGCAGCTTCTCCGTGCTGACGAGCAGCAGATCGGGCAGCCCCTCGTCCGGGAAGAGGATGTTGGTGCAGTTGCCTACCAGCATGGGCGCGAGCTTCTGCTCCTTGAGGATCGCGCAGAGCCGCGTCAGCCCCGTCACGTCGCCCGGCGTCGCCAGCGCGCGCACCGGCCCGCCGATGCGGAAGGAGCTGTGCGCGCTCATCGGCTCGTTCTCCTGCAGCTTCATCCCCGGAAGCTCTTTTTTGATCCGTTCAATGGCAAGTTCAAGATTTTCCATATTGATAAACCCTTTATGATAAATTGGGATACAGCATTTCTAAAAACTAAAAACCAAAAACTAAAAACTCAGAAGGCCCCTTCGTCGATGGCCTGGTCGTGCTCGGCGGCGAGCGCGGCGGCGGCGTTGTAGCCCATGCGCTTCTGGCGGTTGTTCATGGCGGCCAGCTCCAGAATGACGGCGAGGTTTCGCCCGGGGCGCACCGGGATCGTCACGCGCGGAAGCTTGACGCCGAGGAAGGTCTCGCTCTCCTCGGTCAGGCCGAGGCGGTCGTAGGCCTTGCCCTCCTCCCAGGGCTCCATCGCCACGACGAGGTCGATGCCGCTCTCGTCCTTGACGGCGCCGACGCCGTAGATGCGCCGGACATTGATGACGCCGATGCCGCGCAGCTCCATGTAATAGCGGATCATCTCCGGGGCGCTGCCGTGCAGGCGCTCGCGCGCCACGCGCTTGATCTCCACGGCGTCGTCCGCGATGAGGCGGTGGCCGCGCTTGATGAGTTCGAGCGCCGTCTCGCTCTTGCCAATGCCGCTGTCTCCCGTGAGCAGCACGCCCTCGCCCATGATCTCCACCAGCACGCCGTGCACCGTCATGCGCGGCGCGAGATAGCCGTGCAGCGAGCCGATCACGTCGGCCATGAAATCGGAGGTGTCCTCATCCGTGACGAAGAGGTTTCGGTCGTATTTGATCGCCATATCGAGGCATTCCTTGAAGACCGGCACGCCGTGGCAGATCACGAGCGCGGCGATGTCGTACTGCATGAAGCGCTCGAAGGCCTTGAGACGCTCCTCGTCCGAGAGGGTGTCGAGATAGGTGCTCTCCACGCGGCCGATCATCTGCAGGCGGTGCGGGTCGAAATAATTGTAAAAGCCCGCCAGCTGCATGGCCGGGCGGTTGACATCCGCTGTGGTCAGCACCGCCGTTTCATAGTCCTTCGCCGTGTGGATCGGCGTGAGCTTGTGCTCCTCCATGATCGTTTTGAGCTTGACGCTGTATTTGCTCCTCATCGCGGCTCTCCTTTTCTCCGGCGCGCTGCGGCCCGGTCTGTTGATGGTCAGCTCTATTTTACCCTTTCGCGCCCCGTTTGGCAACAGCTTTTCACGCGGCCGGGCGGTTCTTTTTACTTCGGAAAAAAGTCTCGCGGAAAACGAAAATTTTACTTGCATTTGCGTATTTCGTCTGCTATTATAATATGGCTTTATCATTAAGAGCAAGGAGGTGCTTCAAATATGGCAAAGTGTCAGTTCTGTGACAAGGACGTCTCCTTCGGCATCAAGGTCAGCCACTCCCACAGACGTTCCAACCGTACCTGGAAGCCGAACGTGAAGCGCGTCAAGGCCATCGTGGACGGCTCCCCCAAGCATGTCTACGCCTGCACCCGCTGCCTGCGCAGCGGCAAGGTCACCCGCGCTGTGTAATTGAACATTACCCGATCAAAGCCTGTCGAACTGAAAACGACGGGCTTTTTTCGGTTCTATTCAGATGCGAAACGCTGTTTCTCATTTGAGAAGCTCGCGCTTATCGCGCGCCGCACGGGAGACGCGGCGTGTTTGGTCGGCGCGAGGGCTCGCTTTGCCCGCCTCAGGGTGTTTTTCCCGCGGCAGAGCTGCGGGAAAAACGATTTTGGTTTTGTTTCATAAGGAGATCGCCATGAAAGAATTGGAAGCGCGCATTTTGAAGGACGGGAAGGTGCTGCCCGGCGGCATTCTGAAGGTGGACGGCTTTCTCAACCACCGGATCGACCCGGCCCTGCTGTACGACATGGCCCTGGAGCTCAAGCGTCTCTACGCCGGGGAGGAGATCAACAAGATCCTCACCATCGAGGCCAGCGGCATCGCCATCGCGGCGCTGACGGGCTACGTGCTCGGCTGCCCGCTCGTCTTTGCCAAGAAGAGCAAGACCCGCAACATCTCCGACAGCCTCTATTCGGCCGAGGTGCCCTCCTTTACCCACGGCAACGTCAACACCGTGGTCGTCTCCCGTGAATACCTGGGCGAAGGGGACCGCGTGCTGATCGTGGACGACTTTCTCGCCACGGGCGCGGCGCTCGTCGGGCTCAAGGCGCTCTGCGAGCAGGCCGGGGCGACCGTCGTCGGCGCGGGCATCGCCATTGAGAAGGTCTTCCAGGGCGGCGGCGACCGGCTGCGCGCCGAGGGGCTGCGCGTGGAGTCGCTGGCCAAGATCGCCGCGATGAGCGACGACAGCCTCACGTTCTGCTGAAAAAGCTTTCGTAATTTTGTACAAAACTTTAAAGCAAAAAATAGCGAAAATGTCTAAAACAAAGCTTGACATTTTTCGAGCTTGCTGATAGACTAAGCCCACAATTGAACAGCGCTTTTTCGGTATAAGCAAATAATATGGTTTTGAAGTTTCTACCCGGACACCGTAAATGACCGGACTATCGAAAATGTACAGACAGGGCGGCTTGTCTCTGTTTGTTGTTTTCTTTTTTCCGTCGGTCAAAGCGGTCTTCCGCTCTGCTCCGGCGTTTTTTCGTTCTTAACCGCTCCGCGGTCAAGATAGAAGGAACGCGCCGGCAGCCATCGGCTCTGGCAGCCGCCTAGGCTTTTGGACCCGGCGCGTCCCGAACCTTCACTTTATTCTTATGATGAGGAGACAAAAACATGAAAAAGATCCTTGCTCTGATCCTCGCGCTCGTCATGGTCTTCGCTCTGGCCGCCTGCGGTCAGCAGAGCGCCCCCGCCGAGGCTCCTGCCGAAGCTCCCGCTGAGGCTCCCGCCGAGGCCCCTGCCGAGGCCCCTGCCGAAGCTCCCGCCGAGGCCGCCGCTGTGAAGGCCGGCTTCATCTTCCTGCACGACGAGAACTCCACCTACGACCTCAACTTCATCAACGCCGCCAAGGAAGCCTGCGAGAAGCTGGGTGTTGAGTACCTGCTCAAGACCAACGTTCCCGAGGGTCAGGAGTGCGCCGACGCTGCCGAAGAGCTGATCGACGAAGGCTGCAACTTCATCTTCGCCGACTCCTTCGGTCACGAGCCCTTCCTGCTCCAGGTCGCTCAGGAGTACCCCGACGTTCAGTTCTGCCATGCCACCGGCACCCAGGCTCACACCGCCGGCCTTGACAACTACCACAACGGTTTCGCTTCCATCTACGAAGGCCGCTTCCTGGGCGGTGTCGCCGCCGGTCTGAAGCTCAACGAGATGATCGAGAGCGGCAAGATCACCGCCGATCAGGCGAAGGTCGGTTACATCGGCGCTTTCCCCTATGCCGAAGTGAAGTCCGGCTACACCTCCTTCTTCCTCGGCGTCCGCTACGTCTGCCCCTCCGCCACCATGGAAGTCACCTTCACCAACTCCTGGTATGACCCGACCCTCGAGAAGGAAGGCGCCACCAAGCTCATCGCCAACGGCTGCGTTCTGATCTCCGAGCACGCCGACTCCATGGGCGCTCCCACCGAGTGCGAAGCCAACAACATCCCCTTCGTGTTCTACAACGGCTCTGCCGCTGACGCTTGCCCCAACACCTTCATCGTCGCTTCCCGCATCGACTGGGCTCCTTACATGGAGTACGCCATGACCTGCGTTGCCAACGGTGAGCCCATCGGCGCCGACTGGACCGGCACCCTGGCTACCGGCTCCGTCAAGATGACCGAGATCAACGAGCAGGCTGCCGCCGCCGGCACCGCCGAAAAGCTGGCCGAGGTCGAGGCTCTGCTGGCCTCCGGCGAGCTGAAGGTCTTCGATACCGCCACCTGGACCGTCGGCGGCGAGACCCTCACCTCCTACCAGGCTGACGTTGACGACATGGGCGACTTCGTCCCCGAGACCGACGTCATCTCCGAGGGCTACTTCCACGAGTCCGAGTTCCGTTCCGCTCCTTACTTTGATATCGACATCGACGGCATCACCAACATCGACGCCTGATCGAACCCCGGCGGAAAGCCCTGAAGCTTCAGGGCTTTCCGCTTCACGACAGCTTGCTGTATAGGGCAGCGCAGTGACTTTCTTTGGCCGCCGCGCTGCCCTATGCATCATACCGGAGTTTTTCCCCGCGGCGTCCGGACGGGAGCCCTCCCTCCGCGGCGTCACTCTCCGAAGGATATAAAGGAGTCCGAGCCTATGGACAGCAAGACCGCCGCAGTCACCATGCGGAACATCACCAAGCGCTTCGGCCCTGTCGTGGCCAACGACAAGGTGTGGCTGAACATCTACCGGGGCGAGATTCTGGCGCTGCTGGGCGAAAACGGCAGCGGCAAGACCACGCTCATGAATATGCTCTCCGGCATTTATTTCCCCGACGAGGGCGAGATCCAGATCGACGGGAAGGACGTCGTGATCCGCTCCCCGAAGGACGCCTTTGCGCTCGGCATCGGCATGATCCACCAGCACTTCAAGCTGGTCGACGTGCTCACCGCGGCCGAAAACATCGTCCTCGGCCTGCCCGGCAAGCTGGATCTGAAGGCCGCGTCCGACAAGATCCGCTCCATCTGCGACGCCTACGGCTTCGAGGTGGACCCGAACCAGAAGATCTACGACATGTCCGTCTCGCAGAAGCAGACCGTCGAGATCGTGAAGGTGCTCTACCGCGGCGCCGACATCCTGATCCTCGACGAGCCGACGGCCGTGCTGACCCCGCAGGAGACCGACAAGCTCTTCACCGTGCTGCGCAACATGCGCGACGACGGCAAGGCTGTCGTCATCATCACCCACAAGATGCACGAGGTGGAGGCCCTGTCCGACCGCGTGGCCGTGCTGCGGCACGGGCAGTTCATCGGCGACATGCCGACGGCGAAGACCAACGCCCAGGAGATGACCAACATGATGGTAGGCCACCCCGTCACGCTCAACATCGACCGGCCCGAGCCGGTGGATCCGAAGCCCCGCATCGAGGTCAAGGGTCTCACCGTGCGCAGCATCGACGGTATTCTGAAGCTCGACGACGTCAGCTTCACTGCCAACTCCGGCGAGATCCTCGGCATCGCGGGCATCTCCGGCTGCGGCCAGAAGGAGCTGCTGGAGGCCATCGCGGGCCTGCAGCCCGTCGAGGCCGGCAGCATCCGCTACATCGAGGACGACGGCCGCGGCGAAGAGCTGATCGGCAAGGATCCGCTGAGCATCCAGCAGATGGGCGTCAGCCTCTCCTTCGTACCGGAGGACCGCCTCGGCATGGGCCTCGTGGGCAACATGGACCTCGCGGACAACATGATGCTCCGCTCCTTCCGGCGCGGCCGCGGCATCTTTACCGACCGCAAGTCCCCCCACAAGCTGGCCGAGACTGTGGTGCAGGAGCTGGAGGTCAGCACGCCGAGCGTCGCCACCCCCGTGCGCCGGCTTTCCGGCGGCAACGTGCAGAAGGTGCTCGTCGGCCGCGAGATCGCGTCCGCGCCCACGGTGCTGCTGACGGCCTATGCCGTGCGCGGCCTGGACATCAACTCCTCCTATACGATCTACGATCTGATCAACAAGCAGAAGGCCGCGGGCGTCGCCGTCATCTACGTGGGCGAGGACCTGGACGTGCTGCTGGAGCTGGCCGACCGGATCCTCGTGCTCTGCGGCGGCAAGGTCAGCGGGATCGTGCCCGGACGCGGCGCCAAAAAGCGCGACGTCGGCATGATGATGACGAAGCTGGGAGGAAACGCCCATGAACAATAAGACCAAGACCCCGCTTTTCCACGTGGCAAAGCGCGCGGCGATGCCCTGGTACAAGACCTGGGCGATCCGCGGCGGGGCGCTGCTGCTGGCGCTGATGCTCTGCGGCGTCATCACCAGCCTTGTCACCGGCGAGGATCCGATCGCCGTGTACGGCTCCATCTGGAAGGGCTCCTTCGGCACCTTGCGCAAGTTCTGGGTGCTGCTGCAGAACATCGCCATGCTGCTGTGCGTGTCTCTGGCCGTCACACCGGCCTTCCGCATGCGCTGCTGGAACCTCGGCGGCGAGGGGCAGGCGCTGATCGGCGGTCTGGCCTCCGCGGCCTGCATGATCCTGCTGGCCAACAAGCTGCCGAACTGGGCCGTGATCCTCTGCATGGTCGTCACGAGCCTCCTGGCCGGCGCGATCTGGGCGGGCATCCCCGCCTTCTTCAAGGCCAGATGGAACACCAACGAGACGCTGTTCACCCTGATGATGAACTACGTGGCCACGCAGCTGGTGGCCTACTACTGCGTGGTGTGGGAGAGCCCGAAGGGCTCCGGCACCATCGGCATCATCAATCCCAACAGCCATATCGGCTGGCTGCCGCAGTTCAGCGGGCAGAAATATCTTCTCAACGTGCTGATCGTCGCGCTGGTGTGCGTCGGGATGTACGTCTATCTCAACTACTCCAAGCACGGCTACGAGATCTCCGTCGTCGGCGAATCGGAGCGCACCGCCCGCTACGTCGGCATCAAGGTCGACCGGGTCATCATCCGCACGATGCTCCTCTCCGGCGCGCTCTGCGGTCTGGCCGGGCTGCTGCTCGTCGGCTCCACCAACCACACGCTGACCACGACCATCGTGGACGGCCGCGGCTTCACCGCCGTCATGGTCTCGTGGCTGGCCAAGTTCAACCCCATCTGGATGATCCTCACCAGCTTCCTGCTGGTCTTCCTGGGCCGCGGCGCCGGCGAGATCGCCACCAACTTCGGCCTGAACCAGTCCTTCGGCGACATCCTCACCGGCATCATCCTCTTCTGCATCATCGGCAGCGAATTCTTCATCAACTATCAGATCAAGTTCACCCGCGGCGCGGGAAAGGAGGAATGAGCCATGTTTGATTTTGTCTCCTTTATCCCCCGCGCCATCGTGCAGGGCATCCCGCTGCTGCTGGGCAGCACCGGCGAAACGCTGACCGAGAAATCCGGCAACCTGAACCTGGGCATCCCTGGCATCATGTACGTCGGCGGCATCTGCGGCGTCATCGGCTCGTTCTATTACGAGATGGGCAAGACCGCCGCGGAGCTCAACCCCGCGCTGACCGTGCTGATCCCCCTGGGCTGCTGCCTGCTGGGAAGCCTGCTGATGGGCCTGCTCTACTGCTTTCTGACCGTCACGCTGCGCGCCAACCAGAACGTCACGGGCCTTGCGCTGACGACCTTCGGCGTGGGCTTCGGCAACTTCTTCGGCGGCTCGCTGATCAAGCTCTCGGGCAGCGACCTGCCCTCGATCATCATGACCAACACCTCCAACGTTTTCCGCAGCAGTCTGCCCGTCGCGGAGAACCTGGGCGTCTTCGGCAAGCTGGTGCTGAGCTACGGCTTTTTGGCCTATGTGGCCATCGCCATCGCGCTCATCGCCTCCTACGTCCTCAACCGCACGCGCACGGGTCTGCACCTGCGCTCCGTCGGTGAAAGCCCCGCCACCGCCGACGCCGCCGGCATCAACGTGGCGCGCTACAAGTATCTGGCCACCTGCCTCGGCGCCATGGTCGCGGGTCTGGGCGGTCTGTACTACGTGATGGACTACGCCTGCGGCGTCTGGACCAACGACGCCTTTGGCGACCGCGGCTGGCTTGCCATCGCGCTGGTCATCTTCACGATCTGGCGTCCCAACGTGGGCGTGCTGGCCTCCTTCCTCTTCGGCGGGCTGTACATCCTGCATATGTACATCCCCTCCGGCATGAACCTGGCTGTCAAGGAGCTGTACAAGATGGCGCCCTACGTCGTCACGATCATCGTGCTGGTGCTCTCCTCCATGCGCAACAAGCGCGAGAACCAGCCCCCCGCCTCCCTGGGCCTGGCCTATTTCCGGGAAGAACGATAGCATCAAGCCCCGGGAAGTGAAAAGCTTTTCACTTCCCGGGGCTTTAGTTTTCAGTTTTCAGTTTTCAGTTTTCAGAGATAAACGGAAGTTTAGCGCTGAGTTTATAATGAAGCCGTAGGGGCGGCTATCAGCCGCCCGCGGACACGGTACTGGTTTGACGGGCGGCTGATAGCCGCCCCTACGACGCGAACGTCAATTTCCTCGCGCTATCCTTCGTTTCCTTCATTCCGAATTCCGAACTCCGCATTCCGAATTCGACACTAATCTCCAATTTATCGCTGAGTTTGAAAGGATGTCGTAGGGGCAGGCGTCCTCGACAGCCTGCGGCCACTTCCCCCTCCGGGGGAAGTGGCCGCAGGCCGATAGGGGGCGATCCAAAGCCCGCCCGCGATTTCTTGACAAGGCGATGGACCGATCATAGAATAGGAGCAGTATATTGTTAGGAATATACTGGGGTAGGAGCCATACCCTGTCCCGTTGCTTTGATATAATATAGAACACCCTTATTTTCACTGGATAAAAGGAGGAACTCCAATTGGATTTTGATAGAAAAGAAGAGGCCTTTTTACAATTCTTTAAAAACCGCTTTGAAAATGCGCTTTTTGACGAGAAGGATGTTTACTCTTTTTTGATTTTCATTCGGGATCACTTGATTGATCTAGACAAGTCCAAGTACAATTATATTATTGACATTGGTGATACAATAGCGCATCGGCATCGTGATAGAGGTGTGGCAATGGTTGCAATTCAAGGTGCCATTGAAAATGGTTACAGAATCACTCCAGCATCAAATCACATTGAAGGTTACCACGGTATTCATTACTCTGACTGGTGTAAGCAATGGAAATATCTCGGTGACCAAATTGGAATCGCTTTTGAAAAAAATACAATTCACGATATAACTCTCTGCGTGTTTTCTCTTCTTCAATATACAGAGTATACTCGTGGTAACTCTACTGGACATATTGAGCTGTTTCAAAATCCGAATAATGAATTATGCGTTTGTACTACAGAGGGACACGCTCACTCTTTATACATAAATTTTTCGCTACTTGATAACGTTCCATTTCTAAAGCGTTACGAAGCAGGTCTTATAGACGAAGTTGTGACTGCAGTGCGTGAAGACGGGTACTTGAGACTCATTAATGAATCTGGAGAATATATCATTTAAGAGAGCAGCAACGATATAGACAATTATAAAGAAACAGAGAGGTTCATTACCCCTCTGTTTCTTTGCGCTCTGGCCAGAAGATTTATCCTTCTGTGACAAACTTCCAATGAAATCCTCCTGCCGTTGTCCCTTTTCCATTGCAACAATTCGAAATAGTTGAATGAGAAATATGGGTTATGCGTTCAGCTTGGTTAATGCCTTCGAATACTTCACCAGTTTCAACACACACGATACGCTTCTTTTTCCGTCCCGAACAATTTGAACAGCCCGTATTTTTTGAAAGCAGCGCGTTTGCCGATGGACTCCATTCGTATCCGCAGATTCTGCATCTGCAAAGGATATGTCCCTTGCTGTTAATATATTTACCGAGGACATCTATTGTTGGGTAGTATTCTGTCATGCGTCTATCAAATTCTTCTTGAGACATGGTTTTCGATTTCTTTATTTTTTGTATCCCGCAAGATCTACATCCACCGCCGCGAAGTAACACGCGAGGATTGCATTTTCCATAGGTTCCACATTTTCTGCAGAAAAACTCAATATCCGTATTTACATTTATATATGCTCCTATAATTTCAACATCTGGATTTATCTCTTTAAGCTCCTCAACAAATTCATTTTGCGTTTTTCTGCTGACGCCCGCACATTTTGAGCATCCATGGCCTGCTGTTCTAGTACTTATAAGAGCAGGGTATATATTCCCGCAGGTTGAGCACTTCCACCAAAACGACTCGTTGCTTTTAGGCAATATCATAAACGGCGTAATAGTTCCATTCTTTGGCTGGTACCATTCTTTGGCGATTTCTGGATAAAGAACGCCAAGCGATTTGTCTCGCAATGTGCTGTAATACTGTTCCATGATTGAAAATCTATCCCTTTGTGTGTCGATATCACATGAAACCTCAAGAAGTGCCATCAGTTCATTTAAGCATTGATCTAGAGAAGCAAATCTTTTTTTATGTCCATATTCAGATATAATCAAATAATCGCATATTTCAGAAGAAACACCTTGAAGTTCGCTCTCTCTAACCCGAACTAATGTAATACCCAGCTCTCTACATCTCTCGTATTTTTTGATTTCCGTTTGTTGTTTATCCTGATGCCATTTGCGACCATCGTATTCAATTCCAATGTTTATAGAGGGGATAAAAATATCAAGCTCAGACTTGCCGAATCCTCCTCTATAGCAATTAACTGCATCTGTAAACAATTTGCGAACATAATAATATATCGCCTGTTCTGGGAAAGAGGTCTTCCACCTTTTTTTGCAAGCCGGGCATCCTTGACCTTTTAAAAGTGAATGCGGCCATCCGCGCCATTCATGCCCACAGTCCTTACAGCGGAACAGTATTTTGTTGGCGGTTCCATTGTACTCTTCTAGCGCTTCAATAGTTGGGTTTGCTGTCCGCAATTCAGTCTGATACTGTGCAGTTGATTTCTTTAGGCCTTTATGGGAAGCTTTTTTTCGTTTTGTCCGCTTTGGTTGACAGCGCCTACATTTTTGCCCAGATAACAAATGGTCCGGCGTAGTTGACCATACATTTCCACAACTACACCGACAACGGATGCTCGTTGTGGAAGAAACATATTTTTCCAACGGCTGGACTCCTGGATTCTTTTCAGCCAATTGTTTAATAAACTCTTCGTTTGTTTTTCGGCGCGTGATTGACGCGTTTTTTTGTCCACAATACTTGCATCCATGGCCCTTTAAAAGGCTGCTGGGTACAGCCTCTCCGATTTTTCCGCATTTATTACATACATAGGAAATTTTAGTCTTGTTATTCTTATAATTCCCAATAATCGCAATTAAAGGGTTCCTTTCTTTCATTTCTTGTGTAAATGTTTCTGTTGTCCATGGGAGATTACCAGAGCATGACAAGCAACCCTCTCCTCGTAGAAGATTGTTAGGTATCCCAAGCCATTCATATCCACAATTCTTACATTTACAGCGGAGTTTTGTTTTTGCGTTCACATATGGTTCGAGCGGTATTATTGATGGATTACATTCACCTAATTGTGTTATAAACTCTTCGTTTGTTTTTTTCTTAGCCAATTTTAATTCACCTACTAAAATAAGTGTTTGAGGCAACAGTTAAGCGTCCTTTTTTCTCTTCAACATCCGGATGTTTTTCTTCCTTGTGTTCCTTTTCCTTCATGCTCCTTCACAGCCCCTTTTAAATTATTGTAACATTATAGAAGCCAGAAGAAAAGAGTTCAGCGATAAAAGCTCTTTGTTTTCCGTACTCTACAGTGCCAAAAAGCCAGCCTATACAGATAAAAATGCAAAAGATCCCCGGCAAAAACGTACTAATCTACGTATTTGCCGGGGATTTTCGGGTATTCAGCTTTCTATAAACTAAAAACTCAAAACTACAGCTCGCTCAGCGCGTCGCGGTAGAAGGCGTCGAGCTCCTTCTGCGTGTCGAAGGCCGCGAGATAGAGCTGGTTGCCCATCGCGTCGGCCAGCGCGTCGGGCAGGCGCTCGACCATGCGCATCTGCCGGGCGTAGCGCGCCACGAGCTGGCTGTGGCTGAGACGGAAGCTCTTGCCGTCGCGGCGGCCGACGCAGGCGCAGAATTTATGCTCGCCCACGGGCATCGCGCTGCGGTCAAAGGCCACCATGTCCGCCCAGATCTTATAGACGTTCGTGCTGTGGGCGAAGTTGATCATGTCCGGCGTGAAGCCGCCGCTCGGGCGCATGTTCACCTCGAGCGCCACGAGCTGGCCCTTCTTGCCGATGTGCTGATCCTTCGTCAGACGGAAGAACTCAAAATGCACGAAGCGGCTCTTCACGCCGAAGCTCTTCGCCGTGGCGCGGCCCAGGGCGCGGGTGTCCTCCGGCAGCTCCTTGAGGATGTGATAGATGGAGTTGTCGTGGTTGTTGACGATGTCCATGATGGAGATGCCGGTGATGTTGCCGGTCTCGAACAGGGGCTCGCCGTGCGAGTCGAAGATCGCGTCGTAGGAGTTGATCTGGCCGGTGATGAATTCCTCCATGATATAGGGGATGTGTCCGTCCCGCTCGGCCAGGAAGCGCTCGAGCTCCCCGTCGCTGGAGAGCTTGTAGGTCGCCGTGGCGCCGACGCCGTTGTCGGGCTTGACGATCACGGGCCAGCCGACCTCCTTGATGAAGGCGCGGCAGCCCTCCGCGTCGCCCACCATGTGCCAGCGGGCGGTGGGCACCCCGGCGCGGCGGTAAAATTCCTTCATGCCGGACTTGTACTTGATGCGCGGCACGTCCTCCACGCGGAAGCCGCCCGGGATGTTGAAGTCCGTGCGCAGATGCGCGTCCTGCTCGAGCCAGTATTCGTTGTTCGACTCGAGAAAATCGATGCGGCCGTATTTGAAGGCGAAGAAGGCCACGGCGCGGTATACCTGGTCGTAATCCTCGAGCGTGCCGACCTTGTAGTACTCCGTCAGGCAGCTTTTGAGCGACAGGCTCAGCTCGTCATAAGGCTGATCCCCGATCCCGAGGACGTTGACGCCGTCGCAGCGCAGCTCGTGGCAGAACTGCCAGTAGTTGGTGGGGAAGTTGGGGGAGATGAAGATCGCGTTTTTCACAAAAATCACTTCTTTCTGTAGAGGAGAGGGCTTATTTCAGCAGCTCCGGGACGAAATAGGCCACCTGCTTGAACCACCAGGGCCAGTCGTGCGCCGCGTCGAAGCCCCAGTAGTCCACCCAGGCGGGGATGCCCTTTTCCACGAGGATCCGGTGCAGCTCGCGGGTGGAGTCGACGAGCTCCCAGGGGCCCTGGCCGACGCAGATGATGGCCCGGTGCTTGCGGTAGAGCTCAAGGAAGGGATGCCCGGCGGGGGTGTTGGGCAGGTAGTGCAGGGGGGAGTTGAGATAGACGGCCGTGTCCATGTAGCCGTCGAAGCCGTAGTCGGCGGTGTAGACGCCGCTGAGCGCGAGCAGCGTGTCGAACTTGTCCGGGAAGCGGAAATAGAGGTTCAGGGCGTGCGTGGCGCCGAGCGAGCAGCCGAAGGCCATCACGCCCGGGTCGGTCTGCCAGCCGTAGCCGCGGCAGAACGTGCGGATATAGGGCACGACCTCCTCGCTGAGATAGCGCATCCAGGATTCGTGGCGGCGGATGCGCCAGTGGGGATTGCCGCTCTTGTTCGACCAGGTCTCCGTGTCCAGGGTGTCCACCGAGAAGACCGTGGCCTGTCCGCTCTCGAGAAAGGGCGCCCAGGCGTCGAGCATGCCGAAGTTTTCAAAATCGAAGAAGCGGCCGTTCTGGCAGGGGATGTACAGCACGGGCTTGCCGCCGCGGCCGTAGACCTTGATCTCCATGTCCCGCCCCAGCGAGGGGCTGAACCATTTTTCATAATGAGTTTCCATCTCTCAGTCCTCCAGTCCGTATAAAAGCGTGGGCAGGAAAAAGGGGATCTGCTTTTCCCAGCTGGCCTCGCAGTGCTTTCCGCCCGGCACGATGCGCGCCGTGAGATGCACGCGCTTTTCCAGCAGCAGCTCGCAGACACGGCGAAAGTGCCTGGCCGTGCCGCGCCAGCCGAGCTCCCGCTCGCCCATGTCCATATAGAGCACCGTGTCGCGTCTGAAGGACGCGCCGCCAAGCAGCGCCTCCAGCTGCGCCGGGCCGAATTCGAGCGCCGGGGAGAGCGCGGCCGCGCGGGAGAAGACGTCTCCATAGCGGCAAAGCGCGTACAGGCTCATGAGCCCGCCCATGGAGCTGCCCGCGATGAACGTATGCTTCCGGTCGCTCTTCGTCGGGAAGCGGCGGTCGATCTCGGGCTTGAAGGCATTCACCAGCCAATCCATCGTCTTGTCTCCGCGCCCGATCACGGAGCCGAAGCACGGCTCCGTGAGATGATAGGGCGCGTATTCGGAGATGCGGCCGTTGTCCGGGTGGTGGTTGCACTCCACCGCCGCCACGATCAGCGGCACGCGGTGCGCGTCCAGATATTCGCCCAGGCCCCAGCTCTTGCCGTAGGTCGCATCCTCGTCGAAAAAGACGTTGTGCCCGTCGAACATATACAGCACCGGGAAGCGGCGGCGGCCGTCGCGGGCCTCCTCCGGCAGATAGACGTAGGCGCGCCGGGGCTCGTCGCCGGTCAGCTCCGGCAGTGTGACGTTCCAGACCTCGATCATGTGAAGTCTCCTTTAAACCGATAAAGTCCTTTCATTCAGTTTAGCACGGCCCGGGGCAAATTGCAACGGCGGATCACGCCAGTGCGAGACCTTGCGCGAGGATGCCTCTGACTGCGCGGTAGATCTCGGGAAACTGCGCGGGCGGCAGGGGGTTGACGCCGCGCCCGACCTCCACGGTAAAGCCCGGCCGGTCGAAGGCCTGCAGAAACCAATCCTTATACCCGGCAAAGCCCGAGGCGTAGGGCGTCTCCTCCGCCGCGTAGCCCGACACGGCGGCGAAGCGCTCCGCGATCTCCCGCGCGCCCGGCGGCGCCTGGCCGAGGAACTGCCAGTAGATCACCTCGCCCTGGCTGTGCAGGGAGATGGTCAGCGTCGGGTCGAAGAGGAGCGTCCGGTCGTAGAGGGCGCGGCTCTCCGGGGCTGTCAGCGGCGCCTGGCCGACGAAATTGGCCGGGGCCGGGCCGGTCACGCCCTGGGCGAATTTGATCTCCCGCGCCTCCTCCCAGCCCGCGGGATACTGCAAATTGAGGTCCACGCCCCGGAGATTGGCCTTCCAGCCTTCGGGAAAGGGCAGCTGCGGCCAGGGCGCCGCGAGCTGCCGCGCCCGCTCGAACCACGCTCCGCTCTGCAGCTCGCCCGTCACGAGGTCGATCCCGTCGGGGTTTACCGCCGGGACAAGCAGCAGCGTCGTGCGCGAAAGGAGCGCCGCCGCGCTCAGCCCCTCGAGGCTCTCTCCGGCGGCAGCGGCCGCGGCGAGCTCCTCGGCAAAGCGCAGCAGCAGCGGCGTCGTGAGCCATTCGTTGGCGTGGTGCGCCGCGTTATAGAGCGCGCGGCGTTCGCCGGAGCCCGCCTGCAGCGTCCAGAGCGGCTTTCCCATCGCGCTGCGCCCGAGCTCCCCGGCGCGCAGAAAGGGATAGCGCGCCGTGAGGCCCTGCACGCAGAAGGCCACGAGCTCGCTGCACCAGCGGATCGCCGTCGGGACGACCGGGAAGGGCAGCGGGACGACGAGCTGCCCGCCGACGGGCAGGTTTTCCGGGATAAAGTCCGGGTTTGCCGTCTCCAGCGCCTCGACCGAGGTCCCGTAGCGCCGGGCCAGGGCGTAAAAGCTGTCGCCGGGGCGGAGCGTGTGCAGGAGATAGCCCCTGTACCAGGGCTGCAGGGCCGCGTGCGTGCGCGCGCCCGCGACGCCGTCGGGCACAAGGCCGTGCTCTGTCTGAAAACGCCGCAGCGCGGCGGCGGTGGCCGGGCCGAAGACGCCGTCCGTTTCCAGCGGCCCGGTCCCGGCGCGCCCCAGCGCAAGCTGCAGCAGCTCCACCGCCGGTCCGGTGCTCCCTCTGCGTAAAACTCTCATGGCCATCCCTCCCGAAATCGGTCTGGAGGCAGTCTATTCTGTCGCGGCGGGCAATAGACCGCCGTTTCGCGGCTTTTCCGGGGAAGACAGGCTCTTTTTGTCGTAACTACACAAAAACGGTGTTCCCGTCTTGTGAATTTTATACAGGGCACCAAAGCGAAAAAAGAGGCTTGCAATTTTTCCGTTTCTCCCGTATAATTCATGTCGAACAAAAGATTTTTAAGCTTCGGTACCGAGATGCCGGCAAAATCGCTCATACGACGGGTGCGCTATGCGCGTCTGTGTTTCTGCGTGTCTTGCCGGGAACCGGCAGGGCATTTTTTGTTGTCAGCGGGAGGCACGGGCATGAGACTGAAGGCGCAGATCATGGACGAGGCGGCGCTGGGCCGCGCGCTGATGCGCATCTCCCACGAGATCGCGGAGCACAACAAGGGCGTCGAGAACGTTCTGCTCGTCGGGATCCGCCGCCGCGGCGAACCGATCGCCCGCCGCATCCGCGCGAATATCGAGCGCAACGAGGGCTTCACCGTCCCCTGCGGCAGCATCGACATCGGCTTCTACCGGGACGATCTGAGCAAGCTGGACGAGCTGCCCACCGTGCGGCGCACGGAGCTTCCCTTCGACGTGACCGACCGCGACGTCGTGCTCACGGACGACGTCATCTACACCGGGCGCACGGCCCGGGCCGCCATCGAGGCGGTGTTCAGCTGCGGCCGCCCCCGCAGCATCCAGCTGGCCGTGCTGGTCGACCGGGGCCACCGGGAGCTGCCCATCCGGCCCGACTACGTGGGCAAGAACCTGCCGACCTCCCGCCAGGAGCTGGTGGAGGTGCGCCTCCCCGAATTCGACGGGGAGACGGGCGTTTTTCTGATGGATCTGGGCGAATAGCCCCTTCCATATATTTTCATTAATTTTATTTGGAAAGGTAAAGATGAAAATGAGCAACGAAAAAAAGACTCAGCTTGACGAGCCGATTTACGACGCGCGCGTCCTCGGCACCCCGAAGATGCTGGTCCTCGGCGTACAGCACCTGTTCGCCATGTTCGGCTCCACCGTTCTGGTCCCGATCCTGACCGGTCTGAGCGTTTCCGCGACGCTGCTGTTCGCGGGTCTCGCCACGCTGTTCATGCACCTCGTGACCGGCAAGAAGGTCCCCGTGTTCCTGGGCTCCTCCTTCGCCTTCCTCGGCGGCTACTTCGCCGTCATCGCCTCCGGCGCCGAGCTCGGCCTCAGCCAGCGTGAAGCGCTGCCCTACGCCTGTGCGGGCGTCGCCTGCGCGGGTCTGCTGTACCTCGTGCTGGCGCTCATCTGCAAGGCCTTCGGCTCGAAGAACGTCATGCGCTTCTTCCCGCCTGTCGTCACCGGCCCGATCATCATCGCCATCGGCCTGATCCTCGCCCCCTCCGCCATCAACTCCTGCTCCTCCAACTGGGGCATCGCCCTCGTCGCGATCCTCGTCGTCATCGTCTGCAACATCTGGGGCAAGGGCATGATCAAGATCGTCCCGATCCTGATGGGCGTCCTCGCCTCCTACCTCGTCGGCGCCCTGACCGGCAACGTCGACTTCAGCGGCGTCAAGGAAGCCGCCTGGATCGGCCTGCCCTTCCAGATGCAGGACACCGTCTTCGGCCTCTTCGCCTCCGGTAAGGTCAACAGCGGCCTGCTGATCTCCTCCATCATCATGATCGTCCCGATCGCCTTCGCGACCATGATGGAGCATGTCGGCGACATCTCCGCCATCGGCGGCACCATCGGCAAGAACCTCATCGAGGATCCGGGCCTGCACCGCACCCTGATCGGCGACGGTATCGGCACCACGA
>CAMHMZ010000044.1 GCA_946186375.1 uncultured Clostridia bacterium
AGCCAATTTTTCACCATCTGCTTGCTGAAGAGACTATTAATCAGCGTTTACTTAGTTTTCAGTTTTTAGTTTTTAGAGGATCGGAAGCCTGCTTCGCGTGACAAAAGCATGAAGTAAAAATATAAAAAGACACCATCACGGCGGACGCAATTCTCAATAGAGAATCCGTAAAAGAGACATAGAAAAAGTCTCAGCCTAAGGGTGTCTTTGATGATAAAATACCATATAAATTAAAAAAAGCAAGACCATCATTGAAAATTATTCTTGCAGATGATGTCGCACCGAGATATCGAAAAGCTTGCTATTGATCGCTTAACAAAATTCGGCGAATTCACTTTTCCGTGAATTCGCCGAACTTTTTGTTGTTCTTCGCTCTTGCAAGAGAGGCAAGCCCAACCTTGCCGCGGCACCTCAAACCATGCTTCAGTATTCCGTTTCTTTTCTAAAAACTAAAAAACTAAAAACTGAAAACTATCCCAGCACGCTCGCCGTGGCCTCGTCCTCGTACTGGCGGGTGTAGAGCTCTTTATAATAGCCGCCGAGGGCCAGGAGCTCCCCGTGCGTGCCCTGCTCTACGATCTTGCCGTTTTTCACGACAAGGATCCGGTCGGCGTTCTGCACGGTGGAGAGGCGATGCGCGATGACGATGGAGGTGCGGCCGCGGATGATCGTGTCGATCGCCTTCTGGATCTTCTGCTCGGTCATCGTGTCTACGGAGCTCGTCGCCTCGTCGAGCACCAGGATCTTCGGATCGGCCAGGATGGCGCGCGCGAAGCTCAAAAGCTGCTTTTCGCCGGTGGACAGGAGGTCGCCCCCCTCGCCCACGTCGGTCTCCAGCCCGTGCTCGAGCTTGGCGACGACCTCGGTCGCGGAGACGAGCTCCAGGGCTCGTTCGATCTGCTCGTCCGTCGCGTTCGGGTTTCCGTAGAGAAGATTCTCCTTCACCGTGCCGGAGAAGAGATGCGGCGTCTGCAGCACGTAGCCGATGGCCGAGTGCAGCCAGAGCTGGCTGCGCTCGCGCGCGTCGCGCCCGTCGATGAGGACGCGGCCCTCTGTCGGCTCGTAGAAGCGGCAGACGAGGTTGACAAGCGTGGATTTGCCCGCGCCGGTCTCGCCGACGATGGCGATGTTCGAGCCAAAGGGGATCTGCAGATCGAAGTGCTCGAGCACCAGCTCCTCGCCGTCCGGGTAGCGAAAGGAGACGTCCTCAAAGGCGATATCGCCCCGCAGCTCCTCCCAGTTCTCTTTCTTCGGCTCGAAGCTGTCGCCGTAGCGGGCGATGACCTCCTGCGTGTCGGTCACGTCGGACTTCGTCTCCAGGAGCCTAGTCAGGCGCTCGATGTTCACCTGGGTGGTGATGAGGTCGGAGATCGCGTCGATGATCCAGCGCACCGGCTCCATCATGCCCTGCGCATAGGACATGAACATGGAGAAGGTGCCGACCTCGCTTGCGGCAATGACGCCGCCCTTCCAGAGGACGACCGCCAGGGCGAGGGAGGAGGCAAAGCTCATCGTGGAAGCGAAGAGCCCGCGCAGCCGTGCAGCACGGACGGAGGTCGTCTTCATCTCGCCCGTGTCCGCGACGAAGTCGCGGTCCATGCGCTCCTCGACGCCGAGGGTCTTGATCGTACGCGCGCCGGTGATGCCCTCGTTGAAGTTGCCGGTGATCCTGGAGTTGATCTCCCGGACGCGGCGGTTGACGCGCACGAGCTTCGTCTGAAAGACAGAGAAGAGGACGATGATGAGCGGCAGGATCAGCAGCACCAGCAGCGCGAGGCGGGCGTTGACGATCAGCATCACGGCCACGGCACCGACGACGTAGGCCAGCTGCCAGACGCTGTCGATCAGCGACCAGGAGAAAAGCACGCCGATGCGCTGCGCGTCGCTCATGATGCGCGAGTGGATGTAGCCCACGCTGTTCTGGTTGAAGTAGGAGAAGGACAGGGTCTGCAGATGCTCAAAGGCGCGGTTGCGCAGATCGCGGTCGATCCAGACCTCCAGGGCGTTGGCGTTGAAGGTGGAGATATAGTTCGTCACGGCGGCGAAGACGATGGCAAACACGTACACCGCCAGAAACAGCGGCAGCGTGTCGAGCGTCCGGTCGCCGACGTAGTGGTTGAGCGCATAGCGCTGGAAGAGCGGCACCACGATATCCACAACGCTCCCGGCCAGGCCAAAGAGGACCATCTTGAGCATCGTGCCGCGGTACTGCCGGATGTAGGGCAGCAGCTTCGGGATCCCGAAGAAAGGCAGGCTGCGTTTGGCTTCGGTCTTTTCGTTCATACCGCCGCCTCCCCTGCCGTGCCGGACTGGATCTCATAGATCTTCTGATAGATCCCGCCGGCTTGCTTCAGTTCTTCATGCGTGCCGCGTTCCACGATGCTTCCCTTGTCGAGGACAAGGATCTGGTCTGCCTTCGAGAGTGTGGTGATGCGGTGAGAGATGAGGATGACGCTGGCCGTGCCGAAGCGCCGCTGCAGAGCCGCGCGGATCTTCGCGTCGGTCTCCGTATCCACGGCGGACAGGGAGTCGTCGAAGATCATGATGGGCGTCTGCTGCATGAGCGTGCGGGCGATGGCCGCGCGCTGCTTCTGCCCGCCGGAGAGCGTCACGCCGCGCTCGCCGACGAAGGTGTCGTAGCCCTTGGCGAAGCCCTCCACCGTCTCATGCAGGCAGGCGGCCGCGGCCGCCTCGCGCACGCGCTCCATGTCGAGCGTCTCTTCTGTGATGGCGATGTTCTCGGCGACCGTGCGGGAGAAAAGATAGGGCTCCTGCAGGACCATGCCGATGTGCCTGCGCAGATGGGCCGTGCGGATCTTGCGGATATCAACGCCGCCGATCGTGATGCGTCCGCTCCCCTCCGCGACGGGATAGAGCTTGTCGAGCAGGGCCATCATGGTGGATTTGCCGCTGCCGGTGCCGCCGAGGATGCCGAGCGTGCTGCCGGCGGGCATCGTAAAGTCGATGTCGTGGAGCATCTCGGGGCTGCCCTCGTAGCCGAAGCTGACGTGCTCGAAGCGGATATCGCCGCTCATGTCGGCGTCTGTGGCGTCCGGCTCGTCGTGCTCCTCCTCGGAATTCATGATATAGGCGATGCGCTCGATGGAGACGCCCGCCTTGCTCATCTCGGAGATCATGCGGCCGAGCATGCGGATGGGCCAGACCAGCAGATGGTTATACGAGAGAAAGGCCACGTATTCGCCCGCCGCCATGCGGCCGCGGATGCAGAAGGCCGCGCCGAAGACGACGACCAGCATCACCTGCAGCCCGCTCATGACGTCGGCGGTGCTCCAGTAGCGGCTCATGATCTTGCCGAGCTTGACCCAGAGGCCGGTATAGTACTCGTTGTGCGCCTCAAAGCGGTCCTTCTCATAGCGCTCACGGCCAAAGGCGCGCACGACGCGCACGCCCGTGAGGTTCTCCTGCGCCATGGCCGAGAGCTTGCCCTCGTTCTCGTCGCAGTCGCGGAAGCCCTCCCCGATCATGTGGTGAAAGCGGATGGAATAGGCCATGATGAGCGGCATGGGGAGAAAGGCGATCAGCGTCAGAAGCGGGTCCATGCCCAGCATGAAGGCCAGGCTCAGCACGAGCAGGATCACGATGCGAAAGACGCTCGTCAGCTGCTCGGAGACGAAGTTTTTCAGCGTGTCGATGTCCGAGGTGCAGCGCTGGATGATGTCGCCCGTGCGGTTTTTCATGTGCCAGGCGTAGGGCAGGCGCTGGATGTGCGCGAAAAGGCTGTCGCGCATGGTCTTTACCAGGGTCTCCGAGCCCTTGGTGTTGCACACGCGAAAGAGATACTGGCTGACGACCTTGACGGCGGACACCGCCACCACGGCCAGCGCCATCAGATAGAGGTGCTTTCCGAGATAGGCAAAGCCGCCTACGCGGTCGACAAGCCGCAGGACAAAGTCCGGGAATTCCGCCGGTTTTCCGGCGATCGCGTTATCGATGGCCGCGCGGATGATCTGGGGATTGATCATGTCCGCCAGGGCCGTCAGCGCGGCCGAGAGGACGCTGATCACGAAGAAGCGCTTGCTCCCCCGCAGAAAATCCCAGATCAGCGCGGCGTTCGAGCGCGTTTTCTCTTGGTTTTTCTTCTTTTCCATATTCATGCTTGATGTCGTGTGTACAAATCTTGTACCCAAATGGCTTTTGTGGTATGCTGACAGGCGAGAGGTGATCCCATGCGCAATACCACGCTCTGCTATATCCGGCGCGGCGGCGACGTGCTGCTGCTCCACCGGACGAAAAAAGAACGGGATGAAAACAAGGATAAATGGGTCGGCGTCGGCGGAAAGTTCGAGCCGGGCGAGAGCCCGGAGGACTGTCTGCTGCGCGAGACGCGCGAGGAGACCGGCCTGACGCTCACCGAATGGCGCTATCGCGGCCTCGTCACCTTTGTCTCGGACAACTGGGGCACGGAGTACATGCACCTGTTTACGGCCACGGGCTTTACCGGGTCGCTGCGGGACTGCGACGAGGGGGAGCTTTGCTGGCTGCCCTGGGAGACGCTGCCGAGCCTCCCCATCTGGGAGGGCGACAGGATCTTCCTGCGCCTGCTGGACGAGGAGCGCCCCTTCTTCTCGCTGAAGCTGCGCTATGAGGGAGAAAGGCTCGCCGAGGCCGTGCTGGACGGCAAAGCGATCCTTTAGGCAAAGCTCAGGCGCAGCCGGAAGCAGAGCCTGTCCTCCATGCTGCCTTCAAAGAAGCAGTCGTTTTCCTCCGGCACGACGCGCACCGAGGCGCTGCGGCCGGGCAGAAGCTCATGCTCATAGTCGACGGCGATCTCTCGCAGCTGCCGCCCCGCAAAAGAAGCGGGCAGCAGCTCCTCGGCCGCGTCGAGATAGGCGGCGTTGTTCATGTGGCCGTTCACGTCGATCTGCTCGGGCCGCGGGCTGAGCGGATAACGCTCGCCGCCCTCCGGGATCCGGAGCTTTTGAGGCGGGGAAAGTCTCCCCTCCTCGACGCCCTCGAGCGCCACGCCGCGGCTCTCGCCCAGGAGCATGCTGCGGCTGTGGATATCGATGATCGCCCAGAGGCTGTCGACCGTGATCAGCAGCTCTCCCTGCTGATCGCGCACTTCAAAGCCGCGGGGATAAAGCCCGCGTCTGCCGCTGAGCGGCCAGGTCGTGACCGTGACGGTCTCTCCGGCCTGCGGCCAGCGCGAGATGCTGAGCCGGTTCTTGACGAGCACCCAGACGCAGTCGACCTTGAGCAGGTCTTCCCTGCCGCCGCCGCGGCGGTCGGCGTCCTCGCCGGCGAGATCCTGCAGAAAGCGCAGCAGATCTCCGGGGTGAAGCTCCTCTTTGAGCTGCCAGGAGCAAGTAAGTCTCTCCATGCGCGTCACCGTCCCGTGCTGCCGAAGCCGCCCTCGCCGCGCTCCGTCTCCTCCAGGCAGTCGCAGAGCTCCAGCTCGGGCAGGGCGATCGGGAGGATGACGAGCTGGGTCAGCTTGTCCCCGGCGTGGACGAGATGATCCTCGTCGCTGTGGTTATAGAGCTTGACGACGATGGGGCCCGTATAGCCCGCGTCGATCACGCCCTCCGCCTGTACGCCGCGCCTGACGTTCAGGCCGCTCTTGCTCTTGATGAAGCCGACGTAGCCCTCCGGGATCTCTACGTGCACCCCTGTATCGAAGACAGCGCTGCCGCGCGCGGGGATCAAGCCCTCGCTGCGTGCAAAGAGATCGAGCCCCGCGTCCTGCGCATGCGCGCGCTGGGGCATTCTCGCTCCCTCATCCAGAACGACTCTCAGCTTCATCAGAAACCCTCCTCACATGGAAAGACCTGCCGGCATTGGGTCCGGCAGGTTTTTTGCCATTTGCGGCCTTATTCAATATAAAGGCTCAGACAGGAAAAGTCAATATGTATAAAAAAGACAGGGCGCCTTTCGGCGCCCTGTCGGGGTGTTAAAACAGATTACTCGTTGATGCCGATGACAACACCGGAGCCGACGGTACGCCCGCCCTCGCGGATAGCGAAGCGAAGGCCGTTCTCGATGGCGATCGGGGTGATCAGCTCGACGTCCATGTCGACGTTGTCGCCGGGCATGCACATCTCAACGCCTTCGGGCAGGGAGATGACGCCGGTCACGTCGGTGGTACGGAAGTAGAACTGGGGACGGTAGTTGTTGAAGAACGGGGTGTGACGGCCGCCCTCTTCCTTGGACAGGACGTAAACCTGGCCCTTGAACTTGGTGTGGGGGTGAATGCTCTTGGGAGCAGCCAGAACCTGGCCACGCTCAACGGACTTCTTGTCGATGCCGCGGAGCAGGCAGCCCACGTTGTCGCCGGCCTCGGCGTACTCGAGGGTCTTGTGGAACATCTCGGTGCCGGTGACGGTGGTCTCGGTGGACTCGTCCTTCAGGCCGACGATCTCGACCTTGTCGCCGATCTTCACGCGGCCACGCTCAACACGACCGGTAACGACAGTGCCGCGGCCGGAGATGGTGAACACGTCCTCGATGGGCATCAGGAAGGGCTGGTCGGCCTTGCGGTCGGGAGTGGGGATCCAGCTGTCAACAGCGTCCATGAGCTCCTTGATGCAGGCGTACTCGGGGGCGTTGGGATCGTTGGACTCGCAGACCAGAGCGTTCAGAGCGGAGCCGCGGATGATGGGGGTGTCGTCGCCAGGGAAGCCGTAGAAGTCGAGCAGCTCGCGGACTTCCATCTCGACCAGCTCCAGGAGCTCCTCGTCGTCGACCTGATCGCACTTGTTCAGGAAGACCAGAACGGAAGGAACGTTGACCTGACGGGCCAGCAGCAGGTGCTCGCGGGTCTGGGCCATGGGGCCGTCGGAAGCGGCGATAACGAGGATCGCGCCGTCCATCTGAGCAGCGCCGGTGATCATGTTCTTGATATAGTCGGCGTGGCCCGGGCAGTCGACGTGAGCATAGTGACGTTTCTCGGTCTCGTACTCGACGTGGGCGGTGTTGATGGTGATGCCGCGCTCGCGCTCTTCGGGAGCCTTATCAATGGAAGAGTAGTCGGTGTACTCAGCCTTGCCCTGGAGAGCCAGGTACTTCGTGATAGCAGCGGTCAGGGTGGTCTTGCCATGGTCGATGTGGCCGATGGTGCCGATGTTGACATGGGGCTTGCTTCTGTTGTACATCTGTTTTGCCATGTGAGTATCCTCCTAATAAATTTGTCGTATAAATTACATATTGAAGCCCGAGTGATTTTTCACCAGGGTCTCCTGCAGGTTTTTCGGCAGCTCGACGAAGTGGCTCGGCTCCATGCTGTAGGTAGCACGGCCCTGGGTCTTGCTGCGCAGGTCGGTCGCGTAGCCGAACATGGTGGAAAGCGGAACGCGGCTGTCGATGATCGCGGTGCCGTTGCGGATGTCCGAACCGCTGATCTGGCCGCGGCGGGCGTTGATATCGCCCATCACGTCGCCCATATAATCGTCGGGCACCGTGACGACCACCTTCATGATCGGCTCGAGCAGTACGGGATCGGCCTTCTGACAGGCCTCCTTGAACGCCATGCTGCCGCAGATCTTGAACGCCAGCTCCGAAGAGTCGACCTCGTGGAAGGAACCGTCGAGGAGCGTGGCCTTGACGTCCACCACCTGATAGCCGGCCAGAACGCCGGAGAGCATGGCTCCCTGGATGCCCTGATCGACGCAGGGGATGAATTCCTTCGGGATCGCGCCGCCCGTCACCTTGTTGATGAACTCATAGCCCTTGCCGGGCTCGTTGGGCTCGATCATAAGCTTGACGTGGGCAAACTGTCCCTTGCCGCCGGTCTGGCGGACGTAGCGGGTATCGACCGTGGCGGCCTTCCGGATGGTCTCCTTGTAAGAGACCTGCGGCTTGCCGACGTTGGCCTCCACCTTGAACTCGCGCAGCAGGCGGTCGACGATAATCTCCAGATGGAGCTCGCCCATGCCGGCGATGATGGTCTGACCCGTCTCATTGTCCGTATAGGTCTTGAAGGTCGGGTCTTCCTCCGCCAGCTTCTGCAGAGCGATCGCCATTTTCTCCTGACCGGCCTTGGTTTTGGGCTCGATGGCCACGCGGATGACCGGCTCGGGGAATTCCATGGATTCAAGGATGATGGGGTGCTTTTCATCACAGAGGGTGTCGCCGGTGGTGGTGTTCTTGAGGCCGATGGCCGCGGCGATATCGCCGGACCAGACCTGCTCCAGGTCTTCTCTGTGATTGGCGTGCATCTGCAGGATGCGGCCCATGCGCTCGCGCTGTCCCTTCGTGGAGTTCAGGACGGTCTTGCCGGTCTCCAGCGTGCCGGAATAGACACGGAAGAAGCTCAGGCGCCCCACGTAGGGATCCGTCATGATCTTGAAGGCCAGCGCCGAGAAGGGCGCGGAATCGTCTGCGGGGCGCTCGGTCGGGTTATTGGTCTTGGGCTCCACGCCTTCCACGGGCGGAACGTCCAGCGGAGAGGGCATATAGTCCACGATCGCATCGAGGAGCTTCTGCACACCCTTGTTTTTGTAAGAGGTGCCGCAGGTGACGGGGACCATTTTCACCGCCACGGTGGCTTTGCGGATCGCCGCCCGGATCTTGTCCGCGGGGACCTCCTCGCCTTCGAGATACAGTTCCATGATCTCGTCGTCGAAGTCGGCCACTGCCTCCAGCAGCTTTTCGCGGTACTCCTCGGCCAGGTCGCGCAGGTCGTCCGGGATCTCCTCGGTGCGCATGTCCTTGCCGAGATCGTCATAATAGACGCGGGCGTTCATTTCGACCAGGTCCACGATGCCGCGGAAGGTATCCTCAGAGCCGATCGGCAGCTGGATGGGGACGGCGTTGCACTTGAGTCTCTCGTGCACCATGTCGAGCACACGGTAGAAGTCGGCGCCCATGATGTCCATCTTGTTGACGTAGATCATGCGCGGCACGTGATAGTGGTCGGCCTGTCTCCACACGGTCTCGGACTGGGGCTCGACGCCGCCCTTGGCACACAGGACCGTTACGCTGCCGTCCAGCACTCTGAGCGAGCGCTCGACCTCGACCGTAAAGTCCACGTGGCCCGGGGTGTCGATGATGTTGATGCGGGTGTCCCGCCAGAAGCAGGTCGTCGCAGCGGAGGTGATGGTGATGCCTCTCTCCTGCTCCTGCTCCATCCAGTCCATCGTGGCCGTGCCCTCATGGGTCTCACCGATCTTGTAGTTGACGCCCGTGTAGAACAGGATACGCTCCGTCGTGGTCGTCTTTCCGGCGTCGATGTGAGCCATGATTCCGATATTTCTTGTTTTTTCAAGCGGGTACTTTCTGGGCATTTGTTTCTCCTGCTCGGAGGATTACCAGCGGAAGTGCGCGAAAGCCTTGTTGGCCTCGGCGTTCTTGTGCATATCCTCGCGTTTCTTGACGGATGCGCCGAGATTGTTGCACGCATCCATGATCTCACCGGCAAGACGCTCCTTCATGGTCTTCTCGCTGCGCTTGCGGGAGTAATCGACCAGCCAGCGCAGAGCCAGGGTCTGGCGGCGGGCCGGACGGACTTCGATGGGGACCTGATAGGTCGCGCCGCCGACACGGCGGGCCTTGACCTCCAGGGCGGGCATCACGTTGTTCATCGCTTCGGTGAAAGCGTCAAGGGGCTCCTTGCCGGTCTTCTCCTTGATGATGTCAAAGGCGTCATAGACGACCTTCTGCGCAACGCCCTTCTTGCCGTCGAGCATAACGCCGTTGATGAGCTTGGTCACCAGAACGGAATTGTAAACAGGATCAGGCAAGATTTCTCTTTTGGGAACATTACCTCTTCTGGGCACGTTTCTTCCCTCCTTCATTAAAAAATGGGATCACAGGTACTCGGACGCGCTTGCGCGCCCGTTGCGCCCCGAGGCTTGATACAATGAAAAACAACAGCTCTTCATCTATATAAGCGACAGGGCAAAAGTTTGCCGCGTCGGAAAATTACTTCTTCTTCGCAGCTTTGGGCTTCTTCGCGCCGTACTTGGAACGGGCCTGCATACGACCGTTGACGCCCTGCGCATCGAGCGTACCGCGGATGATGTGGTAACGCACGCCAGGCAGGTCCTTCACACGACCGCCGCGGATCATGACCACAGAGTGCTCCTGCAGGTTGTGGCCGATACCGGGGATGTATGCGGTGACCTCGTAACCGTTGGTAAGGCGGACACGGGCGATCTTACGCAGAGCGGAGTTCGGCTTCTTCGGAGTGGAAGTACGAACGGCGGTGCAGACGCCTCTCTTCTGAGGAGCGCTCAGGTCGGTCTCCTTGTTCTTCAGGGTGTTCATGCCCTTCTGCAGAGCGGGGGACGTGGACTTGTAGCTGACCTTCTCGCGGCCCTTTCTCACAAGCTGGTTAAAGGTTGGCATTGTTTTCCTCCTTTCCTCAAGACTGTTTCTTGCTCAAAAACCGGCTGAAAAGCGCCGGTTTTCGGCGTTTTTACGCGTTTGGGCGCAGGGATCCCGCACCCATGCCACGCAAATGTGAATTTTAGCATAATTCACAAAATTAGTCAACAAATTTTGTGAAAGAAAAAAGAAAAATTTTTTGATGGAAACGCCGCTCCAGCGTACTCAAAAGCCCCAGATCAGCCCGCGCAGCAGCACGAGCAGCAAAAGATGCGCCGGGTAGAAGGCGTAAAAAAGAAATTTGGGCTGTCTCCCCCGCTCTCCGTTATAAAAGTGCAGCGGCAGGAGCGCGAGCGCGCCGAAAAGCTCGATCCAGAGCGACCGGCCCAGCAGCACCATGAGACCGAGCACCGCCGTCACCGCCAGCGCGCGCTCCGCCTCTCTTTCGCGCAGGACGTACATCACCAAAATCAGCAGCACGCCAAGGGCGCCGTAGTCCGTGTGCAGTGCCCAGGCCGCGGCCATCGCCGCCGCAGCGCAGAGGAGCGAGAGAAGATAGCGAAGAAAGCTTCTCTCCTCCGTGCAGCGCTGCCAGGCCATGACCGCGAGCAGGCCGAGCAGGAGCGTGAAAAAGACGTTCTGATACGAAAGCTCCAGCCATGATGCGTTGAAGGCCAGATCAAAGGGGATCTCCGAGAGGATGGCGAACACGAACAGCCGCAGGGCATAGCGCGGCGCGCTGCTTGTGTGACAAAAGCCCTCCGCGATGAGAAAGCAGTAGAGCGGGAAGGCCGGCCGCCCGGCGCAGCGCAGCAGCTCGTACACGCCCGTGACGGCTGCGTTGTGATAGGCTCCGGTGTGAACGATCAGCCCGTACCACACGAAGGCCAGGCCCGTATGGTCGAGCAGCATGCTGACGAGCGCCGTCCACTTGAGCGCTGCGCCGCTCAGGCCGGTTCTTTTGAGCTTCTCCACGCGCTTCCCTCCTCTCCGAGCGCATTGTAGCGGAAAACGGCGCGCTGTGCAAGCGGCCGTTGCATTTTTCTTGCGGTTGTGCTATGCTAACCGCAAAGGATGTGATACGGATGAGAAAGAAGGGCTTCTGCTTCGTCGCGGTCGCCTACGAGGGCGAGGCGTCGATCCCCGCCTTTGAGAAGGCCAACAGCTTCTGGGCCTATTATCTCAGCAAGGACAAGATCATGCGCCGGGAGCTTCTGTCCCTCTACCCTGACGGAAACGACGAGCGCATCGCGAAGTTCATTGACTCGAGCTTCGACGTGGTGATCGCCCGCAGCTTCGGCGGCAAGGCCATCGCCAAGCTCCGCGAGGCGGGCGTCAGCCTCTACACCTTCGACGGGGGCTGCGACATGGCCGTGCGCGCCATGATCGCGGGAAATCTAAAGGAGCTTTGACCTCCGGCATGACGAAACGGCAGATCCGCGTCTTTTGCGGATCTGCCGTTTTCTTTGCGGGCCTTGCGATGCTCTATGCCGCGTTCTGCGCCAGCTCCTCGCAGATGAGGGTGATGTTCAATCCGCTGTCGAGAACGTTCTCCAGCACGAGCACGCCGTTAGAGAGCGTGCCGTCGAGCTCCGCGCCGCCGCCCTCCGCGTGGAAGGCCGAGCCAGAGAGCGACCATTTCAGATTGTAGTCCTTGCCCTCATAGTGGAACACGGCCTTCCCGCCGCCCTTGAGAAGCAGCGAAAAGCCATCCTCGAACACCTCGGAGATGCTGATCGTGATCCCGCTCAGCTCCGCCGTCTGAGCCTCGTACAATCCCGCGTTGGGATCCGGTTCCTCCGCCCCGCCGCAGGCGCTCAGTGCGAGCAGCAGACAGAGGAGCAGCAGAAGGGATACCGCTTTTTTCATGGCAGCCTCCTTTTTTCGGGGAGCAATGCTCCGTTCTTCCTCCAGCCATATACAAAAACAGGGAGAGAAGCCCGATGGCCTCTCTCCCCTGTTTATCAGAGATAGGTGTCGTGTTCGCGGCTGTCGTACCACTTTTCCAGCAGCGGAGCCAGAAGTGCGGTGGCCTTCATGTCCAGGTTGAACATATAGATCGTGAACGTGACGACAAAGAAGCCCAGGGCGATCGCCAGAGCGATCAGGGGAATTTTCACCAGTTTCTTCATTCGATGCTTCTCCTTTCTCAGTACGCCTCGTCATCGGGGATGTGCTCCAGCGAGGGATCCAGCGGCTCTTCGCGCATGACGGTACGCATGTACTTGCTGACCTGGTCGCGAATCGCGCTGCGGGTGAATACGCGCGGATCGCACAGGTCGTGGCTGACCCACATGATGTGGATGCCGCGCTCGCGGGCCTGCTCCTCGAACATGCCGTGCATGCCGGTGAGCGCCTTGCAGCTCATGTGCTCCCACATCATGACCATGTCGGCGTTCATCTTCTCGCACAGCTCCCACAGATCGTCCAGCAGCACCTTGTAGCCGCCGTGGGTGTGGTTGCGCATGATCATCTCCATGTTGAGCATGGCCATGTCGCGGTAGGCCTGCTCGCGGTTGGCGGGCGTGTCCTCCTCGGCGATCATGTCGGTGTTGATGACGGAGAGCATATCCGTCAGAGGCACGACGCCCCAGCACTGGACGAGCCAGTAGAGCATGTCGATGACGTACTGCGGCTGCACGCCCCAGACGATGGCGCGGTGGCGATATTCCTTGGCGTACATGCGCTTGGCCTTGTAGCCCTGCTCGGCCAGTTCTAGAAGCTTCTTGTCGATCTTCAAAAACTGCGGATCTCGGCCGGAGTTGCCCATGTAGTTGGTGTCGTTATAGAGGCTGAAGGCCGCGCCGAAGAACTGCGGATACGGGGTGGAGTTGATCTCCATCTGGGCGATGCGGCACTTGGTGGCGTAGTTGACGCGCTTGGCTGCGGCAAAGTACATGTCCCAGTCCCACTTCTCGCCGGTGTGCTCCTCGACGAAGGCGATGGCCTTCTTGATCTCGTTGGCGGCATAGTCCATGACGTCCGGCTCCTTGTGGCGCAGCGGGGTGGCCAGCTGGAAGGTGGGGATGCCGTACTGCCGCTCCAGGCGCTTGGCGATGATGCCGTTGCCCATGAGGGAGCCGTCGCAGGTGGTGTTGTTCTGCACGGCGCAGCAGCCGAGCACGCAGAAGTCGTCGTCGATGGAGATGCCGGCCTCGGCCTCGGGCATCGGGCAGACATCGCCGGGGATGCCGTTGAGCTGCGCCACGTCGAGATAATGCTCGACGTTGAACTGATGGAAGATGTTCGAGGCGAACATCGTGGGCACCTCGCGCAGGATGGTGTGGACCTTGTTCTTGTCAAAGCCCATCATGAAGGTGACCATGGAGTTCTCGTCGGTGATGACGCATTTGTCGGAGTAGGCCTTGTCGTTGCCGACGCGGCGGTCGCCGCGGAAGCAGTTGGCGATGGCCTGGGTCACGTCGGCGATGACGAAGTTGAAGGAGGTGTGCGCGATGCGCAGCGCCTCGTCGCGCAGGCCGATGGTGAACTTGTCCATGCCGTGGGGCACGAAGAGATAGCTCATCATCCAGCGGTAGCGGAAGAAGCCCTTCACGTTGCGCGGGACCATGATGAAGCGGCCCAGCACAGAGATCAGATAGAGCCAGCGGGTGTAATCGTAGAAGGTGTCCTTCACACCGCGCCACTCGCGGCGGGCGCGGACCTTCAGCTTATCGCTGTAGATCTTGCCGGGCGACTGCTCGCCGGCGCGCTTGACGGGATTGACGATCTTTTCGACGGTCTTCATGCTTTCCCACCTCTCTGGATCTTTTTGATCTCAATGCTCTCCACAAAGGCCTGCACGCGCGTGCGCAGCTGGCCGACCGAGGAGGCGACGTTGTACGGCCGGTCGACGGAGAGAACCGGATAGCCGTAATCCACATGGAGCATGGAGGAGCCGAGCATGCGCTCGTAGGCCCAGGGGTCGCAGAACTTGACCTGCTCGTAAATGACGCCCTCGGCCCCGTACTCCTTCGCCAGATCCGCGACGTACTGCTTGCGGCCGTAGACCTTCTCCTGGTTCATCATGCGCGGGCACTGGCAGTTCTGGATGTAGTGACGGCAGACCTGACGCAGGGCGTCCTCTTCGTCGTTGAGCTCGATGGGGAGGCGTCCGGGCAGGGAGCCGAAGCAGAAGCGGTCGGCACAGACATAAGCGCCGCACTCCTCGATGAGCTTGATAAGGCCGCTGTCGTCCACCTCGGAGCCGACCAGCAGCACGCGGGCGCGCCAGGGCTTGTCGTCGGGCTCGCGGGTCTTGATCTCCTCGAGCGTCTCCTTGAGCTTGTCGAGGATCAGATGCTTCGGGCAGACGTAGCTGGCCAGAGTCAGCACGTGGAACTCATAGCCCGTGATGCGGGGCTTCTCCTCCTTGCGGAAGTCGCCGATCGCGCGGATGACACGGCAGAGCTCGTTATGCTCGGCCACCGCCTGGCGGATCGCCGCGTCGGAAATGTCGATGCCGTATTTCTCGTGCAGGGGCTTGAGGATGTGATTGGTGCACTGCAGGACAGACAGATCCACATCGCTCTCGCTGTTTTTGAAGGCGATCTCCATGTATTCATGGAAGAACTTGGGGTTGTCCTTGCCCATGGTCTGCAGCAGCTCCATGTTTTCCACGGCGCGGTTCATCATGGTGCAGCCGTCGGGCGTGATGACGCAGTCGGCAAAGCTGAAGCCGCCTTCGACGGCGCGCTCGAGCAGGGCGCGGCTGGGCTCGCAGAGGAGGTTGGTCATGTAGTAGGTGGCGATGTCGATCGAGCCGGTGTTCGGCGCGGTCAGACGGATGGAGAAAACGCCGGGCAGATTGACCAGCGGCTCGGGAACGTTCTCGCAGGTGTAGGCCACGCAGACCTTGCCCTCGGCCTTGGCCTGGGCGATGAGCGCGTTGTTGGCCTCCTGCAGGAGCTTCTCGAAGTAGTTCAGATGCTTCAGATCTCTCATGTTTTCGTTGCTCCCCTCACTTTCGTACTCATTTGCGAAAAAAGCACAGACATAGTCCGCCTGAGTGTAAGATTATTTTATGAAAATTTGAACAAATTGTCAACAAGCGCGCGTATTTTTGCGGAAAATTAGACAGGTTATACAAGCACCGCCTGTTCATTTTGTGGAGTTTGCGCCGCTGCCGTTCTCAGCTTGCGAACGTGCAGCTCCCGATTCTGTTCAAAGAACAGCATTCCGCCGGTCGCTTTCGCTTTTCGATTGACACCGGGCAAGGAATTTTGTATAGTGTAAACATAGAGACTTTAGGAGGTGTTCCCATGAATTGTCCCAACTGCGGCGCGCCTGTCGATCCCGGTCAGAAATTCTGCACGTCCTGCGGCGCCGGTCTGCCCCAGTCTGCTCCCGTCACGGCACCATCCGCGGCAGGCAGAACCGATCCGATCCCGGCGCAGGTCCGTCCTCTCAGCCCCTGGGCCTATTTCGGGCTCAGCCTCCTCTTCGCGATCCCGCTGGTCGGCTTTATCTGCCTCATCGTTTTCAGCTTCGACGACAGCAACCTCAACCGCCGCAACTATGCCCGCTCCTTCTGGTGCGCGCTGCTGGTAGGTCTCGTCGTCATCATCGCGCTCTTCGCCCTTCTGTCTGCCACCGGCGGCATGGAATATCTCGAGGACTACTATTCCTCTCTGTACTGACCGCATATCAGAAAAAGGACCGCGTCTCCGGACGCGGTCCTTTTCAGATAAAAAAACACGCAGCCGAAGCTGCGTGTTTTTTTGTTATCAGAGAGCGTTGGTCTTGCTGACGAGGGCGCTCAGATCCACGTACTCCTCGGGCTCGGCGGCGACGGTCTCGTCCGTCTCGATCTCGAAGTCGCGGTAGATGTCCAGGCCGGTGCCGGCCGGGATCAGCTTGCCGATGATGACGTTCTCCTTCAGACCGACCAGATGGTCGACCTTGCCCTTGATGGCCGCGTCCGTGAGCACGCGCGTCGTCTCCTGGAAGGAGGCGGCGGAGAGGAAGCTCTCCGTGGCCAGAGAGGCCTTCGTGATGCCCATGAGAAGCTGGGTGTAGGTCGCGTGGCTCAGGCCCTCCTCACCGGCAGCGATGCGCTCGTCGACCTTGCGGTTGGCGTCGCGCACGGCGGTGATATCGACGGTGGCGCCGGACAGGAGATCCGTGCTGCCCGCGTCGTCGATCTTCACCTTGCGCATCATCTGGCGCACGATGACCTCGATGTGCTTGTCGTTGATATCGACGCCCTGCTGACGGTAGACCTTCTGGACCTCGCTCGTGATATAGCTGTGCACGCCCTGGCGGCCGAACTCGTCGTCGTTGATGCCGCGGATGCGCAGCACGTCGTGCGGGTTGAGAGAGCCGCTCGTGAGCTCCTGGCCGCGGTCGACATGGTCGCCGTTGTGGACGAGGATGCCGGCGGAATGCGGCACGGTGTAGACGACCGTGGCGCCCTCGGCCTCGTTCGTAACGGTGATGTTGTACATGACGCCCTTCTTGGCCTCTTCGATGCTGACCGTACCGGAGATCTCCGACAGGATCGCCATCTTCTTGGGCTTGCGCGCCTCAAACAGTTCCTCGACACGGGGAAGACCCTGCGTGATGTCGTCGCCGGCGACGCCGCCGGTGTGGAAGGTACGCATGGTCAGCTGCGTGCCGGGCTCGCCAATGGACTGCGCGGCGATGACGCCGACGGCCTCGCCCTCGTTGACGGGCATGCCGATCGCGAGGTTGATGCCGTAGCAGCGGGCGCAGACGCCGGAGCGGGCCTCACAGGTCAGAACGGAGCGGATATAGGCCTTGTGGATACCGTGCGCCTCGAGCACCTCCGCGTCCTCGGGCATGAGCATGTGGTCGGTGTCGAAGAGCACTTCGCCGGTGGCCGGGTCCGTGATGGGTGCGGCCGGGAAACGGCCGTGGATCGCGGTGCCGAAGCTCTCGACCAGCTGGCCGCGGTCGTATACGGCGGAGGCCCAGACGCCTTCCTTCGTGCCGCAGTCGTGCTCGCGGATGATGACCTCCTGGCAGACGTCGACCATGCGGCGCGTCAGATAACCGGAGTCGGCGGTACGCAGAGCGGTATCGGCCATGCCCTTTCGGGCGCCTCTCGTGGAGATGAAGTACTCCAGGACGGACAGGCCTTCACGGAAGTTGGACTTGATGGGGATCTCGATGGTCTTGCCGGAGGTGTTGGCCATCAGGCCGCGCATACCGGCCAGCTGACGGATCTGGTTCATCGAGCCGCGGGCGCCGGAGTTTGCCATCATGTAGATGGGGTTGTACTCGTCCAACGCGTCCTGCAGGGCGTTCGTGACATCCTTCGTGGTCTTCTCCCACTCGGAGACGACCAGACGGTAGCGCTCGTCCTCGGTGATAAAGCCGCGCTTGTACTGACGCTCGATCTTGACGACCTCTTCCTCGGTCTCGCGGATGAGCTCCTGCTTGGCGCTCGGCACGGTCATGTCCGCAACGGAGATGGTGATGGCACCCTTGGTGGAATACTTGTAGCCCAGGGCTTTGATGCTGTCGAGCACCTCGGCGGAGATGGTGAAGCCGTACTTCTTGATGCAGCGGTCGATGATGTCGCCCAGCTGCTTCTTGCCGACCTGGAAGCTGATCTCATGGTCGAAGGCGTGCTCGGGATCGCTGCGGTCGACATAGCCCAGATCCTGCGGGATGGGCTCGTTGAAGATGATGCGGCCGACGGACGTGGTGATGATGCGCTGGCGCTCCACGCCGTCCACGCTCTTGGTCACGCGCAGGCGGATCGGCGCATGCAGGCCGACGACGCCCTCGTTGTAGGCCATGATCGCCTCGTTGGCGTCACGGTAGCAGAGCAGAGACTTGTAGCTTGCGCCCTTCTTCCCCTCGGCCTTCGCCTGCTGGTTGGCGGCATAGATCTCGTCGCCGGAGACGACGGCGCCCGCTTCGAGCCCGGTGTCGCCGGGATCATCGACGAGGAGGTTCTCCGCGCCCTTTTCGGCCGAGCCGATGCGCATCATGGTCAGATAGTAGGAGCCGAGGATCATGTCCTGGGTCGGGACCGTGACGGGGTGGCCGTCCTGCGGACGCAGGAGGTTGTTGGCCGAGAGCATGAGGATGCGGGCCTCGGCCTGCGCCTCGGCGCTCAGCGGCACGTGGATGGCCATCTGGTCGCCGTCGAAGTCGGCGTTGTAGGCGGTGCAGACCAGCGGGTGCAGACGCAGTGCGCGACCCTCGACGAGGATCGGCTCAAAGGCCTGGATGCCCAGGCGGTGCAGCGTCGGCGCGCGGTTGAGCAGCACCGGATGCTCCTTGATGACGTCCTCCAGCGCGTCCCAGACCTCGGTGCGCTGCTTGTCGACCATCTTCTTGGCGGACTTGATGTTGTTGGCAACGCCGTCCTCGACAAGCTTCTTCATCACGAAGGGACGGAACAGCTCGATCGCCATCTCCTTGGGCACGCCGCACTGATAGATCTTCAGGTCGGGACCGACAACGATGACGGAACGGCCGGAGTAGTCGACACGCTTGCCCAGCAGGTTCTGGCGGAAGCGGCCCTGCTTGCCCTTGAGCATGTCGCTCAGAGACTTGAGGGCGCGGGAGTTGGCGCCGGTGACGGCACGGCCGCGGCGGCCGTTGTCGATCAGAGCGTCGACGGCCTCCTGCAGCATACGCTTCTCATTGCGCACGATGATGTCGGGCGCGTTGAGCTGCTGGAGCCTCTTGAGGCGGTTGTTGCGGTTGATGACGCGGCGATAGAGATCGTTCAGGTCGGAGGTGGCGAAGCGGCCGCCGTCGAGCTGGACCATCGGGCGGATCTCGGGCGGGATGACCGGTAGCACGTCGATGATCATCCACTCGGGGCGGTTGCCGCTCTGGCGGAAGGCCTCAACGACCTCGAGGCGCTTGACGAGCTTGGCCTTCTTCTGGCCATTGGCGTTCTTGAGCTCTTCGCGCAGCTCGGCGGCGAGCTGATCGCAGTCGATCTGCTGCAGCAGCTCCTTGATGGCCTCGGCGCCGATGCCGGCCTTGAAGTCGTCCTCGTACTTCTCGCGCATGTCGCGATACTCACGCTCGGTGAGGATCTGGCACTTCTCCAGCGGCGTGAAGCCGGGGTCGATGACGATATAGTTGGCAAAGTACAGCACCTTCTCCAGCATGCGCGGAGTCAGGTCCAGGATAAGGCCCATACGGCTGGGGATGCCCTTGAAATACCAGATGTGGCTGACAGAGGCGGCCAGCTCGATGTGGCCCATGCGCTCGCGGCGGACCTTGGCCTTGGTGACCTCAACGCCGCAGCGGTCGCAGATCTTGCCTTTGTAGCGGATCTTCTTATATTTTCCGCAGTGGCACTCCCAGTCCTTCGTCGGTCCGAAAATGCGCTCGCAGAACAGGCCGTCGCGCTCGGGCTTGAGCGTGCGGTAGTTGATGGTCTCGGGCTTCTTGACCTCGCCGTAAGACCAGCTGAGGATCATCTCAGGGGAGGCAATGCCGATCTGAATGGCGTCAAAGGGTGTATAGCTCATTACTGATCCTCCTCATCGTCGTCATAATCCGAAGCGCTGAACTCCGGGTCGTACTCGTCGTCGGGCACGTTTTCGATGCTGAAGCCCTCGGCCTCGATCTCGCTGTCGTCGGCGGCGTAGATCTCATCCTTCAGATCGGGGATGAAATCATCATCGTCATCCTTGAGCTCGATCTCCTGGCCGTCCTTGTCCAGCACGCGGATATCCAGGCACAGGCTCTGCAGCTCCTTGACCAGGACCTTGAAGGACTCGGGCACGCCGGGCTGCGGGATGTTGTTCCCCTTGACGATGGCCTCGTAGGTCTTGACACGGCCGGTCACGTCGTCGGACTTGACCGTCAGGATCTCCTGCAGGGTGTAGGCCGCGCCGTAAGCCTCGAGCGCCCAGACCTCCATTTCGCCGAAGCGCTGGCCGCCGAACTGGGCCTTGCCGCCCAGAGGCTGCTGCGTGACGAGGCTGTAGGGGCCGGTGGAACGGGCGTGGATCTTATCGTCGACGAGGTGGTGGAGCTTCAGGAAGTAGACCCAGCCGACCGTGACGTCGTTATCGAACTTCTCGCCGGTGCGGCCGTCGTACATGACGCTCTTGCCGTCCTCGCGCAGCCCGGCCTGGCGCAGGGTCTCGCGGATGGTGGTCTCGTTGGCGCCGTTGAAGGTAGGCGTAGCGACCTTCCAGCCCAGAGCCTGAGCCGCATAGCCCAGGTGGACCTCCAGGACCTGCCCGATGTTCATACGGGAGGGAACGCCCAGGGGGTTCAGAACGATGTCCAGCGGCGTGCCGTCGGGCAGATAGGGCATATCCTCGCGCGGCAGGATGCGGCTGACGACGCCCTTGTTGCCGTGGCGGCCGGCCATCTTGTCGCCCACGGAGATCTTGCGCTTCTGGGCGATGTAGACGCGGACGACCTGGTTGACGCCGGGGTTCATCTCGTCGCCGTTTTCACGGGTGAAGACCTTGACGTCGACGATGATGCCGCTCTCGCCGTGGGGCACCTTCAGCGAAGTGTCGCGGACTTCGCGGGCCTTTTCGCCGAAGATGGCGCGCAGCAGGCGCTCCTCGGCGGTCAGATCGGTCTCGCCCTTGGGCGTGACCTTGCCGACGAGGATGTCGCCGGCCGTGACCTCGGCGCCGACCATGATGATGCCGCGCTCGTCGAGGTATTTGAGCGCATCGTCGCCCACGCCGGGGATGTCGCGGGTGATCTCCTCGGGCCCGAGCTTGGTGTCGCGGGAGTCGCACTCATACTCCTCCACGTGGATGGAGGTGAACACGTCCTCCATGACCAGGCGCTCGTTGAGCAGGATGGCGTCCTCGTAGTTGTAGCCTTCCCAGTTCATGTAGCCGACCAGGATGTTCTTGCCCAGCGAGATCTCGCCGTTGGAGGTGCTGGGGCCGTCGGCCAGGACGTCGCCTTCGGCCACGCGGTCGCCGGGGTTGACGATCGGGCGCTGGTTGATGCAGGTGCCCTGGTTGGAGCGGGCAAACTTGATGAGCTTGTAGTCCTTGGTCTCGCCCGCGTCGTAGCGGACGGTGATGTGCGTGGCGTCGACGCGGGTGACGACGCCGTCGCCCTCGGCCAGGACGCAGACGCCGGAGTCGACCGCGCACTTGTGCTCGATGCCGGTGGCGACGATGGGCGCCTGGGTGGTCATCAGAGGCACGGCCTGACGCTGCATGTTCGCGCCCATCAGCGCGCGGTTGGCGTCGTCGTTTTCAAGGAAGGGGATCATCGCCGTGGCGATGGAGATCATCATCTTGGGGCTGATGTCAACGTAGTCGACCTCTTCGCGGTTGACGGCGATGGTGTCGTTGCGGTGGCGGCAGGTGACGCGCTTGTTGATGAGGCAGCCGTTTTCGTCCACAGGCTCGGAGGCCTGGGCGACGATGTACTGGTCCTCGACGTCGGCCGTCATGTACTCGACCTCGTCGGTCACGCGGCAGGTGCCCTTCTCGACCTTGCGGTAGGGCGTGGCGAGGAAGCCGTACTTGTTGGCGCGCGCGTAGGAGGCCAGGTAGCTGATCAGACCGATGTTCGGGCCTTCAGGCGTCTCGATGGGGCACAGACGGCCGTAGTGGCTGTAGTGAACGTCGCGGACGTCGAAGCTCGCGCGCTCGCGGGACAGACCGCCGGGGCCGAGGGCAGACATACGGCGCTTGTGCGTCAGCTCGGCGAGGGGGTTGGTCTGATCCATGAACTGGCTCAGAGGCGAGGAGCCGAAGAACTCCTTGATCGCCGCGGTGACGGGGCGGATGTTGATGAGGCTCTGCGGGGTGACGATGTCGAGGTCCTGCAGGGTCATGCGCTCGCGGATGACGCGCTCCATGCGCGAAAAGCCGATGCGGAACTGGTTCTGCAGCAGCTCGCCCACGCAGCGCACGCGGC
>CAMHMZ010000045.1 GCA_946186375.1 uncultured Clostridia bacterium
TGATGGCACTCGCACTCCGGATCGTCGCACTCCTCGCCGTCCTCGTGATGATGGTGATGGTGATGATGCTCGTGTTCCTCGTCCTCATCGTGGTCGTGATGGTGATGCTGCTCCTGCTCGAGCGCCGCAAGCTCGCGGGAGAGGACGTTTTCGTCCATGGCCTCGCGGATCTGCTCGCCGCTCAGCTGCGCCCAGGGCGTGGTGATGAGGCGCGCCGCGGGGTTGATGCCCTTGAGGATCTCGACGGCCGTCTGGGTCTTCTGATCGGCGGCGCTGTCGGTGCGGCTGAGGACGATGAGGTCGGCGCTGGCCACCTGGTCGTTGAAGAACTCGCCGAAGTTGCGGGCGTACATCTTGGCCTTCCCGGCGTCGACGACCGTCACCTTCGCGCCGATCACGGCACCCTCCACGCGCTCCACCGCGCGGGCTACGTCTGAGAGCTTGCCCACGCCGGACGGCTCGATGAGGATGCGGTCGGGCGCGTAGTCCTCCATGACCTTGCGCAGGGCCTTCGTGAAGTCGCCCACGAGCGTGCAGCAGATGCAGCCGGAGTTCATCTCCGTGATCTGCACCCCGGCGTCCTGCAGAAAGGCGCCGTCGACGGCGATCTCGCCGAATTCGTTCTCGATCAGCACGAGCTTCTCGCCGTGGTAGCCCTCGGCGATCAGCTTGCGGATGAGCGTGGTCTTGCCGGCTCCGAGGAAGCCGGAGAAAATATCGATACGTGTCAAGGTTTTTCCCTCCAAAACAGATTATCTAAATGAGTATTATAACACATAATTATGTCTAATACAAGACAGGCAGGTCTTCAGTTTTCAGGGACGAAGGAGTTTTTAGTTTTAAGTTTTTAGTTTTTAGGAGAACGATAAAGTCGAGTTTAGCGACGAATTAGGAATGAGGAGTGAGGAATGAGGGAAAACGAGGGATAGAACGAGGAAATTGACGTCCACGTCGTAGGGGCGGCTATCAGCCGCCCGCCAACTCTGTACCATGTCCGCGGGCGGCTGATAGCGACGCGAAGCTAGTCCTTTAGGGCCGCCCCTACGACATCATTTCAAACTCAGCGCTAAACTCCAAGATTTGTCGTGATCCTGAAAACTGAAAACTGACTTCTGAAAACTTATCATTCCGAATTCACGGAAAAACGCCCCTTCTTCGGCGGAAGAAGGGGCGTTTTTCTCCTGAAAGGGATCAATCGGTGAACTTCTCGTCGACCAGGGTCAGCACCTCGTCGAGGATGGGGAGGTACTCCTCCAGCTCCTCTTTGGTGATGGTCAGCGGCGGGCAGACCTCGACGTTGTTCTCGCGCCCGAAGGTGGAGAAGCCGCGCTTCCTGAGCTCGGCGAAGATCCAGGGCATGACCGGGCCGGGCGTGTTGTAGGCCTGCATCGGCTCGCGCGTCTGCTTGTTCTTCACGATCTCCAGGCAGGCGAAAAGCCCGATGCAGCGCGCCTCGCCGACGCAGGCGTGCTTTTCGACCATCTTCTGCAGGAAGTCGTTGACGATCTCGTGCATCTCGGCGACGTGCTCGCCGATGTGATGCTCCTCATAGTACTTCAGCGTGGCGACGCCGGCCGCGCAGGCCAGGGTGTGGCCGGAATAGGTCAGGCCGCACTGCAGGACGTTCTCCTCGAAGTACTTGGCGATCCGGTGGCTGACGATGACGCCGCCGAGCTGGACATAGCCGCAGGTGACGCCCTTGGCGAAGGTGATCATGTCGGGCACGAAGTCGAAGTTCTGCCAGGCAAACCACTTGCCCGTGCGGAAGAAGCCGCTCATGACCTCATCGCAGATCATGAGGATGCCGTACTTGTCGCAGAGGGCGCGGATGCCCTCCATGTAGCCCTTGGGCGGGAGGATGACGCCGTTGGCGCCGACGATGGACTCCATCAGGATGGCCGCGACGTTCTGCGGGCCCTCGTAGCAGAGCTGGTCCTCCAGATCGTGCAGGGCCTTCTTCGTGACGCGCTCGTCGTCCACGCCGCGCTCATAGCCGTCGCGGTACATGTGCGGGTTCATGAACTTCACAAAGCCGTTGGCGCCGCCGATCTCGGAGGCGAAGCGCCGCCAGTCGCCGGAGGCGTTGGACGCGCCCAGCGTAGCGCCGTGATAGCTGCGGTAGCAGGAGAAGATCTTGGTGCGGCCGGTCACCATGCGCGCCATCTTGATGGCGTTCTCGTTGGACTCGGCGCCGCCGTTGGTGAAGAAGACGCGCGCGAAGTGCTCCTTGCCGGCGACCTCCACGAGCTTCTTGGCCAGCTGCCCCTTGGGCTCCGAGGCGTAGGCCGGCGCCATGAAGCACATCTTCTCCGTTTGCGCCTTGATGGCCTCGACGATCTCCGGCAGACTGTGCCCGAGGTTCGAGCAGACGAGCAGCGAGGACATATCGGCATACTTGTTGCCGTCGTAATCCCAGAAATAGATCCCCTCCGCGCGCTCGACCGGCATGACCGGGCCGCCGGACTTGCCCCAGGACTGCATGACGTACTGCTGATGCAGCTGTACGACCTCCTGGCCTTTTTCCTTGTTCATGACCCTTGTTCCTCCTCTATGGTGATGTTTTTATGAAGCAAAAGAATGTTCGCTTTTCTCAGTATACCGCAGCCGCGGCGTTTTTCAAGTCTTGTTTTGCAAAAAGTCCGCCGCGCCCTCGAGACGCAGCAGGGCAAGCTTCCTCTCGAGCCCGCCCGCGTAGCCCGTCAGCCGTCCGCCCGCGCCGAGCACGCGGTGGCAGGGAACGATGAGCGAGACGGGATTGTGCCCCACGGCGCCGCCGACCGCGCGCGGCGCGGGGCGATGCCCACTCTCCAAAGCGAGGGCGTCGGCTATTTCGCCGTAGGTCACGGTCTGTCCGTAGGGGATCTTCTTGAGCTGCGCCCACACGCGCTGCCGGAAGGCGCTGCCCTCCAGATGCAGCGGCGGCGTAAAGCCCGGATCCCGGCCCTCGAAATAGGCCGCGAGCCACGCCTCCGTCTGCTGGAAGACGGGCAGCTCCTTCTCCGGCTCGTACCCGGTCAGGCCCTCGGCGTACCAGCGCTGTCCGTCGAACCACAGGCCCGTCAGCGCCTCGCCGTCAGAGGCGAGGGTGAGCGCGCCGAGGGGCGAGGCGCAGTGATGCAGAACCGTCATGGTCTTCTCTCAGTTGTCCGCGCGGTTGTAGCCGTTTTTCATGTGCTCGCTCGACACCTGCAGCACCTTGCCGAGCGCGTAGTCCGTCTGCTCCTTTGCCATGGCGGCGAGCTTTTCATTGGCCTCGGAGGCGAGAGACCAGTCGCCGCTTGCGAGCATCTTCGCGTCGTACTCGCGCAGCAGCTGCCGCCCCTTGACGGCCACAGCGTTCTGATAGCGCTCAATGTGCTGCGCGCAGGCGGCAAAGTCGTGGTCGGCCAGCGCCCCGAGCAGGCGGCTGCTCCAGTAGAGGTTCTCCGTCGAGACGTCCAGCGTCACCTCCCGGAGATAGGCGGGCATCTGCGGTACATTGGGATAGACCGGCAGCAGCGCGTCGAAGGCCGTGGAGGCAAAGCAGATCCACTCCACGCCGCGCAGCTCCGGGGGCAGGCCCGGCCGGATCTGGCAGACGGAGCTGACGCCGGTGCGGTTGATGCCGATGGAGCGGTACTTCCCGCGCACGCCGGTGTCGTGCGAGATGTAGGGATCGAAGGGCGTGCCCTGATAATGGCCCGAAATGAGGGTCTTCACATCCTCCACGGCGAGCTTCCGCTCGGGCCGGAAGGCCCAGGGGATATCGTCGCTCTCCGGCGTGAAGTCGGCCTCCGGCCCCTCCCAGCGATACGTGCGCGGCGCGAGGAAGCGCCCCATGTACCAGGCGCGCGGCGTGTTGTAGACGTGGTCCATGTCCGTGTGCGAGCCGAAGATGTCGCGCGGGTTGAAGCGCCCGTCCTGATTGCAGTCGAGAGCGTTTTCCGAGATAAACTCCCGCAGATCCTTCGAGCACAGATGCGCCTCCTGCTCGCCGAAGGCGTCGTCGAGATCGAAGGCATCCATGCCGAACTGGTTGGGCATCACGACGCACACTTCATCCGGCACGCGGCGGGCCATCCAGTGGTGGCCGCCGATGGTCTCCAGCCACCAGACCTCGTTTTCGTCGTTGAAGGCGACGCCGTTGGACTCATAGGTGCCGTACTTTTCCAACAGCGCCCCCAGGCGCTCCACGCCCTCCCGCGCTGAGCGGATGTAGGGCAGCACGAGCACGACGATGTCCTCCTCGCCGATGCCGCCGGGCTGTTCCGGCGCGCCGTCCCTGGCCTCTCTGAGCTCCACGAGAGGATCGGCCGCCAGGACGCGGGGATTGCTGGTGATGGTCTCGGTCGCGGTCATGCCGACGCCCGCGGCGTTGATGCCGGTCGCGGCCCAGATCCCGTCCTTGGGATCCACGCTCGGGCAGGCCGTATAGCGCAGCGGCTCGTCCGGCAGCTCGATCTCCACGTGGGAGAGGACGCTTTTATAGAGCTTTTTCTGCTCCTCCGGCTCGACGACCGTGAGCTTCTTGACGTCGAAATGGCCGTCGTCCGTGCGGGCGATCATCGTAGAGCCGTCGTTCGTGGCCTTGCGGCCGACCAAAACGGTAGTGCAGGGCATGTTTTCTTTCCTCCTGTTATTGTTTGACGAGCAGGACGCTCCGGGCGGGCACGCTCTCCGTGCTCTCGCCCAGCAGCGGCGTCCAGTCGCCGTCGGGCAGCGCCGCGGCGCAGGCTGTTTCGTTGGGATTGAAGATCGCGCAGGCGATGACGCGGCCGCCCTCGCTCCAGACAAGGCGGATGCAGTTGTCCGCGAGCACTTCCCCGCTGACCTCGCCCGTGCGGAGGAAGGCGTTTTCCCGCCGCAGGGCGATCAGCGTGCGGTAGTACTGCGCCATGGCCCAGGCGTCGCTGTCGGGCGTGAGCGCCTCCCAGTCGATGTTGTTCACCTCGTCCGGGGAGGCATAGCTGTTGCTGTCGCCGCCCTTGCTGCGCAGCAGCTCCTCCCCGGCGAGCATGAAGGGCATGCCGCGGCCCAGCAGCACAGCCGCGCCGCAGAGGCGGTTCATGGCCAGCTTCTCCTCCACAGAGGCCGCGGGGCAGGACAGGCTCAGCTTGTCCCAGAGGGTGTGGTTGTCATGGGCGGAGGTGTAGTTGACGACCATGGCGTTTTCCACGCTCCAGCTGGCCGCCGGGGCTTTTTCACCGCCGAGGAGGCCGAAGAGCACTCTCTCCGCCGTGGTCTTGTTGGCGCTGCCGGTAGCATAGCCGGTGTCCTTCGGGTCGAAGACGCTGCCCTTGAGCCCGTCGCGGATCACATCGTTGAAGACGGCGACGCCGCCGATAGCGCCGGGCGAGGCCACGATCTCATGGATATTGGCCTGGCTGGCCTGCTGCCTGGCCGACAGCGGGGTCGTCCCGCCGGTCCAGCCCTCGCCGTAAATTAGGGCGTTGGGATCGACGGCGTGCACCGCCCGCTCGATCTCCTGCATGGTGTCCAGATCGTGCAGCGCCATCAGGTCGAAGCGGAAGCCGTCGAGCTGATACTCCTCGGCCCAGTAGCGCACGCTGTCGACCATGTACTTGCGCATCATGGCCCGCTCGGAGGCCGTCTCGTTGCCGCAGCCGCTGCCGTTGGAGGCCGCGCCGTTGGAGTTGAAGCGGTAGTAGTAATAGGGCACGATGCGGTTGAGGTTGGAGTCGAGCGCGTAGGTGTGGTTGTACACGACGTCCATCACGACGCCGATCCCCGCCTCGTGCAGGGCCTGCACCATCTGCTTGAACTCCCTGACGCGCACCTCGCCGTGATACGGGTCGGTGCTGTAGCTGCCCTCGGGGGCGTTGTAGTTTTTCGGGTCGTAGCCCCAGTTGAACTGCGCCGCGTCAGAGCTCTCGTCCACGGTGGCGTAGTCATAGACGGGCTGCAGGTGGACGTGCGTTATGCCCAGATCCTTGAGATAATCCAGGCCGACGGGCAGCCCCGCGGCGTTGGTGAGGCCCGTCTCGGTAAAGGCGAGGTACTTGCCCGGCCACTGCGAGCCTTCGATGCGGTTCGAGAAATCGCGCACGTGCACCTCCCAGACGACGGCGTCGCTGTAGGAGGCGGGGCGGACGCGCGTGTCCTTCGCGCGAAAGCCCTCGGGATCGGTGCTCCGAAGGTCGATCACCATGCCGCGCTCGCCGTTGACGCCGACCGCGCGGGCGTAGGGGTCGACGGCCTCGGCGGTGCCGACGGCGGTCGTGACCGTGTAGGTGTAATAGGTGCCGTGGCCGCAAGGGGCCTCCGCGCTCCAGACGCCCTTCTCGCCGCGCGTCATGTCGACCGTGTCATAGGCCTCGCCGCCGTCGCCCGCCTCGAAGAGCTTCAACACGACCCGGCTCGCCGTCGGCGCCCAGACCTTGAAGCTCGTGCTTCCGCCGTGGATCACGGCGCCGAGGTCGTCGCCCTCGTAGACATATTTTTCAACAAAGGCCGGGCTGTCGAAGATCCCGGTCGGCAGAGCGGCCGCTTCCCCATAGTCCTTGATCTCGATGCTGACCGCCTGCGACACGTCCAGCTCCTCCTTTAGCGTGATCACGCCCGTGACGACCTCGTTGTCCAGGCTCGACAGGCTCTCGATCTCGAGCGGCGTTCCGTCCGCATAGACCTTGACCTCGTCCAGGCTCGTCAGCCGCGCCGCCGGGGTGATGTGATATTTGATCTCCGTGGGCGAAACGATGCCCGCCAGGTCGATCGCGTGATCCTGATAGAGGGTCTTGCCTCCGTCGTCGCTCTTGTACTGCGCACCGTCGCCGGGCTTGAGATAGACCTCCGTGTCGCCGTCCATCAGCGCGAAGCGGTCGTCCTCATAGTCCTTGGTGGCGTTGCCCCAGGAGCTGCCTCCCGGCGCGGAGCAGTCCCGGCGCACGATGAAGCCGACCTCCTCCACGTCCTCCGGCACGTTCACGACGCACTTGACGCCGTATGCGCAGGGGTGGAAGAGCTCGCCGTGCCCGTCCTTGCCGGGAAACCACACCCAGACGTCGCACTTGTCGTAGTCGGCGCTGTCGTGGAACCAGTAGAGCGTGAGCTGATTGCAGCCCGGCTCCCGATCAAGTGTATAGTCCGCTTCGGGCGCGCTCTCAGCCGCCGTCTCCTCCGGGGCCGGGGCCTCGGCAGGCGCCTCCGCCGCCTCCGGCGCGGGGCCTTCCTCTGCCGGAGCGGAAGGCTGTGCGCCGCAGCCGGCCAGCAGTGTCAGCAGCATGGCGGCGATCAGAAGGAGAGAAAGAAGCTTTTTCATGTTCGTGTCCTCCCTGATGCTTTTTTGTTTATTGTAGCAGATTCCCGCCCGTATGCCAAGAGCGAAAGCGCAGTCTCCGCCCACTGCGGGATAGTTTTCAGAAGTCAGTTTTCAGTTTTCAGAAACGACGAAAAAGTTTTTAGTTTTAAGTTTTTAGTTTATAGAGGATCACCCGCTGTCATCCTGAACGAGCGAAGCGAGTCAAAGGATCTTAAGGTAAACGATGATCAAATCGGCAAGAGCGGATCCCGAGAAAATTTGTGTTCTGATGATGGCACTTTTTTGCAGGAATACTTTGTGTATTTCAAGAAAAAGTGACGAAATCAGGGCGCAAATTTTCCGGGAGGCGCCGCAGGCGATTTGATCAGCGTTTACCTAGTAAACGGCGTCCCCCTCTTGTCAGCGGCGCGGTGCCTGTGATAAGATGGATGTAAGTAAACGGCGTCCCGCTCTGTGCCGGACGTCGGAACAGGATCGAGGGTTTCGCTATGCCAGAACCGCCTCTTCTGCTTGTCCTGCTGCCCCTGTATGAACGGCCGCAGCATTTTACTCCCTGTCTGGACGCGCTTTTGTCACAGGAGGGCGTCGACTTTCGGGTGCTCTGCTTTGCAGATCCTTCGGAGGAAGAGCCCCGCGCGGCCGTGGAAGCGCAGCGTGATGCGCGCGTCACGCTCTGCCCCGCCGGGCGCGGCGCCTGGTTCGCCGCGGCAAACGAGGCGCTGCGCTCCGCCGATGCGTCTTATTGCCTCTTTTTGCATCCGGCAGATCTGCTGCTGCCTGGTTTTCTCTCCGCCGCCTGCTCGCTTGCCGGGCGGTACGAGGCGGAGCTCGTGCTGTGTGAGACCGGCGCGCGGGAGCCCGGCTCGGGCGCTCTGCGCGAGAAGGGCTTCTTCTCCCTGCGCCGCTCGCTGCTGCCCGCCTCTCCGGTCTTCACCCCCGCCTCGCTGCGCGGAGACTTCTTCCGCCTGGTGCGCTTCCCTTCGTGGCTGACGCTCTTTCGCGTCTCCTTTCTGCGGCAGCAGGGCCTCGGCTGCCCGGAGACCGGGAGCTCGAACGACCTCTATCTCGGCCGCTGCGCCCTCGCCGCCGCAAAGCGGGTCTGCGTACTGGAGGAGAAGCTCGCCTATCTGCACCGAAATCATCGCGCGCGCCTGCCTCATCTCGAGGAGATGGCCGCGCTCTACGCCTTCCTGCAAGACAGGGATCTCTACCCGGCCCTTGCGCGGCCCTTCGTCCACGCGCTCGTGAAGGAGACCGCCTTCTCGCTACGCAATATCCGGACGGACGCGGAGCGCTATGCGCTGCTCGACGAGCTTAACGCCCCGTGGTTCCAAAACTGCGGCGCTCTCGGCCGGGAGGACGCCTGGTATGATAACGCCGAGAGCGTCCGGGACGCCGCCTTCCTCACTTGCGTCAGCCGCCGGTATCAGACAGTCAGGGCCGGTCGGCCCGAGCCGCCGCCCCCGGAGCTTGTCTGCGGCGCGGCGGACGGGCCGGAGCCTCTGGTCTCCGTCGTCATGCCGGTCTACAACACGGAGGCCTACGTCGAGCAGGCGCTGCGCTCCGTTCTTTCCCAGACCCTGCGGGAGCTGGAAGTGATCTGCCTGGACGACGGCTCGACGGACGGCTCGCTCGCCGTGCTGCGCCGCCTCGCGCGGGAGGACGGGCGCATCCGCCTGTACCGGCAGGAAAACTGCGGTCTCTCCGCCTCGCGCAACCGCGGCGCCGCACTCGCGCGCGGGCGCTATCTGTACTTCATGGACAGCGACGATCTCCTGCTGCCCACGGCCCTGGCCGAGACTTCCGCCCTCGCGGAGCGCGACGGGCTGGAGCTCGTGCTGTTCAACGGACAGGATTTCTACGATGAGGCCTACCTCTCTGATAAGGAGCGCCTCTCCGGCGGGCCTTTTATCGGGCGGGACTATCCGGGCGTTCACAGCGGACCGGAGCTCTTTGCGCAGATGTTCCCCAACACCGATCACTGCAGCGTCGTCTGGCTGCAGCTGCTGCGTCGCTCGGCCATGCTGGAGACGGGGCTGCGCTTTCATGAGGGGATCCTCTATGAGGATGTGCCCTATTCCGTTGCACTTCTCCTGCGGACACAGCGCGCGGCATACCTGCACCGGATCCTCTATCTGCGGCGCGTGCGCAACGAGTCCATCACGACCGTCGAACGGCGGCTGGAGCACAGCTACGGCCTGTTTCGCGGCTATCTTGATATGCGCTCGGATCTGGAGGCCTTCGGAGAAAAGCTGAGCGCGGAGGAGCGGGACTGCCTGCGCAGCCGGATGCGGCTGACGATCACGGAGGCGCGCACGCTGTATCTGGACATGCCGGAGCGCTGCCGCGGCGAGGAATTCGGGCTGGGCGACGATTTCTTCCTGTTTCGCATGCTGGTCGGCAGCTGCTGTGAGCAGACGGGAAAATGCGTCGAGCTGCGGGAGTCCCTGCGCAGCACAAAGCGGCAGCTGCAGCAGGCGCGCGCCGCACGGCAAAAGGCCGAACAACAGCTGAAGAAGCTGGAGGCCTCCCTGCGGGAGACGGAGGAGCTGTTCCTTGAAAAGGAGCAGGAGGCGGAGGAGCTCGCCGACTCCCTGGCTTCAGCTCATGCCGCTCTGGAAAAGCAGCGTCGGGAAAATCAGACCCTGAAGGCACAACTGGCCGCCCTCCGTCAGGAGCCGGACACTCCGTAAGCACTTATGCGGAAAGCCCTGTGCCCGCTGCATTTCCCCCGTTTCTCCCCATTCCTAATTCCTCACTCCTCATTCCTCATTTCTCACTCACTCCTCATTGAAAAACGGAGCAGCCGTCGGCTGCTCCGTTTTTGCTTTATTCGTCTTTCTTGTCGTCCTGCGGCGGGAAGGTCTGCGTCTCGGGGGCCTCCGCCGGTTTCTCTTCCGGCTTTTCCTCGGGCTTCCCCTCCTGCGCCTTCTCCTCGGCGTAGCCGTCGATCATGGAGATTTTGCGGGCCGGACGCTCGATGGTCTTGTCGTTGCGGGCCTTGCGCGCGTCCTTCGCGCTCTCCGGCATGAAGGTGCCGTGCTCGAAGAAGTAGTCGAACTCCTCGCCCTCCATGGTCTCGTGCTGCAGCAGGTACTCCGCCACAGCGATCAGCTGCTCGCGGTGCTCGGTGAGGATGCGCTCGCAGTCGGCGGCCGCGCGGTCGAAGATGGCCTTGACCTCCTCGTCGATGACCCCGGCGGTCTCCTCGGAATAGCTCTTCGTGGTGCCGAAGTCGCGGCCGATGAAGATGGAGTGGTCGGAGCTGTCGTACAGGATGGGGCCGAGCCGGTCGCTCATGCCGTAGCGCATGACCATGTTGCGCGCGATGTTGGTGGCCTGCTGGATGTCGCCGGAGGCGCCGGTGGAGATGTCGTCGAGGAAGAGCTTCTCCGCCATGCGGCCGCCCAGGGACACGACGATGTTCTCGTACATCGCGGATCGGGAGGTGAAGTTCTCCAGATCCTCCTGCGGACGCATGAGCGTAAAGCCGCCCGCCGCGCCGCGCGGGATGATGGTGATATAGTGCACGGGGTCGACGTGCTCGAGGAACTTCGCCGCCACGGCGTGGCCGCTCTCGTGATAGGCGGTGAGCTTTCTGGCCCGCTCGCTCATCTTGCGGCTCTTCTTCTCCGGGCCCATCTGCACCTTCAGGATGGCCTCGTCCACGTCCTCCATGGTGATGAAGCGGTGGCGCCGGCGCACGGCCAGCAGCGCCGCCTCGTTCATGAGGTTCTCCAGATCCGCGCCCGCAAAGCCGGGCGTGCCCTTGGCGATGGAGTTGAGGTCGACGTCCTCAGCCAGCTGCTTGTCGCGGGCATAGATCTTCAAAATAGCCTCGCGGCCGCGGATATCGGGCAGGCCGACATAGACCTGGCGGTCGAAGCGGCCGGGGCGCAGCAGCGCGTTATCCAGGATATCGGCGCGGTTCGTGGCCGCCATGACGATGACGCCCTCGTTGCTGCCGAAGCCGTCCATCTCCACCAGGAGCTGGTTGAGCGTCTGCTCGCGCTCGTCGTGTCCGCCGCCGAGGCCGCTGCCTCTCTGACGGCCGACAGCGTCGATCTCGTCGATGAAAATGATGGCCGGGGCGAGCTTCTTGGCCTGCTCGAACAGATCGCGCACACGCCCGGCGCCTACGCCGACGTAGAGCTCGACAAAGTCAGAGCCGGAGATGGACAGGAACTGGACGTTCGCCTCGCCCGCGACGGCCTTGGCAAGCAGGGTCTTGCCGGTGCCCGGAGGGCCGACGAGCAGCACGCCCTTGGGGATGCGCGCGCCCATCGCGGTATAGGCCTTCGGGTCCTTCAAAAAGTCCACGATCTCGGCCAGCTCTTCCTTTTCTTCCTCGCAGCCGGCCACGTCGTTGAAGGTCTTCTTGTTCTTCTCCTCGCTGCCGAGGCGGGTGCGGGCCTTGCTGAAGCGCGCCACGCCGCCGGCGCCCGCGCCGCCCTGCTGCCGCATCATCACGTACCAGAGCGCGAAGGCCCCGCCGATGAGCAGCACATAGGGGATGATGCTCACCCACCAGGGGATGGCGACGCTGGGCACGTAATCATATTTCTCGATCACGCCCTCGGCGTGCTTTTGCATGATGAGCTCGTGGAAGTCCTCATAGAAGACGGAAAAGCTGTAGAGCTCATACTCCCGCTTCTCGATGATCTCCTCGCCGGTCTCCTCGTCCGTCTCGCCGGTGCGCACATCCAGGCTGATGACGCCGTTTTCAGTTTTGAAGGACTTGACCTTGTCCGCTGTGAAGAGATCGCTCAGTTCGGAATAGGTCATGTCCTCGGCGACGTTTTTCGCGTTGAGGCTGAAAATGACCAGCACCAGGATCACCAGCAGCAGCAGATAGAAGGCCAGGTCTCTTGTTCTGTTTCGGTTCGGTTTCAAGCTGTTTTCACTCCTGTCCTCAGAAGAAGCCCTCCGCGTCGGAGGGAAGGGTCACGCCGTGCGTCAGCCGCCGTAGATCTCCGGCTTCAGCACGCCGATATACGGCAGATTGCGATAGCGTTCGTTATAGTCCAGCCCGTAGCCCACGACGAAAGCGTCGGGCACCTCGAAGCAGGAATAGTCGGCATAGACCGGCGCCTTGCGGCGCGCGGGCTTATCCATCAGCGTCGCGATGTGGATCGAGGCCGGTTCGCGCTGCTGCAGGAAGCTTTTGAGATAGTTGAGCGTCACGCCGGAGTCCAGGATGTCCTCCACGATGATGACGTGCCGCCCGTGGATGTCCTCGCTCAGGTCCTTGTTGATCTTCACCGCGCCCGTGGAGGTCGTCCCGCTGTAGGAGGAGACGGCCATGAAATCCATGGAGCAGTGGATATCCACGCTGCGCATCAGATCCGCCATGAAAATGAAGCAGCCCTTCAGCACGCCGATAAAGATCGGATCCTTCCCGGCAAAATCCTCGGAGATCTGCCTGCCGACGGCGCTGACCGCCGCCTTCAGCTCTTCCTCCGTGATCAGTATGCGCTCAATATCCTTCTGCATGCTCTTTCTTTTCTCCTTCGTTTGTTTCGATCAAAAGGCGCAGGATCCTCTCGCCCCGCGCGGGCAGGCAGCGCTGCGCCAGGCCGAAGCCCGGCACCGCGAGCACGCCCTCCCCGTCCCGGAAGACCGGAACGGCGTCCCGCTCGGCCTGCGTCAGCCCCGCCTCCAGGAAAAGGCTTTTGAGGCTTTTGGTGACGCCGCGGCCCGCGAGCCTGAGCCGGTCGCCCGGCCGACGGGAGGAGCAGACGATATCGCCCTTTATATTCTCATATTTCAAATCAAAAAACTTGAACACGCTGTGAATTTCTTCTCCGGTAAAAACGCCCTCTTCGACACGCACGCGCAGCCCGAGCTCGGGCAGCTCCGTGACGGAGCCGGGGCGCAGGACGCGCGGGGCGATCGGCCGGGGCGCAGCCTCGTCGAACCAGAGCCGCCCCTGCTCCCGGCGCAGACGCAGCCCGGGCAGGTCGAGATAGCCCAGCCCCTCGCCCTGCGCGAAGGCGAGCGCCGCGTCGACATGGCGCCGCTCGAGCGCGCGCGGACACAACAGCCGCAGCGCGCGGGAGGCGACGGCCGGGTGGAGCGCCGCCAGGTCCTTGACCGGGAGGCTTTTCCCGTCATAAGCTTGCCCCAAAAAGCGCTGTGCCATGCCGGAAAGACAGTCCTCGTCCTCGCGCAGCAGCACGGCGGTGCGCGCCGCCGCCTCATCGAAGGCGGGGTTTAAGGCCCGCAGCTCCGGGAGCACCCGGTGCCGCAGGCGGTTGCGGCGAAAGAGATCCTCGCCGTTCGTGGCGTCCTCGCGGTGCTCGAGGCCGTTTTCCCGGAGATAGGCCTCCACCTCCGCGCGCGTCACGCCCAGAAGCGGCCGCACGATCCGGCCGCGCCGCGGCGGGATGCCGCCGAGGCCCCTGAGCCCCGTGCCGCGCACGAGATTGAGGAGCAGCGTCTCGGCGTTATCGTCGGCGGTGTGGGCCGTGGCGATGCGCGTGCAGCCGAGGCTGTCCGCGGCCCGCTCGAGAAAGTCGTAGCGCAGCGTGCGCGCGGCCTCCTCCAGGCCGAGGCCCTCCCGCTCTGCGAAGGCCGCGGCGTCGCCGTGCTCCGTGAGGCAGGGGATGCCTCGCTCGCGGCACCAGGCCTCCACGAAGGCGCAGTCAGCCAGGCTCTCCTCCCCGCGCAGGCCGTGCTCGTAGTGCGCCGCACACACGCGCAGGCCCAGCTCCTCGCGGTTTTTCCACAGAAAATGCAGCAGGCACAGGGAGTCTGCCCCGCCGGACACGGCGCACAGGACGGCCGCGCCCCGCGGCAGCATGTCACAGCTCTGCCAGAGCTCAGTATTCATCTTCGCGGTTCCTCTCCAGCGAGGAGAAGGAGGTATATTCCGCCAGCCAGCTCAGCTCGACCGTGCCGGTCTGCCCCTTGCGGTTTTTCAGCACGATGGCCTCGGCGAGGTTGGGGTTCTCGGTGTCCTTGTTATAATAGCCGTCGCGGTACAGACCGATGACGACGTCGGCGTCCTGCTCGATGGCGCCGGACTCGCGCAGGTCGGAGAGCATGGGGCGCTTGTCCTGACGCGCCTCGTTGGCACGCGAGAGCTGCGAGGCGCAGACCACGGGGACGTTGAGCTCCTTGGCCATGATCTTCATCATGCGGCTGATGTCGCTGACGGCCTGGGTGCGGCTCTCGTTGGACCAGCTGTGTCCGCTCCCGGCCGACTGCAGCAGCTGCAGATAGTCGATGACGACCAGCCCCAGCTCCGGCACGCGGCGGCACTGGGCGTTCATATCCGAGACGGTGAGGGTGGGGTTGTCGTCGATGCGGATGTCCGTGGCGCTCAGGGTCTGCGCGGCCTCGGTGATGGAGCGCCACTGCTGGTCGTTGAGCTGCCCGGTCAGAAGGTTCGACAGCGGCACCAGCGCGGCGCGCGAGAGAAGGCGCAGCACCAGCTGCTCACGGCTCATCTCCAGCGAGAAGATCGCGACGGCCTTTTTCTCCGTCAGCGCCACATGCAGCGCCATGTTCAGCGCGATGCTCGTCTTGCCCATGCCGGGGCGCGCGGCCACCAGCACGAGCTCGGACTTGTTCAGGCCCAGGATCGTCCGGTCCAGATCGGGCAGGCCGGTAGGCAGGCCGGGGATCTTTCTGCCGGATTCGGCCGCGGCGTTCAAATCGTCGAAGACGTTTTGCACGACAGAGGCGATGGGCATCAGCCCGCCCACATTGCGGCCCTGCCGCAGGGCGTAGATCTTCCGCTCCGCGGCCTCGAGCATGCTGTCGGCCTCGCCCGCGCCCTCGTATACCATGGCGTTGATCTCGTCGGCGGTCTCGCCCAGGCGGCGCAGCAGCGCGCGGTCGCGCACGATGGCCGCATATTCGAGGACGTTGGCCGCCGTGGGCGTGAGGCGCATGACCTCCGCCACATACTCCACGCAGTTGTCCTCGTAGACGCCGCGGACCTTCATCTGATCCAGCACCGTCACCGGGTCGATCGTCTGCCCGTAGGAGAACATCGTGAAGATCGTCTCGTAGATATCGCGGTTGAGCTTGACGTAAAACTCGTCCGCCTTCAGTTTTTCGAGGACCTCAGGGATGCACCTGGGGTCGATGAGCATGGAGCCGATCACCGCCTGCTCCGCCGGGGCGGAGTAAGGCGTCTTTTTGCCTAAAAGCTCATCCATGCAAGACTCCTCCTGCTGTTGCGAATTCCCGTCATTCCGAATTCCTCATTCCGAATTCCGAATTCCGAACTCCGAATTCCGAATTGGATCTACCCTTCCACGACCAGAAGATTGATGGTCGCGCTGACCTCGTAGCCGAGGCGGGCCTTGACGCTGTAGGCGCCGAAGGACTTGATGGGCTCGGCCTGTACGATCTTGTTCTTCTCGATGTCCATGTCAAACTGCTCCTTGAGCGCGCGGCTGATCGCCTCGGAGGTGACCGCGCCGAAGAGCTTGCCCGCGCCGCCGGCCTTGGCCTTGATGATCACCTGCACCGCGCCGAGCTGGGCGGCATAGGCCTCGGCCTGCGCCTTCTCCTTGGCGCGCTGGGCGGCCTTGGCCTTCTCCTTGAGCTTCATGGCGTTGATATTGTCGGCCGTTGCCTCGGTGGCGAGCTTGCGCGGCAGCAGGTAGTTGCGCCCGTAACCGTCGGAGACCTCCTTCATCTCGCCCTTCTTGCCCTGACCCTTGACGTCTACGTTAAAAATGACCTTCATGCTGTTTCTCCCTTTCTGTCATTTGTCCAGATATTCATCGATCGCGCCGTGGACCTTGCCGAGGATCTCCTGCAGATCGGCCTTGCCGAACTGCGCCGCGGCCGCGCTGCGGTTGCCGCCGCCGCCGAGCTTTTCCATCAAAATCTGCGCGTTCATCTCGCCGATCGAGCGCGCCGAGGCGAAAACGTTGCCCTTGGCGTCGGGCGCGATCACGACCGAGGCCTCCACGCCGGAGATGTTCAGCAGCTCGTCCGCGGCCTGAGCGGCCACAATGCGGCTCTGCGGTGTGTCGGGCGCGGCGATGGCGACGCCGCGGTAGAGCTTTGCGTCCTGCAGGATGCGGTAGCGTGCGACGGTGTCCTCCATGTCGTTCTGCAGCAGGCGCTTGACGTCGGTCGTGTCGGCGCCGAGCCGCCGCAGGAAGGCCGCGGCGTCGAAGGTGCGCTCGCCGGTGCGCAGCGTGAAGCTCTTGGTGTCGAGCACGATGCCCGACAAGATCGCGTCCGCCTCACAGCGCAGGATATCCGAGGGCTCGGCCACCTCCTGCAAAATCTCCGTCAAAAGCTCGCAGGTCGAGGAGGCGTAGGGCTCGATAAAGCTCAGCGCCGCGTTCTGGATGTAGGTCGCGCCGACGCGGTGGTGGTCGATCACGGCCACGCGGTTGCAGGTCTGCAGCAGCTCCGGGTCCTCCACCTGCTCGGGGCGGTTGATGTCCACCACAACGAGGAGCGTTCGCCCGTCGGCGCGGAACATGGCCTCGTCGGCGTTGATGAAGGTGTCCCGGTATTCCGGCTCCTTGAGCATGCGCTCGAGGAGCGTTTTGGATACGTTCTTTTCCCGGTCGATGACGATGCTCGAGCGCACGCCGCATTTGCGCGCCAGGCAGCACACGCCGATCGCCGCGCCCACGGCGTCGAGATCGGCGTAGCGGTGGCCCATGACGAGCACCTGCGAGGAGTCGCGCATGAGCTCGGCCAGGGTGTTGGCCACAACGCGGGACTTGACCTTGGTGCGCTTCTCCACCTCGGAGCCGCGTCCGCCGAAGAATTCAAAGCTCAGCCGGTTTTTCAGCACCGCCTGGTCGCCGCCGCGCGAGAGTGCGAGCTCGATGCTCGTGTTGGCAAACTGCAGCGCCTCGGCGAGGTTGGCCGCGTCCATGCCGAGACCGAGGCTGATGCTGGCCCCGACGCCGTTGGGGCTGACGACCTGGTGCATCTCCTCGATGATGGAGAACTTGTCCTCCTTCATCTGCTGGAGATAGCGGTGCTCGAAGAGTACCAGATAGCGGTCGCGCTCAAAGCGCTTGATGATGGCCTTGCACTGCTCGCCCCAGACCTTGAGCCGGTCCTCCACGCTGTCGCGCAGGTCGTTCTTGATGCGGTCGGGCTGGTTGCGCGTCAGCTCGTCGAGGTTGTCGATGACAAGGATCGCCGCCACCGGGCGGGAGTTTTCATATTCGATGCGCGTGTCGTCGTACTCCGTCACGTCCACCCAGTAGGTGATGCCCATGTAGGCGCTGTTCTGCTCGTCGTTTTCGGAGCGGATGATGTTGCCGTGCAGCTGATATTTGCGGTCGTTGACCTTGAGGAGCGTCGGATAGCGGTTCTTGCCCTCGAGCAGCCACTTGCCCGAAAACTCCGGCACCATGTCGGAGATGCGCGCGTCGATGCGGCTGACCGCCTTGCCCCCCATGTCGAAGAACATCTCGTTGCCCCAGACGATCTGCGAGTCCTCCAGCCGGAAGACTGCGATCGGCAGCGGGAAATTCATGAGCGTGTTGTTCTTGGCGTTCTCGGTGTCGTAAGTGAGCTCCTCGATATAGGCCGCCAGCTGTCTGGCACGCCGCCGCCGTGCGACCTGGCTGTAGATGAGCAGCAGCAGGATCGCCGCCGCCTCGGCAGCCGCCAGATAATAAAAGCGGAAGAAGAGCGTCGCCAGCGTGAAGGCCACGAGGAAAAACAGATACAGGCCCACACCCGGCTCCGCCAGCCGCTGCAGTTTCTTATTCACGGCCGCGCCTCCTTTTTTCCCTTGCTTTTTTGATAAGCGCATAATGTCGGATAGTACATTATACCAAAGGTGGCGTGTGTTTACAACAATAATTTCTCCCGCGTAAGCAGACAATACTCATGACAAAACTTCACAGACCGCCGGGGATGAGGCTCCGGCGAAGAGAGAGAAAGAGAAGGGAAACGCATGAAAGCTGTCATCATGGCCGGGGGCGAGGGCCGCCGCCTGCGCTGCGTGACCGGCGAGCATCCGAAGCCGCTCGTGCCGCTCGTGGGGAGGCCGCTCATGGAGCATATTTTGCGCCTGCTGCGGCAGCACGGCTTCACGGAGGTCTGCGCTGCGCTGGGCTACCGCGCCGACGAGATCGAGCAGCGCTTCGGCGACGGGCGCGCGCTGGGGCTCTCGCTGCAGTACCGGCGGGAGCGCGACGCGCTCGGCACGGCCGGAGGCGTCAAAAACTGCGCGGACTTCATCGGGGAGGAGGACGTGCTCGTCATCAGCGGCGACGCTGCCTGCGACTTTGATCTCGGCGCTCTTGTCCAAGCGCACCGGGCCGGCGGCGCGGCCGTGACGCTCGCGCTCTATCGCCATCCGGAGCCCCTGAGCTACGGTCTGGCCGTCACGGACGGCGAGGGCTGGGTGCGCGCCTTCATCGAAAAGCCCGGCTGGGAGCGGGTCGTGACGGATCTCGTGAACACCGGGATCTATGTGCTCTCGCCGCGCGCCCTCGCGCTCGTGCCGGAGGGTCAGCCCTTCGATTTTGCCAAAGATCTCTTTCCGCTTTTGATGGAGCGGGGCGAGAAGCTCCTCGGCGTCGCACTCGAGGGCTATTGGTGCGACGTCGGCACGCCGCTGGCCTATTATCAGTGCTGCGCCGACGCCCTGCTCGGAAAGCTCCGCCTCACGCCCGGGGAGGGCTTTCCCGAGGTGGGCAAAGGCGCGCAGGCGGAGAAAGAGGAGGCGGAGGGGCTCTCCTGCGCCTGCCGCGACCGGGCCTGTCTGATGGGTACGCTCTCTGAGCTCATGCTGGAGCTCGGTGCGGACTACTCGGACGGCCTGCGGCTCTCGACGCCCCGCTACGAGATGCACATCTGTCCCGAGGCCGAGCGCTCGGCGGTGCGCGTGGCGGTGAAGGCGCAGGACGCGGAATTTGCCGAGGAGCTTGCCCTCAGCGCCAAAGCCCTCATCGAAGCGCTGGACCTTTAGGATTTATAGTTTTCAGTTTTCAGAATTCAGTTTTCAGAGGTAAACGGATGTTTATCGCTGAGTTTGAAAGGATGTCGTAGGGGCTGCCGCCCCGGCAGCCCGGCGGAAGCGAGCCAATAAGGTGCACAAATTCCCGGCGAATTCGTGGAATAGTACGCTTTCGCCGGGGATTTGTTCGCGTATTTAGATCGTACCGCGCGGGCCGCCGAGGGCGTCGGCCCCTACGAAATGGACGTCATTTTTCGCGTTTTATCCCCCGTTCCCTTTCATTCCTCTCTCCTAACTCCTAATTCCTCATTGCTTTCAAACTCCAATTTGTCACTCGCCTGAAAACTGAAAAAACCATCTGCGAAAACCTGCGGTTTTCACAGATGGTTATTTCGCCCCTCGCTCACGCGGGCTCGAAGGCGCGGCTGATCGGCTGACCGTCGGCGTCGAATTCGACGTCCTCCATCACGGTCGGGTCGACGCGGCTGCGCCGTTTGACGACCATCCCCTGCCCCTGGTTGTTGAAGACCCAGATCTTATAGCCGGGAAAGGCCGGATCGGGCTTGGCGAAGGCGCCGCTCTCATTGAGGCGGCAGAACTTTGCGCGCCCCTCGGCTGTGTCCAGCAGGTCGCCGGGGCCGGAATAATACAGCTCGTCCGCCTGCGCTTTTTTCTTGAAGTCTTCCCACTCCTCGTCGCTGACTTTATTGACGTCGTTGGGCTGTATCATGATCGTAAGCTCCTTTATTCGTTGATAAACAGCACGCCGAGCGTCCTCGGTCCGCAGTGAGACGAGACCGTGCAGCCAGCGATGGTGTGGTGGATCTCCTCCACCGGGATGAGCTCGCGCACGAAGGCCTCGAGCTCCTCGATCACCTCCGGCTCGATCTCGCCGGATTCGGTGATGAAAACGTGTCCCGGACGCACGGACTTGCCGGCCAGGCGCTCCTTGATGTACTGCCGGTAGACGGCGTTCATATTGCCGCGGTATTTCTTATAGACGCCGAGCTTGCCGTCCTTCATCTCAAGGCCAGGCTTGAGCCGCAGGAGGTTGGCGCCCAGCGCGGCCACGCCGGAGCAGCGCCCGCCCTTCCACATGAATTCCAGGGTGTCGAGCACGAAGCTCGTGTCGACCTTGTCCGTCAGCGAGCGCAGATGCCCGGCGATGTCCGCCGCGCTCATGCCGCGCTGCGCGCACTCGGCGCCCTCGATGCACAGAAGGCCCACGCCGGTCGAGAGCATGCGGCTGTCCACCGGGTAGACGCCCTCCAGCTCCGCAGCGGCGATGCTGGCCGTCTGGAAGGTGGCCGAGAGCTCGGCGCTGATGTCGAGATGGACGATCTCATAGCCCTGCTCCAGCAGCGGCGTGAAGAAGTCCAGGAATTGCTGCAGGCTCGGCGCGCTGGTCTTCGGCAGAGAGCCGTCCGCGTGGAAGCGGGCGTACATATCCAGCGGCGTGAAGCCCGCGCCGTCGAAAAAGCTGTCGCCGCCGAGCTGGATCGTCAGTGGGATGATGCGGATATCGTAACGTTCGATCAGATCGGCCGAGAGGTCGCAGGTGCTGTCGGCCGTGATGAGGACAGGCTTGGCCATAGGAAAGCTCAGCTCCTTGAAGAGTTGTTCAGGAAAAGCGTTTTCGGCTGTTCCTGTAAAAACGCCGACAACCGATAAAACGCAATTTACTATAACATATTCTGTTATCTGTGGCAAGGGTTTTCCTATATCCGGTAATTTAGTTTTCAGAAGTCAGTTTTCAGTTTTCAGGAGAACGATAAATAAGAGTTTAGCGAGGAATTCGGAATGCGGAATGCGGAATGCGGAATGATGGGAAAAGAAAGGTTTTGCGCGGGAATTGTCGTCCATGTCGTAGGGGCCGACGCCCTCGGCGGCCCGCGCGGTACGATCTAAATACGTGAACAAATCCCCGGCGAAAATGTACTATTCTACGAATTCGCCGGGGATTTGTGCATCTTATTGGCTCGCTTCTGCCGGGCTGCCGGGGGCGGCAGCCCCTACATTGTCATCCTGAGCGAGCGAAGCGAGTCGAAGGATCTTAAAAGATTCTTCGTCGCTGGCGCTCCTCAGAATGACAGCGCTAAATACCCGTTTATCTCTGAAAACTGACTTCTGAAAACTGAAAACTGACTTCTGAAAACTGAAAACTGACTTCTGAAAACT
>CAMHMZ010000046.1 GCA_946186375.1 uncultured Clostridia bacterium
GCCTTGGCCTTGGCGTTGACGAGCATGTCGTCCTCGCCGTGGTACTGGCGGCGCTCGGAGTGGCCGACGATGCAGTACTTGGCGCCGATATCGGCCAGCTGGCTGGCGGAAATCTCACCGGTGTAGGCGCCCTTTTCGAACTTGGACACGTCCTGACCGCCGACGGCGACCTTGACTTCCTTGCCGGCCTTGAGCATGGCGGGAATCATCACGGCGGGGGTGCAGAGCACGACCTCGCAATTGCGGGTCTTGGGCAGGGCAGCCTTGAGCTCCTCAATGAAGGGCTTGACTTCGGAGGCGAGCATGTTCATCTTCCAGTTGCCCGCGATAACGGTCTTGCGATACTTTCTGTTCATTTCTATACTCCTCGTACTTAAACTGTGATTTGAACTCAGGCGTCCAGGAGGCAGGCCACGCCGGGCAGCTCCTTGCCCTCGAGGAACTCCAGGGAGGCGCCGCCGCCGGTGGAGATGTGGGTGATCTTGTCGGCAAAGCCGAGCTTCTCGACCGCAGCCGCGCTGTCGCCGCCGCCGACGATGGTCACGGCGCCGCTCTCGGCCAGAGCCTTCGCCATGGCCTTGGTGCCGCCGGCGAACGCGTCGAACTCAAAAACGCCCATGGGTCCGTTCCAGACGATGGTGCCGGCGCCCTTGACGGCCTCGGAGAAGAGCTCCACGGTCTTGGGGCCGATGTCCATGCCCATCAGATCCTCGGGGATGTTGCCCTCGACGAGGACGGGCTCGGCGTCAGCGGCAAACTCCGCGGCGCAGAGATTGTCCACGGGCAGGAGGAACTTCACGCCCTTGGCCTCAGCCTTGGCGATCATGTCCTTCGCGTAGTCGATACGGTCGCTCTCCAGGAGGGACTTGCCGATCTCAAAGCCCTGGGCCTTCTTGAAGGTGTAGGCCATGCCGCCGCCGATGATGATGGTGTCGGCCTTCTCGAGGAGGTTGTTGATGACGTTGATCTTGTCGGAGACCTTGGCGCCGCCGAGCACCGCCACGAAGGGGCGCTTGGGATCGTCCAGGGCCTTGCCCATGATGCTCAGCTCCTTGTTGACGAGGAGGCCCGAGTAGGCGGGCAGATAGTCGGCCACACCGGCGGTGGAGGCGTGCGCGCGGTGCACGGTGCCGAAGGCGTCGGACACATACACTTCCGCCATATCGGCCAGAGCCTTGGCGAAGTCGGGGTCGTTCTTGGTCTCGCGCTTATCGAAGCGGAGGTTCTCCAGCAGCAGGAGCTGGCCGGGCTGCAGCGCAGCGGCCTTGGCCTGCGCGTCGGGGCCGATGGTATCGGCGGCGAAGATGACGTCCATGTCCAGCAGCTCGCTCAGACGCTTGGCGACGGGGGCCAGGGTCAGCTTCTTGAGGGACTTCTCCCACTCCTCGCGGGTGACGTCAGCCTCGTTCTTGCCCTTCTCGACCTGCTTTTTCACATAAGCGTCGAAGGTGGCGACGGGCTTGCCCAGGTGGGAGCAGGCGATGACGGCCGCACCCTGGTCAAGCAGGTATTTGATGGTGGGGATCGCGGCGACGATGCGCTTGTCGCTGGTGATCTCGCCGGTCTTCTTGTCCTGCGGCACGTTGAAGTCGCAGCGGAGAAGGACCTTCTTGCCCTTCACGTCGGCGTCGTACACGGTTTTCTTGTTGTAGTTCATGTATATGCCTCCATTTATAAAAATTTTAAAGGGTACACAAAGAGGATCATTCGGCCATGCTGCCCGTGCCGAGCAGCCCCGGGAAGCCCTGCTGCCGCAGCGCCTCGTAGGCCAGGATGGCCACGGAATTGGAGAGGTTGAGGCTGCGCGCCTCGCCGCGCATGGGGATGCGGATGCAGCCTTTGCGGTATTTTTCCCGCAGCCACGCGGGCAGCCCCGCCGTCTCCTTGCCGAACATCAGCGTCACGTCCCCGCTCAAGTCCGCCTCCGCGTAGGAGCGCGGGGCCTTGGTGGTGGCGAGGAAGAGGCCGCTGTCGCCGTTTAAGGCGAAGTATTCGTCGAGGTTTTCGTAGACGTGCAGATCCACGAGATGCCAGTAGTCCAGGCCGCAGCGCTTGACCGCCTTGTCGGAGATATCGAAGCCCAGGGGCTTGACAAGATGCAGCCGCGCCCCGGTGACCGCGCAGGTGCGGGCGACGGCGCCGGTATTGTGCGGGATCTCCGGTTCGACCAGAACGATGTCCAGCATCCGCTCGCCTCCTCATTACGGCATAAGTTTATCCGGTTCATCTCCATATTAGCACAAAATCGGAAAAAATCATGCACTTTTTTTCGGTTTTTACGAATTCTTGCATAATCCACAAATCCGGGCTATAATTGCCTGTGTACAGCATGCATTTTATGGCATTTTGCCGATTGACAAATTTATGGCGATTTACTGGCGGCACAGCTGCCGCGGCACTTCGCCGGATAGGACCAAAAATGTACATTCTCTGCATCGACTGTCCCCGGCGCTGCGGCGCGCGGCGGACGGAAACCGGGGGGCGCGGCCTCTGTCTGAGCGGGACGCTGCCTCGCGTGGCGCGGGCTGCTCCGCACTACGGTGAGGAGCCCTGCATCAGCGGTGAGCGCGGCTCGGGCGCGGTGTTCTTCACGGGCTGCAATTTAAAATGCGTCTTCTGCCAGAACCGCGAGATCAGCCGCGGCGGCGAGGGCGAGGTGCTCACGGTGCCCGCGCTGCGCGACTGCCTCCTGCGCCTGCGGGACAAGGGCGTGCACAACATCAACCTCGTCACGGGCAGCCACTATGTCCCCGCCATCGCCGAGGCGCTCGAGGGGCTGGAGCTCGGCATCCCCGTGGTGTGGAACAGCTCCGGCTATGAGAGCGTGGAGACGCTGCGGCGCCTGGAGGGGCTCGTGCAGATCTATCTGCCGGACCTCAAATACTGCCGTACAGAGCCCGCGCGGCGCTATTCGGCCGCGCCGGATTATCCCGCCGTCGCCAAGGCCGCCATCCGCGAGATGTTCCGCCAGGTGGGCCCCTATGTGCTGGACGAGGACGGGCTTTTGCGCTCGGGCGTGCTGATCCGGCACCTCATTTTGCCCGACGAGGATCTCAACGCCATGGACGCCATCGACTTTGCCGCCGAGGAGTTTCCGGTCGGGAGCGTCCTCTTCTCCCTCATGAGCCAGTATACGCCCATGCCGAGGCTCGACGCCTTCCCGGCGCTGACGCGGCGCGTGAGCGCGGAGGAGAACGACCGGCTCTGCGCCTATTTTGCCAAGAGCGGGCTCGACGGCTACTGGCAGGAGCCCGAGGCTGCCACGACCGAGCAGATCCCCCTCTTTGACGGCACCGGCGTGACGGATCAGCGCTCGGCTCATCGAAATACGGAATGCGGAGTTCGGAATAAGGATAACAAAGGATAATTGCAATAAACTATCATCAGCGTCGTAGGGGGCGATGACCTCATCGCCCCGCGCGGTACAATCAGAGAAAATACAATAATCCCCGGCGAATACGTACTGATCTACGAATTCGCCGGGGATTTTTGTATATATTTGAGGTGCTTCTGCCGGGCCGTCGAGGACGCCGGCCCCTACGCTGTCATTCCCTGAAGGACCAGGCGCTTCGCGCCGTCGCTGAGGAGGGCATCGCCGAAGAATCTTTCAAGATTCTTCGACTCGCTTCGCTCGCTCAGGATGACAGCGATAAATCCCCGTTTCTCTTTCTGAAAACTGAAAACTGACTTCTGAAAACTCTCTCACTCCGAATTCCGCATTCCGCATTCCAAATTTTTCTCCCGCAGGTATTCCAGCGCGAGACGGTAGCTTAAAAAGCCCTGGCCGGCAAAACGCTTTTCGCAGGCCAGGCCCGCGTAGGAGACGCGGCGGAAGCTCTCGCGCTCATCCGGCTCCGTCAGATGCACCTCCACCGCGGGCAGGGCGACCGCCTTGAGCGCGTCGAGGATCGCGACGCTCGTGTGCGTGTAGGCCGCGGGGTTGATGACGATGGCGTCCGCCGTGCCGAGCGCGCTCTGGATCCAGTCGACGAGCACGCCCTCGTGGTTGGACTGGCGCTGCTCGACTTCGAGGCCGAGTTCCGCGGCTGTTTGGTTTACATAATTAGTAAGCTCCGTATAACTGCGGCTGCCGTAGAGCTCCGGCTCGCGCAAGCCGAGCAGGTTGAGGTTGGGGCCGTTGAGAACAAGGATCTTCATGGGCTTCTCCCTTCTTCAAAGCAGTTCGAGGATGCGCGCCGCCGTCTCTTCCGGCGTGCCGTCGTTTTCGACCGTCAGATCAGCCGCGGCGCGGTAGAGCGGCTCGCGGCGGCGGTAGAGCTCCGTCAGCGGGATCGTCTGCGAGAGGGGCCGCCCCGCCGTGGGCAGGAGCGCCAAGTCCCGCCGCAGCCAAACGACGCGGGCGTTCTGGCGCAAAAGGTCGATATTCTCTTCCCGCGTCACGACGCCGCCCCCGGCCGCGATGACGAGGCCGCCGCGCTTGACCGCGTCGCAAAGCGCCTCGTGCTCGCGGCGGCGAAAGCCCTCCTCCCCCTCCGCGGAAAAGATCTCCGGGATCGTGCATCCGGCGCGCTTCTCGATCTCCGCGTCCAGATCGCAGATCTCGCGCCCGAGCTCTGCCGCGAGCACCGCGCCGACGGTCGATTTGCCGCAGCCCGGCATGCCGATCAGAAGGACGTTCTGCGTCTCGCGCGCGAGCGCGGCGCGGATTGCCTCGATCTCCTCATCGCCGCAGCGACAGCCGCAGAAAAGCTCACAGGAGGCCGCCGCCTGGGCCACGAGCATGCCCAGTCCGTTGGCTGCCTTCAGGCCCAGCCGCTGCGCGTCGAGCAGCAAGCCCGTGCGGGCGGGATTGTAAATGACGTCCACCACGGCCTCCAGCGCGGGCAGCGCCTCGAGCCGGACGAGCCTCTCCCCCGTCTTCGGCGCCATGCCCACGGGCGTGGCGTTGACGAGGAGCTGCGCGTCGGCGTGGTGTTCATACAGGTTTACATAATTATTATCTCCCCTGCGGGAGATCACAACGGTCTCCGCCGCGCCGAGGTCGCGCAGCGCCGTCTGCACGGTCAGCGACGCGCCGCCGCTGCCGAGGACGAGCGCCTTTTTCCCGGCCGGGTCGATCCCCGCGCGGCGCAGGAGCCAGAGGAAGCCGTCATAATCCGTATTGTGGCCGAGAAGCGTCCCGTCGGGGCGGCGCACGAGTGTATTGACGCAGCCGATGCGCGCGGCGGCGGGTGTGAGCTCAGCGCAGTAGGGCAGGACGGCCTTTTTATAGGGGATCGTGACGTTCAGCCCGTCGAAGCCGCCCGCGCGCAGGAAGGGGCCGAGCTCCTCCGCTTCGAGTTCGATCAGCCGGTAGTCGTAATCGGCGAGTCGCCCGTGGATCGCGGGGGAATAGCTGTGGCCCAGGGGGCGGCCGATGAGGCCGCAGCGCAGCCTGCTCATGGCGTCTCCTCCTCTCCGCGCGTCTGCCGGGCGCGGCTCTCCGCCAAAATCGCCTGATACACGGCGGCAACGCTCCCGCTCTCCTCCCCCGCGAGGACGGACACACGCCGCAGCAGCGTCTCCTCGCGCTGTTTGTCGCGCACGGGCAGGTCTTTTTCCCGCTTCAAGGCGCCGATCTCGTCGGAAAGGCGCATGCGCTCGGCGAGCAGCGGCGCGAGGGCCGCGTCCGTGCGGTCGATCTTTTCGCGCAGCGCCGCAAGCCCCGGCTCCGCGCCCACTTCCGGCTGCGGCCAGGCGTCCAGCAGCGCCAGTGCCGTCACGGCCTCCACCACGGGCACCGCGCGCGGCGCGACGCAGGGGTCGTGCCGCCCGGCGATGCGCAGCTCCGTCTCCTCGAGCGTCGACAGGCGCACGCTGCGCTGCGGCTTGGCGATGGAGGGCGTGGGCTTGAAGGCCGCGCGCAGCAGCAGCGGCAGCCCGGTGCTCAGGCCGCCGAGGACGCCGCCCGCGTGGTTCGTGAGCGTCGTGACGGCGCCGCTGCGGACAACATAGGGATCGTTGTTCTCGCTCCCGCGCAGGGCGGCGGCGCCGAAGCCCTCGCCGAAGGAGACGCCCTTGACGGCGGGGATGGCGAAGAGGGCCGGGGCGAGGCGGCTCTCCAGCCCCTCGAAGAGCGGCCCGCCGAGGCCGAGAGGCAGCCCCTCGACCAGGCATTCCACCACGCCGCCGACCGAGTCGCCCTCCGCCGCGGCAGAGAGGATCTCCTCCCGCATCTGCGCGCAGCTCTCGTCCGAGAGGACGGGCAGCTCGCGATGCCTGAGCGCCTCGACCGTCACATCGTCAAGGCCCATCGGGTCGAAGGGCGCGTCTGACACGCTGCCGACCGACAGCAGATGCGCTGTCACGCGCACGCCGCGCCGCGCGAGCAGCTGCAGGCAGATCCCGCCCGCGGCGCAGAGCGGTGCCGTCATGCGTCCGGAAAAGGCGCCCCCGCCGTCGAGCTCCGCCGCCGCGCCGTATTTGACGCGGGCGGGATAGTCGGCGTGGCCGGGGCGCGGCACGTCGCGCAGCGCCGCGTAATCGGCCGGGCGGACGTCGTTGTTTTTGATCATGACCGTCAGCGGCGTCCCGTCTGTCACGCCGTCAACAAGGCCGCCGCAAAGCTCGGGCTCGTCGCTCTCGCGCCGCGCGCTGCTCCAGGCGTTCTGTCCCGGCGCCCGGCGGCGCAGAAAGGCGCGCAGCGCCTCGAGGTCGACCGGCTCGCCCGCGGGCAGGCCCTCGACCGTGACGCCGACAAACGGCGCGTGGCTCGCGCCGAAGACGCTCACGCGCACGCGCTGGCCATAGTTATAGGACATGGATCTCTCCCCCCAGACGGGTATAGTCTCTCCAGAAAGCGGGATAGGATTTGCCGACACAGTCCGCGCCGAGAAGCAGCACGGGCTTTTCGCAGCGCGTGGCGGCCACGGCGGCCATCATGGCCACGCGGTGATCGCCCCGGCAGTCGACCGGCGCGCCGCCGCGCAGCGTTTTAACGCCGCGGATCTCCAGCGCGTCCGGCTCCTCCAGCAGCTCGGCCCCCAGCGCGCGCAGCGCGGCGGAGACGGAGGACAGACGGTCGCTCTCCTTATAGCGCAGCCGCGCCGCGCCCTCTATCCGGCAGCTCCCCTCGCGCAGCGCCGCCATCGCGGCGAGCGGTGGCAGCAGGTCGGGGCACTGCGAGACGTCGAGGCAGACGTCCCCCTCTTGGCTGAGGGCTTCGGCATACTCTTCGATCCGCCGGTCGCCCTGCGCGGAGGCGCGGCTCAGCCCCTCGACGGAGACCGCGCTTCCCAGCATGCGTGCGGCCAGCCAGAAAGCCGCCTGCGACCAGTCCGCCTCCGCCTCCGCCTCGAAGGGCCGATAGCTCTGCGGCGCGACGATCCAGCGGCCGGCGTCTCGCTCGCTGCGCACGTCCGCAAGAGCCTGGGCAGCGAGGGTCAGCTCGATATAGGGCGCGGACTCGATTTCCGTCGTCGCTTCCAGCGTCGAGGGCGCCGTCAGCAGCGGCAGCGCCAGCAGCAACCCCGAAAAAAACTGGCTCGACACATCGCCGGGCAGGCGGTAGTCCCCCGCCGGGAGCGCACCGCTGACAGAGAGCTCGTTCGCCCCCCGTCGGAGGGCGATCCCCTTCTCATGAAAAAGCATTTCAAAGGGGCCGAGGGGCCGCTCCAAAAGCCGCCCCTCGCCCGTGAAGCGCCCGCCGCCCGTCAGAGCGAGCGACAGCGGCAGGAAAAAGCGCAGCGTCGTACCGGACTCACCGCAGGCATAGTGCGCCTGTCGTGTTTCCGGCTTTCCGCCGCGGCCATACACACGCAGCTCGTGCGCGCGTACCTCCTCCGTCCGGGCACCGAGCGCGCACACACAGGCGAGCGTCGCCTTGAGATCCTCCGACGAAGTATAGTTATGTAAACTTGTAACGCCCTCCGCGAGCGCTCCGCAGACGATCAGCCGGTGCAGGAGGCTCTTGCTCGGGGGTGGTGTGACCGCGCCGGAGAGACGGCGCGGGGTGATCTCTACATTCATATCGCATCAAAGGCCGAGCGTGAAGAGCTCGCCCAGGCCGTCTCTGTCCGTGTCCAGTAAAAAGCATTCGCCGAAGCGCCGGGGCAGCACTAGCGTGAAGCGCTCCCCCGCACGCTTCTTGTCCGTCTCGGCCGCGGCGAGCAGCTCGCGCGCGGAGAAGGGGCAGCGCTCCGGCAGATCGAAGCGGCGCAGCAGCGAGAGGAGCGTGTCGAGCGTCTCCCGTTCGCACCAGCCTTTGGCGAGCGCCGCGCGGGTCATGATCGCCATGCCCGCGGCGACGGCGCGCCCGTGGGGGATGCTGTAGCCGCTGCAGCGCTCGATGGCGTGGGCGGCCGTATGGCCGAAGTTCAAGAGCCGCCGCTGCCCGCGGTCGTTCTCATCGAGGGCGACGAGCGCGCTTTTGACGCGCACGCACGCTGCGGCGGTCTCCTCGAGTTCCTTTTCCGCGCGGCCGCTTAACAGGAGCTCCCGCAGGGGGCCGTCCGTCAGAAAGGCCGTTTTGACGACCTCCGCCCAGCCCTCGGCCAGGGTGTCCGGCGGGAGAGTCGCAAACGCGGCGGTGTCGCAGAGGACGAGTCGCGGCTGGCGAATGACGCCCATCTGGTTTTTCCCGCTCGGCAGATCGACCGCCGTCTTGCCGCCGACGGAGGCGTCTACCGCGGCCAGCAGCGTCGTCGGCAGCAAAACGCAGTCGACGCCCCGCTGATAGAGCGCGGCGGCCAGGCCCGCCATGTCCCCCGTTACGCCGCCGCCCAGCGCGAACACCGCGTCGGAGCGCGTGAGAGAGCATTCGGCCATGCTCTCCAGGATCGAGAGCAGCGTCTGCGGCGTCTTGGCCGTCTCGCCCGCCGGATAGCGGCAGGCAAAGGGCGTAAAGCCCGCGCGGCGCAGGCTGTCCATCACAGTCTCCCCATAAAGCGGAAAGACCCTCTCCCCCGCGCAGACGAGCGCCCGCCGCCCCTCGACAAGAGGCGCGGCGAGCTCGCCGCAGCGGGAGAGCAGGCCCTCCCCGATCATCACCGAATAGGCGCGGGAGGCCTCGATACGGATCTCCGTCATCGTCTCAGTCCCCGCTTTCTGTCAGCGCCGCGCGCAGCGCTTTGATTTGTTTTGCCAGCGCCGCGAAGTCCGCCGGGAGCAGCGCCTGCGCCCCGTCGCTGAGCGCGGCGGCGGGATCCGGGTGCACCTCGAGCATCAGCCCGTCCGCCCCCGCGGCGACGGCCGCGAGCGAGAGCGAGGGCACATAGCGCGCCGCTCCTGCAGCGTGGCTCGGGTCCACGATCACCGGCAGGTGCGTGCGCTCATGCAGCACGGCGACGGCGGAGAGGTCCAGCAGATAGCGCGTGGCCGTGTCGAAGCTGCGCACGCCGCGCTCGCAGAGGATGACGCGCCCGTTGCCGCCGGAGAGGATGTACTCCGCGGCCAGCAGCAGCTCCTTGAGCGTGGCCGAGGGGCCGCGCTTGAGCAGCACCGGCGTATCGATCCGGCCAAGCTCCTTTAAAAGTTCGAAATTCTGCATATTGCGCGCGCCGACCTGGATGAGATCCACGTCCTCGAAAAGCGGCAGCTGCCGGGGATCGACGATCTCCGTCACGATGGGCAGCCCCGTCGCCGCGCGCGCCTCGCGCAGCAGCGCCAGGCCCTCTTCGCCGAGGCCCTGGAAATGATAGGGCGAAGTGCGCGGCTTATAGGCGCCGCCCCGCAGCAGCTGCGCGCCCGCGGCCCTGAGGCTTGCGGCCAGGGGCAAAAGCTGCTCGCGGCTCTCCACGGAGCAGGGGCCCGCGATCAGCGCGAAATGCCCGGCGCCCACCGGCACGCCGCCCACCTCGACCACGCTGTCGGCCGGGTGTGCGCCGCGCCCGGCGAGGGGCAGCGGCTCCGTGATGCGCCGCACGGCCTCGACCGCGGCAAAGCCCGCGACCCGGTCATCGTCGAGCCGGGACGTGTCGCCGACGACAGCGAGGAGCGTGCTCCTCTCCCCGGGGACCGGCGTGACCGAAACGCCCTGCGCCGTAAGGAAGGCGGTGAGCGCCGCGACGTCCTCCCTGCGCGCGCTGTGCCTGACAACGATGACCATAGTCTCTGTCTCCTGTCTGCCAAAAAAGCCCGCGGCGGAAACGCAGTCCGCCGCAGGCCCAGGCCCGAGCCCTTCCCGGCTGCGCCGGCTCTCCGGCTGTCCGGAAAGCCCTGCGCTTCGGGCGGCAATTTGTATTTTTTCGTATGATCAAGTATAGCATGAGGCCCCGATGCTGTCAACCGGCGCGGCGCTTCTCCCGCTCTCAGTCCGCGCCGCCAAGCGCCTCGCGCAGCTTTTCCAGCGCCTTTTTTTCGATGCGCGAGACGTAGCTGCGGCTGATGCGGCAGAGCTGGGCGGTCTCGCGCTGGGTGTGCTCCTTCTCCCCGCCGAGGCCGTAGCGCAGGCGGATGACGCGCGCCTCCCGCTCACTCAGCGCCGTGTCCACAAGCGCGGCAAGCTTCCCGCAGAGCTCGGCGCTGCCGACGCGCTCAGCCAGATCGTCCTCCTCAGCCAGCAGATCCATCACCGAGAGGCCCCCGCCCTCCTCGTCGGCCTCCAGCGCGTCCGAGAGGCTCACCTCCCCCGCCGCACGCCGCCGGGAGCGAAAGTACATCAAGATCTCGTTTTCGATGCAGCGCGAGGCGTAGGTCGCCAGGCGCACGCCCCGCTCCGCGCGGTAGCTGTCGACGCCCTTGATGAGGCCGATGGTGCCGATGGACAGCAGATCGTCCATATCGTCGGTCTGGGCGTAGTACTTCTTCATGATGTGCGCCACGAGGCGCAGGTTGTGCTCCACGAGCCGGTTTCGCGCCTCCAGATCCCCCGCCGCCGCGCGCGTGAGGCAGTCCTGCTCCTCCTCCCGGCTCAGCGGCCGCGGGAAGGAGCCGCTCGGCGCGAGCCGCAGCGTCAGCAGCAGGCTCTTCATCAGCATCAACAAGGCCGTTTCGATCATGTTCTCACCTCGAAACAGCCTATTCCGCCCCGGCTCGTCAATATGCCGCTTTTTCCGCACGCCGGGCGCGGGGGCTTTTCTGTTGACACGGTGTCAGTCATGCGTTATACTATGGTCATTGACACAGTGTCAGTACAGCATGAGAAGTTCTGTGGCTGTGAATAAGATGAGGAGGAACGAACATGAACGCATTGGTAGCTTATTTTTCGGCCAGCGGCAGCACCGCGAAGCTGGCCAAAACTCTCGCCTCCGCTGCGGGCGCGGCAGTGTATGAGATCCGCCCGGCCGTGGCCTATGAGCGGCGCGATCTCAACTGGATGGACAAGAAGGCGCGCAGCACCGTGGAGATGCAGGATCCGAACTGCCGCCCGGCGCTGGCCGACGCGGACGCGCCCGTGCAGGACGCCGCCGTCGTCTTTCTGGGCTTTCCGATCTGGTGGTACCGCGAGCCGAGCCTCATCGACAGCTTTCTGGACGCCTGTGACCTCTCCGGCAAGACCGTCGTCCCCTTCTTCACCTCGGGCGGCAGCGAGCTTGGCGAGGGCCAGGGCCGCATCGAGAAGCTGGCGAAGGGCGCGAAGGTCCTGCGCGGCAAGCGCTTTTCGGCCCGCGCCTCGGAGAGCGAGCTGAAGGCCTGGATCGACTCCCTGGAGCTGTAAAGGAGAAACGAAATGGCACTGAAGAGCAAACTGGGCTTCGGGATGATGCGCCTGCCCGTGAAAAACGGCGACCCGACGGATTTTGACTACGAGCAGCTCAACGCCATGGTGGACGCCTTCCTGGCCGCGGGCTACACCTATTTCGACACGAGCTATGTCTATCACAACGGCAAAAGCGAGGAGGCCACGCGCAAGGCCGTCGTGGAGCGCTATCCGCGCGAGGCCTTCACCGTGGCGACGAAGTTCCCCACCTTCAGCCTCACCGACGAGAGCCAGATTGAGCCGATCTTCGCGCAGCAGCTTCAAAACCTCGGTGTGGAAACTATCGACTACTACCTGCTGCACAACATCCAGACCGTGTACTATGACGGCGTGGACGGCAAGGGCGGCATCGCCAGGAGCGCTCACCTCTTCGAGCACGCCGCGCAGTGGCTGAAGGAGGGCAGGATCCGCCATCTGGGCTTTTCCTTCCACTCCTCCGCCAAGCTCCTCGACCGCGTGCTGACCGAGCACCCGGAGGTCGAATTCGTGCAGATCCCCTTCAACTACATCGATGCCGAGAGCGAGCTCGTGCAGGCCATGCAGGCCTATGAGGTGATCCGCCGACACGGCAAGCAGGCCGTGTTCATGGAGCCCGTGAAGGGCGGTGGGCTGGCGAAGCTGCCTGAGAAGGCGGAACAGAAGCTCCGCGAGCTCGACCCCGCGGCTTCCGTCGCCTCCTGGGCGATCCGCTATGCGGGCAGCTTCGAGGGCGTCATCTGCAATCTCTCGGGCATGTCCACCCTCGAGCAGGTGCGTGATAACATCCACAGCGTGCAGGCGCTCGAGCCGCTGACGGAGGCGGAGAAGGCCGCGCTGCACGAGGTCGTGCGGCTCTACCGCGACGCCGGACCCATCGGCGCGGATCTGGAGAAATACCGCGGCCTGCGCTATCACGGCGCACCCGTGACGGGCATCCTCGAGGCCTATAACATCTGCCAGCTGCAGCCCGACCCGGGCTTCTCCGACGACAACAACTATCTCAAGAACGTTGTGGCGGAGGAGGCGCATCTGGACTTCTTTGGTGCTCTGCCGGAAGAGCGCGTGCTGCTCCCCGACGGGACGGACGCGACGGCCCTCGTTCAAAAGGCCGAGGCCTGGCTCATCGAACACAGCTTCTGACAGACAAATCCCCGGCGAATTCGTAGATCAGTACGTATTCGCCGGGGATTTGTTCGCGTTTTTTGCTCGTACTGCGCGGGCCGCCGAGGGCGTCGGCCCCTACGACGGTAACGTCAATTTCCGCGCAGAACCTTCGTTCCCCTTCATTCCGAATTCCGCATTCCGAATTCCGCATTCCGAACTCCGCATTAAAAAGGCGTTGTCCCGCCATAGCTTTCGCTATCTTGAGACAACGCCTTTTCTGTTGTTTTGCTTTGCCGAGTAAAGCCTTGCTTTATTCGGCTGCGGACTCAGCCGTTTCCTTTTCCTTCTTCTTGCGCGTCCACACGGAAATTCCGATGCTGCCCGCAAAGATCAGGACCATCAGCCAGGTCCACTTATCGACCATGACGATGTTTCTCGACAGCTTCTCCGTCAGGAAGAAGGCCAGGACGCCGCCGACACCTGTGATGTCGCTGTAGCGCTTGTTGACAAGACGCTTGCGCTCCTCTTCCTCCTCCTGGTTCTTCGCCTTGAGAGACTTGACCGTGCACACAAGGCCGTTGATCAGCGAGAAGAGCGCACACAGCAGGTTCACCAGAGGCATCGCCGGACGACTGGGTTCTGCCTGCGGGACCTCGGGCTCTTCAATGATCTCCGGTGTGGGCTCGGGAGTCGGCTCCGGAGTGGGTTCCGGCGTCGGCTCGGGAGTCGGTGCCGGTGTGGGCTCCGGCGTCGGGGTCGGCGTCGGCGTGGGAGTCGGCGTCGGGATCGGACGCGGCGGGACCGGAGTCGGCGTCGGCGGGACCGGCGTCGGAGTCGGAGTCGGAGTCGGCGTCGGCGTCGGGGTCGGAGTCGGCGTCGGAGTCGGCGTCGGGGTCGGCGTCGGCGTCGGAGTCGGCGTCGGGGTCGGCGTCGGAGTCGGCGTCGGGGTCGGCGTCGGGGTCGGGGTCGGGGTCGGCGTCGGGGTCGGCGTTGGGGTCGGCGTTGGGGTCGGCGTCGGGGTCGGGATGACCTCGGCCGCCGTGATCTTCAGCTGTCCGGTGATGTAGCTGACCTTGTAGTTGCCCTGGCGCTCCTCGCCGGTCGGGGTGATGCGGTAGCGGCCGGGCGCCTCGCCCGCCCCACGGCTCAGCGTGTACTCCACCGTATCGTCGCCCAGCGTGCCGGTCACCGTCGCCGTCAGCTCCGGATCCTGCTCGCCCTCGGTCTTGCTCTTGTTGTCCGCGCGGACTGTGACAGCCTTCGGCAGGACGACCAGCGTCGCCTCGGCGGTCACCGTCTCATAGTTCGGGTTCTCTGCGCGAACCTGTACCGTGACCGTGCCAACATTCAGAATAGTCGGAGCCGTCTCACTCCAGGTCTGGCCGCCATCCGTGCTGTAGGAGATCGTCGTCCCCTCCGTCACGCCAGCCTTCACGGTCAGTCCGTGCGTCTCGGCGTCATAGGTGCCGCGGTAGCCCTCAGCACTCAGCGTCATACGCTCGGTCGTGATCGTGAAGTCCGCCGGGACGTAAGTCACCTCGTAGTCGCCCTGCAGCTTCTCGCCGTCGGCGACGATGGCGTCCTTATAGGTGCCGACGTCCTCGTCCCGGCCCGCACCCGGACGGCTGACCGTGTACGTGAGCTTGTCGCCCTGCAGCACGCCCGTCTCCGATGCGCTGAAGCTCGGATCCTTCTCGCCGTACAGCTTGCTCGCCGCCTTGGCCGTGACGGTCGCCGCCTTCGGCGTGATCGTCAAGCGACCGTTTTCGGTCTTGAAGGTGACCTTGAAGTTCCGGTCGGTGTTGCTGAAGTCCTGGGCGCTGAGCACCTGCTCATATTCGCCCACGTGCGTGCCGTAGGCGGTGGCATTGCCCTGGAAGCTCACGGAGCTCTCTTCATAGAGGCCGGTCGCGTCCTCGATCTCCAGCGTGTAGTCTGTCAGGAACTGGCGCACGCCGTTATACACGACGCTCTGTTTGTCGCCCTTCACGGTGACGGTGACCTCGGCCGGGGTGATCTTCAGTTCGCCCGGGACATAGACGACGGTGTAGACCGTCTCGGTGTCGTTCAGCTTCGCGTCGGAGGCTTCGATGGCGTCGGCATAGGTACCGACGTCCTTGGCGGTGCCGTTCAGGCTGATGCCGATCAGCTTGTCCTCGCCCTGCAGACCCTCGACCTTCACCTTGGCCGCGATCTGCGCCTCGTCGGTATAGCTCGCGTCGTTCTCGCCCTGGGCCTCGCCGTTGTAGACGTATTCCTGATCCAGGACCGTGATAGTCACGGTGAAGCTCTCCCACTGGGCGTAGAGCACGAGATCGCTGTCGCCGAGCTCAATGGCTGCGTCGGGGGCGTAGTCCGTGCCGGAGCCGTCGGCCTTGGTGTTCCAGCCCTTGAACTTGTAGATCTTGCCGTCGGCCTTGGCCGCAGCCTGGAAGAAGTCGTTGCCCGCCACCTTGGCGGAAGCCGTCTCATAATGGCGCAGGACACGGCCGTCGAGGATGATCTCGTCATCGCTCAGCGTAGAGAGCAGGTCATGGCCGTTGCCGTCGTAGAAGATGGTGTTGTCCTTGACGAGGAAGTGGAAGTCTCCGTTCCGGCCGCGCACCGAGGTGCTGATCTTGCTCATGTGGTAGCCGTTCGGAAGCGTCCAGTCGCCCTTGAGCGTCGCGGGATCGGAGTAGCGGCCGTAGCCGATGGCGGGCTGGGTCTTGTTCAGATCCAGCGCGTCGACCACGCCGTTCTCCAGGAGGAGGGCGGCGGTGCCGTCCTTGTTCGCCAGCACGCCCTCGGTGCTGCCGATGAAGACGCCGTAGCCGGTGATCGTGCCGATCGTGCAGCCCCCGTCATTCTTCACAGCGTACTCCGAGCCGTGGAAGAGAGCGGAATCGGCGATGGCGATCTTTTCGATATTGCCGACTAGTACAGTACCGCTGTTGGTGGTAAAGGTCTCGTTCAGAACACCGCAGCCGTCGGTGCCGGTGAAGCTGCCGCCGCTGATCTCCTTGATCGTGCCGACATTATCGGCGCCGCTGGTTCCGGAGAAGCTGCCGCCGCTGATCGTATCGACGGTGCCGAAGTTGGCGAAAGCCTCTGCCTTCTCGCTGGTGTAGGTGCCGCTGACGACGCCCGCGAGGTTGCTGGTGGGCGTGCCGTTCATGATGGCGTTGCCGTCCTTCGAGGTGACAGTGCAGTTGCTGATCAGGCCCATGTGGGACGGGACATTGGTGCGCCAGTTGTTGATGCCGGCGCAATCCTCGTTCTCCGTCTTGATGGTGCAGTTCTTGATCTCGCCGCACTCGGTGTAGTTCAGGATACCGTCGTCGGCGACGTCAATGGTGGCGTTTTCCACGCTTGTGAGTTCACCGAAGTTGATGATGCCGGAGTTGCCCTGGAAGCTGCCGCCGAGGATGGTGGCGGTTTCTTTCGCGTCGTTGAGCTGGAGCGCTGCGCCGTTACCGCCGACATCGTTGCGGCCGATGAAGGTGCCGCCCTTGATCGTCAGCGGCTTGCCTTCCGTGTTGCTGGCCAGCAGAATGCCCCAGCCGGCGGCGAACTTGCCGCCGCTGATCAGCTTGACCTGGCCGCCGAAGACGACCTGCAAACCGTAGCCGTTGGGCCGGACCACCTCGACCGTGGCGTCGGTCCCGCCGTAGAATTCGCCACCGCTGATCTCATTGACCGTCCCGCCGCAGACAAGCAGACCCATGCCGCTGTTCAGCGTGCACTGGAAGGTGCCGCCGCTGATCTCGCCGAGTGTGCTGTTGTACATCAGCTTCACGCCGTGGCCGTTGGCCTTTTCGGCTTCGAACAGGCCGCCGGTGATGGTGGAGATGGAGCCGTAGGACTCAACGCCGTTGGACGCGCCGACGTACTCGCCGCCGTTAAAGACGGAGTCCTTGGCCTCGCTGCCCTTGCTGTCCAGATACACCGCGCTCGCGCCCGTGGTGTGGACTCTGCCGCCGGTGCCGGTGAACCAGCCTCCGGTCGCGACGTTCACGCCGTGAGAAGCGGTGCTCTCAATGGTGATGCCGTCGCGGATCTCGAGGCCGCCCTTGACGGTGAATTCCTCGGCGCTCTTGGCCGTAAACTCCACGTCGGTGACGACGTCGAGGATCACGTTCTTATCGGCCGGGACCTTGAAGACGCCGGTCTCCTCATGGTCTTTCAGCACCAGGACCAGAGGCTTGTCCGCCGTGGTCGCGTTGATGGCGTCCTGCAGATAGCCGAACTTCTGGCCTTCGCCCTCGGCCTTCTGGCCGTCGACCGTGACTTCATAATAGTAATCCCACTGCGCGTAGAGGATCAGCTCCCCGTCCGCGGGGATCACAGCCGTTTCGCCGGGCTTGTAGGCGGTGCCGGAGCCGTCGGGCTTGGTGTTCCAGCCCTGCAGGATCAGGCCGTTGCCGTCAAACTCGAAGTCATTGCCGGTGCTGAATTTGTTGTCCGCCACCGTCGTGGAGGACAGGAGGAAGGTATAGTCATCGTAGCCCTGCTCCAGGCCCTTGCCCTCGATGAGCTTGTGGCCGTTGCCCTTGTAGATGATGGTGTTGTCCTTCATCAGGAAGCGGTAGGCCGTCGCGCGCGTCGCCTCCAGCTCGGTCGTGGTGATACGGCTCATGTGGTAGCCGGTGGGAATGGTCACATCGACAAGCTGGCTGTCGGGCGTGTTATCACTCGTGTGATAGCGGACATAGCCCCACGCGCGGGCGTTCGCCGCCGTCAGGTCATACTCCCCGCCGGCCGATTCAAGAGCGATCATGCCGGTGTTGTTGATGGCATGGGCGGAGCCGTTTACAATGACCTCGCCGTAAAGATTGTTGATCGTCCCCTGGTTGTCGATGGCGTCGGCCGACGCGGAGACGAAGGAGCCGCCGCTGATCGTGGTGACGACGCCGGTGTTCACGAGCGCCGCCTCACTGCTTCCGGTGAAGCTGCCGCCGGCGATCGTGCCGATGGAGCCGAGGTTCTCGATGCCCCGGTAACCGGACACCGTGATGCCGCTGATCGTGCCGACCGTCGCGGGGCTGCTGCTGACGACCTCCTGTCCCCAGGCGCCCGTATCCGGATCCTGCACCCAATCGGTCTCCTCGATCACGCCGATGCAGATCGCAGAGCTGTCTCTCTTGGTGGCGGTATACGATCCGCCCTCAATGGAGCCGATGACGCCCTCGGAGTACAGCGCGTAATAGCCCGAGGCGGTCACGGTATTATTCTTAAGGCTCGTGATGTTCGTGCCCTTCTGGGCGTAGAAAGCGTTTCCGCCGGTGATCGTGTTGCCTTCAACCGTCTCGATCTTCGCCTCATAACCGTCATCGATTTCCGCGTAGAGATTGATGCCGCCGGTGATCGTGTTGTTCGACAGGCTGTTCGCCGTAAACGACTCCTGGAAGGCGGAGACGTCGATGCTGCCGTTCACGGTGTTGTCGTCGAATTTATCAAGTGCAACGTTGCCGGAAAAATCGATGTCGCCCGTGAAGGTGTTCCCGGTCACGGGGCCGATGGTAACGTGATATTCGGACCCGTACCCGACAAAGGTACGGAAGCTCTTCTGGGAGCCCTGAATGCTGCAGTTCTCGAGCTTTGTCAGCTTGTTGCCGCCGCCGAGAGTGATGCCGCATTCGTTGTCGCTGGAGATCACGGCGTTGGAAATGCTGATCTCGTAAGGCGCGTTGCTGACCATGCCGATGTTGATGCCCGTTGCATAGCCGTTGGAGCCGTGTCCGCGGAAGGTGCCGCCAGTGATCGTCAGCCCCGCTTCGGCTTTCCGGTTATTCCCGCCGAGCTGCACGCCGAGGAAGCCCTCGAAGCTGCCTCCGCTGATCGGGCCGCAGGAGCCAAGGATGATCAGGCCGGTGCCGCCGCCGTTGCTGCCGTTCCCCGTCGGATTATTGACGATCATGGAAACGTCGCCGCTGATCGAGCCGATCGAGGCGCCCGGACGGATCGAGCAGGCGTTGCTCGTCCCGGAAGCCCGGAAGGCCGCGTCGCCGCTGATCTCGCCGACCGAACCGAGAATGATCAGCGCGTCAGAGCCGGTGGAGGTAAAGGTACCGCCGGTGATCTTGTCGATGGAAGCAGAGCCGTTGACATTGATGGCAGCTCCCTTTGCGGTGATCGTGCCGCCGGTGATCGTGCCGGTCGCGTCAGCAGACACGAGCAGAAGGGTATTTCTCAGGGCAATACCGTCCTGCAGCAGGATGTGGCCGTTATGGACCTCGACCTTTCCGGTCATGGTCAGTTCTTTGTCCGCTTCGCCGCCGAGCGTCAGCTCGCCGCCGCCGACGACGTCAAGATTGGCCGAATAGGACTTGACACCGGACTCGCCCGCAGCGATCGTGATGCTCTTGTCAATGGAGATCGTCGCCACGGTATCGACTACGTCGTCCATAACGAGAAGAACGTCTCCGTTCTCCGCGGCCGCGACCGCATCACGGATCGTCTGATAAGAGTCGGTATCACCGTCGCGGGTGATCCAGACCGGGCCGACAGGAACATCCTTCCAGATGGCGTAGAGGATCATGTCCTCGCTCGTCTCCAGCTCCGCTTCCTCTGCGTAGGCGTCGCCGTCGCCGTCCGGAGACGTGTTCCATTCCTTGAAGAGCTTATCTTCAAGCTCGAAGCTGTTGACCAGCGTCTCGAACTTGCCGGTACCCTTCTGGATGATCTCCGTTTCATTGTCGGCGGTCTTGCCGCCGTTGCCGTTATAAGTCAGCTTGACGGGTTTTGCGAGATAATGGAAATTCCCCGCAACACCTTCCACCGTCACAGTGTCAGAGCCGGTAGTGGGTTCGTAACCCTCTTCGACCGTATAATAGCCGTCCGTCAGATCTCCGGTCCACTTTACGGTGCCGGAAAGCTCAACGGCGGTTTCCGGGAAGGCTTTTCCGCCGGTGGCCTTGAAAACGCCGCCGGAGATCTTGATCGGATTTTCCCATTCATAGCTGGTTTTGATGCCGTTCTTGCCGACGAAAACGCCGCCGCTGATGCTGTCGATGCGGTCGTAGTCGTCGCTGTAGATGGCGTCGCCGCTCGTTCCCTCGATCCAGCCGCCGCTGATCGAGCCGATCGTCTCGCCCCAATACATGTAAATGCCGGTTTCGGCGCCGGTGATCGTGCCGCCGCTGATCTCATCGATGGCACTCTGCCTCATGTAGATGCCCTTTGTGGCGCCGGTGATCGTGCCGCCGGAGATCGATCCGATGGTACCGCCGTACATGTAGATACCGCCGTAAGTCCCGCCGGTGATCGTACCGCCGGAGATGGACTCCACCTTCGAGCCGCCGCGAATATAAAGGCCCATGCCGTCTTCGCCGCCGGTGATGGTGCCGCCTTCGATCGAACCGATCGTGGCGGAATTGTTCGCGTAGATGCCGTAGCCCTCTCTGATCGCACCGCCGGTCATCTTCACAAGAGTCGTAGTGGAGCCATCAAGGTAAACGCCGCCGGTGATGACGCCGCCGGAGATCTCCCGGATCGTGCCGGAAAACGCGTACAGGGCATAACCGCTGGAGGTGTCCTCCTTGGTGATATTGCCGCCCTTGATCGTGAGGCTGCTGCCGTTCGTGGCAACATATACCGGGTAGTAGTTGCTCTTGATGGTCACGCCGTCTTTCACGGTCACGGCGACGGTGTCGGAATCATTGCTGTTGTTGCCGATCCACAGGCCGGGGATCGTAAGCATGTTGGCGCCGCCGCCCAGCGTTACGGTCACGCCCTGCCCATCGACATTGAGGTACTGGGAAACCGAACCGTCCTGGCCGTCAGACAGAATGGTGACGGACTTGGTAACGCTGACGCCCGCCGTATCTTCCGTTGCGCCGATAATATTAATAGTGTCGCCGTCGCTGGCCGCTGCCAGAGCCGCGGCGAGCGTCGTGAACTTTGCGTCGCCAACGATGACGTTGCCGGCTTCATCCTCAGGAGCTTCCTGCACCGTGACGACGTAGTAGGAGAAGTCCTTGCTCTCGAAAGAGACTTCCGTGACGTCCTCGTTGATCGAGGCCGAGACAGGCTTCGCCTTGCCGTCGTCACCGATGTGGATCAGATCGGCCTGCTCGATCGGCGCTTCGCTGATTGCCTTGGTCAGCACGATCTGCACCTGAACAGGCTTGGTGGGCTCTACTTCCTCGCGGGTGTCGGCATTCAGGAAGCTGATATCGAACACGCGCGCAGAGCTGTATTCATAATTGTCATTTCTCTCAGCCAGACGGTCAAGCGAGTCTATGGCCGATTTGTATTCAGCAGTATTCGGTTTGCATTCCCGAACACTGGGGCTGACCTTGACGGGGAAGGCGTCCTCGGGATAGCTGATGAAAACGGTCGCGCCTTTGAGCACTACCTTGACCTCGATGATTTCAGGCTCGGCTGGCTCCTCTTCCTCGGCGGGCTCCTCTTCCTCGGCGGGCTCCTCGGTCTCCGTGGG
>CAMHMZ010000047.1 GCA_946186375.1 uncultured Clostridia bacterium
AGCACATGACCTTGGAGAGGGTCACTAAAAACTACTACTCTATAATACAAGGAGCTCGTCTATCATGGTGAACATTCAGAACGACAACGGCACCATCAGTATCACCAGTGAGGTCTTGACCTATCTGGCCGGCGACGCCGCCACCAGCTGCTTCGGCGTCAAGGGCATGGCGGGCCGCAGCGACAAGAACGGCCCTCTGCAGCTGCTGCGCCGCGAGAGCATGTCCAAGGGCGTGCACGTCGTCTATAACGAGGACGGCAGCCTCTCGCTCGAGCTGCACATCGGCGTGGACCACGGCGTGAACATGGCCGCGGTCGCCCGCAGCATCATCAAGGAGGTCCAGTACAAGCTTTCGCAATCCGCCGGCGTCCCCGTGAAGAACGTGGACGTATATATAGATACGATAATCGGATAAGGCTTCCGCCTGTCCGGGAGGTGCAACTTTGAGAGATTACATCGACGCCGCGGCCTTTAAGGAAATGATCCTCTGCGCCAACGCGGCCCTTCACGCCAACACCCAGGCGATCAACGACCTGAACGTCTTCCCCGTGCCGGACGGCGACACCGGCACGAACATGGGACTGACGATGACCAACGCGGCCACGGAGCTGCGCAAAAAGGACTTTGACACGATCGCCGACGCCGCGTCCTGCGTGTCCGGCGCCCTGCTGCGCGGCGCGCGCGGCAACTCCGGCGTTATCCTGTCGCTGCTGTTCCGCGGCATCGCCCAGCGTCTGAAGGGGCTGGAGACGGCCGGCGCGGCGGAATTCACCGGCGCCATGGTCGACGGTGTGACCGCCGCCTACAAGGCCGTCATGAAGCCCGCCGAGGGCACGATCCTCACGGTGTCCCGCCTGGCCTCCGCCGCCGCGGCCGAGGCCGCCGAGCAGGGCCTGGAGCGCTCGCTCGAGCGTGCGATCGAGGCCGGCGAGGAGGCCCTGGCCGACACGGTCAACCAGAACCCGGTGCTCAAGAAGGCCGGCGTGATCGACGCCGGCGGCAAGGGCTACATGGTCATCCTCTCCACGATGCTCGCCTCCCTGCGCGGCGAGGTCAGCTCCGAGACGCTTTCCGAGCCCGCCGCGGCCGAGGAGAAGAAGCCCGCCGGCACCTTCACCGAGGAGAAGGTCGAGGTCCCCGAGCAGAATATCTTCGACACGGTCTTCACCGTGCGCAAGAAGGATCCGAACGTCGATTTCTCCGCCTTCGTGAGCTATCTCGACAGCATCGGCGACTCCCTGGTCGTCAACGACGACGAGGAGATCATCAAGGTCCACGTCCACACCGACATTCCCGGCGACGTGCTGGCCGAGAGCGTGAAATACGGCCACCTCGAGCTGGCCAAGATCGAGAACATGTACCTGCAGGCCATCGACAAGCTCGGCGGCCGGCGCGAGAAGAGCACCGACGATCTCTACGGGATCGAGGAGGAGCTCGAGGCGCAGGAGCAGGGCGAGGAGCCCGAGGCCGAGCCCGAGAAGGAATACGGCGTGGTCGCGGTCTGCGCGGGCAAGGGCATGGAGGAGCTGTTTCTCAACAATCTCGGCGCCGACAACGTCGTCACCGGCGGCCAGACCATGAACCCCTCCACCGACGATATCCTGCGGGCCGTCCGGCGCACTCCGGCCTCCACGGTCTTCGTCTTCCCCAACAACAAGAACATCATCATGGCGGCCGAGCAGTGCGTGGGTCTGACGAAAAAGAAGGTCATCGTCATCCCGACCAAGACCGTGCCCCAGGGCGTGACGGCGCTGCTGAACCTGAACGTGGACGACACGGAGCAGCAGAACGTCGCCAATATGACCGAGGCCATCGGCCAGGTGCACACCGCCATGGTCACCTATGCCGCGCGCGACTCGGAGTTCGACGGGCGCAGCATCAAGGCCGGCGAGCATCTGGCGCTCATCGACGGGGCGCTGCTGAACAGCTACCCGGACGTGGACAGCCTTATGAAGGATCTCGGCAACGCGGCCGAGCGCTTCTCTCCGGAGTTCATCACCATCTACTACGGCGCGGACGTGCAGCCGGAGGATGCGGACGACGCCTCCGCCGTGCTGAAGGCCCGCTTCCCGGACGCCGAGCTGAGCATCGTCAGCGGCGGCCAGCCGGTCTACTACTACATGATCGCCTTCGAATAAAGTTTTCAGTTTTTAGTTTTCAGTTTTCAGAAAAGAGGATCGAAAGCTTATCGCTCTGTCATCCTGAATACCTGCAAAAAACCCCGGCGAAAACGAACCATTCTACGTTTTCGCCGGGGGTTTTTGCATGTTCTTGAGTTCTTCCCGCCGGGTCGACGAGGGCGTCAACCCTGCGTCTTCAAAAAGAACGCTAAACTCCCGTTTAGCGTTCTAAAAACTAAAAACTGAAAACTATAAACTAAGTAAACGATGATTAAATCGGCAAGAGCGGATCCCGAGAAAATTTGTGTTCTGATGATGGCACTTTTTTGCAGGAATACTTTGTGTATTTCAAGAAAAAGTGACGAAATCAGGGCGCAAATTTTCCGGGAGGCGCCGCAGGCGATTTGATCAGCGTTTACCTTAAAAACAGCTGAGAAAAAGCGAGCTTTTTCTCAGCTGTTTTTTATAAAAGGATCGGCTGGAGCTGCTCGCCGCGCAGGGCGGCCTCGACCGCCGGGCCGAGGAGGGAAAAATCCGCCTGCAGCGAGCGCGGCTTTTTCGCCGGGTCGTCCTGCCCGAAGGGCACGAAATACGTATGCTTCCGGTTGAGGAGCTTCCCGATGTTTTCGGCCGAGCCCGAGAGCCCGTCGTTTGTCGACAGGGCGAGCACGAGCGGCCGGGCGTTTCTCAGATGCGCCTTGGCCGCCATCAGCACGCTGCTGTCGGTGATACCGCAGGCGAGCTTTGCCAGGGTGTTTCCGGTGCAGGGCGCGATCAGCAGCGCGTCGAGCGGCTCCGCCGGGCCGAGGGGCTCTGCTTCCGCGATCGTTGTGATGACGTTTCGTCCCGTCAGCGCGCGCAGGCGGCGCAGATGCTCGGACGCCCGGCCGAAGCGGCTGTCCGTCTCGGCGGCCGTGTCGCTCATGATGGGCACGAGCTCATAGCGTCCGGCGAGCGTCTCCGCCGCGGCGAAGAGCTTTTCATAGGTACAGTAGGAGCCGCAGAGCGCCAGCCCCAGACGTTTCTTTTCCATGCTATTCCTCCTCTTCCAGATAGCCGTATACCGTCTCGCGCAAAAGCGTCGCCGCCGTCCACGGCGCGCTCTGCCCGGGCAGCCCCGGCGCGAACAGGGTCCTGAGGCCGAGATTTTCGGCCGTCGTCCGGTCAAAGCCCCCGGGGGAGGAGGCCAGCTCCACGAGCAGCGACCCCTCCGGCACGCAGCACAAAAGCGCCTCGTCCAGGATGCGTGCGGGGACCGTGTTCACGATGAAATCGCAGCCCGGCAGCGCCTCGGCGAGCGCCGGGTAGTCCACGGCCTCACAGCCCATGGCGCGTGCCTCGGCCCGCTGCGCCGGACGCCGGGCCGCCGCCGTCACGTAAGCGCCGAGCCCCAGCAGCCGCCAGCAGAGAAGCCTCCCGATCCGCCCCCAGCCGCAGACCAGCACCCGGCTGCCCAGCAGCGTCCGCTCGCTCTCGCGCAGCAGCAGACCCAGCGCGCCCTCCGCGGTGACGGCGGCGTTGGCCGTCACAAAGGCAGGCGACTTCATGAAGTCCCGCACCCGGAGCCCGCGCTCGAGCGCGGCGAGCACCCGCTCCTCGCTCAAAAGCCCTCCGCACAGCAGCTGCCCCGGCCAGAGCGCCTCCCACAGCGTCTCCATCGGGCAGGGCTGGGCCGCAAGGGGGGCGTTCACGAACCCGCTTTTCTCCGCGGGCGTCGGCAGGATCACCGCGTCCGCCCCGTAAAGGCAGCCCTGCAGGCAGCCCGCCTTGGGGACCTCCCGGGGCAGCTCCGCGCGCTCGAGCGCAAAGCTGTGGACCCGGTGCCCGTCCTCCGCGAGCTGCCTGCAGAGCAGGACCGATCTTCTGTCTCCGCCGATCACGGCATATTTCACACCCGCATCACCTCCGCAGGCCATTCTATTCCGCGCTGCTTTCGGCGGTGCGCCTGTCAGTCTTTTAACGGTGCTCACGCTTGCGCATGGCAGATCTCTGTGATACAATGAATAAAATGCCGCGCCGCAGCCGGCGCAAAGGAGAGAGTGACATGAGCAGAGCAGACGAAATCTTCATTCAGAACTGTAAGGACATCCTCGCCAACGGCGTCTGGGACACCGACCGCGAGGTGCGTCCCCGCTGGGAGGACGGAACGCCCGCCCACACGATCAAGAAATTCGGCGTCGTCAACCGTTACGATCTGTCGGAGGAGTTCCCGATCCTCACGATCCGCCGCACCTACTGGAAGTCCGCCATCGACGAGCTGCTGTGGATCTGGCAGAAGAAGAGCAACAACGTCCACGAGCTGCGTACCCGCGTGTGGGACGCCTGGGCCGACGAGAACGGCTCCATCGGCAAGGCCTACGGCTATCAGCTCGGCGTGAAGCACCACTATCCTCAGGGCGACATGGACCAAGTGGACAAGGTGCTGTGGGATCTCAAGAACAACCCCGCCTCCCGCCGCATCATGACGAACATCTACACCTTCGCCGATCTCTCGGAGATGGCGCTGTATCCCTGCGCCTATTCCATGACCTTCAACGTCAGCGGCAACAAGCTTAACGCCATTTTGAACCAGCGCAGCCAGGACATGCTGGCCGCCAACAACTGGAACGTCGTGCAGTACGCCGTGCTGACGATGATGATGGCGCAGGTGAGCGGCTTCGAGCCGGGTGAATTTGTGCACGTCATCGCCGACTGCCACATCTACGACCGCCACGTGCCCGCCATCGAGAAGATCATCCAGAACGAGCCCAAGCCCGCGCCGAAGTTCATCATCGACCCGAGTGTGAAGGACTTCTACCAGTTCACCCGCGACAGCTTCAAGGTGGAGGGCTACGAGTTCAGCGACTTTAACGAGAAGATCCCGGTGGCCGTGTGATGGAAGCCGTCGTAGCAGTCTATGCCGACTGGGGCATCGGCGACGGCGGCACCCAGCCCGTCGTCCTCAAGGCCGACCGCCGCTTTTTCCGGGAGCTGACCGAGGGCGCGGCGGTGATCGTCGGGCGCAAAACACTGGAGGATTTCCCCGGCGGGCGGCCGCTCAAGGGGCGGGAAAACCTCGTCGTCACCCGGCAGCCGATCGAGATCCCCGGCGCGCGCGTCGTCCACTCCACGGAGGAGGCGCTCGCGGCGGCCGGAGACTATGCGCGCTGCTTCGTGATCGGCGGCGCCAGCATCTTCCGGCAGTTTTTCCCCTGGCTCGAGCGCGTGTACATCACCTGGATCGAGCTGACGCCGCACTCCGACAGCTATTTTCCCGATCTCGACGCCGACCCCGCCTGGACCTGCCGTGAGGCCGGCCCCTGGCAGGAGGAAAACGGCATCCGCTTCCGCTTCTGCACCTATGAGAGACTTTGACAAAGAACCGGGAGGCGCTTCATTTCAGCGCCTCCCGGTTCATTTTTCAGAAAGGGAAACGTCTGTTTCCACGTTCTATCTCGTTCCCTTCCGAATTCCGCATTCCGAATTTTCTGAAAACTAATACTGATACCCGATAGAAAGTAGACAAAGATTTGCGAGTCAGAATTGCGCCAGACAAGGCGGGCTCCGCAGAGCATAATGGAGATATATGGTCAAGGAGCTCAACGCAGTATGGCACAATTCTGGCCGCAAAGATTGTCTTGTTTTTATTGGGTATCAGTATCAGCTCCCGTCAGCTCCGCGCCGGGGTAGTAGTGCGTCAGGATCTCGCGATGGTCGGCGCCGCCGAGGGCCATGACCTGCGCGCCGTACTGGCTCATGCCGACGCCGTGGCCGAAGCCCGTGACCGTGAAGCGGAAGGCCCCCTCCACACATTCGAGCGTGAAGGCCGTGGAGCGCAGGGAAAAGAGCGCGCGCAGCTCCGCGCCGCTCAGGCGCACCCCGCCGAGCCGGAGCCCCGCGACGCGGCCGCTGCCGTCCCGCTCCGTCTCTCCCAGCCAGCTTTCCGGCTCGCCGGTGAAATCCGCCTCCGGGTGCGCCGAGAGCACCGTGTCCCGCAGGTCCAGCGCCGTGCACTGCACGTAGCTGATATAGTTCGGCACGTCCGCAGCGGTCTCCGGGCTCGGGACACTGACGAGATACGGCCGCGCGTTCCAGACGGCGCCGCTGTCCTCCGTCGCCCCGGCCGAGGAGGAATGGAACACTGCGCAGATGGGCTCGCCCCCGTAGCACAGCAGCTCTCCGGCTGTGGTCTCCACCGCCGCGCGCACGCGGGATAGCTTCTCCTCATAGCCGTCCCCCCAGCGCTCCCGCAGCGCCGCGTCTCCCAGCCAGGCCTGGCAGCAGCCGGGGTCCGTGCAGAGCTGTGCGGCGCCGTGCTTGCCGCTCCGGGCCTGATAAAGAGCGTAGGTTCGGGCCGCCACGGCCTGGGCGCACAGCGCCTCGGGCGCAAAATCCGCGGGCATCTCCGCCGCCACGACGCCGACGAGATAGTCCTGCAGCGGCATGTCCCGCTCGCCCTCCGGCGTGAGGATCGTGAGGACGACGTCCTCCGGCGGCGCGGCCGGGGCGGACTCGTCCGGGCTTTCGGGCGAAGCGGAGACCGGCGCTGGCGCGGCAGGCTCGGGCTCTTCGGCGGCGTGCGGCGAGGCGGGCTCGTCCGCGGCAGGCTCCGCCGTGCTGAGCACGCGCAGCTCGAGATAGGGCTCGCCCACCGCCAGCAGCAGCGCCAGCACGGACAGCAGCAGCGTTTTCTTCACCTCGGCTCCTCCTTGACGAAATGGGAAAAGAAAGGTACAATAGATATTCCCGAAATCAAATTATGGAATCGAGCGATCAGATATGCATAAAACACCTTTACAGATCGGCGTCTTCGTCTGCGGCGCGGGCGCCTTCGGCGTCTTCTTCCGCTGGCTGCAGAAGCAGCTGGCCTTTGAAAACGGTCTGGCCGGGCGGAGCCTCTGGAACTTCGTCGTGCCGCTGAGCATCCTCGCCGCGGCCTGGATTTTCCGGCGCTTCGTGGAGCAGTTCCGCGACGACCGCTGCCATCTCCCGAAGGACTTTCACGGGGCGCTCAAAAACGACCGGCTCCTTTACAAGATGGCCCGGATCGCCATCGGCGCGCTCATGTGCCTCGGCGCCGTGCTGCTCGTGCTCACCAGCGAGACGGACCCGAACGTCGGTTTTCTGCGCGTGTTGGCCGCCGCCGCTTTTCTGACCGGGCTGAGCTGGCCGCTGCTGCTGCGCGAGGCCAACCGCGACCCGGCCGAGAGCAAGCCCTGGCTGCTCTGCCTGTACGCGATGATGCCGGTCTTGTGCTTCGTCATCTGGCTTGTCTACTGCTACAAGCTCAACTCGCTCAACAGCGTGATCTGGGGCTATGTCGTCGAGGTGCTGACCATCATCGTCACACTGCTGGCCTTCTTCCGCGTGGCGGGCTTTGCCTTCGGGCAGCCCAACGCCGAAAAATCCCTGCGGCTGTGCATGCTGGGTGCCTTCCTCTGCCTCATGTCGCTGGCTGACGAGCGGCAGACCGGGCTGCAGATCATGTTCTTCGCCTCGGCCATGATGCTGGTGCTCTACGCCTGGATCATGACGGACAATCTTGTCCAGGGCGAGGCTCCCCCCGCCCCCGAAAAGCCGAGCGACGGCTTCGAACATCTCTGATCCTCTTTATCGGCATGAAAAAACCACCCTTTTGGGTGGTTTTTTCATGCTTGTCCCGCTCAGCTCAACGCGTAGAAGAGATCGCAGTAATCGGCCGTGCGGTCGGACAGATAGGTGCCGATGGTGATGACAGCCATATGCTCGCCCTTGAGAAGATAGACCTGCTGCTCATAGAGCTGCACCCCCTGCACGGTGGCCGCGATCTTCAGTCCGACGTGCTCCTTTCCGGCAAAGCTCAGCGTGTTTTTCTCCATCGTGATGTCGCTGAAGCCGGCCGCCTCCATCTGCGTCTTGGCGTTTTCAAGAGAGGAGTCGATGATCTGCTCCTCCGTGATCACCATGGCGCCGAGGCCGAGCTTCTGGATGATGACGTTCACCGTGGCCAGCTCCTCGTTCGACTCGGCATACAGATCGTAAAACATGTCCGTGTTCAGGATCGTCTGCTCGTAATCGTCGCCGAACATCGAGGCCGTGAGGCCGATCATGGAGGCCAGCTGCTCCTCATCGGCGATCGTCCAGCTCTCGCTCAGCTCGCAGCCGAGGCCGAGATAGGCGTTCTCATAGCGGCCGCCGCTGAGGGTGCCGAGCTGCACGTCGTCCTCTCCCTCCGCGGGCTCCTCCGCCGGGGCGGGCTCCTCCGCCGGGGCGGGCTCCTCCGCCGGGGCGGGCTCTTCGGTCGGGGCGGGCTCTTCGGTCGGGGCGGGCTCTTCGGTCGGGGCGGGCTCCTCCGCCGGAGCGGCCGTCTCTTTTTCGGCGGGCGTGACGCTGCCGCTCACATCCCGGCTGCCGCAGGCGCAGAGGCTCAGCAGCAGAGCCGCGATCAGCAGCATGATAAGGGTCTTTTTCATCTTTTTTCCTCCGTTTTTTTATTTTTTCTCCGCGTCGATGACGCGAAGGCTTGTTCCGTCTACCGTGAAGGCGATCTCCCAACCGGCGAAGAGCAGCTTGTAGACCCGCTCGGGGTCGTGCTGATAGCGCGGGCGGGGGTCGTTGGCCAGGATGCCGCGCAGTGCGGCGCGTTTTTCCTGCGGCAGCCGCTCCTCCACGCCGGGCGCGATGCTCACTTCGAGCAGCGCCCCGCCGTCGGGGGCGAAGCCGCCGCTCGCCTCCGGGATGCAGTCGGCATAGGGCAGATAGGGCTTGATGTCGAAAATGGGCGTGCCGTCGACGAGGTCGGCTCCCGCCACGCGCAGCACCGGACCCAGCGCCGGATCCGTCTCGACGGCGAGGAGGCGCACGCAGCTCAGGCCCAGGGCGTTCGGACGGAAGGGCGAGCGCGTGGCAAAGACGCCGCGGCGCTCGTTGCCGCCGAGGCGCGGCGGCCGCACCGTGGGCGACCAGCCCTCGCGCAGGGCCTGGGAAAACTGCCAGATGAGCCAGATGTGCGAAAAGCCCTCCAGCCCGCGCAACGCGTCCGGCACCCGGTATTCCGGCTCGAAGACCACCGTGGCCTCCAGCTCCCGCACGAGCCCCGCCTGTCGGGGCACGCCGAATTTCTCGGGCAGGTCGCTGCGGATATGGGCGATCGCCCTGATCGTGTGTTCCATCGCTTCACACCTGCGAGGCCAGCCAGATCGACAGACCGTTATTGAACGCGTGCAGCAGCACGCAGCCCCAGAGGCTGTTCGTGCGCTCGTAACAGAAGCCCAGCGCCAGGGCGCCCGGCAGATACATCAGGATATACAAAAGCTCCTGCGGGTCGGCCAGCGCTTCGACCCAGACATGGTACAGGCAGAACAGCAGCGCGCTGACCGCATAGGCCAGCACCCGGCTTTTCCGCCGCAGGGGGCCGAAGATCGCCCCGCGAAACAGCGCCTCCTCCACGAGGGGCGCGAGGAACACGGACGCTGCGAGCATGGGCCCGCGCTCCGTGCGCAGCAGCTCCAGCACCAGCTGGTTGTTGGCCGCGTCCTCCTCGACGCCGAGGATCATAAAGAGGATGCCGACGACCGTCTCGCCCAGCCAGAGGAGCAGGTAGCTGCGAAAAACCTCCACGAGCGTCAGAAAGGGATGGTCGCAGAAGGGGTCGAGCTCCCGCCGCCAAAAGTCCCACAGCAGCGCGACGACAAAGACAGCGCCGACGGCATACAGCCAGAAATTGGCCATGCCGGGGCTGGGCGTCCCCTTTCCGAGGAGCTCCGGCAGGAAAGCCGGCAGGCCCAGCAGGTGCACCGGCAGATACAGCAGCAGCAGGATCAGCTGCCAGGTCTTCATGCGGCTTGTAAAGGGTCTGACTTCTCTCTCCATCAGGCTCTCGCTTTCTTCTGCAGCTCAAACAGCAGGTTCATGGCCTCGAGCGGCGTGAGCGAATTCAGATCCGTTTGCCGCAGGATACGGCTGACCTCGTCCGCGCCGACGTCCTGCAGGGAGATCTGCTCCTCCGCCGGGGCAGAAGGCTCGGCCGGGGCGAGGGAGACGCCGCGCTCGGTGAGCTCCCTGAGATAGCCCTTGGCCTTGCCGACCACGCCGTCCGGCAGCCCCGCGAGCTTGGCGACCTCGATGCCGTAGCTCTCGTCGGCAGCGCCCGGGACGATCTTGCGCAGAAAAACGAGCGTGCCGCCCTGCTTTTTCGCGGTGATGTTATAGTTGCGCACGCCGGGCACCTCGCCCTCGAGGGCGCTGAGCTCGTGATAGTGCGTGGCGAACATCGTCTTCGCGCCGAGGCGGCGCTTGTCCGCACAGTATTCCAGCACCGCGCGGGCGATGGCCATGCCGTCATAGGTGGAGGTGCCGCGGCCGATCTCGTCCAAAATCAGGAGAGAGGAGGCCGTGGCGTGGCGGAGGATGTTGGCCATCTCGTTCATCTCGACCATGAAGGTCGACTGTCCGGCCGCGAGGTCGTCCGAGGCGCCGATGCGGGTGAAGACCCGGTCGACGATGCCGATCGTGGCGCTCTTGGCCGGGACGAAGGAGCCGATCTGCGCCATGAGGACGATGAGCGCCGTCTGCCGCATGTAGGTGGATTTACCGGCCATGTTCGGGCCGGTGACGATGGCGACGCGGTCGTCCCGGTCGTCCAGATAGGTGTCGTTCGGAACGAAGAGCACGTCCTTGAGCGTCTGCTCGACCACGGGGTGGCGCCCCTCGACGATGTGCAGCTGCCGGGAGACGTCGACCTCCGGCATGGTGTAGCGATTGCGCACGGCGACCTCCGCGAGCGAGCACAGCGCGTCCAGCCGCGCCACGGCGTCGGAGGCGGCCTGTACCCGGTCGACCTCGGCCGCGACGCTGTCGCGCACCTCGGCGAAGATCTGGTACTCGAGCTCGTTGATGCGCTCGCGCGCGCTCGTCAGATCGTTTTCCAGCTCCTTGAGCTCGGGCGTGAAGTAGCGCTCGTTCGACACGAGCGTCTGCTTGCGGATGTAATTGTCGGGGATGTTCGTCTCCCCGGCCGATTTGGGCACGTCGATATAATAGCCGAAGACCTTGTTGTAGCCGACCTTCAGCTTCTTGATGCCGGTGCGCTCCCGCTCGCGCGCCTCCAGCTCGGAGAGCAGCTGTGCGCCGTTGTCGCGCAGGCGGCGCAGGCGGTCGACCTCCTCCGAGCAGCCCTCGCGCAGCACCCCGCCCTCGCGCACGGAGAAGGGGGGATCGTCGCAGATCGTGCGGTCGATGAGCGCGCGCAGATCCTCGAGCCGGTCCATGCCCGCGATCTCCCGCAGCTCCTGGCAGCGGAAGGGAGCAAGCTCCTCCAGCAGGCGCGGCAGCACCGCGATGCAGTTGGCAAGCGAGCGCAGGTCGCGGCCGCCCGCGGTGCCGTAGACGCAGCGGCCGACGAGGCGCTGCATGTCGGTGATATCCCGCAGCGCGAGGATCAGCTCGCCCCGGCGCACGCCGTCGTTGACGAGCTCCTGCACGGCCGAGAGCCGCCGCTTGATGGCGAGGGCGGACAGGAGCGGCCGCTCCACCCAGGCGCGCAGCAGCCGCCCGCCCATGGGGGTCTTCGTCCGGTCGAGCACCCACAAAAGGGAGCCGCGCTTCTCGCCGCCTCGCATGGTCTCCGTCAGCTCCAGGCTGCGGCGCGTGGCCCAGTCGAGCTCCATATAGCGCCCGTCGAAGAAGACGTCCAGGCGGCTGATGTGGCTGAGGTCGAATTTCTGCGTCTCGCGGAGGTAGCGCAGCAGCGCGCCGACGGCGCAGACGGCCGCCGGGCTCTGGCCGAGGCCGCTCCGGTCGACGTCGGCATAACCGAACTGCTCGCACAAAAGCGCCGCGCAGGGCAGATATTCAAAGAGCTCGGGCCCGCTCTCGGGCATGGCCTCGAGGCGCTTGGCGACAAAGTCCGCCACGGCCGCGTTCTGCTCGGCGGCCGGGGAGAGCAGCACCTCGCGCGGGGCAAAGCGCCCGAGCTCGTTGAGCACGTGGCTCTGCGCGTCGTCCGGGAAGGCGGCGCAGCAGAATTCGCCCGTGGAGATGTCGCAGAAGGCGACGCCGCCGCCCGTCGCGTCGAGACAGACGGCGCCGAGGTAGTTGCTGCGCCCCTCCTCGAGCATGGAGCTCTCGGTGACGGTGCCGGGCGTGATGATGCGGATGACGTCGCGCTGCACGAGACCCTTGGCCAGCGCCGGATCCTCCATCTGCTCGCAGATGGCCACCTTGTAGCCCTTGGCGATGAGGCGGGCGATATAGGCCTCGGCGCTGTGATAGGGCACGCCGCACATGGGCGTGCGCTCGTCTGGATCCTCGACGTTGCGGTCGCGGGTCGTGAGCGCGAGATCCAGCTCGCGCGAGGCGACCTTGGCGTCCTCGTTGAACATCTCGTAAAAATCGCCCAGGCGGAAGAAAAGCAGGCAATCCTCGTGCTGCCGCTTGATCTCCTGATACTGCCGCTTCATCGGAGTGAGTTCAGCCATAGTATCTATTTCTCCGTTTCTTCTGTTGATACCGTGTCTTTCTTCAAATATTGAAGAATGTCTTCACAAACACCGGAAAAGTTCTGATTTACCGCGTTATTGGGATATCGAAGCACGGTGATTCCTCTTCGGGTGAAAAACTCGTCTCTCTGTTTATCGTAAGAAAGGCCCTTTTCTTCAAAATGCTGCGTGCCGTCCAGCTCGATGGCGAGCTTTGCGGAAGGGACATAAAAGTCTGTAATGTAATGACCGATCAGTTCTTGCCGCTTAACCGTGACCGGCAGCTGCTTTAAGAAGTCGTACCACAGTCGGCTTTCCTCTCTCGTCATATTTTTCCGCAGCTCCCGTGCGTTCTGCCGCAAATAAGGCGCATAATGCTTCATGGATTCCTCCCCGGCTTTTCCTTGCGCGCTCCTGGCTTCCCCGCGCACGGGGAAGCTGTCGCCCGCAGGCGACTGATGAGGTCTTTTTTGCTCCGATTTCACTTTGCCGCAACTCCACGCTGCCCAAAGGAGACCTCATCCGCCCCAGTGTGCGCACTGGGGCACCTTCCCCGTGCGCGGGGAAGGCTCAGCGCGCAATTTCCCCGTACAGCGCCCAGGTGTTGCTGGCCGTGATCGTCACGTCGGCAAACTGGCCGATGAGGGAGGGGTCGCCCTTGAGATGCACGAGGCGGCCGCCGTCGGTGCGGGCAGAGAGATTGTACTCCTCCCGGCCCGTCTCGCCGTCGATCAGCACGCGGAGGGTCTTCCCCTCATAGGCGCGGTGCTTCTCGCCGGAGATGCGGTTGGCCAGCTCCGTCAGCGCGTCGAAGTGCTTCTGCTTCTCCTCGCGCGTATAGGGGTCGGGCATGGAGGCCGCGGGCGTGCCGACGCGTTTGGAATAAATAAAGGTGAACATCGCGTCGTAGCGCACCTGCTCGCAGAGCGAGAGCGTGTCGGCAAACTGCTCCTCCGTCTCGCCCGGGAAGCCCACGATGATATCCGTCGTCAGCACGAGATCGGGCATGTAGCCGCGCGCCAGCTCCACCTGCCGGAGGTATTTGGCGCGATCGTAGCTGCGGTTCATGCGCTTCAGGATCTCATCGCTGCCGGACTGCACCGGCAGATGGAGCTGATGACAGCATTTTTCGCACTCCGCCATCGTCCTGAAGAGCTTTTCCGTGGCGTCCTTCGGATGGCTCGTCATGAAGCGGATGCGGAAGTCGCCCGGGATGTCGTTGATGAGGCGGATGAGATCGGCAAAGTCCGTGCCGCTGTCGAGATCCTTCCCGTAGGAATTGACGTTCTGGCCCAGGAGCGTGATGTCCTTATAGCCCTCGGCCACGAGCTGCCGCGCCTCCGCCAGGATATCCTCCGGCAGACGGGAGCGCTCGCGCCCGCGCACGTAGGGCACGACGCAGTAGGTGCAGAAGTTGTTGCAGCCGTACATGATCGAAAGCCAGGCCTTCACCGTCCCGTCGCGCCGCAGGGGAATGCCCTCGGCCACGGCGCCGTCGTTCTTGTCGGCGGCGAAGACCCGTTTGTGCGAGAGCATCACGCGCTCCAGAAGCTCCGGGAAGCGCCAGAGCTCGTGCGGGCCGAAGACCAGATCCACCACGGGATAGGACTTCTTGATCTTCTCGGCCATGTGCTGCTGCTGCACCATGCAGCCGCAGACGGCGACGATCTGCCCGGGGCGGGCCTTCTTCGAGTGGTTGAGGGCGCCGACGTTGCCCAGCACGCGCATCTCCGCGTGCTCGCGCACGGCGCAGGTGTTGACCACGATCACGTCCGCCTGGAATTCGTCCTTCGTAAAGCCGTAGCCCATCTCCGCCAGATACCCGCGCAGCTTTTCGCTGTCGGCCTCGTTCTGCTGGCAGCCGTAGGTGTCCACCAGGGCCAGCGGGCGCTGCCCGTCGGCGGTGACGCGCTCGAAAATGCGCGCGCAGATCTCCTCCTGCCGGAGGATCTCGCCGCGCTCGATGACCTGTCTTTCTCTTGCCATATGTCGTTCCTCGTTTATGACTTGTTTTTCAGAATATTTTATCATATTCCCTGTGGAACTTTCAACCGAAATCGTATATAATACCTTTCATACGGAAAGCACAGAAAAGGAAGTGATCGGATGCCTGTGATCCAGGTCCTCTCTCCGCACCTGGCCGATATGATCGCGGCAGGCGAGGTGGTCGAGCGCCCGGCCTCCGTGGTCAAGGAGCTCGTGGAAAACGCCTTCGACGCGGGCGCGAAAAACGTCACCGTCGAGCTGCGCGGCGGCGGGGCGACCTATATCCGCGTGACCGACGACGGCTGCGGCATGGCGCCGGAGGACGCGGGCGTGGCCTTTCTGCGCCACGCGACCAGCAAGCTCCGGGACGAGAAGGGGCTCGAGAGCATCGGCACGATGGGCTTTCGCGGCGAGGCTCTGGCGGCCATCTCCGCCGTCAGCCGCATCGAGCTGACGACCCGGCCGCGCGGCGCGGCCGAGGGCACGCGCATGGAGCTGGAGGCCGGCGACATCCGGGAGATGCTGCCCGCCGGCTGCCCCGAGGGCACGACGATGATCGTGCGCGATCTCTTTTACAACACGCCCGCGCGGCTGAAGTTCCTCAAATCCGACCGCAGCGAGGCCTCCGCCTGCGAGCTGGCGGCCCTGCGCTGCGCGCTGGGGCGGCCGGAGCTCTCCGTGCGCCTCATCCGCGACGGGGAGGAGCGCTTTTTCTCCCCCGGCGACGGGCGGCAGGACTCCTGCATCTATTCGCTGCTGGGGCGCAAGGCCGCCTCGCAGCTGCTGCTCTGCACGGGCGAAAACGGCGGCGTGCGCGTGTCGGGCTACGTGTCCTCGCCCTCGGCCGGGCGCGGCAACCGGCGCGAGCAGTATTTCTTCTGCAACGGCCGCTTCATCCGCTCGTCTCTGCTGCAGGCCGCGCTGGAGCAGGCCTATAAAAACAGCCTGCTCGTGGGGCGCTACCCCTCGTGCGTGCTGTATCTCGACCTCGCCTTCGCGCAGGTGGACGTGAACGTCCACCCGGCCAAGACCGAGGTGAAATTCTCCGACGAAAAGCGCGTGTTCGACGCGGTGTACTACGCCGCGCTCTCCGCGCTGCAGGGCGAGGCGCGCACCGCGCAGGTGCCGCTCTCCGCCTCGACGAAAAGCGTGACCGCCGCGTCGCCGGATAAGCCGCGCCCCGTGTCGGCTTCTCCGGTGCCGAAAAAGGATTTTTATCAGAGCATGAGCGCCGAGACCTTCCGCGCCAACGGCTACGCCGCGCGCCCCGCCGCTCCCGCAAGGGACGAGCGGCCGCAGGGAAGCTCTCTGCGGCAGGCGAGCGCTCCATATCAGACGCGGCTCGACCTTAAGCCGCGCGCTTCTTCGACCGAAGTCGCCGCGCCCGCCCCCGTTTCGACCGTTCCCGCGCCCGCCGGAACGCCGATTGTGGAGAAACCTGTTCAAAATGTTGAAAGTCCGGCGGTCCCTGACCACAAGATAGTGGGGGAGGCGCTGAAAACCTACCTCATCGTCGAAGTCGGCGAGGAGCTCGTGCTGATCGACAAGCACGCCGCGCACGAGCGCATGAATTTCGACCGGCTGCGCGCGCAGGAGCGGCACATCCTCTCCCAGACGCTGCTGACGCCGGTGACGCTCCGCCCCTCCGGGGACGATGCGGAGCTGCTGGACCAAAACGCCGCGCTGCTGCGCGAGCTCGGCTTTGAGATCGAGCCCTTCGGCGAGGCCGATTACATCGTGCGCGCCGTGCCCGCCGGGATGGACGTCGGCGAGACCGCGTCCGCGCTGGAGGAGATCTGCGAAAAGCTCCGCCGCGGCAAGGCGCAGGGCGAGCAGGAGGTCTGGGACGAGATCCTGCACACCGTGGCCTGCAAGGCGGCCATCAAGGCCGGCTGGGACACGCAGGTCGAGGAGCTGGAGGTGCTCGCCGAGGCCGTCCTCTCCGGCCGGGTCAAATACTGCCCGCACGGGCGTCCGGTCTCCGTCACGGTGACGCGGCGGGATCTGGACAAGCTCTTCAAGCGCATCGTATGAGCGCTCGTGTTCTGGTCATCTGCGGCCCGACCGCCACGGGAAAGACCGCGTTGAGCCTTGCGCTCTCCGAGCGGCTCGCCGGCGAGATCGTCTCGGCCGACTCCATGCAGGTCTATCGCGGCATGGACATCGGCACCGCCAAGGCCACGCCCGCCGAGCGCGCGCGGGCGCCCCATCACATGCTCGACGTGGCCGATCCCTGGGAAAATTACTCCGTGGCCCGCTACGTGGAGGAGGCCGGGCGCTGCTGCGACGGGATCCTCTCGCGCGGCCGTCTGCCCCTCGTGACGGGCGGCACGGGATTGTATATCGACTCCCTGCTCGCCGGGCGCAGCTTTGACGGCTCGGAGGACAGCGGCGAGACGCGCGCGGCGCTCGAGGCGGAATACGACCGCTGTGGGGGCGAGGCGATGCTCGAAAAGCTGCGCCGGGTCGATCCGGAGCGCGCGGAGAAGCTGCACGCGGCCGACCGGCGGCGCATCGTGCGCGCGCTGGAGGTCTATGAGACCACCGGCATGACCATCACCGAGCACGACGAGCGCTCACGGCTCATCCCGCCGCGCTACGAGGCGCTGCGCGTGTTTCTGGGCTTTGCGCGGCGCGAGGAGCTGTACGCGCGCATCGACCGCCGCGTGGACGACATGGTCGCGCAGGGGCTTTTCGAGGAGGTCGAGGGTCTGCTCTCGGCCGGGCTCTCGCCGGACTGTACCGCCATGCAGGCGATCGGCTACAAGGAGGCCGCGCTCGCCCTGCGGGGCGAAATGAGCCGCGCGGAGGCCGCCGCCCTCATCAAGCAGGCCAGCCGCCGCTACGCCAAGCGCCAGCTCACCTGGTTTTCCCGCGCCGCCGACGCCCGCCGCCTCTTCTGGGAGGGCGAGCCGGATATTGAAAAGGCGGCCGACGAGATCGCGAAGGAATTCCGCGCCCTTCCCTGATTTCGACAGCTTTCCCCCGTGCTCCGAGCGTATCATGGCCGTATCTGCTTCAGGGCAGAAAACGCCATATATAAAGGAGTACATAGACATGCAAAAAGCACAGAACCTTCAGGACCTTTTCCTCAACCAGGCGCGGCGCGAGCGCTCCGTGATCACCATGTTTCTGATGAACGGCTTTCAGCTGCACGGCGTCGTGCGCGGCTTCGACAACTTCACCGTCGTGCTCGACTCGGACGGCAAGCAGCAGCTCATCTACAAGCACGCCATCTCCACCGTGGTACCGCCGCGGCCGATCAGCCTCGACGGGGAGGACTGAATGCGCAGCAGGGCCTATCTGCAGGCGCTGACAAGCCTGCTGTTCCTGGCCGCGAGCGCCTGGCTCGGCGCCTGGCTGTACGGCCTGCTCGGCTGAGGCGCAAAAAGAAAGAGAGAAACGCTATGGACATTGAAGAAAACATCGCGCGCATCAAAGAAGAGCTCGCGGAGGCCGCACGCTCCTCCGGCCGTCGGCCGGAGGAGGTGCAGCTCATCGCCGCGACCAAGATGAACGACGCCGAACGCGTCCGCCGGGCCATCGCGGCCGGGGTGGACGCCTGCGGCGAAAACCGCGTGCAGGAGATGCTCGAAAAGCAGGCGCAGGGCGCCTACGAGGGCGCGCCGCTGCATTTCATCGGGCATCTGCAGAAAAACAAGGTGCGGCAGGTCGTGGGCCTGGCGAGCCTCATCCACAGCATTGACAGCGTGGCGCTGCTGCGTGAGATCGACCGCTGTGCCGCCAAAAAGGGCCTCCGGCAGCAGGTGCTGCTGGAGATCAACATCGGCGCGGAGGCCTCCAAGTCCGGTTTTGCGCCCGAAGAACTGCCCGCAGCGCTCGCCGAGGCCGCGCTTTTGCCCTCCGTTTGGGTGCGCGGACTGATGGCAATTCCGCCCATTTGCCATTCCGGCGACGAAAATCGGCCATTTTTTACAAAAATGAAACAGCTTTTTGTTGACAATGGCGAGAAAAAATACGATAATATATCTATGGATTTTCTGTCCATGGGCATGAGCGGCGATTATCTCACCGCCGTGGCCTGCGGCGCCAACATGGTCCGGGTCGGTTCTGCGATCTTCGGGCCGCGCGTCTATCCCACCCGATAAGCGGAGGCAAAGCCATGGGCTTTCTGGATGAACTGAAAAAGCTGACACAGCCTTACGATGACGACGACGATTTCTTCGAGGATGCGGAGCGCAGCACCCCTGCGGCCACCCCGGCGAGCGCCGCTCAGATCGAGTTTGAAAACGCCTTCGGGGAGGAATCGTCCTCGCCCGAGCCCGCTCGCAAGCCGGCCAAGCCCGCCGGGGAGAGCACGGGTCTGCTCGGCGCCCTCGGCGTCAAGAAGGCCGCGCCGCGCCCCAAGCCCGTCCGCCGCGAGCGCACGGTCAGCTTCGGCGGCAACGAGACGCAGGTCATCCTCTTTAACCCCAAGACCTTTGACGAAGCCGGGGAGCTCGTCTCTCACCTGCAGCAGAACCGCAGCGTCGTCATGACGCTCGAGGGCCTGCCCACGGACAACGCCCGCCGCCTGCTGGACTTTCTGTCCGGCATCACCTTTGCCCTGCAGGGCAAGATCACGCCCGTCTCCGCGAAGACTTACTTTGTTACCCCGCAGAATGTGGACCTCGTCGGCTCTCAGCTCGAGCAGCCCGAGAGCGACGGTCAGTACTTCTGAGGTAAATACACAGCAGAAAGAAATTGAAAGGTGGATATGATATGATTACCGCTCAGGATATCCGTGAAAAGACCTTTGAACAGGCCAAGTTCGGCGGCAAAGGCTACGACATGAACGCTGTTGATGATTTCCTGGAGGAGCTGGCCGACGAGATCACCGCCGCTCAGAAGGAGAACTCCGTCCTCAAGAGCAAGATGAAGGTCCTGGTCGACAAGATCGAAGAGTACCGCGCCAATGAAGAGGCGCTTAATCTGGCCGTTCTGTCCGCGCAGAAGCTGGCCGTTCAGATCGAGGCTGACGCCCGCGCCCGCTCCGCCGCCATGATCGCCGACGCCGAGCGTCAGGTCAAGGCGCAGCTCGGCTCCATCACCGAGCAGACCCAGGCCGAGGAGCGCCGTCTGGCCGACGCGAAGGAGGCCACGGCCAAGTACTTCAAGCAGGCCCGCAACGCCGTGAAGGCCCACCTGGCCAACCTCGACTCCATCAGCAAGGGGATCGTCCCCCAGCAGGCCGCCGCTCCCGCCCCGAAGGCTGCCGCTCCCGCTCCGAAGGCCGCCGCTCCCGCAGCCGTGGAAGATGCTGTCCGCAGCATCGAGAGCTCTGTGGCCAACGCGCAGCCCGAGGCTCCGGTCGATCTGGATCTGGATCTGAGCGCGGACTTTACCGCTCCGGCCAAGCCCCGCGACAATACCCAGACCTTCTCCCTGTAAGGAATGAACCTGCGAGGCGCGCGCTAAGGCGCGCGTCTCTTTCATATTTGTCTGTTTTTAGGAGTTAACCCATGTCGAAGGATTTTAATGCTACGCTGAACCTGCCGAAGACCGACTTTCCCATGCGTGCGGGCCTGCCCGCGCGCGAGCCGGACATGCTGCGCCGCTGGGAGGAGACGGACGTCTATCACGAGCACCTGAAAAAGAGCGAGGGTCTGCCCCGCTTCAACCTGCACGACGGCCCTCCGTTTTCCAACGGCAACATCCATATGGGCCACGCGCTCAACAAGTCCATCAAGGACTTCATCAACCGCAGCTACATGATGCGCGGCTACCACGTGCCCTATATCCCCGGCTGGGACAACCACGGCATGCCCATCGAGAGCGCCATCATCAAGGAGCAGAAGCTCAACCACAAGGCCATGAGCGTGGCGGATTTCCGCACCGCCTGCGAGGCCTACGCCAACAAGTACATCGACCGTCAGCGTGAGGGCTTCAAGCGTCTGGGCGTTCTGGGCGACTGGGAGCACCCCTACACCACCATGGACCGCGGCTTCGAGTCCGACGAGGTGCGCATCTTCGGCAGGATGTATCAGAACGGGCACATCTACAAGGGCCTCAAGCCCGTCTACTGGTGCGCC
>CAMHMZ010000048.1 GCA_946186375.1 uncultured Clostridia bacterium
AAGAAGGGCCAGGACGTTGTCGACATGAACTATGCCGCCATCGACGCCGGCGCCACCGCCTACGTCAAGGTCGACGTGCCCGAGACCTGGAAGGACGCCGCCGACAAGGTCGAGCTCGCCCCGAAGACCGGCCGCGAGAAGACCGTCAAGATGGTCAGCTCCATCCTCGACCCCGTGGACAAGATGGACGGCGACAGCCTGCCCGTGTCCGCCTTCGTCGATCACGCCGACGGCACCTTCGAGCTCGGCGCCTCCGCCTATGAGAAGCGCGGCATCGCCGTCACGGTCCCCGAATGGGATCAGACCAAGTGCATCCAGTGCAACAAGTGCGCCTTCGTCTGCCCGCACGCCACCATCCGTCCCTTCGCTCTGACCGCCGAGGAGGCCGAGGCCGCGCCCGCGCAGACCAAGATGGCCGACATCAAGGCCGGCAAGGGCAAGGGCGAGTACAAGTTCGCCATGGCCGTCTCCCCGCTCGACTGCATGGGCTGCGGCGTCTGCGTGGGCGAGTGCCCGGCGCACGCCATCACCATGGTCCCGATGGAGAGCCAGCTCGAGCAGCAGCCGGTCTTCGACTACATGGTCGCCAAGGTCGCTGCCAAGCCCGACATGATCGCCACCGACCCGAAGTTCAGCCAGTTCAGCCAGCCCTACCTCGAGTTCTCCGGCTCCTGCGCCGGCTGCGCCGAGACCAGCTATGCCCGTCTCGTCACCCAGCTCTTCGGCGATCACATGCTCATCTCCAACGCCACCGGCTGCTCGTCCATCTGGGGCGGCCCGGCTGCCACCTCTCCCTACACCGTCAACAAGGAAGGCAAGGGTCCCGCCTGGGCCAACTCCCTCTTTGAAGACAACGCCGAGCACGGCCTCGGCATGCACCTCGGCCAGAAGAAGATCCGCGACGATCTCAAGGCCAAGGTCATCGAGATGATGGAGGCTCCCTCCTGCTGCAGCGAGCTGAAGGAGGCCGCTCAGAAGTGGCTCGACACCTATGACGACGGCAACGCCAACCAGGAGCCCACCAAGGCTCTCGTCAAGGCCCTCGAGGAGAGCATCTCCGACATCGACGGCTGCATCGCCTTCCTCGCCTCCGACACGGCCAAGCAGGTCTACGGCGACGCGCAGCCTGCGGCTCTCGCGGCGGCGGAAGAGGCCAAGGCCAAGGGCCGCAAGCACTGCACCTGCAAGGCCTGCGACCTCGGCGCCCAGATCCTTGCGCAGAAGGACTTCCTGAACAAGAAGTCCGTGTGGATCTTCGGCGGCGACGGCTGGGCCTACGACATCGGCTACGGCGGCGTCGACCACGTGCTCGCCTCCGGCGAAGACGTGAACATCTTCGTGTTCAACACCGAGGTCTACTCCAACACTGGCGGACAGGCCTCCAAGGCCTCCAACATCGGCCAGGTGGCGCAGTTCGCCGCGGCCGGCAAGGAGCTCAAGAGCAAGAGCCTGGCCGAGATGGCCATGACCTACGGCTACGTCTACGTCGCGCAGATCGCCATGGGCGCCAACCAGATGCAGACCATGAAGGCCATCGCCGAGGCCGAGGCGCACAAGGGCCCGTCCCTCATCATCGCCTACGCTCCCTGCGAGATGCACAGCATCAAGGGCGGCATGACCAACTGCCAGAAGGAAATGAAGAAGGCCGTCGACTGCGGTTACTGGAACCTCTTCCGCTTCAACCCCGACGCCGAGAAGCCCTTCTCGCTCGACAGCAAGGCCCCGGCCGGCGGTTACCAGGAGTTCCTGATGAACGAGGCCCGCTACAGCCGTCTGACCCGCGAGTTCCCCGAGCGCGCCGAGCGCCTCTTCGCGGCAAACGAGGAGAATGCCAAGGCCCGCTACGAGCATCTCATGAAGCTCAAGGCTCTCTACGAGTAAGCCGAACACCCAAACCAAAGCAAACAGCCCCGGGAAGCTTCCCGGGGCTGTTTTTTGTCCGCGGGCGTTCCTGGGCACACAAAAGCGCCTGCTCTCTATTCACAATTGACATTTAGCGGCCACAGGTATATAATGCTTTTTGTTAAAAATGTTTAACTGTTTCGGATTTACCGGCCGACGGCAGCTAAACAAAAATTTTTGAGGAGGAAACAAAATGAAGAAACTGCTTGCACTGCTGCTGGCTCTTGTCATGGTGTTCGCTCTGGCCGCCTGCGGCCAGCAGGCCGCGCCTGCCGAGGCTCCTGCAGAAGAGCCCGCCGAGGCTCCCGCGGAACAGCCCGCCGAGGCCGATCCCCTGGCGGAACTGATCGCCGCGGCCAAGGCCGAGGGCGAGCTGACCGTCTACGGCTCCTGCGAAGAGGACTACCTCAACGCCGCCTGCGACAACTTCGAGGCTCTCTACGGCATCAAGGTCAACCGCCAGCGCCTGTCCACCGGCGAGGTCCCGGCCAAGATCGAGGAAGAGAACGGCAAGCCCTCTGCCGACGTCTGGTTCGGCGGCACGAACAACCCCTACGACGGACTGGCCGCGAAGGGCTTCCTGGACAACTCCTATGTCCCCGTGAACGCCTCTCACCTGACCAAGGACATCTACAAGGATCCCAACGGCTACTGGTACGGCATCTACACCGGCCTGCTGGGCTTCATGGTCAACACCGATGAGCTCACCCGTCTCGGCCTCGAGGCTCCCCAGAGCTGGGACGACCTGCTCAAGCCCGAGTACGCCGGCCTGATCTGGCTGTCCAACTACAAGACCGCCGGCACGCCGAAGCTCGTTGCCAACCTCATGATCCAGCTCAAGGGCCATGACGAAGGCATCCAGTACCTCGTAGACCTTGACAAGAACGTTCAGGTCTACACCAAGTCCGGCTCCGGCCCGAGCAAGAACGTCGGCACCGGCGAGTGCGTCATCGGCATCGGCTTCCTGCATGACGGCATCACCCAGATCGTCGACAACGGCTACGAGAACGTCGCTCTGGTCGTTCCCTCCGACGGCACGGCCTGCGAGGTCGGCCCAGTCGCCATCTTCAAGGGCGCTGCTCACCCGAACGCCGCGAAGCTGTTCATGGAGTATGCCCTGAGCCCCGACTGCGTTGAGCTGGCAGCCCAGAACGGCTCCTACCAGTTCCTCGTCATCGATAACGCCACGCAGCCCCAGGCTGCCGCCGATTTCGGCCTCGATCCCAGCCTCGTCTGGGATGGCTATGACTTCGCCGCCGCCGCTGCCGATACCGAGCAAAACGTCAACGACGTGATGGAAGCCATCGCCGCTGCCGGCGGTGACACCAGCGCCGAGCGTTTCAAGACCGAGTAAGCTTTCACCTTCCGCAAGGATGGCGGGTCTCCCGCCATCCTTTTTTCACACCGTAAAGAAAGGGGCGAATGTAATGGCGAGAGGACAGGGCGCGGCGCTGGACCGCAAGAAACTGCTGGCTGACCCGATCATGGTCACCACCATCGTCGTGCTGATCACCTTTTTGACCCTGTTTATTCTTTATCCTCTGGCGATCCTTCTGGTGGACAGCTTCGTGGGAGACGGGAGCTTCGGCTTTTCCATCTTCAAGCGCATCTTCGCCATGCCAAGCTTCACCACGGCCATCACGAACACGCTGAAGATCGGCTTTGTCGTCGGCATTCTGTCGTCGCTGATCGGCCTGCTGTTTGCCTATGTGGAGGTCTACGTCCGCATGAACAAGTTCGTGGGCGGCCTGTTCAAGGTCGTGTCCATGCTGCCGGTCGTGTCTCCTCCCTTCGTGCTGAGCTTGTCCATGATCATGCTCTTCGGCAAGGCGGGCCTCATCACGCGCTTCCTGCTGGGCATCTATGACAACAGCGTTTACGGCTACTGGGGCATCGTCATCGTCCAGACCCTGACCTTCTTCCCCGTCTGCTACATGATGCTCAAGGGCCTGCTGAAAAACATCGATCCCTCCCTGGAGGAGGCCGCGCGCGACATGGGCGCGAGCCGCTGGAAGGTCTTTGCCGACGTAACGCTGCCGCTGCTGCTGCCCGGTCTCGGCAACGCCTTCCTCGTGACCTTCATCGAGTCCATCGCAGACTTCGCCAACCCCATGATCATCGGCGGCTCCTACGACACCCTGGCCACCACGATCTACCTGCAGATCACCGGCGCCTACGACAAGGCCGGCGCCGCGGCGATGGCCGTGGTGCTGCTGTGCATCACGCTGCTGATGTTTGCCGTGCAGAAATATTATCTCGAGGCCAAGACCGCCGCGACGCTCACCGGCAAGGCCTCCCGCGCGCGCATGCTCATCGAGGACAGGAGCGTGAAGATCCCGCTGACCATCCTCTGCTCGCTCGGCGCGCTCTTCGTCATCATGATGTACATCTGCGTGCCCGTCGGCGCCTGCTTCCCCACCTGGGGTTACAAGTTCTTCCCGCTGACCGGCAAATGGTTCACCCAGGTCTTCACCAAATACCACGGCCTGAAGGCCTTTAAGGACTCCTTCGTCCTGTCGCTGATCGCCGCGCCGATCACCGCGCTTTTGAGCATGATCATCTCCTACCTGGTGGTCAAGCGCAAATTCAGGGCCAAGGGCTTCATCGAGGCCGTGTCCATGCTGGCCATGGCCGTGCCCGGAACCGTTCTCGGCGTCGGCTACATCCGCGGCTTCTCCGGAGGTCTGTTCCACACCGGCTTTCTGCAGGGCATCTACGGCACGGGCCTGATCCTGATCATCGTCTTCGTCGTGCGCTCCCTGCCCACCGGCACCCGCAGCGGCATTTCCGCCCTGCGGCAGATCGACAAGAGCATCGAAGAATCGGCCTACGATATGGGCGCCGACAGCTTCAAGGTCTTCATGACCGTGACCCTGCCGCTGATCAAGGACTCCTTCCTCTCCGGTCTCGTCACCGCCTTCGTGCGCAGCATCACCGCCATCTCCGCCATCATCCTGCTGGTGACGCCGAGCTATCTGCTCATCACCGTGCAGATCAACGAGTTCGCGGAGAAGGGCTCCTTCAGCCTGGCCTGCGCCTTTGCCACCATACTGATACTCATCACCTACGGCGCCGTGCTGCTGATGAACCTGTTCATCAAATACTTCGGCACCAGCAGAAAGATCAAGGAGGACTAAGCCATGGAAAAAGTGAAAAAGGGCGTCCGTCTGGAGCATATCTCCAAAATCTATCAGGATCCCAAGACCGGCAAGGATTTCTATGCCGTGAAGGACACCTCGCTGACCATCGAGCCAGGCTCTTTCGTGACGCTGCTGGGCCCCTCCGGCTGCGGCAAGACCACCACGCTGCGTATGATCGCCGGCTTCGAAAGCCCGGACGAGGGCGAGATCTACCTCGGCGACGAGCCCATCAACGAGCTCACCCCCAACAAGCGCGACACGGCGATGGTGTTCCAGAGCTACGCGCTGCTGCCGCACTACAACGTGTTTGACAACGTGGCCTACGGCCTGAAGCTCCGGAAGGTGCCGAAGGACGAGATCCGTGAGCGCGTGACCAGGATCCTCGAGCTGGTGGAGCTGTCCGGCATGGAGGCGCGCATGACCAACCAGCTCTCCGGCGGCCAGCAGCAGCGCGTTGCGCTGGCGCGCGCGCTGGTGATCGAGCCCTCGGTGCTGCTGTTTGACGAGCCGCTGTCGAACCTCGACGCGAAGCTGCGCGTCTCCATGCGCACCGAGATCCGCCGCATCCAGCAGGAGGTCGGCATCACGGCCATCTACGTCACCCATGACCAGTCCGAGGCCATGGCCCTGTCGGACAACATCATCATCATGTCGCAGGGCGTCGTGGCGCAGATGGGCACGCCCCAGGAGATCTACTACCATCCGGTCAACGAGTTCGTGGCCGACTTCATCGGCGAGGCCAACTTCCTGCGCGGCAGGATGACCGGCAGCGAGGGCCGCTTCGCCGTGCTGAACGTGGAGGGCAGTGAAGTGTGCGTGCCCGCCCGCGAGGACATGGCGGTCGGCGGCGAATACACCGTCGTGCTGCGTCCCGAGGCGGCCTCGCTGGCGGACGAGGGCGGCCTTCCCTGCAAGGTCGTGCTCAGCTGCTTCATGGGCTCGTATCAGAACTACCACGTCATGGTTGGCGATACGCTCGTCAAGCTTGAGGAGCACAACCCCAAAAACAAGCGCATCTACCAGGTGGGCGAGACCTGCTCGCTGGTCTTCGAGCCCGACTCCGTCCACGTCCTGTAAAGCACAAAACAGAAAAACAGCTCCGAGGATCTCCTCGGAGCTGTTTTTGCGCAAGCAGGAGTTTATCGAGCGAATTCGGAATTCGGAGTGCGGAATGCGGAATGAATGGAGTTTTCAGAAATCAGTTTTCAGTTTTCAGATAACGACAAATTGGAGTTTAGTGCTGAGTTTGAAATGATGTCGTAGGGGCGGCTATCAGCCGCCCGCGGACATGGTACAGAGTTGGCGGGCGGCTGGTAGCCGCCCCTACGGCGTGGACGTCAATTTCCTCGTTCTATCCCTCGTCTTCCCTGTATTTCGAATTCCGCATTCCGAATTCCTCGCTAAATCCCCGTTTGCCGTTCTGAAAACTGAATTCTGAAAACTGAAAACTAAACGCCCGCGGGCTTTTCCAGGCGGTAGCAGTTCAGGGTGACGATCTGCGGCTTGACGGCTGACTGCGGGCCGGTCTGTGTGCCGATGAAGCGAAAGCCCGCCTTCCGGATCACACGGTTGCTGCCGATGTTTTCCGTCATGGCCTCGATCTCAAGGCAGGGATAGCCTGCGGCGAAAAGCTCTGCCGTCAGCGCCCGCAGGGCTTCGGTCATGTAGCCGTTTCCCCAGTAGGCCCGGCCGGAGCAGTAGCCGATCACCGGCCGCCCCTCCCGGAAGCCCACTACGTCGATCATCCCGATGAGCTCGCCCGTCTCCTTCAGCTCGATCCCATAGCGATAGCAGTCCGGCCTGTCATAGTCCTTCAGCCAGAAGTCCATCACCTGCGCCGTGACCGCCGCGCTCTCGTGGACGGGCCAGGTGAGGTACTGTACCACCTCCGGGTCGCTCGCCCAGCAGTCGAAAATGCGCTGTGTGTCCTCCCGGCGCAGAAAGCGCAGCCGCAGCCGCCCGGTCTGAAGCTCTCTCACGGCCGCGCGGGGACGGCTGTGACGGGCGTCGGCAAGGCGTCGAGCTCGACGACGTTCGTCTCGAGACGCTTCACGTCGCCGCGCGGGGCCAGGAAGTCCTCCACCGGGCTGATCTTTCCGTAGCCGAAGCCGGCGCCGCGGTAGTGCATGGGGATGACGACGCTCGCGCCGATCGCCGCGGCCACGCGGTTGGCGGTGTCGGCGTCGATGGTGAAGAAACCGCCCACCGGGATCAGCAGCACGTCGATCTTCCCGAGCGCGGCGAGCTGCTCTGCCGTCAGTTCGTGCCCGAGGTCGCCCAGATGCGCGACGCGGCGGCCCTCCGCCTCCACGACATGGATGGTGTTCGGCCCGCGCAGCGCGCCCTTTTTCTCATCGTGCCAGGTGTCGAGCGTCTCGACGCGGAAGGCGGGCGCTTTTCCCGTCAGCGTCACGCCCTCGGCATAGTTGTGGTCGCTGTGCCCGTGGCTGCAGAGCGCACAGTCCGCCGTCAGCGGCGGCAGGCTCCAGCCCGGCACCGAGCCGGGTGCGTAGGGATCAAAAACGGCCGAGCCCTCTTTGGTCTCCAGAAGAAAACAGGAGTGTCCGTACCAGGTCAGTTTCATTTCACTCTCTCCTTTCGGTTGCTGCTATCAGTATACCAGAGAGTACGCGCCGGTTCAAGAAAATTCAGTTGACCCCCCGCGCCGGGAATGGTATATTTAAGGGCGACAGAATGAGACAGGAGGTTTTCTATGCGCGTTATTCGTGTATTGCTCGGCATCGTGCTCCTGATCGTCTTTGCCGGGTATTGTTATTTTAGCTTTGTCAGCGCCCCCAAGGCCGCCGATTTTGAGGCCGGGCAGACCGCCGAGACCGCCGCGCCGCAGGAGACGCGCGCGCCGGAGGCCACGGCCCAGCCCGCCCCGGCTGAGACCGCCGCGGAGGAGACGCCGGAGCCCACGCCGGAGCCGACGCCCACGCCGGAGCCCACGCTCGACCCGGAGAGCCCCGCCGGCCGCGCCGCCGCGCTGGGCCTGCCCGCGCCCCCGGACATCGACCCGACGAGCTGGGAGTTCATCCTCGCCAACGACACCCACTCCATCGGCGAGTACGCCCCGCCCGAGCTGGAGACGCTCGAGGGCCAGAAGTTCGACTCCCGCATCGTGCAGGCGATGAAGGACATGGTGGCCGACACGCGCGCCCAGGGGCTGAGCGTGTACCTCTCCTCCGGCTACCGCAGCTTTGGCGACCAGCAGTATCTCTACAACAAGAAGAAGGCCGAGTACCCGCCCGAGGGCAAGGACAGCAACGGCCGCTGGATCGTGCTGCCCCCCGGAACGAGCGAGCATCAGACCGGTCTGTGCTGCGACATCACCTATATCTATGTCAATCCCAAGGACCGCAGCCTCGCCAACACCCCGATGTTCCAGTACATGAGCCAGCACTGCCAGGAATTCGGCTTCATCGTGCGCTACCCCTCCGACAAGGAGGAGACCACCATGGTCATGTATGAGCCCTGGCACTTCCGCTACGTGGGCGTCGAGGCCGCGACCTATATCGCCGAAAACGGCATCTGCCTGGAGGAATTCCTGCAGCTTTACGGCATCGAGTGATCAACGAGGGGAGCGCCGCAGGGCGCTCTCTGAGCTTGTCAAAAAAGCCTCGGGGCTTTTTTGACTGCGCTAAGCCCGCCGAGCATTTTGGCCGAACACAAAATGCTATGACCGAAAAGCCTTGCGGAACAAGGCTTTTCGACGGCGGGTGATCGAAACGCGAGGCGGGCCTTGCCCCCTCGCGCTCCCCCCGCGGCTCTGTCCTCGGACTTTGCCGCTTCGGTTTTTGACGGTCTGGCGGGGAGCGCCGCAGGGCGCTCCCTGAGCTTGTCAAAAAAGCCTCGGGGCTTTTTTGACTGCGCTAAGCCCGCCGAGCATTTTGGCCGAACACAAAATGCTATGACCGAAAAGCCTTGCGGAACAAGGCTTTTCGACGGCGGGTGATCGAAACGCGAGGCGGGCCTTGCCCCCTCGCGCTCCCCCCGCGGCTCTGTCCTCGGACTTTGCCGCTTCGGTTTTTGACGGTCTGGCGGGGAGCGCCGCAGGGCGCTCCCTTTTTCTACTTCTACAGAAGGAGCCTTTTATGTATAAGCCTCTCGCAGATGAGATCCGGCCCCGGACGCTGGACGAGGTCGTCGGGCAAAAGCACATCCTCGGCCCGGACGGCATGCTCCGGCGCATCGCCGAGAGCGGCCAGATCCCCAACATGATCTTCTACGGTCCCTCCGGCACCGGCAAGACCACCGTCGCGCGCATCCTCGCCGAGCGCACCAACCGCACGCTGCGCAAGCTCAACGCGACCACGGCCGGCATCGCCGACATCAAGCAGATCATCGCCGAGCTCGACACCTTCCTCACGCCCGGCGGCGTACTGCTGTATCTCGACGAGATCCAGTATTTCAACAAAAAGCAGCAGCAGAGCCTGCTGGAGTTCATCGAGGACGGGCGCATCACGCTGATCGCCTCCACGACGGAGAACCCCTATTTCTGCGTCTTCAACGCCATTTTGAGCCGCTCGACGGTGTTCGAGTTCAAGCCCGTGACCGCCGCCGAGGTCGAGAGCGCCGTGCTGCGCGCGGTGGAGCTTCTGAACGCGCGGCGGGACGAACCCCTCACGCTGGAGGAGGGCGTCGTCCGGCACATCTCCGCCTCCTGCGGCGGGGACGTGCGCAAGGCCATGAACGCGCTGGAGCTGCTGTTTTCCGCCTCCGCCGGGCGCAGCCGCCTCACGCTGGAGGACGCGAAGGCCATCACGCAGCGCAGCTCCATGCGCTACGACCGCGAGGGGGACGAGCACTTCGACTCGCTCTCGGCGCTGATGAAGTCGCTGCGCGGCTCCGACCCGGACGCGGCGCTGCACTATCTCGCACGGCTCCTGGAGGCCGGGGATCTGATCGGCGCCTGCCGGAGGATCCTGTGCTCGGCCAGCGAGGACATCGGCCTTGCCTATCCGCAGGCGGTGCCCATCGTGAAGGCCTGCGTGGACACGGCGCTGCAGCTCGGCCTGCCCGAGGCGCGGCTGCCGCTGGCCGAGGCCTGCCTCCTGCTGGCGACCGCCCCGAAATCCAACAGCGTCGTCATGGCGATCGACCGCGCCGTCTCGGACGTGCGCGCCGGGCACGTCGGCCCCTTCCCGCGCGAGCTGCAGAACGTGCACGCCGACGGGACGGGCTTTGAGCGCGAGCAGGGCTATCTCTACCCGCACAACTTCCCGGGCCACTGGGTGAAGCAGCAGTACCTGCCGGACGACCTGAAGGACGTAAGGTACTACGAATACGGCGACAACAAGAACGAGCAGGCCGCCCGGGCCTATTGGGAGAAGATCAAGAAATAGTTTTCAGTTTTCAGAATTCAGTTTTCAGAACGGTAAATGGCAGTTTATCTCTGAGTTTATAATGAAGCCGTAGGGGCGGCTATCAGCCGCCCGCGGACACGGTACTGGTTTGACGGGCGGCTGATAGCCGCCCCTACGGCGTCATCCTGAGCGAGCGAAGCGAGTCGAAGGATCTTAAGATTCTTCGTCGCTGGCGCTCCTCAGAATGACAGCGCTAAACTCATATTTAGCTTTCTGAAAACTGAAAACTGACTTCTGAAAACTGCATATCATTCCGAATTATCAACAAGGTGCAGTATGGACATTCAGGTCAACGACATCCTTACCATGAAAAAAGCCCATCCCTGCGGCGGGAAGGACTGGCTGGTGCTGCGCATCGGCGCGGACTTCAGGCTGCGCTGTCTCGGATGTGGGCGCGAGGTGATGGGCCCGCGCGCGAAGTTCGAGAAGAACGTGCGGCAGGTGAAAAAGCCGGAATGAACTGCGTGTATATGCTCCGCTGCGGCGACGGCTCGCTCTACACCGGCTGGACGAATGACCTTGCGCGCCGTATGCGCGCCCACCAGGCCGGAAAGGGCGGCAAATATACCCGTTCGCGTCTGCCGGCGGCGCTCGTCTGGCACGAAGACTGTGCCAGCCGCGAGGAGGCCATGAGCCGCGAATGGCATCTCAAGCGCCTGACCAGAGAAGAAAAGCTGAAGCTGGTCGGACAGGCACAAGAAACAGAAGGAGAAAACCCATGAATAAAACAGAAAAAAACGCGCGTCTGCTCAGCTGGCTGCTGTCGATCAGCATGACGCTGCTCGGCGTCTCGTCGCTGATCTTCTCGGTCTCGTCGCTGGCGGGTTTTGCGCTGCCGGAGCTGCTGGTCAAGGTGCTCGGCGTCGTCAGCCTCGTCTCGCTGCCGGTCACGGTCTATTCGACGGTGAAAAAAGCGCTCGACGCGAAGGCGGCCTCCGCCTCCGCAAAAAAGCCCGCCCCCGGCGGGAGACCCGCAAAGAAGAAAAAGAAGAAAAAACGCTGAGCGACAGCATAGAAACAGCACCCCGTTTGTCAGTCTGGTTGAACGGACGAACGGGGTGCTGTTTCTATGGCGAAGCCGCCATACAGGGGCGCGCCGCGGCAGACTGTCAGGCAGCGTGCCGAAGCTTTTTGCTTCTTTACTTGCGCCGAATGGGCGGCATAGCCGCGCCGCCGCCGGTGATGAGCGGCACGTTCTCGAGAATGAGCGAGGAGGTGTCCAGCCCGTACCATTTGACCTTGGAGCCGGCAAAGCGGCGGATGGAATACTTCGCGTTGAGGATGAACTCGTCGAGCGCCGAGAGCTCCGTCTTGGTGGTGACGGATTTGTGGATGATGCAGAACTTGAAGGTACCGACCGAGGACGGGCCGTAGATCGAATACTTCTTGTTCTGGTCGGGCAGCTCGCCGCGCTTCTGCAGATCCTGCACGATCTGGCGCAGGTAGACGTTGACGCGGGTGGAGCACTTGAAGCCGAGGTTGAGCCGGATGCGGAAGACGCAGTCGGTGCCGTAGGTCTCGAGCTCGTAGTTCATGGTGCTCGGCTCGTCGAGCACGTGCACGCTCACGAACCAGTAGGCCTGGGCGCGCTTGGTGTCCTTGTCCAGAATGGAATAGAGGATGTCGCGGTCGATCAGCTCCGCGTTCTGCTCGCTGCCGAGGTAAACAAGGTTGTTGGCGAGCATGGGGATGCTCTCGTCGTTGTGCAGCGCGACGAGACTGTCGATGTGCTCGCGCAGCTTGAGACGCGTGCTGTATTTGCGCTCAAGCTGCGTGCCGCGGTACCAGATGACCATGAGCAGCAGCAGGAGGAGCGTGAGGATCACGGTGACGTAGCCGCCGTGCATGAATTTGCCGAGGCTCGAGAGGAAGAAGACGCCCTCGACAGCCCCGAAGACGAGCAGCAGCAGCCAGCCCAGGATGCGCTTTTTGCGGACCTTGCGCATATAGACCGAAATGAGCAGCGTCGTCATCAGCATCGTGACGGTGATGGCCAGTCCGTAGGCCGACTCCATGCGCGAGCCGGAGCGGAAGTAGAGCACCACGAGGCTGCAGCCGATCCACAGCACGGCGTTGACGGTGCCGATGTAGAGCTGGCCCTTGGTGTCCGAGGGGTAGCGGATCTCCAGGTGCGGCAGCAGATCGAGCAAGATCGCCTCCGAGACGAGGGTATAGGAGCCGGTGATCAGCGCCTGGGAGGCGATGATCGCGGCGGCCGCGCCCAGCACGACGGCGAAGGGACGCAGCACCTCCGGCAGCATGAGGAAGAAGGGGTTCATGTCCTCGATCCCCAGAAGCGCGGCGTTGCCCCGGCTGGCGATGATCCAGGCGCCCTGGCCGAGATAGTTCAGGATCAGGCAGAGCTTGACGAAGGGCCAGCTGAAATAGATGCTCTCCTTGCCGACGTGGCCCATGTCGGAATACAGGGCCTCCGCGCCGGTGGTCGCGAGGAAGACGCTGCCGAGGATCATGAAGCCGAGCTTGTTGGCGGGGCTGAGCAGCACGCGCACGGCGTAGAGAGGGTTGAAGGCCTTGAGCACCACGGGCAGCGACGCGATATGCAGCACGCCCGTGACGCCGAGGAAGCTGAACCACAGCAGCATCACCGGCCCGAAGGCCTTGCCGATCTTGCTCGTCCCGGCGTGCTGCACGGAGAAGAGCGCCGTGATGATAAGGAGCGTGATGACGACGACCTTCCACTGCCCCGCGCCGAGGAAGCGGTCCATGCTCTCGATGCTGCGCAGGCCCTCCACCGCGGTCGTGACCGTGACGGCGGGGGTCAGCACGCCGTCGGCCAGCAGCGCCGCGCCGCCCAGCATGGCCGGGAGGATGAGCCACTTGCCGCAGTTGCGCACCAGGGAGTAGAGCGAGAAGATGCCGCCCTCGCCGTGGTTGTCGGCTTTCATGGCGATGAGGACGTATTTGACGGTCGTCAGCAGGGTGATCGTCCAGATGACGAGCGAGAGCGAGCCGATGATGAAGTCCTCGCTGACCTGGCCGATGCCGCCGTTTCCCTCGACGATGGACTTCATCACGTACATCGGGGAGGTCCCGATGTCGCCGTAGACGATGCCGATCGTCACGAGGAACATGCCGAAACGGAAGCCTTTCTTTTTATCCATAGCACAGGATGCCACCTTTATTTGAAAAAACATGCGCCAATGACGGCGCTATACGGCGATTATACTATATTTTTTGCAATTGTAAAGAGCGGAAAGCGTTTTGACTGCCGCTTTTTTCACGGAAACACTTGATTTTTTCCGCTGTTGTTGTAAAATAACTTTGTTTTGATCTTATTCTCAGGAGGAATCAATCAATGACTTACGAGATGGACATCGCCGGCTTAAAGCGCGAGCTGCCCCTGTGCAAGGTCACGGACGATCTGTACATCGGCGCCTTCGTCATGTTCGGCGACGTGGAAGTGACCGTGCACTGCGCGGCCGAGCTCCTTAAGCGCGCCCCCGAGTACGACTACATCATCGCCCCCGAAGCCAAGTCTATCCCGCTTTTGTACGAAATGGCCCGTCAGAGCGGCGCGGACAAGTATTTCCTCGCCCGCAAAGGCCCCAAGGCCTATATGAAGGGCGTGTTCGAGGTGAATGTGAAATCCATCACCACCGACGCGGTGCAGCGCCTTGTCATCGACACAGCCGACGCCGAGATGATCCGCGGCAAGCGCATGCTGATCATCGACGACGTGATCTCCACGGGCGAGTCCCTGCGCGCGATGGAGGAGCTCGTACACCAGGCGGGCGGCATCATCGCCGGCAAGATGGCGGTCCTGGCCGAGGGCGCCGCGCAGAACCGCGACGACATCATCTTCCTCGCCCCCCTGCCCCTCTTCAACCCCGACGGCACGGTCAAGGCCTGAGCATCCCGAAAAGAGAAGACGCCGATCTGTACGCAGCGTGCAGATCGGCGTCTTTTCACGTCTCCGGGCTTTTTCGGAAGAAAGGATAGCGCTGTGTTATTGCAAAACCGAGCTTCTCGTAAAACGGGAGATCGGAAATGACGTAAGCCTTCCTTGCGCCCAGGGCTTTCGCGCGGGAAAAGGCTTCGGAAAGGAGCGCGGCGGCAATCCCTTTTCCGCGGTAACCCGGGACCGTGCAGACCGGCTCCACATAGGCATAGTCCGTATCCGGGTGAAACCAGAGGGAACAGTGCGATACCGGCTCTCCGGAGGGAGCCGCGGCGGATAGGCACAGGGCCTTGTTGAAGTGCCTGCGGACATGCGGCTCAGGAGAGAGCGAACGTTCAAAGGCTTCCCGGTCGTCCCCGTGGTCAAAGCCCTGCCAGAACAGCCACTCCAAAGCCTCCCGGTCCGCGATCTGATCCATCTCCCGGAGCGTAAAGCCCTCGGGAAGGGTCGGGGAAAAGGGCCTGTCCAGAGAGAGCTCCATGACCGTCTCGCTCTGCTCGATCGGCTCGAACCCGGCCTGCTCGGCGGCTCTGATCTCCGCCGTGTTTTCCCGGTTGATCGCGACGGCCAGCCCGCTCTCGTCCTTCAGCTCCCGGCAGGCGTAGTCCAGGATCTCCGGGACCAGCGCCGCATACGCGGGCAGAGCGCCGCAGAAGGCCTCGCCGAAATACATGTCATAGATCGCCGCACCGACGACCTTCTCCTCCGCCCACCAGAGCCCGATGGCGGAGCGGGCGCTTTTGTCAAACTCCGGGTGCTCCATCATCCACTCGAAGCGCGCCCAGTTCCAGTTGATGTGCGTTCTGTCCTCCCGGTTCAGTTCGATCAGAAAAGCGCAGACTGCTTCATAGTCCTCGTCCCGGTAGGCGCGGAAGCGCACCTTGGGCTGCCAGTACGGAAGGCCCCAGTGCTCGAAGTCCCACTGCTCGCTGTAGTCGTTGCACTCGTAATCCACGTACCAGAGCAGCCCGTCCCGCACAACAAAATTGGTCGGGTAGTAGTCGATGTTCAGCCCGGCGGCCATGGCCTTTGCCGCCATGTCGCGCACCTGCGGCAGATACGGCTCGGCCGAGGCGCCGGAGCGCAGCAGCTCCATCACGGTCGGCCCCTCGATATAGTCCTTGACGAGCCGCTCGGCGTCCCGGTCACAGGACAGCAGGGCGGGGATGCGGATCTCGGCCTTCTGCAGGCGCTCATAATCCCGCAGTTCTGCCTCGATCTTGTTGCCGAAGGTATAGTAATCGCAGGGCTCGTGGTGGAGCTGCTTGACGACCGCCTGTTTTCCTTCGTTTTCCGCGAGATACGAATAGCCGCCCTTGCCCTTGCCCAGCAGCCGGAGCAGCCGCCAGCGCTCGCCCGCTATCGTCAGGGGAGGGAGCGTCCCGAGCAGCCACTCGTCCAGAAAGCGCAGCTGCCCGTCCGTATGGAACCAATGCTCGCCGCCCTCCATCACGGTCAGCCTCGCCCCGTGCGCTTTGGCAAAGGTTTCAATCGTTTCGTATGAGGTCAGATCATCTCTGCTGCCGTAGAGGATCTCCGTCGGCGCCTCCCATTTTACGGGATGCTCCCGCACATAGCAGAGAACGGCCCACGAGAGCTCCTCACCGGAAGCAGTCATGATCACGCCCTCCGCCCGCAGCCGCTCCTCCGTCACCCCGGAGCGGGCCAGCATGTTGCCGATCAGCCGCTCCAGATCGACGACGGGCGAGAGGAAATACGCCCGCTCGATCAGCGCGTCGATCCCGGCGCACAGGGAGAAAAACGCGCCGATGCTGTTGGCGACGAGCGTGATGCTCTCGTATTCTTTTTTGAATTCTTCCACGGCTTCGCGGAGCTCCCGCCCGGCCTCCCGGGGGGTGGAGCTCCGATAATCAAGCCCCAGGACCTCGCAGCCGGGAAAGAGCGGCCGGTAATGCTCGCTCTCCGCGGCGCTGCCGCCCCTGCCGTGGATATACAGGACAATAGCTTTCATGCAAACCTCCGTGCTCCTTTTGCTTATGCAAGAGCCGGCGCGTTGGAACGCACCGGCTCCCGCTGTCAGTTCGCCACTCGATTCAGAAGATCTGTCCCGGGAGTCTCAGCTTCACCTTCGGCGGAAAGGCCTTGTCGAAGTCCTCCACGTCCGCGTCGTCCACATAGTAGCCCCGCGGGGTCCGATAGACGCCGGTGACGTCGTCGAGATAGCCGGGGACGAGCTCCTTGCAGAGGAAGAAGGAGTCGTCCGCGCCCTCCGGCAGGTCGTGATAGCGGATACCGAACTCACGGGCATAGCGAAAGCCGCACTTGCCGTAAAAGCCGATGTTCCCCTCAAACAGTACCGCGCCGAAGCCAAGGGCCGCCGCCTTTTCCAGCGAGTAGTCCAGCAGCTTCTTGCCGTAGCCGCGGCGCTTGAGAGACGGCGTGATGCCGATCGGCCCCATGGTCAGCACGTCGACCGTCCGGCCGTCGTCGGCGTCGATGACGGTGCGCATGAACATGTTCTGCCCGATGAGCACCCCGTCCTTTTCCAGCACGAAGTCCAGCTCCCTGACAAAGGCCGGATCGTCCCGCAGCACATGGATCACATAGTGCTCGCTGCAGCCCGGCCGGTACACGTTCCAGAACGACTCCCGCACGAGGTTTTCGACTTCCCGGTAGTCCTCGGGTTTTTCCAAACGAATGGCAGTGTCATTTGTATTCATTGTTTTTCCTCCTGAAAATCTTCAATTGCCTTTCGGCGGGAGGCTTGTTCGATCGCGGTCAAAGCTCCCGGTCAGCCCGCAATCTCCGGTGTGATGGTGGTTTTCAAACACTACGCTCCTGAAACAACTATTTCATTCAGCCTTTCGGCCCAATGATCCCTTTCAGCGGTGGATATACATCCTGGTCGGCTCCGGCTCGCCGTCGCCCTGCACCATGCAGAAAAATTCCCAGCCGTAGCGCTCGTAAAAGCCGGTGTGATCGGTGACCAGATACAGCGGCGCAATGCCCTTGCTGCGCATGTCGTCCACGGCCAGATCCAACAGCCGCCCGGCGATCCCCCGGCCCCGGCAGTCTTCTTCGGTGTATACCGCGCAGACGTTCGGCGACAGATCCCTGCGGTCATGGAAGTCGTTTTCGATGACGCCGAGCCCCCCGACGATCCGCTCGCCGTCGAGACACAGATACCAGTCGTATTCCGTCTCCCGGTTCAGACAGGCCGTCATGCAGTCAAGATAAGCCTCCGTCGGCACGCCCCATTTTTCGTGAAACCAGACCGCCGCCCGGTCCATGAGTGCCGGGCGGTCACGCAGCGTGAGGAAGGTATACGGTTTCAGATTTCTCAGCGCGGCAGGATCGTTTCCGGTGATCATCCGCAGCTTTTCACAGCCGTCCATCTTTCCGCAGTCTCCGCAGGTCTCCACACTTCTCCCCAGAGCACACTGGCGGATCGGGCAGAGCGACTCACAGAAGGGCGTTTTGGCGCCCTCGAGGCGACAGCCGGTGCAGTTTATCATCTCCGGCGTGATCTCCACGCCGTTCAGCGCAGACCACTCCCTAGCGACTCTCTGGCGCAGCGCATCATCATTGTTCACGGTTGCAAGACGTGCCTCACACGCCTCACAATTCAAACCGCAATAAGCAATATATTTATTCATGTCCGATATCCTCCTCAGTGGTTTCACTTTTACTTTTCTGGTAAAAGACGAATCCATCCTCATTTTTTATGATATGATAGCCTATTTTTTTGTAAAAAGCATTTGTCCGCTCGTTCCAACATGGAGTATCCAGATAAAACGCAGCAGCCCATGGGAAATTCTTTTCTATGCAATCCATCAGGCGAATCCCGTAGCCTTTTCTGTGATAGACGCTATCGATAAAAATCCTGCCAATGCATACGCTTTTTCCTGTTTCATCCGGGAATGCAACGGCAGCCCCGACCAAATCGTTTCCGATCATTGCCTGATACAAATGCCCCTCCCGGGCCATCTGTTGATGCCATTTGATCGAATCATATTCAGGGGGACAATCGCCTTTTATTCCGCCGACAGTGACATCTGTTTCAAAAGCTCTGACAGACATAGCTACGATTTTTTCTATCTGTTCTTCTTCTGCTTTGATAATGTACATCCCGCTACTCCTGACGGTCTTACAAATGCCGATTCAGCGATATCCCGACAAATGATACTTCTTCTTGCACGTCTCTCTCACGCACCCGCGACGATCCTGCGAATGCTCGCCCAATCGGCGCATCTTTGATAGTTCCCGTTCGGAAAAGCACAGTCTCTGTTCCACGGCCTGTCAAACACCAGGACCTTCAGCTCCGGCAGATGCGCGAAAAACCGGAACGCCTTGGGAGAATCCTCCACGGCGTAATCAAACTTCATCCTGTAATAGTCCTCCAGCTCAAGCGTGCTGCGACTGTTTTTGATAAAGGCATCCCTTCCGTATTTGTTGAGACAGTACAGCCCGGCGTTCTTGAGCCCATGCTCATCCAGCCATCTCCGGGACGGCTCATAAACGCTTGACGGGCGGCCGGTAATGATCGACACCTCGTGCCCGCAGGAGATCCATTCGTTGATGGTCTCCGCAGCGCCCGGCGTCGCATCAAACGACAACAGGATCTCCGGCTCGTGCCCCCGAAGCATAAGACGCTCGTATTGTTCCGCATCCAGATCAAAAGACTTGTCCAGTTCAAAATAACGCATCCGGTCATAGGGAACATGCTTATGAAACATTTCCAGCGCGAGCTTTGAGAAGGCTCGCCCCGTCTCGCACAGGCAATCGTCAAAATCAACATAGATCCGCATGATTTCGTGATCTCCCTTTCTCAAATACCATGTCCGTCGCGAGTGATATTTCCTCCCATATAGATGGCAAGTCCAGGATCAGATCATCCAGATACTTGTTCAGATCAAACATGCTTACTACACCCCATAGGCCGCAAGAAAGTGTCTGCTGAAGGCCTCGACTTGCGCCATGGCCTCCTCTGTCTTCTCCGGCTCGCGATCACAGAGATGGATCAGGGCTGAGATCGGCGCCGTGTAGGCAAAGGCCAGCATCCTGGGATCGTCCCTCCGAAGCAGGCCTCTGTCCATCATGCCGGTAAATACATGGCTGAACATGTCGGTAAGCCCGGTCAGGAAGTGTTTCGTTGCCAGTTCCCGCGCACGCGCGTCACGGTACTGTTCCAGCGTCAGCACCTTGCGCGTCATCACGATCCTTTCATCACGGACCGTGAAGTTCACCATTCGCATCGTCATCTCCACCAGTTCCTCCGGAGACTTCGGCACCGGCGGCAGATGCTCCGGTGAGCCGAAGCGCTCGGCATAGTAGGCGATCATCTCGTCCAGCAGCGCGTTCCAGATCGCCTCCTTGCTGTCAAAATGCTTGTACAGCGAGGACTTGACCAGTCCGAGCGAGGCGGCCAGCTCCCGGATGTTCGTCCCGGCGTAGCCTTTTTGCGAAAATTGCTCCAGCGCCGCCGCCAGGATCTTTTCTTTCGTGCCCTTTGCCATAAAGACCTCCAAAAAACAAGTGACCTTTCGTTCACCTATTATAGAGAACGAAAGGTCACTTTGTCAAGGGCGTTCGATCAAACCAAGCCCTCGCGAGGTAAAAACGCTGAGAGGAGAGACTCTCAGCGCTTTGCCTTGAAGAAGTCCTGCAGGAGCGCCGCGCTCTCGTCGGCGAGGACGCCCGGCATGACGGCGGGACGGTGGCCCAGTTTTTCATAGAAGAGGTCGATCACGCTCCCGCAGCAGCCGACGGAGGGGTCTCGCGCGCCGAAGACGACGCGGGGCAGGCGCGCGTTCAGGATCGCCCCGGCGCACATGGGGCAGGGCTCGAGCGTCACATAGAGCGTGCAGCCCTCGAGCCGCCAGTCGCCCAGCGCGGCGCAGGCTTCGCGGATAGCCTCGACCTCGGCGTGAGCGGTAGCGTCGCCGCGCTCCTCGCGGCGGTTGCGCCCGCGGCCGAGCACGCGGCCCTCGCCGTCGCAGATGACGCAGCCCACCGGCACCTCGCCCTGCGCCGCCGCCTCCCGCGCCAGCGCGAGCGCCTCGCGCATATACTCGTTGTGATCCATGAGAAACCTCCGGTGGTTAGTTTTCAGTTTTCAGAATTCAGTTTTCAGTTAAGCGACAAATTAGAGTTTATCGCTGAGTTTGAAATGATGTCGTAGGGGCGGCTATCAGCCGCCCGCG
>CAMHMZ010000049.1 GCA_946186375.1 uncultured Clostridia bacterium
GCTACCAGCCGCCCGCCAACTCTGTACCATGTCCGCGGGCGGCTGGTAGCCGCCCCTACGACATCATTTCAAACTCAGCGATAAACTCCAATTTGTCGTTCTCCTAAAAACTAAAAACTTAAAACTTAAAAACTAAAGAACACCGGGGCTGTGAAAAAGGTTTTTCACAGCCCCGGTGTTCTTTAATCGATATGGATGAGCTTCTGCATGAGGTCGGCGGCCTCGACGTTCGGGTTGTGCCAGCGCTCACGCGTCTGCGTGGGGCCGCCCATGTGGATGGCCTGCCGCGGGCAGAACTGCAGGCAGCTCAGACAGCCGATGCAGTTTTTCCCAAAGACCGGCTGCTTGTCCACAAGGCGGATGTTCCCCTGGGGGCAGAGCCTCACGCACTGGCCGCAGGAGAGGCACTTATAGTCCACGGTCAGCGCCGCGGCCTTCTTTTTGCACAGCGTCGGCCAGAGCGCAGTCTCCAGCTTGTTGAAGCTGTTCTCCGGCGGATGGCAGTCGGTCTCGACGCCGGCGAGGATGTCCTGGGCTGCCTGCTCCGCGAGGAGCTCGGCGCGCCGCTGCGCCGCCTCCGCCTTCAAGGGCGGGAGCATCGTCGTGTGCGGCATGAGCCAGATGCAGGCGCTCTGATGGCTGATGACCGTCCAGTAGCGCAGGGGGTGGATCCGGTCGATCCGGCGCAGACCGACGCCGGGATAGGCCGCGCAGCTGACGACGCCGAAGGTATAGGCGTCGCCCACGCGGATCTTTTTCACATAGTCCTCCACATGCCCGGGCAGTCCCCCCGCGTAGCAGGGGAAGACGAAGCCCACGCGCCGGGCGTGCGAGGCGTCGGTGACGGTGGGCTCGCGCCGCATCAGCACGATGTCCGTGTCGCCGAGCTTTGCGGCGATCGTGCGCGCGATGTCGAGGCAGTTGCCGCTGCCGGAGAAGCAGAAGATCACATTTTCGCTCATGCTGCCGCCCCCTTTGCGCTCAGAGCTCGAGGAAGATCGAATCGTCGTTCTCAATCCAGTCGCTCACCGGGATCGTCCGGTAGACCTTCTCATCCACGCGGATGACGACGCGGTCGATCCCCGCGTTGATGACCTGGCGCTTGCACATGGAGCAGCACATCGCGTCGGGCAAAAGCTCCCCGGTCTGGGCGCTGCGGCCCACGAGGTACAGCGTAGAGCCGATCATGTCCCGCCGGGAGGCGGAGATGATGGCGTTGGCCTCAGCGTGAACGCTGCGGCAGAGCTCGTAGCGCTCGCCGGAGGGGATGTGCAGCTTCTCGCGCGCGCAGCCGCCCAGGTCGGAGCAGTTGCGCCGTCCGCGCGGCGCGCCGTTGTAGCCGGTGGAGATGATCTCGTCGTTGCGCACGATGATGGCGCCGTACTTGCGGCGCAGGCAGGTGGAGCGCTCCAGCACCGAGTCGGCGATGTCGAGATAGTAATTCTGTTTGCTGGTACGGTTGTCCATGGGGAGGCCTCCCTTTGCGGTTCTGTTATATACTATAAGCTACTATAAGGTTTTTCGGCCCTTTCGTCAATCATCTTTCCGCCTATAAACCCAATTCCGCGCAAGTTAATTAAATAATTTGTATTTTTCGGGTAGCTTTTTCCCGCCGGGCGTGTTACAATGCAGACATGAACAGAAACTATCAGAAAGAATTGGATCGGATCATTCAGAAGCGGGGCTCGCGCTGGCCCCGCGTGTTGCTGCACAGCTGCTGCGGGCCCTGCTCCAGCGCGGTGCTGGAGTATCTGACGCAGTATTTCGACGTGACGCTGCTGTGGTATAATCCCAACCTCTACCCGAAGGAGGAGTTCGACCGGCGCTTCAGGACCCAGGTGGAGCTCATCGAAAAGATGGGCCTGGCCGACCGGGTGGAAGTCCTGGCCGAGCCCTGGAAGCACGAGGCCTATGACGCGCGCGTCAAGGGGCTGGAGAACGAGCCGGAGGGCGGCGCCAGATGCACGGAGTGCTTCCGGCTGCGCCTGCTGGAGACGGCGAGGCTCGCCAAGCACTACGGCTACGACTATTTCTGCACCACGCTGACGCTCTCGCGCCACAAGGACGCCGTGCGCATCAACGCCCTCGGGGAGGAGATCGGCCGCGCCATGGGCGTGAGCTGGCTGCCCTCGGACTTCAAAAAGCAGGGCCGCGAGATGCGCTCAACGGAGCTGGCCGAGCAATACGGCCTCTACCGTCAGCTCTACTGCGGCTGCGAATACTCCCTGCATAAAAGAGAAGAAAACTCCTGAATTCTGCTTTTTTCTCCCGTTATGCCAAATCAAAACCCAGCGAAGCGGTTTTGATTTGGAGAGGAAAAAGGAAGGAGCGGATATGCAGTTTTCGCGGCTCTTTCGGAAACCGCGGAAACGGAATGGAGCGAGTTTCTTTTCTCCCGTTATGCCAAATCAAAACCCAGCGAAGCGGTTTTGATTTGGAGAGGAAAAAGGAAGGAGCGGATATGCAGTTTTCGCGGCTCTTTCGGAAACCGCGGAAACGGAATGGAGCGAGTTTCTTTTGACGACGAGCTGGTTTCCACACCCAGCTTGCGCCGACAGGCGGAACCAAAAAATGGAGCCCTTTCGGGCTGCAGTTGGGCGTTCCTCCTTCGGCACATATAAAAAATGGAGGTACACCCCAACATGACAAAGTCCAGCAAGACCCTTCGCCTGGCCGTCTCAGCCGTCATCGCCGCCGCCTACGCGGTGCTCACCATCGTCCTCGCGCCCATCAGCTACGGGCTCGTGCAGTTTCGCGTGAGCGAAGCGCTCACCGTGCTGCCCTTCCTCATGCCCAGCTCGGTCTGGGGCATCGCGATCGGCTGCTTTCTCGCCAATCTCTACACCCACAGCGCCCTCGACATCGTGTTCGGCACGCTCGCCACGCTGCTGGCCGGGGTCTTCACCGCCTTCTTCGGCAAGAGAGGCAACAGCGTCAAAAACCGCATCCTCGGCTGTCTGATGCCCGTCGTGTTCAACGCCGTCATCGTCGGTGCGGTGCTCACCTGGGGCTATCAGTTCCAGGAGTTTCCCAGCCCTCTCGCCTCCTACGGCTTCAACGCCCTGACCGTCGGTCTCGGCGAGGCCGTGGTGCTCTACCTGATCGGCTACACCCTGCTGTGCCAGCTGCCCAGGGTCAAAGCCTTCCGTGAATTCATCGAGAAAGTCAATCAGAACTGACAGACCCGCCCGCCGCGGGCCGAAAGGAGTTTGCATGAAGGTCAGAAAAGCCATCATCCCCGCCGCGGGACTCGGCACGCGTCTGCTGCCCAACACCAAGAGCATCCCCAAGGAGATGCTGCCCCTGGTGGACAAGCCCGTCATCCAGTACATCGTGGAGGAGGCCGTCGCCGCCGGCGTGGAGGAGATCCTTATCATCACCAACCGCGGCAAGTCCCCCATCGAAGACTATTTCGACTACGCCCCGGACCTGGAGGAGCGCCTGCTGGCCGACGGGAAGGAGTCGGAGGCCCGCACCGTGCGTGCTGTGGCCGACATGGCGGACGTGTTCTTCCTCCGCCAGAAGGAGACCAAGGGCCTCGGCCACGCGATCTGGCGCGCCAAGAGCTTCGTCGGGGACGAGCCCTTCGGTGTCCTGCTCGGCGACGACATCATGCTCAGCCAGAAGCCCGTGCTCCAGCAGCTTGTGGAGGCTGCCGAGGCCAACGCCTGCTCGGCCATCGCCGTGCGGGAGGTACCGGACGAGCTGATCGTGAAGTATTCCTCCGTCAAGTTCGAGGAGAAGCTCGGCGAGCGGGTCTACCGCATCAGCGACATGAACGAGAAGCCGACGCTGGAGGAAAAGCTCTCGCAGTACGCGATCCTCGGCCGCTATGTGCTCACGCCCGGCATTTTCGACGTGCTGGAGCACACCGCGCCCGGCCGCAACAACGAGATCCAGCTCACCGACGGCATGCGCACGCTCTGCCACCGCGAGCCCATGTGCGCCGTGGACTTTGAGGGCCGCCGCTACGACACCGGCAACCTCACGGGCTATCTCGAGTCGATCATCGATTTTGCGCTCGCCAACCCCGAAGCCGGGCCCTGGCTTCGCCAGTTCATTCTCGACAAGGCCAGGAGCTTTGGCGCTTGACAAAGAGCGTCAAAAGGTCTACAATCTCAAATGCAAAAGGGGTGCTGGGTCTTCCCGGCTGAGAAGGAACGAATCGACGTTCTAAACCCTCGAACCTGATCCGGGTAATGCCGGCGTAGGAAACAGAGGCATGATATCTGCCGCAGGTTCGCTTTTTTGCGAGCCTGCGGTTTTTTCATCCCTCCGCTTCCAAAAACTTTTAGGAGGAAACCACCATGAAGAAAAATCTCACCCTGCGCGCCCTGGTCGAGGGCGCTGTGTTCGTCGCGCTGGCCCAGGTGCTGAGCTATCTCAAGCTCTTCGAGCTGCCCCAGGGCGGCTCCATCACCGTGGCCATGCTGCCCATCTTCTTTTACTGCGCCCGCTGGGGCTTCGGCCCGGGCATGCTGGCCAGCTTCGTCTACTCCGTGCTGCAGCTGCTGCTCGACGGGGCCTACGCCTGGGGCTGGCAGTCCATGCTGGGCGACTACATCGTGGCCTTCACGGTGCTGGGCCTGGCCGGCCTGTTCCATAAGCAGCGCGGCGGCCTGTTTATCGGCACCGCCGTCGGCTCGCTCGCCCGCTTTCTCGTGCACTATCTCGTCGGCGTGTGGGTCTGGGGCGAATACATGCCCGAGAGCTTTTTCGGCATGACCATGACGACCCCCTGGTTCTACTCCTTCCTTTATAACGGCAGTTACATGCTCATCGACATGATCCTCTGCCTCGTGCTGGCGGCGCTGCTGTACCGCCCGCTCGGCCGCTACATCCGCGGGGAAGATCTGAAGTGACGGGTATGAAACGCTGATAGAAGTCCGACGATCTTTGTCTTCTGATTAATACTATTTCCTGATTAAATTCTTTAATCAGGAAAGCCGCAGTTTCTGCGACGTTTTCAGCGCAAAACGCTGAAAACACGTCTCATACAGAACCTCTACGCGCCCTATGGCGCTATGAAAACCTTTAAGCGATTAAAGCTTTTCATGAGGTTCTAGTATAAAAAAGCAATCGGCCTGCGGCTTTCCATAAGGAAACCGGCACGGGACGGGGAATGTTCTTCCCTGTCCCGTGCCGGTTTTTTCTGCACTTCGCCGCGGCTGTCAGGAGAGCTCCTTCTGCGCCGCGCGCTTTTTCCGCGGGCGGCTCAGGAGCATGACGATCCCGCGGATGAGCGTAAAGAATGTGAACATGATCAGAAATCCGAAGACGCCGAAGACGATGTCCTCAAACTCCATGGAGCCGGTGTGCGTCACCTGCTGGCCGATCTCGATGGCGAAGGTGAGGACCAGGATCAGCGTGAAGACGTAAAACCATGAGATGGCGATCACGTGCCCATGCTTGACAAGAGACTTAAAAAGCGGGTGGATCAGCATGAAAAGCAGCATGCCCAGCACGCCGATCACCAGAAAATGCAGCTGCTTGTCCGACATGATGGTGGGAAAGCCGTCATTGAGCATCAGGATCCGGTCGTGGATGCGCGCCACCAGATCGACGATAAAATACAGAAACTGTTTCATAGGCACCTCCGAAGGATATCGCGATTATAGCACGGCCTCCACGCCGTTTGCGGACAAATTGTGAACAATCGCCCGCCGAAATTGTGAAAAAATCTTAAGTCCGGTCTTGACAGGCGGGAGAAAAGAGGCTATACTTTAAAACACACCAAACCCATAGGTAATTAGGAATGTAAAGGAGCGCATCACCATGGCTAAGATCTATACCGCGGTCGACCAGCTGATCGGCGGCACGCCGCTGCTGGAGCTGACGCACATTGAAAAGGAAGAAGGCCTGCGGGCCGCCGTGCTGGCAAAGCTCGAGTATCTCAACCCCGCCGGGTCCGTGAAGGATCGCGTCGGGCGCGCCATGATCGACGACGCCGAGGCGCGCGGCGTACTGAAGGAGGGCTCTGTGATCATCGAGCCGACCTCGGGCAACACCGGCATCGGCCTGGCGGCCGTCGCCGCGGCGCGCGGCTATCGCCTCATCATCGTCATGCCCGAGACCATGTCCGTGGAGCGCCGGCTTCTCATGAAGGCCTACGGAGCGGAGCTGGTGCTCACGGAGGGCGCCAAGGGCATGAAGGGCGCCATCGCGAAGGCCGAGGAGCTCGCTGCCGAGATCCCGAACAGCTTCATCGCCGGCCAGTTCGTCAATCCCGCCAACCCGAAGGCGCATTTCGAGACCACCGGCCCGGAGATCTGGGCGGACACCGACGGCAAGGTCGATATCTTTGTCGCGGGCGTCGGCACCGGCGGCACGGTCACGGGCGTGGGCAAGTATCTCAAGAGCAAAAATCCGGCCGTCAAGGTCGTGGCGGTGGAGCCGGCAAGCTCGGCGGTGCTCTCCACGGGCGTAGCCGGCGCGCACAAGATCCAGGGCATCGGCGCGGGCTTCGTGCCGGAGGTGCTGGACACGGCCATCTATGACGAGATCATCCCCGTCACGAACGAGGACGCCTTCGCCGTCGGCCGCCGCATCGGCCGGAGCGAGGGCGTGCTGGTGGGCATCTCCTCGGGCGCTGCGGCCTGGGCCGCGATCGAGCTGGCCAAACGGCCGGAGAACGCGGGCAAGACCATCGTCGTCCTCCTGCCCGACACCGGCGACCGCTATCTCTCCACCCCGCTCTTTGCGGAGTGACGGATCTTTCGTTTTCAGAAGTCAGTATATCAACAAATCCGGAACGAAGGATAAAACACGACAAGCAGAGGCTGCCGAGCAGGGGTGCCCTTGCCCCGCCCGGCAGCACTTCTCTTGTTTCGGCAAAAATGTTCGGTGAATTCGTAATATGTGCGAATTCACCGAACATTTTTTGAAAATTGGTTTCGCCGCGTCGGGAGGCACGAGTCCCTTCCCTGCGGCAGCATCTGATGCCATGCGATAACTTTCCGTTTCCTTTTCTGAAAACTGAAAACTGACTTCCGACTAATTGTTCACGCTGTGGTGCGCGGGATAGCTGGTCTCGTCGAGGGCGGCGAAGGCGTAGCCGTGGCTCTTGCCCCAGAGGATGATCTGCTCCACGGCGTCGACGCTGAAGGCCTTGATGTCGTGCTGCAGCACGACGCTGACGCTCTTGCCGCTGACGCCCGCGCAGACGTTTTCGACCACCTTGCTGGTGCTGGTCGTCTCCCCGGCGTCGCCGCTCGAGACGTTCCAGTCGAAATAGACGTAGCCCATGGCGGTCATGTCCTCGGTCAGGCGCGTCATGATCCCCTGGTTGAAGCGGCTGACGGTGTTCGAGCTGCCGCCCGGGAAGCGGAAGAGCTTCGTGTAGCTTCCCGTCTGCTCCCTGATAATCTCCTCCATGGCGATGAAATCGTCAAAAAAGGCCTCCTCGCTCTGGTACATGCTCCAGTCGAGCGCGTGCGTATAGGTGTGCACGCCGATGCTGTGCCCCTCGCGGTACGCGCGGCCGATCAGATCGGCATAGTCCCCGTGATACTGGTCGGTGACGAAGAAGGTGGCCTTCACGCCGTATCGGGCCAGCACGTCCAGCAGCGCCGCCGTGTAGGGCCCCGGCCCGTCGTCAAAGGTGAGATAGATCGTGGCCCGGTCTGGGTAGACCACCTCCGGGACCTGCGCCGGGACGACATTGACCCGCCGCCGGGCCGTCGCGGCGTCGCCCAGCTCGTTTTCGATCGTATAGCGCAGCTCATAGGTGCCCACTTGATAGGGCACAACCCTGCCGCTGACGACCACGTGTTCGGTCAGATCGTTGCCGAGGCTGTCCATGGCGCGATAGCCCGGCTCCTCAAAGAAGAGGTCGGCCGGGACCGTCACGTCGCTGCCGCCGACGAGGCTGATGACGGGCGTGCTGACGCTGTAGTGAATGGGCCGCTCGGCCGTGGCCTCGTTCCCGGAGGAGTCCGCCACGGTGTAGACGACGCGGTCGGCAAGCTCGATGCGCTGCACCTGCTCGGTCAGATCGCCGTCGACGTTGTCCTCCGCCCGGTAGCCCGGCTCCTCAAAGCCGGTGAACCAGCTCGTGAGCGCGTCGCTCTCGGTGAGCGTGATGACGGGCGGCGTCGTGTCCTGCACGATGACGCGCCGCTCGGCGACGACCGCCCTGCCCAGAACGGACGCGCGGTAGCTGAGCACCGTCTCGCCGGGGCGCGAGGTGTCCACCGTGCGGTCGGCCGTGAGGGCCAGCGGCCTCTTCGAGCGGCCGAACACCCGCCCGTCGGACACGGCGCTGGCGCCGGGATCGATATACTCCCCGCCGACCTCCACGCGCATCTCCTCCGGGCCATTGAGCGTCACGACCGCGTGACGCCCGTCCAGCACCGCGGCCGCCGCGAGCAGGAAAGCCAGATAGACCAGCAGCACGACGCCGATCGTTTTCGCCTTCCCGTGCGTTTTCTTTTTTCTGTTTTCCGCCGCCGTGCCCACAGCCGCGGGCCGCGCAGCGCTCGGTTTTCTCTCTTTTTTCATCTTGTTGATCCCTGTTCCTCTGTTGCTGTCCTCATTCTACAACTTTCGGATTATGTTAACAAGCCCTCTTTTGCAAGTTTAAGAAAATTTCTTTCTCCGGCCAGCGGCAAAAAAGCGCAAGTATTCGTTGCGCGGCCGGGCAAACTATGCTAAGATAAGTATTTGTCGAGAAAACCATAATACTCGCCATATTACTCGCCGCGGCAGCCGGCCGCGGGGGAAAGGAAACAAAACACATGACAAACACCGAAAAAACCATGGACAAGATCATCGCCCTTTGCAAAAACCGCGGCTTCATCTTCGCCGGCAGCGAGATCTACGGCGGCCTTGCCAACACCTGGGACTACGGCCCGCTCGGCTCGCGGCTGAAGAACAACGTCAAGGACGCCTGGCGCAAGCGCTTCATCCAGGAGCGGCGCAACAGCTACGAGGTGGACGCGGACATCCTCATGAACCCGCGCGTGTGGGAGGCCAGCGGCCACGTCGCCAGCTTTGCCGACCCCCTGCTCGACTGCAAGGAGTGCAAGATGCGCTTCCGCGCCGACAACCTCATCGACGACTTCGACCCCGAGGCCCACGCCGACGGCATGACCAAGGAGCAGATGTTCCAGTACATCAAGGATCATCACATCCCCTGCCCCAACTGCGGCAAGCACAACTTCACCGACATCCGTGAGTTCAACCTCATGTTCCAGACCTTCCGCGGCGTTACGAACGACGCCAAGTCCGTCATCTACCTGCGTCCGGAGAACGCCCAGGGCGAGTATGTGAACTACCCCAACGTCCTGCGCACCATGCGCACGAAGCTCCCCTTCTCCATCGGCCAGATCGGCAAGGCCTTCCGCAACGAGATCACCCCGGGCAACTTCACCTTCCGCACCATCGAGTTTGAGCAGATGGAGTTCCAGACCTTCTGCAAGCCCGGCGACGACCTCGACCTCTACGACTACTTCAAGGCCTTCGGCAAGCAGTTCTTCATGGATCTCGGCCTGCCCGAGGAGAACCTCCGCTTCCACGACCACGAGAAGCTGGCGCACTACGCCAAGGCCGCCTGCGACATCGAATTTCTGTTCCCGAGCCTCGGCTGGGGCGAGATCAACGGCACGCACGACCGCACCGACTTCGACCTGAGCCGCCACCAGGAATACAGCGGTCAGAAGCTCGAATACATCGACCCCTTCACCGCCGAGCGCTACATCCCCTATATCGTCGAGAGCACCTACGGGCTCGACCGCACGGTGCTGGCGCTGCTGTGCCAGGCCTACGACGAGGAGGTCGTCGACGCCGAGAAGAACGACACGCGCGTCGTGCTGCGCCTCAAGCCCTCCATCGCGCCCATCAAGGCCGCGGTACTGCCGCTTTCCAAGAAGCTGGCAGAGCCCGCGCTCGCCATCTGCGACGAGCTTTCGAAGGAATTCATGTGCGACTATGACGAGACCGGCTCCATCGGCAAGCGCTACCGCCGCCAGGACGAGGTCGGCACCCCCTTCTGCATCACCTACGACTTTGACTCCGAGACCGACGGCTGCGTGACGGTTCGCGAGCGCGACAGCATGGAGCAGGTACGCCTGCCCATCGCGGAGGTCAAGGCCTATATTGCGGAGAAAGTGAAACTTTAAAAAATCTCAACGCGGGGCACGCCCCTCATCCGGCGCGTCCCGCGCCACCTTCCCCCGAGGGGGAAGGCAAAGGAGAAAGGATTTTGATATGAAAGACGGATTTGTCAAGGTCGCCGCGGCCAGCCCCGTCATCAAGGTGGCCGACTGCGACTATAACGCCGCGCGCGTGATCGAATGCATCCGCGAGGCGGACAAGCTGGGCGTGAAGGTGCTGGTCTTCCCGGAGCTGACACTGACGGGCGTGACCTGCTTCGATCTGCTGTCCCACCGCGTCCTGCTCGACGGCGCGCGCCGCGCGCTCGATACGGTCGTGGCAGCCACCGCGGGCAGCGACATGCTGGTCTTCGTCGGCCTGCCGCTGGCCGAGGGCGCCCGCGTGGAGAGCGCCGCCGCCGCGATCTCCGGCGGCGAGCTGCTGGCCCTGCCGGCCGACGGGCTCTTCCGCTGCAGCGCCCTGCCGGAGCTGCAGGTGGCCGTGGAGCTCGGGGACGACCGGGACGCGCTCGAGCGCCCCGCCGCCGTGCTCGCGGGTGCGGGCGCGACGCTGATCGCCCAGATGAGCTCCTTTGCCGAGACCGTTGACAGCACGGCCGACGCGCTGCTCGCCGCGCGGCATGACTCCCGGCACTTCAGGGCCGGTCTCGTCCTCGCCGCCCCCGGCAAGGGCGAGAGCAGCACGGACCGCGTGTACTCCGGCCTCTGCCTCGTTGCCGAAAACGGCAGGGTGCTCGCGCAGGACGAGCAGCTCGGCGCCGCCCGCGCCAGCCTCGCCGTCAGCGAGATCGACGTGCAGGCCCTCATCCATCTCCGCCGCGGCGCGGAGGATTTCGCCTGGCCCGACGAGGATATCGACCTGTGCGACTGGGCCTGCAAGAGCGTCGACACCGCGCTGACGCGCGTCTGCGCCAAGCACCCGCATCTGCCCGAGGATCCGGCGGCGCTGCCCGCCTACTGCGAGCGGATGCTCGACATGCAGGTATCCGGGCTTGTCAGGCGCATGGAGTATGCGCATCTTGACCACTGCGTCGTCGGCATCTCCGGCGGCGTCGACTCGACGCTGTGCGTGATGGTCTGCGCCATGGCTGTCAAGCGCATGGGCCTGCCCTCCACGAACGTCGTGGCCTGCACGCTGCCCTGCTTCGGCACCTCCAGCCGCACCAAATCCAACGCCATCATCGTGGCCGAGCAGTGGGGCTGCGAGGTGCACGTCATCGACATCGGCAAGAGCGTCTATCAGCACTTCGACGACATCGGCCACGCCCACGACGACTACTCCATCGCTTTTGAAAACGCCCAGGCGCGCGAGCGCACGCAGGTGCTGATGGACATTGCCAACAAGGTCAACGGCCTCGACGTGGGCACGGAGGATCTGAGCGAGTTCATCGACGGCTGGTGCACCTACAACGGCGACCACACCAGCATGTACGACGTGAACCTCGGCCTGACGAAGACCCAGGTGCGCGCCGCCGTGAGCCACATCGCCGCCAAAACCGACGACAAGGTGCTCAAGGCCGCGCTCTACGACGTGCTCGACTGCCCCGTAACCCCGGAGCTGCTGCCGATCCACGACGACATGATCGAGCAGAAGAGCGAGGACGCCGTCGGCTCCTACTCTCTGCAGGATTTCTTCACCTGGCACATCCTGGTCGACGGCTTCGGCCCGGCGAAGACCTACCGTCTGGCGAAGGCCGCCTACGGGGACGAGTTTACGGACGAGGAGCTGCTGCGGTGGCTCAGAAGCTGGTGCAAGCGTCTCTTCAGCCAGCAGTTCAAGCGCAGCTGCCTCATGGACGGCCCGGCCGTGATGGACTTCACGGTCTCCCCGCGCACGGGCTTCCTGATGCCCTCCGACGGCGAGGCCGCCCTCTTCCTGCGGGAGCTGGACGAGCTGGAGGCAACCCTCTCGGCACGGTAAACGGGTATTTAGTTTTCAGTTTTTAGTTTTTAGTTTTCAGAAAGAGAAACGTCATTTTCCGCATTAATCCTTCGTTTCTCTTCATTCCGCATTCCGAACTCCGAATTCCGAATTCTTCGCTAAACTCTAATTTACCGCTGAGTTTGAAATGATGCCGTAGGGGCTGGCGTCCCTCGACGGCCCGGCAGAAGCGAGCCGATCATATGCAAAAATCCCCGGCGAATTCGTAGAATAGTACGTTTTCGCCGGGGATTATTATATTTTTTCTGATTGTACCGCACGGGGCGATGAGGGCATCGCCCCCTACGACGGTAACGTCAATTATCTCGCTCTCTCCTTCGTTTCCCTTCATTCCGAATTCCGAACTCCGCATTCCGAATTCGCTCGCGCTCTCCTGAAAACTGAAAACTGACTTCTGAAAACTCCTTCCCTCGCGTCCCTCTTTTCGTTTTCCCGCTTTTGTGCTATAATGCTCCGCGCACGGAAAACCAATAAAAGGAAAGGCAAAGCATGCAGAAAAAATGGTATCGCCTGGACACGGCGGCGCTCATCTTCCCCGCGATCGCGCGGCGCGACTGGTGCAACGTCTTCCGCGTCTCGGCCAGTCTCTCGGAGGAAGTCGACCCCGCGCTGCTGCAGCGCGCGGCGGACGAGCTGCGCCGGCGCTTCCCCTCCTATTTCGTCACGCTCCGCAAGGGCTTTTTCTGGTATTACCTCGAGGAGAGCGAGCGCCCGGTGCAGGTGCAGAGCGACTACGCCTACCCCCTCACCTATATGAGCAGCCGGGAGCTCCGGCGCAACTGTCTCCGGATCTTATATTATAAAAACCGCATCGCGGTGGAGTTTTTCCACGCGCTGACGGACGGGCGCGGCGGCAGCGTCTTTCTGGCAAACCTCGTCGCACGCTATCTGGAGCTCAAATACGGCCTCGCCATCCCCCGGGAGGGGCTCATCCGCGATCTCAGCCGGGAGCCGGAGAGCGAGGAGCTGGAGGACAGCTTTCTGAAAAACGCCGCGGAGGTCGCCGCCGGGCGGAAGGAGGAGCCCTCCTACCGCCTGCACGGGACGCGCGAGGCGAACGGCTTCAGGACGCTCACGACCGGCGTCGTGGACACGCAGGCCCTGCTGGACACGGCCCACCGCTATGGCGTGACGGTCACGGCGCTGCTGGCCGCCGTGATGGCCGAGAGCATCATCGCCATGCAGAACGCCGAGCGCCCGCGGCGCAGGCAGCGGCCCGTGAAGATCACGATCCCGGTCGACCTGCGGCGGCTCTACAACAGCCGCACGCTCCGCAATTTCTCCCTCGTCATCAACGTCGGCGTCGATCCGCGCTACGGGGACTACCGCTTCGAGGAGCTCTGCCGCTCGATCTACCACCAGCTCTGTCTCGGCGCGACGCCACAGAACATGGCCGGCATGATCGCCGCCAACGTCCAGCCCCAGCAGATCATAGCGCTGCGGCTGGCCCCGGTGTTTCTGAAAAACCTCGTGATGGACGGGGTCTACCGGCGCAGCGGCGAGAGCGGCGGCAGCCTCAACATCTCGAATATCACAAATCTCCCCCTGCCGGAGGTGATGCGCCCCTATGTGCAGCGCATGGAGTTCATCATCGGCCCGCAGCGCAGCTATCCGAACAACTGCTCGGTGCTCAGCTACGGGGGGAAGACCTATATCAACATGATCCGCAGCATCCGCGAGTCGGAGCTGGAGCGCCGCTTTTTCTCCCGGCTCGTCGAGCTCGGGATCGCGGTCGAGATCGAAAGCAACAGGAGATAGAAACCATGTATTGTGTCAAATGCGGCGTCCGGCTGCAGGAGGGCGCTCAGAGCTGCCCGCTGTGCCAGACGCCGGTCTGGAACCCCGGCGAGACCACAGCTGAGCCCGCCTACCCCGATCACTATCCGCGCGCGCACCGCGAGTCCGCCCTGTCGGGCGCCGTCGCGCTGACGGTCATCTGTCTGACAGCGATCGTCGTCGTGCTGACCGTCTGCTTCAAGCTCTACGGGGCGCTGCGCTGGGGCGGCTATGTGCTCAGCGGGATCCTGCTCTTCTATGTCGTCGTGGCGCTGCCGCTGTGGTTCCGCCAGCCGCGGGGCGAGGTGTTCGTGCCGGTCGACCACGCGGCCGCGGCGCTCTTTGTCCTCTATATCTGTCTGAAAACCGGCGGACACTGGTTTTTGAGCTTCGCCTTCCCGGTCATCCTCGCCAGCTGTCTGCTCTCCACGGCGCTCATCTGCCTGCTCAAATACGTCCGGGGCGGCCGGGTCTTCATTCTCGGAGGCTTCCTGCTCCTGCTCGGCGGCTTTACGGTGCTGGTGGAGTTTTTCGAGCACATCAGCTTTGGCGCGGAGATGTTCCGCTGGAGCCTCTATTCGCTCTCTGGCTTCGGCACAGCGGGCCTCTTCCTGTTGATCGCGGGCATGATCCCCCCGCTGCGGCAGGTCCTGCGCAAGCGCTTTTTCTTCTGAGGGCGGCGGTATGTCCAGACATCTCTTTCTCACGGAAAAGCGCGTCCTGCCCGTCGGCAGCCACCGCATCAAGCTGCTGATCCTCCGTCCGCTCGAAAAGCCGGGCGAGAAGGTGCCGGGCGTGCTGTGGATCCACGGCGGCGGCTATCAGTCGGGCTCGGCCAAGGATGTGTTTGCCACGCGGGCGCTCTCGCTCGTCGTGAAATTCGGCGCGGTGCTCGTCGCGCCGGACTACCGCCTGTCGAAAAAGCACCCCTATCCCGCCGCGCTGCACGACTGCTACGCAGCGCTGCTGTATCTCAAAGAGCACGCCGACGAGCTCGGCGTGCGCTCCGACCAGCTCATGGTCGGCGGCGAGAGCGCCGGAGGCGGCATGGCCGCGGCGCTGTGCATGCTCGCGCGCGACCGGGGCGAGGTGAACATCGCCTTCCAGATGCCGCTCTACCCCATGCTCGACGACCGGGACACCCCCTCCTCGGTGGACAACCACGCGCCGAACTGGAACACGAAGCGCAATCGCCGGGCCTGGAAGCGCTATCTGCGCGAGGCCTACGGCACGGACCTCGTCTCCTGCTACGCAGCCCCCGCCCGGCGGAAGGACTATTCGGGGCTGCCGCCCTGCTACACCTTCGTCGGGGATATCGAGCCCTTTTACTGTGAGACGCTGGACTACGTGCGCCATCTGCGCGAGGCGGGCGTCGAGGCCTCCTGCGACGTCTACCGGGACTGGTTCCACGCCTACGACGTCTTCTTCCCGACGAAAAAGATCGTCCGCGAGGCGATCCGCCGCTTCGAGGATCATTTTCGCTACGCCGCGGAGCATTATTTCGCCCCGCAGAGCGGCGCATGAGAAAGCACTTGCGCGTCGCTTTGATGCTGTGCTATTCTTATTAGCAAGAGGTTTATCGGGAAGGCGCGCCGACAGGCGCGCGGCGGATCAGAGCGAAAGGGGAAAACACATGGTATTCTTTGAAAAAGAGATCAAAAAGCTGGGCTTCGGCATGATGCGCCTGCCCAGAAAGGGCGAGGACTTCGATCTGGAGCAGATCAAGCAGATGGTCGACTGCTTCATGGAGGCGGGCTTTACCTACTTTGACACGGCCTGGGCCTATCAGGGCTCGGAGGAGGTCGTGCGCAAGGCGCTCGTGGAGCGCTACCCGCGCGAGAGCTTCCAGCTGGCGACCAAGAACGCGGCCTGGATCGGCTGCAAGACGCGCGAGGACGCCATCCGGCAGTTCGAGGAGTCGCTCGAGCGCACCGGCGCGGGCTATTTTGACAACTACCTGCTCCACAACCTCGGCGAGAAGCGCACGCAGGTCTTCGAGGATTTCGACATGTGGGAGTTTGTGAAGCAGAAAAAGGCGGAGGGCAAGATCCGCCACATCGGCTTTTCTTTCCACTCCACGCCGGAGGAGCTCGAGCAGATCTTCCTTGCGCATCCGGAGGCGGAGTTCGTGCAGCTGCAGATCAACTACGCCGACTGGGAAAGCCCCTCCGTCCAGTCCCGCGGCGTCTATGAGATGGCGCAGAAGTACGGCCGCCCCGTCGTCGTGATGGAGCCCGTGAAGGGCGGGCTGCTGGCCGATCCGCACGAGAGCGTGAAGGCGCCGCTGCTGCGGTGCGAGAGCGCGTCCTCTCCCGCCTCCTGGGGCATCCGCTTCGCGGCCGACCTGCCGGGCGTGCTGGTGGTGCTCTCGGGCATGAGCACGCTGGCGCAGGTGGAGGACAACGTCTCCTGCATGCGCAGCTTTTCGGGGCTGACGGAGGAGCAGCGCCAGGCCGTGGATGAAGCGCGCCGCGCCCTGGCCGCGATCCCAACGATCCCCTGCACGAAGTGCGACTACTGCGCCAAGGTCTGTCCGATGGAGATCGGCATCTCCGGCACCTTCGCGGCGAAGAACATCTACACCCTGTATCAGGATCTTGACAAGGCCGCGGGGCAGGAGCGCTGGCTCGTGGGCGGCCATGGGCGCAAGCAGGCGGTCAACTGCATCCGCTGCGGCGCCTGCGAGGGCGTCTGCCCGCAGCATATCGCCATCCGGGAGGAGCTGGCGGAGGCCGCCGCGCTCTTCGGACAGAAGTAAAAAAGCGAGCCTTTGAAAACCGCTGTTTTTCAAAGGCTCGCTTTTTCAGTTTTCAAGAGAAAACGAGAGGCGGCTTTCTTGACAAAATCCCCATGCGATTGCTATGATATGATCAAAAAGTACTGTATGGAGTGGGCCGCATGGAAGAATACGAACGCCATCAGCGGATCTGGCGCTTCCTGTACGCGCTGGTGCACCGCTGGCTCTGCCGAAAATTCAATCTGACCCATGAGGATCTGCACGTCGAGGGCCCGGTGCTGCTCATCTCGAACCACGTCAACGCCTGGGATCCGCTCCTCGTGGCGATGAGTCTGAGGGACAAGCAGGTCTATTACGTCGCCAGTGAGCACATCTTCCGCTGGGGCGTGGTCTCGCGCCTGCTGGAATGGCTCGTCGCGCCGATCCCCCGCCGCAAGGCCTCGCTCGGCACGGACACGGTGAAGGCCTGTCTGCGCCATCTGCGCGCGGGGCACTCCGTGTGCATCTTCGCCGAGGGCGAGCAGTGCTGGGACGGGCTCAGCCAGCCCGTCTTCCCCGCCACGGGGAAGCTCGCCAAGAGCTCGGGCGCCACGCTTGTGACCTTCCGGCTCGAGGGCGCCTATCTCAGCAAGCCCCGCTGGGGCCGCGGCGTGCGGCGCGGCGCCGTCCACGGCGCGCCGGTGCGGGTCTATCCGCCGGAGGAACTCAAAGGCATGAGCGCGGAGGAGGTCGACGCCGCCATCGACCGCGACATCGCCGAAAACGCCTGGCAGCGCCAGCGCGAGCGCCGCGTCGTCTACCGCGGAAAGCGCATGGCCGAGGGGCTCGAGCGCGCGCTGTGGCTCTGCCCCCAGTGCGAAAAGATCGGGACCCTGCGCACGAAGGACGACCGGCTCTTCTGTGCCTGCGGCTTTGAGACGCGCTTTTCTCCGACGGGCTTCTTTGAGCCCGCGCGGCCCTTCGAGACCATTGCCGACTGGGACGCCTGGCAGAAGGACAGGCTGCGCACGCTGCCGACCGGCGCGGAGGACAGGCTCTTTTCCGACGAAAATATCCGCCTCACCCGCATCAGCGCCGGGCATAAGGAGGAAATCCTCGGCTCGGGAGCGCTCGTCCAGTACGGCGACCGGCTCTGCTGCGCGGGGCGCGCCTTTCCGCTGCATGAAGTGAGCAGCATGGCCGTCGTGCAGACGCATCTGCTGCTTTTGAGCTATCAGGGAGAATACTACGAGCTTCGCACCGACGGGGGCGCGAACCTGCGTAAATACTGCGAATTCTGGAAGGGAAGATAAACCATGGACTACTCCGCCGCCAATACCGCTCTTTGGAACATCATCGTCCAGCTCGGCCTCATCTCCGGCACGCTGCTGCTGGCAAATCTTCTCCGGCAAAAGGTGCCCTTCATCCGCAAGAGCCTCATGCCGGTGGCCGTGCTCGGCGGCTTTCTGCTGCTCGCGGTGAAGCTCCTCGGCCTCGTGCCCGTCGACACCCAGCTCATGGAGATGCTCGTCTACCACGGCATCGCCCTCGGCTTTATCGCCATGAGCCTGCGCGTGCCGCCCGAGAAGGAGAAGGGCTCCTCAGATCTGACGGGGCTCAAATCCGGCGCCGTCATCGTCAGCACCTATATGGTGCAGGGCGTGACGGGCCTTGTCATCACGATGCTGCTGGGCTTTACCGTGATGCCGACGCTCTTCAAGGCCTCGGGGCTGCTGCTGCCGATGGGCTACGGGCAGGGGCCAGGCCAGGCCAACAACGTCGGCACGACCTATGAGGCGCTGGGCTTCGGCGGCGGGCGCAGCTTCGGTCTGGCCATCGCCGCGGCGGGCTATCTCGTGGCCTGCATCGTCGGCGTTATCATCCTCAACGTCCTCTCCCGCAAGGGCAAGCTGCGCGCGGCCCGCGGCGGAGAGGAAAAGCAGCCGAGCGTCGATTTCTTCCAGGGCCGGGACGAGATCCCCGTTTCCGACTCTGTCGACAAGCTCTCCGTACAGATCGCGATGGTGATCCTCGTATATCTCGCGACCTATCTCGCCGCCTGGGGGCTCACCTCCGGCATCGCCGCCCTCTCCGCTGGCCTGGCCGGAACGGTGAACACCTTGATCTGGGGCTTCAACTTCATCATCGGCGCGGCGCTGGCGATGCTGGTGCGCGTGCTGCTGGAGAAGGGGCGCAAGAGCGGCCTCATCCGCCGTCAGTATCAGAACAATTATCTGCTCAACCGCATCTCCGGCTTCTTCTTCGACGTCATGATCGTCGCGGGCATCGGCTCCATCAACCTCGAGGATATCCGCGGACTGTGGCTGCCCTTCGTGCTGCTGAGCGTCGCGGGCGCCGTGGTCACCTGGCTGCATCTGAGCGCCGTCTGCAAGCGGGTCTACCCGGGCTACTACTACGAGGGGCTCATCTCCATGTACGGCATGATGACCGGTACGATCAGCTCCGGCGTCCTGCTGCTGCGTGAAATAGACCCCGATCTCGCCACGCCCGCGGCCAACAACCTCATCACCGGCAGCAGCTTCGGCATCGTCCTCGGCGCGCCGGTGCTGATCCTGGTGGGCATCGCACCGCGCTCGGATCTGATGTGCCTCGTGACGCTCCTGCTTGCCGCGGCCTACTGGGGCCTCCTCTCGCTCGTCATCTACAAGCTGAAGGGGAAGAAAGCTTAGTTTTCAGACAAGAAAAACCGGGGATGTGAAGACTTCACATCCCCGGTTTTTGTTCGGGATTTACATGAGGCTGCGGTAGAGCGCGGCGATCTCTTCGACGGAGGTGTCGCGGGGGTTGCCCGGGCAGCAGGCGTCGGCAAAGGCGCTCTCGGACAGGAACTGCACGTCCTCGTCCTTGAGGATCTCCTTGAGGTCGGCCGGGATGCCCACGTCGGCGCCGAGCTTCTTGACGGCGGCGATGGTGGCCTTGGCGGCTTCCTCGTCGTTCATCGTGTCGATGTAGGGGACCTCCATGGCCTTGCCGATGGCGCGGTAGCGCTCGCCGGAGACGGGGGCGTTGTACTCGAGGCCCAGAGGCAGCAGGATCGCGCAGGCGACGCCGTGCGGCGTGTCGTACAGGGCGCTGAGGCCGTGCGCCATGGAGTGGACGATGCCGAGGCCGACGTTACTGAAGCCCATGCCGGCGATGTACTGGCCGAGCGCCATGCCCTCGCGGCCCTCGGGGTCGTTCTTGACGGCGGCGCGCAGGTTCTTCGCGATGAGGCGGATGGCCTCGAGATGGAACATGTCGGAGATGGCGCAGTGGCCCTTCGTGATGTAGCCCTCGATGGCGTGGGTCAGGGCGTCCATACCGGTGGCAGCGGTGAGCGCGACGGGCATGGAGTACATCATCTCGGGATCGACGACGGCGACCTCGGGGATGTCGTTGACGTCCACGCAGACAAACTTGCGCTTCTTCTCCACGTCGGTGATGACGTAGTTGATGGTGACCTCGGCGG
>CAMHMZ010000050.1 GCA_946186375.1 uncultured Clostridia bacterium
TCGCGCCCTACGGCGGCGTGGACTTTTACATGTGGACGATGAACGGCTCGGTGGGTTGGTCGGACGTGGGGATCCTGCTGCCTTACCGCTTCTGGAAAAAGTACGGCGACCGTAATATTCTCACAGAGTATTACGATCGCATGAAGAAGTATGCCGCCTTTATGATCCGCCGTGTTTCCCCCGACGGCGTCGTGCGCAAGGGGCAGAGCTACGGCGAGTGGGCCGAGCCCGCGGACGTCAAGCCCAACGACTGGAAGGACATGGTGCTGCCCCATCCCGAGGTCAGCACCGCTTACACCGCCTATGTCCTGTGCTGCCTGGCGAAGATCGCGGAGGAGCTGCAGCACCCGGAGGACGCGGCAAAATACCGCGCCGTGTCCGAAAAATGCAAGGCGGCCTATCAGAAGGAATTCGGAAAAGACCTCGACACCGACCGGCAGGCCCAGCTGGTGCGGCCGCTGGCCTTTGAATTACTGAACGAGGAGCAGACGGCTTTTGCCGAAAAGCGCCTGATCAAAGCTCTCGAACACTACGGCTGGCGGCTGGGCACGGGCTTCCTCTCCACGCCGCTGATTCTGGACGTGCTCACGGAGATCGACCTTGAGGCGGCCTACCGGCTGCTGGAGAACGAGGAAATGCCCGGCTGGCTCTTCATGCCGAAGGCGGGCGCCACGACCATCTGGGAGAGCTGGGAGGGCACCGAGGCCCAGGGCGGCATCGCCAGTCTCAACCATTACTCCAAGGGCGCGGTCGTCGAGTGGCTGTTTAAGACCATGTGCGGCATCCGGGTCGACGGAGAGAACCATTTCACCATCGCTCCGCAGCCGGGAGGGCACTTTACCTTTGCAAAAGCCAGCTACGACAGCGTTTACGGCACGGTGGAATCCGGCTGGGAGAGAACAGACGGCAAGACCGTCTATACCGTTTCGATCCCGGCCAACTGCACGGCGCGGCTGACGGTCGGCGGCAGGAGCCTTGAGCTTTGCGCCGGACGCCATGAGCTCCGTCTGTGAGCATACAGCGGGACGACAAACGATAGTTTGGCTTTCGGTTTTTAGATGGGAGGACGCGAAGGAACTCCTGCCGCAGGGGAGAGGCCTGCCCCTGCGGCAGGAAAAACAAGCAGACAGTAAAAAAGTCCGGTGAATTCGCGCATAGTACGAATTCACCGGGCTTTTTTGCGCTGAAAACTTGCCTCAGCAGAGCGTGGCGTAGATCACGGCCTTGATGGTGTGCATGCGGTTCTCGGCCTCGTCGAAGACGACGGACTGCTTGGACTCGAACACCTCGTCCGTAACCTCCATTTCCTCGATGCCGAAGCGCCGGGCGATATCCGCGCCGATGGTGGTGCGGGTGTCGTGGAAGGAGGGCAGGCAGTGCATGAAGATGGCCGTGGGCCTGGCCTTCGCCATGGCGGCGGCGTTGACCTGGTAGGGTTTCAACAGGCTGATGCGCTTTTCCCAGACCTCGTCCGGCTCGCCCATGGACACCCAGATATCCGTGTACAGGACGTCGGCGTCCCGGCAGCCCTCGTCCACGTCCTCGGTGAGCGTGACGGTGCAGCCGTTCTCGGCCGCGATGGCGCGGGCCTTGGCGACCAGCTCCTCGGCCGGGAAGAGCTCCTTCGGCGCACAGGCCGTGAAGTTGAGGCCCATCTTCGCGCAGGCCACCATGAGGGAGTTGCCCATGTTGTTGCGCGCATCGCCCATATAGGTGAAGTTGATGCCCTTGAGATGGCCGAACTTCTCCTCGATGGTCAGCAGGTCCGCGAGCATCTGCGTGGGGTGGAATTCGTCCGTCAGGCCGTTCCAGACCGGCACGCCCGCGTAGGCGGCCAGCTCCTCGACGAGCTGCTGGCTGAAGCCGCGGTACTCGATGCCGTCGTAGAGCCTGCCGAGCACGCGCGCGGTGTCGGGGATGCTCTCCTTCTTGCCCATCTGCGAGCTGCCGGGATCGAGATAGGTCACGCCCATGCCGAGATCCCTCCCGGCCACCTCGAAGGAGCAGCGGGTGCGCGTGGAGGTCTTTTCAAACAGGAGCACGATGTTCTTGCCCTCCAGATAGCGGTGGGGCACCCCGGCGCGCTTGAGCGCCTTGAACTGCTTGGCCATATCGAGCAGATACCGGATCTCCGCCGGCGAGTAATCGAGCAGCTTGAGATAGCTTCTTCCTCTCAGATTCATTCCCATAGTGACAGACTCCTTTTATCGATAGTTTTGTGTTTACAGCAAAAGAACATAGATCCAGTGCGCGCTGATCCCGGCGAAGAGGCCGCCGAGGGTGTGGCTGAGGATGGCCTTGCCGGTCAGCTGGCTGCAGCCGAGGCTGTCCATCATCGCCACGTGGGTGCTCAGATAGCCGCTCCAGCACATGCACATGGCCGTGAAGACGGCGATGTCGTTGCCGGAAGCGCCGCCGGAAGCGACCAGTGTCGGCACAAGGCCGAGCGAAGCGCCCGCGGCGCCGAGCGCGGTGATCGGCACGGCGATCCCGCCGGGGCTCGAAAAGCCGAAGAGCGGGCGCAGGAGGAAGCTCAGCTTTTCCCCGACCCAGGGCAGCAGCGCGATGCCCTCGTAGGCCGCGCCCGTGTACGTGCCGTCGGCCGAGGGGCCCTTGGTCAGCATCATCACCAGCGTGCAGATCGTCAGCACGCCTGGCACGATGGCAAAGCCCATGCTCACGCCGGTCTTGCCTCCGGCGAGCATGGCGTCGATGAAGCGGCCGCCGACCGAGCCGGGGCGGACCTTCCGGTAGAGGCGGATATCCACCTGCTCGGCGGCGTCGCCCGCCGTGCAGCGCGCCTCGGTGCCGAACTCCTTCTTGGAGAAGAGGATCATCAGCCGCACGCTCACGATACTGCCCAGCACGGCGCCGAGGTTGCCGATCAGCACGGCCGGGATGAAGCTGCCGCCCTCCTTCGGTGTGATGCCGATCATGAAGGCCGAGATGATCATGCCCATGCCGAAGGCGGTGCCGAGGTTTGTGAGGGCCGGGAGCTGATACTTTTTGAAATAGCAGCGGAAGCCCTCGTCGTCGGCCAGAGTGAGGATGGCGGGGTTATCGGACATATAGGTCGCCAGCACCCCCACGACCGAGGCGCCCGGCAGATCGTAGAGGGGGCGCATGAGCGGTGAGAGGAGGCGGTTGACGAGCGACACGACGCCAAACTCCGTCAAAAGCGAGGCCAGCGCCCCGGCCAGAACGGCGATGGCCATGATATAAAAGCAGGTGTTGATGAGAAGATCGAAGGCCGTGTTCATCATGGTATTGACCATGTTGATGGCGCCCATCCGGCGCCCGACGAGCCAGACCAGCACGCCGCCCACGGCCAGGAAAACAAAGCTCTCCGGGCTGACAGCCCGTTTATAGCCCCGCGGAGGGGCCTGCTTTGCCTTTTCCGTCATCCCTTGATCGCCCCCAGACCGTTGGCCACGGTGCGGATAAAGTCCTGCACGTTCGTGACCATCGTAGTGGCGGCAAGCGACCCGCGGTCAAGCAGCTTGTTGACGACGAATTCGTCGGCATCCACGGCGTAGAGATACACCGGGCGCACCGTCCCGTCCGGCAGGACGCGGAAGGAGGGCGTCATGTTGCCGGTGGCGATGGTGTGCAGCATGGTGGCCAGACAGATCACCGTCGTCGCGCCGCGCACCTCGGCGCGCATGGCGTTCTGCGCCTCGTAGACGTTGCCGATCACCTCGGGCAGCGGGCCGTCGTCCCGGATGGAGCCGGCCAGCACGAAGGGCACCTGCTTCTTGACGCAGGCGCAGAGGATGCCGTCGTCAAGGCCGTATTCTTTGATAAAGGCCGGGATGGAGCCGCAGCGGCGCACCTTGTTGCATACGTCGAGATGGTGGTAGTGCCCGTTGGGCATGGACTGCTGGGTGTAGATGTCCTGCCCGAGCGCAGTGTGCAGCAGCGCACCCTCCAGATCGTGCGTGGCGAGGGCGTTTCCGGCCAGCAGCGCGTGGCAGTAGCCCTGCTCCACCAGCGCCGCCATGGCCTTCCGGGCCCCGGCGTCAAAGGCGAAGGCCGGGCCCATCACCCAGACGATCTTGCCGTGCTCCCGCTCGTAGCGCAAAAGCTCCACAAGCTTGTCGTAGTCGCGGGCATAGGAGGTCTCGCGGCTGCGGCCCTGGCGGAAGACGAACTGATCCTCCATCTCCTCGCCCTCGCTCTCGAAGCCGTGGGCGTGCAGGTAAATGCCCTCCTCAGCGCGCTCCGTGCGCCCGAGGACGACCGGATCGCCCCGGCGGAGATTGCGGTTTTCCACGACGTCCAGACGCCCGTCCGGGCGCAGGACGACGCTTGAGTCCATGCGGCTCTCCTCGGCGAGCTTCCAGACGCCGCCAATCTTGTAGTATTCGGGATACATGGAGGTGCTGTGGTAGCCCTCCGGCGCCACGCCGTCACAGGGCGCGGCCGCGAGACGCGCGTCGGGCGCGTCGGTAAAGAGCGGGGAAGTGAAATCGGGCTCGCGGTAGACAGGCAGGGAAAAAGACACGCGGGGATCCCCCTTTCATTTTGTCGATCAATCGTTCAGCGCTTCGCGGAAAAGCGGCATGCTCATGCAGCGGGGGCCGCCGCGGCCCCGGGCCAGCTCGGAGCTGGGCATTTCAAAGACCTCCACGCCGTTGTCGCGCAGGATCCTGTTGGTCACGTAGTTGCGGTTATAAACGATCACCTTGCCGGGAGCGATGCACAGGGTGTTGGCCCCGTCGTTCCATTGCTCGCGGGCGGAGGCGATGTTGTCCTTGCCGCCGCAGCGGATCAGCGTGACGCGCTCGAGGCCGAGGGCGTCCTTCAGCACGTCCTCCAGCGTCTCGCTGCGCTCCTCTACGCGCATGCTGTGCCCCTCGCGGCGGATATCGTAGAGCCTCAGGCTGTGCAGGATCTCCGGGTGGACGGAGAACTTGTCCCGGTCGAGCTGGGTGAAGACCGTGTCGAGGTGCATGAAGGCGCGCATGTTGGGGATGTCCAGCACAAGGATGCGCCGCACCTCGGCGCGCTCGTCGGCAAAAAGCCTCTGCGCCAGAAGCTCGATCGCCTCGGGCGAGGTGCGCTGCGACAGGCCGATCGCCAGCACCTCGGCGCTCAGGTTGAGGATGTCGCCGCCCTCGATGTGGAAGGGGGCCGTGCGATCGTACCAGAGGGGGACCTGCCCGGCAAAATCCGGGTGACAGCGCATGATATACGAGCCGTAGATCGTCTCGCGGCGGCGCGTGACGGAGTACATCTGGTGCAGGCTCACCCCGCAGCCGATGCTGGCGAAGGGGTCGCGTGTAAAGTAGAGGTTGGGGATGGGATCGAGCACGAACTGACGGCGGGAGCGCGTCAGACGCGTCAGCGGCCCGTCCCGGAGCCGGTCTCCCATCTCCTCGGTGGTCACGCCGCTCATCGTCTTGCGCACAAGCGTCAGCTCGTCGTCAAGCTCCATCAGCATGTCGAAAAGCTCGTCGGCGTGCGTCTGGGCGATGGGGCCGCCCTCCTGCAGAAACTGCCGCACGAAGCGCTCGCGCAGAGCGGGCTCGGCACGCAGGGTCTCGGCCATGAGCTCCTCCAGATACACGACCTCCGCGCCCTGCGAGCGCAGGATATCGGCAAAGGTATCGTGCTCGGCCTGGGCGAGGGCCAGATAGGGAATATCGTCGAACAGCAGCCGCTCCAGCTCCTCCGGCACAAGCTGCTCCAGCTCCTTGCCCGGGCGGTGCAGCAACACCTTTTTGAGCGGGCCGATCTCGCTTTTTACACAGATCCCCATGATCAGACCTCCTTTTCTTCCGAGGATATTCTACCCGAATTCCAGATATTTTCAAGAGGGAAGCGGGAGAAAAACGACCGCCCTGCGTCTTTTGGTCAAAAGACACAAGGCGGCCTTTCCGTTTTCGTCGCTTTGCCTTATGGCACGATATATACCGTCACGCTCGCCTCGACGCCGTCGAAGGCGGCGGTCACCGTGACGCCCTCCGCGCTCTCGCCGACGGCGGTCAGCGTCGCGCGGCTCGGATCGCCCGGGTCGGGCTTGACGGTGAGCGCGCCCTCGTCGCTGCTCGTCCAGACGATCGCGGCGCTGTCGCTGTAGGGCCCGTCGGCGTACAGCTCGACCGACTCGCCGAGCTTCAGCGTCAGCTCCGTGCGCTGCAGCCGCTCGACCCAGGTGCGGAGAACGGCCTCGCGCTCGTTCTCCGCGGCCGCGTCTCCGCCGCCGCGCACGAGCAGCGCCTGAATCCGGATGGCGTCGGCGTTGTCGACGTCCTCATGCGCGAAGACGATGCAGTCGTCGGCCACGGTGTTGCCCAGTAGGCTCACGCCCATGTCGTCAAGGGCCGCTGCGCCGACGCGCTCGCGGAAGCTCTTCGGCAGGACGGCGGCGAGGTCGCCCGCGAGAAATTCCTCGCGGCTCTCCACGCGGTAATTGGCCGCGTCCGTGAAGATGACGAGCGGGAAGTGCATGAGACCGGCCAGCTCGTTCCAATCGCCGTCGGCGATGAGCTGCTGCGCCTCCTTGGCGAAGGCCAGCTCCGCGCTGACCTCCGCGAGGGGATAGCGCTCCTCGTCGGGGGCCATGGCGTCGTACTGCTCGATGCTCATGCGCAGCACGCCGTCCTCGGCAAAGCTCACGGTGAGGCGGCCCGGCGGGACGGGCTCGCCGTCAAGCAGGTCATAGGCCTCCAGCGTCAGGGGCTCGCCGTTCCAGCTCACGTCGCCGCAGTAGGAGAAGAGGAAGGCCGGGTCAGGCACGTCGTGCACGTCGCAGTCGATAAAGTCGATGCCGTCGGTGTAGCTCATGTTCACAGCGCCCAGCGAGCAGTCGTAGATTTCGGTGCGCCGCGCCTGGAAGGAGGTGCAGGTCTCGCACTGCAATCCGAGGATGCCGCAGCCGTAGAGACGGCAGGCCTCCACCGTGATGCCGTGGCAGTCGGCAAAGTGCAGCACGCCGCCGGCGCAGGTGCCGGGCTCCTGCGTGTGGCCCGCGGTAAAGCCGACGAGCGTCAGATCCTCGCAGCTGCGGAAGGAGAGGACGTTTGCGTAGCGGGGCACGGCCGCGAGCGTCGTGGCCTTCGGCTCGTCGGAGGCGGCGCGGATGCACAGCCCGTCCACGCCCTCGATGACGAGCTCCGGCCCGTCGTAGGTCTGCTCCCAGTAGTACCAGGCGCCGCTGCCCGCGCCGTAATTGAAGGCGGTGCTCAGATCGAAGAGCTCCCCGTCGAGCACGATCGTGCGCTGCGGGCCGATGGCCGCGAGGAATTCGTCCACGGTGTTCACCCGCAGCTCGCTGCCGGCGGGCACGTCGTCCGCCTCGGGCTGGGCCACGGCGAGCGCGGCGGAGGCCGGGTCGATCGCGCGCAGCGTCATGCTCCTGAGGGCTTCCTCATCGAGCGCTGCGCCCGTCAGATCCGAGGCGACTGGCCCGAGGGGGAAGAGATAGCAGGCAAAGTCGCCGTTAGCCTGGAAGAGGCAGCCGTCCACGACCGCGCCGTAGCGCTCGAGGGCGAAGGCCCCGTCGAGCTCGTTGTCCCGCACCTCGTTGGAGAGGAAGAGGAGCCCCCGCGTGCCGGTGCTGCTCAGCAGCAGGCGCGAGCGGTTGTCGTGCACCTTCACACCGGAGATGCTCACGTTCTGGCTGTTCGTCGTTTCGAAGAGGCTGGAGGCCGCGCCGGTGCCCTCCCGGGTGCCGCAGCCGTAGACCTCGCCGCCGGTGAAGCTCACGTCCAGACAGTCGTAGACGGAGAGAGCGCTGTAGCTGCACTCATAAACGGCGCAGTTTTCCACATACAAGCCCGCGCAGTCGGCCGCCCAGACGCCGATGGTGCCGCAGCCGAAGAGACCGCAGTCACGCACGCTGCAGTCGCTGCAGCCCTCGAAGCGCAGCACGCCGCCCGAGCAGAGACCGGGCTCCTTTGTGTGGCCCGCGGTCAGACCGGAGACCAGCACGTTTTTGCAGTGGGAGAAGGTGAGGACGTTTGCATAGCGGGGCTCGGCCGTCAGCGTGACCTTCTCCGCCCCCTCGCCGAGAAGGACGAGGTTTTCGAGATTTCGGATCTGAAGCTCATAGCCGTCGTAGGCCTCCACCCAGACGTAGCAGCCGCTGTTGGAGGGCTTGCCGTAATTCGAGGCGGAGGAGAGGGCGTAGTCCCCGGCGGCAAGCTCGACGGTCGTGTTCGGGGCGAGGGCCGCGAGCAGCTCGTCCATGTTCGTGACGCGCACGCGGTCTGTCGTTTCGGGCGCAGCGGGGGCTTCAGCCCCGGCAGGGGCCGCGGCAGGGGTCGTAGCCGGGCCAGCGGCGGCGCCGCAGCCGGCCAGGAGCAGCAGCGCCAGCACCGCGGCCAGCACTCTTGCTCCGCTCTTTTTATAGTTCATGATCTGCTCCAATCGTTCTTTCAGATTTTTCTTTTCGGTGGCAAAGGTCGTGGCGACGACGCCCGCGGGCAGCGCCCCGGAGGCGGCAAGGTCGAGCAGCGTCTCGCCGTAGGCGCGCTTGCCCGCCCGATCCATCGAGCGCAGCAGCGCCTCGTCGCAGCTGAGCTCGCAGTCGCGGTCGATCGCGCGGCGGATGAGCCAGCTGAGGGGGTTGAACCAGTGCAGGGACAGTACCGCCGCGGCAAACCACTTGTACAGCGCGTCCATCCTCCTCACGTGCGTCAGCTCGTGGCGGAAGACGTTCTGCAGCGTCGGCTCGTCATAATGCCCGGCGGGCAGGACGATCTTCGGGAAGAGAAGCCCGTAGGTCAGCGGCGTTTTTACCCGGCCGCTGCACCAAAGGGCGGGCTTTCGCCCGTCGAGCGCCTCATAGACGGCGCGGGTGAAGGCGTCCGGGCGGCGCAGCGTCCGGCGCAGGCGCAGGGTATAGAGCGCGTAGGAGACGAGCGAGAAGCCGAAGCTCAGCCCGGCGCCCAGCGCCCAGAGCAGAGGCCAGAGCGGCTTTGCGGCGCGCGCGGGCGCGCTTGTCTCCGCTTCCAAGGGCAGGGCCTCCGCGGGCAGAGCCTCCGCGGGCTCGGCCTTCGGCAGCGGCAGGACGGGCAGGCCCTGCGCCGGAGCCGCCTCCTCTTTCGGCGCTTCGATCGTCTCCGCGACGACGGCGGGCCGCGCCTCATGGACGCCCTGCGTCGGCGCTATCTGCGCGGCGACCGGCACGAGACCGGGCAGCGGCAGCAGAAAGCGCAGCAGCACCAGCAGCCAGGCGTAATAGACCACCGTGCTCGGAAGCCTTTTGCCGAGCAGGCGGCGCAGGAGCATCAGCAGCAGCGCCAGCGCGCTGCCGGAGAGGGTCAGCTGCAGCAGTCGTTCCATGGCTCAGCCCTCCACCTTGAACATCGCGCGCAGCTCTTCGATGTCGTCGCGCGTCAGGCCCTCGGAGTGGACGAGCGCCGCGACGAGCTCTCGCGCGCTGCCGTTGTAGAGCCTGCGAATGAGGTCGTTCGTGGCCCAGCCGTTGTAGTCCTGCTCGCTGAGGAGCGGGGAATAGTAGTAGACGCCGCGCTTTTCCTGCTGCACAACGCCCTTCGCGACAAGGCGTGAGACCAGGGTCTTCACCGTGGTCGCCTCCCAGCCCTTCGTGCGCTGCAGCTCTTCGCGGATCTCGGTGACGGGCAGGGCGTCCCCCGCGCGCCAGAGGACCTTCATGACCTCCAGCTCGGAGTCGGAGATCTTGTCGGCAAGTGTGTTCGGCATGTTGTTTCCTCCTCGGCCGCCCGCCGGGCAAAGCGCTTTGCCGGATGGGCAGCGATCAGATTACACGTGTAGTCTCTACGCTCTCACCATAGCATAGGAGACTACAGTTGTCAACTGAAAGTTTCTTAAGAATTCCAAAGGCCGCCCGCGGGGGGAAAAGACACTGTTATCTGATAAGAAGAAAAAACACGACGCGCATTGCAAAGCGCGCGCCGATGGGCTAAAATGGGAAACAGGAAACCAAACCAAAGAAAAGGATGGGAACGATGAAAGCATTTGATGAAAGCTATTGCCTGGACGCCTTCCGGCGTCTGCTCGCGGTGGACAGCACCACCGGTCAGTACGAGGAGATCCAGAAGCTCCTCTGCGCCATGCTCGACGAGCTGGAGGTCCCCTATACGCTCGTGCACAAGGGCGGCGTGATCGCCGAGCTCGGCGGCGAGGGGGACGCGCTGGCGATCACGGCGCATCTGGACGATATCGGCCTGATGGTGCGCCACCTCAATGCCGACGGCACGCTGAATGTCTGCCCGGTGGGCGGGCTCTATCCCTTCTACTGCATGGGCGAGAATGTGCGCGTGCACACGCGGGAGGGGAAGGTCTTCACCGGGACGGTCTGCCGCACGCCGAACTCCGTCCACGTCACGGAGGAGGAGCTGCGCGTGACGCCGCCGGACTACCGTACGAACGTCTGCGTCGTGCTCGACGAGGATGTGAAAAGCGCCGCCGACACCCGCGCCCTCGGCGTGGAGACCGGCGACGTGATTGCGCTCGAGCCGCGCTTCCAGCTCTCCAACGGCTATCTGAAGTCCCACTTCGTGGACGACAAGGCCTGCGCCGCCGTGCTTTTGACGCTCATCCGAGCCCTGCGCGAGAGCGGAGAGACCCCGCGCCGCAAGGTCTACGCCTATTTTGCCATGTACGAGGAGATCGGCCACGGCACGACCTGGCTGCCCGCCGACGTGCGCGACATCCTCGCCGTCGACATCGCGCCCACCGGCCCGGACCAGAACTCCGACGAGCACAAGGTCTCCATCTTCGCCAAGGACTCCCGCTTCCCCTACCACTGGGGCATGACGAGCGAGCTGCGCGAGGCGGCGATCGCGGCGGGCGTGGACTATGTCATGGATATCTTCACCCCGCACTACGGCACGGACTGCGACGGCAGCGTCCTCGCCGGCTACGACGTGCGCCACGCGGCCATCGGCCCCGGCACGGCCAACAGCCACGGCTACGAGCGCACACACCTCGACGGCCTGCGCAGCACCTACGAGCTGCTTGCGGCCTATCTCGCGCGCTGAAAAAGGATTGCTTTACGGCTGCTCATCCTATATAATGGAAACAGCCAAACCGGAACTATTTATGATAAAGGAGAAGGAACATGGCGAAAGCATATGACGTGCTGGTCATCGGACCGGTATCTCTGGATCACAACATCGATTATCTCGGCAATGAGCGCAAGGAGGTCGGCGGCGCGGTCGTGGCCTCGGGCTTCGCGGCGGCGCGCTCCGGCAACGCCACGGCGCTCTTCACCAAGCTCAACCCCGCCGACGCCGACGTGGAGGCGCGCTTTGCCGGCTCCGGCGCCGATCTCTACTGGAAGAGCTCCAAGGCGACCTGCTCCATTCGCAACCAGTATTTCACCGCCGACAAGGAGAAGCGCTCCTGCACCTCCATGGGCGTGTGCGATCCCTTCCGCTTCGAGGAGCTGCCCGAGATCGAGACGAAGATCTATCACTTCGCGGGCCTCGTGTACGGCGACTTTGACGGCGAGCTCTTCGCCGAGGCCGCGAAGCACGGCAAGGTGGCCGTGGACGTGCAATGCCTGCTGCGTCATGTCGAGCCGGACAAGACCATGGCCTTCCACGACTGGGCGGAGAAGAAGCAGTATCTGCCCTGCATCGACTATCTGAAGACGGACGCCGCCGAGGCGGAGATCCTCACCGGACTCACCGACCGCGCCGAGGCCGCGAAGCTCCTGCACAGCTGGGGCGCGAAGGAAGTGCTCATCACCCACAACACCGAGGTCCTTGCCTATGACGGGGAGAAGATCTACACCTGCCCCATCAAGGCCCGCAACCTCTCCGGCCGCACCGGCCGCGGCGACACCACCTTCGCCGGCTACATCACCGAGCGCCAGCGCGCCGGGATCGAGGAGGCGCTGCTGTACTGCACGGCGCTGGTCTCGCTGAAGATGGAGACCCCCGGCCCCTTCCAGGGCACGCGCCAGGACGTGCTGGACTACATTCAGGAATTTTACTGATCGGAGGGCGGAAGGATGAAGAAACCTCTGCTGCTGGGACACCGGGGCTTTTCCGGCCTCTATCCCGAAAATACGCCGCTGGCCTTCATGAAGGTCGCCGACACCGGCGCCGACGGCATCGAGACGGACGTGCACATCTGCAAGAGCGGCGAGCTGGTGCTCTGCCATGACGAGCGGGTCGACCGCACCTCCAATGGCCACGGCTTCATCAAGGACTTCACTTACGACGAGCTTCTGGAGCTCGACTTCGGCTCCTGGAAGGACCCCGCCTTCGCCGGGCAGCGGATCTGGACTCTGGGCGAGCTGCTGGACTTCTGCAAGGAGGCCGGGCTCATGCTGAACCTCGAGCTCAAAAACGGGATCGAATTCTATCCCGAGCTCGAGCGCCGCAGCGCCGAGGAGATCCGCAAGCGCCATATGGAGGACACGGTCTTCGTCTCCTCCTTCAACCATGTCTCCATGCAGCGCTTCAAGGAGCTCGCACCCGAGATCGAGACGGGCCTCCTCTACGAGTCGCCGCTGCAGAACATGGCGCACTATCTCGACGGCTGCAGTGCGGACAACGTACACCCCTGCTGGCACGTGTTCGAGTATCAGCCGGAGCTGATGGAGCTCTTCCACAGCCGCGGCATGAAGGTCAACGTCTGGACGGTCAACGACGAGAGCGCCGCCCGCTTCCTGCTCGGGCTGGGCGTGGACGGGCTGATCGGCAACTACCCAGACCTCCTCTGCCGCGCGGCGGGCCGCTGAAAACGAAAGATAAGCAAAAACCGGCGCCGTCTCCCTTCGGGAGGCGGCGTCGGTTTTTCATGTGCGGAGGAGGGAGACGGCATTGTTGACAATCTGTGAATTTTCCAGATTGTGTCCGGCTAAACTCTTGACAGCGGCGGCACGGGATGCTATATTAGCACTCGTAAGACAAGAGTGCCAACAGTCTGCGTTGGGGAGTGCTAATCATGTCACTCAGCGAAAGAAAAAAGAAGATCCTGGCCGCGGTCGTTGACGCCTACATCCAGACGGCCGAGCCCGTGGGCAGCAAGGCCATCGCCGAAAGCGCCGGGCTGGGCTGCTCCTCCGCCACGATCCGCAACGAGCTGGCGGAGCTCGTGAGCCTCGGCTATCTCGAGCAGCCGCACACCTCGGCCGGCCGCGTGCCGACGCCGAAGGGCTACCGCCTCTATGTCAACGAGCTGATGCAGCGGCAGAAGCTCTCGCTCGAGGAGTCGGAGGACATCAACCGCCGCCTCAACGCGCGGCTGCAGGAGCTCGACGACGCCATCGGCGACGTCAGCCGCCTGGCCTCCCAGCTCACGGATTATCCGGCGCTCGCCCTCACGAGCCAGACGGCCGTGACCATCAAGCGCTTCGATATCATCTACGTCGACGCCAACACCTTCATCCTCGTCGTGATGCTGTCCAACAACAGCGTCAAAAACAAGCTCGTGCACCTGCCGATCTCGGTGGACCAGACCATGATCCAGCGCCTCTCCTCCCTCTTCAACGCCAGCTTTACCGGCGTCACGGAGGCGGAGATCACGCCGCTGCTGATCCGCTCCACGGAGCGCGCGGCGGACGACAGCATGGGGCTGACGAGCGTGATCGCCGCCTTCGCGCTGGAGACCCTGGGCGGGGCCAACACGCCAGCGGCCTTCATCACCGGCGAGAACAGGCTCCTGAGCCAGCCGGAATTTCGCGACCCGGACAAGGCGCACCGCCTGATGAGCTATCTCTCCGGCGGCGGGCACATCCTCCCCGCGGCCGACAGCTTCGGCGGCACGGACGAGGTGCGGGTGCTGATCGGGCCGGAGAACGTGGCCGAGGAGCTGAAGGACTCGAGCGTCGTGATCGCCAGCTACGACGCGGGCGACAACACCCGCGGGCTGATCGGCGTGGTCGGTCCGACGCGCATGGACTACTCCGCCGTGGCCGCGAAGCTGAGCTTTCTGGCCGCGGGCCTGTCCCGCCGCCTCGGCGGGGGCGAGGCTCCGCCGGAGGGCATGCATAATAAACTCATCATAAAGGGAGATACTTCCGATGGCTGATAAGGAAAAGAAGGAAACCGCAGCGGCCGCCGAGGAGGCGGAGGAAAAGCAGGAGGCCGAGGCCCCCAAGGCCGAGACCAAGGCAAAGAAGGAAGACAAGAAGGCCGCCAAAAAGGAAAAGAAGGCCGAGGAGAAAAAGCACGATCTCACCGAGGAGCTGCGCGGCGCGAACGACCGCTATCTCCGGCTGCTTGCCGAATACGACAACTTCCGCAAGCGCAGCCAGAAGGAGAAGGACAGCCTTTACGGCGACATCAAGGCCGACACCGTGGCCAAATTCCTGCCGGTGTACGACAACCTCAGCCGCGCCCTCGCGCAGCACACCGAGGACGAGGCCTACCGCAAGGGCGTCGAGATGATCATGACCCAGTTCGAGCAGACGCTCGGGAAGCTGGGCGTGACGAAGATCGAGAGCCTCGGCAAGACCTTTGACCCGAACCTCCACAACGCCGTGATGCATGTGGACGACGAGGAGAAGGGCGAAAACGAGATCGTCGAGGTCTTCCAGGACGGCTTTTTGATAGGCGAAAAGGTGATCCGCTTCGCCATGGTCAAAGTAGCGAACTGAGTTTTCAGAAGTCAGTTTTCAGTTTTCAGACAGGCAGAAACCGGCGTAAAGCCGTTTCTTATAAATCATTTCATATACAAGAATCTGACATACAGGAGGAAATCACAATGGGTAAAATCATCGGTATCGATCTGGGCACCACCAACAGCTGTGTTGCCGTTATGGAGGGCGGCGAAGCCGTCGTCATCGCCAACGCCGAGGGCGCGCGCACCACGCCGTCCGTCGTGGCCTTCGCCAAGAACGGCGAGCGCATGGTCGGCCAGGTCGCCAAGCGCCAGGCCATCACCAACCCCGACCGCACCATCTCCTCCATCAAGCGTGAGATGGGCTCCAACTACAAAGTGAACATCGACGGCAAGGCCTACACCCCGCAGGAGATCAGCGCCATGGTGCTGCAGAAGCTGAAGGCTGACGCCGAGGCCTATCTGGGCCAGACCGTCACCGAGGCCGTCATCACCGTCCCCGCCTACTTCACCGACGCGCAGCGCCAGGCCACCAAGGACGCCGGCAAGATCGCGGGTCTCGACGTCAAGCGCATCATCAACGAGCCGACCGCGGCCGCGCTGGCCTACGGGCTCGACAAGGAGACCGATCAGAAGATCATGGTCTACGACCTCGGCGGCGGCACCTTCGACGTGTCCGTCCTGGAGATCGGCGACGGCGTCATCGAAGTGCTGGCCACCGCCGGCAACAACCGCCTCGGCGGCGACGATTTCGACGCCTGCATCACCAAGTACCTGGTGGACGAATTCAAGAAGGCCGAGGGCATCGACCTCAGCGGCGACAAGGTCGCCATGCAGCGCCTGCGCGAGGCCGCCGAGAAGGCGAAGATCGAGCTGAGCGGCGTGACCACCTCGAACATCAACCTGCCTTATATCACCGCCGACGCGACCGGCCCGAAGCACCTGGACGTGACGCTCACCCGCGCCAAGTTCAACGAGCTGACCCACCACCTCGTCGAGAAGACCATGGGCCCTGTGAAGCAGGCCCTCTCCGACTCCGGCCTCCAGCCGAGCGAGATCAGCAAGGTGCTGCTGGTCGGCGGCTCCAGCCGTATCCCCGCCGTGCAGGACATGGTCAAGTCCCTGGTCGGCAAGGAAGGCTTCAAGGGCATCAACCCCGATGAGTGCGTCGCCATCGGCGCGGCCATCCAGGGCGGCGTTCTCGGCGGCGACGTCGAGGGCATCCTGCTGCTGGACGTGACCCCGCTGTCCCTCGGCATCGAGACCCTGGGCGGCGTGTGCACGCGCCTCATCGAGCGCAACACCACCATCCCCACCAAGAAGAGCCAGATCTTCTCCACCGCCGCGGACAACCAGACCTCCGTCGAGGTCAACGTCCTGCAGGGCGAGCGTGAGATGGCCCAGTACAACAAGAGCCTCGGCCGCTTCCACCTGGACGGCATCGCTCCGGCCCGCCGCGGCGTGCCGCAGATCGAGGTCACCTTCGACATCGACGCCAACGGCATCGTGAACGTCTCCGCCAAGGACCTGGGCACCGGCAAGGAGCAGCACATCACCATCACCTCCTCCACCAACATGTCCAAGGAGGACATCGACAAGGCCGTCAAGGAGGCCGAGATGTACGCCGCCGAGGACGCCAAGCGCAAGGAAGAGATCGACACCCGCAACCAGGGCGACCAGATGGTCTACCAGACCGAGAAGACTCTGCAGGAGATGGGCGACAAGCTCGATCCGGCCGACAAGAGCGAGGTGGAGAGCAAGCTGACTGCGCTGAAGACGGCGCTGACCGGCACCGACACGGCCGCCATCAAGAGCGCCACCGAGGAGCTCACCCAGGCCTTCTACAAGGTCTCGGAGAAGATGTACCAGGCCGCGGGCGGCGCCCAGGGCCAGGGCTTCGACCCGACGCAGGGCGGCCCCAACCCCGGCGCGGGCAACGGCGGCCAGGACTACTACGACGCCGACTACACCGTCGTTGACGACGACAAGAAATAAGTTTTCAGAATTCAGTTTTCAGAATTCAGTATCGGGCAGATTGAGGCGGAAGCTCTCCGCCTCAATCGCGCGCCTGTGACGGAGTACATGTATGGCAGAAAAACGAGATTACTACGAGGTGCTGGGGCTGCAGAAGGGCGCCAGCGCCGAGGAGATCAAAAAAGCATACCGCAAGCTTGCCAAGGCCAACCACCCGGATCTGCACCCCGGCGACAAGGCCGCCGAGGAGCGCTTCAAGGAGATCAACGAGGCCTATGAGATCCTCTCGGACGATGACAAGCGCGCCAAGTACGACCAGTACGGCCACGCGGCCTTCGACCCCAGCGCCGGCTTCGGCGGCGGCGGAGGCTTCGACGGCTTCGGCGGCTTTGGCGGCTTCGGCGATCTGGGCGACATCTTCGGGGATATCTTCGGCTTCGGCGGCGGCACGCGCTCGAACCCCAACGCGCCGCGGCGCGGCGAGAACATCCGCGCCACCGTCAGCATCAGCTTTGAGGAGGCGGCCTTCGGCTGCAAGAAGGACGTCACCGTGGCGCGCATCGAGCAGTGCGCCGACTGCAAGGGCAGCGGCTGCGCCCCCGGCACGACGCCGGAGGTCTGCCCGGACTGCAAGGGCAGCGGCACCGTGCGTACCACGCAGCGCACGCCCTTCGGCATGGCACAGTCCACAGGGCCGTGCCCCAAGTGCCGCGGCACCGGCAGGATCATCCACCAGCCCTGCCCGACCTGCCGCGGGATGGGCAGCGTCCGCCGCCAGCACAAGGTGAACGTCAGCGTTCCTGCCGGCATCGACGACGGCCAGACCATCTCCCTGCGCGGCCAGGGCAGCGCGGGCATGAACGGCGGGCCGCAGGGCGATCTGCTCGTGAGCGTGATCGTGCGGCCGCACGCCCGCTTTGAGCGCGACGGCAACTCGGTGCTGCTGCAGCAGGACATCAGCTATGCTCAGGCGGCGCTCGGCGCGGAGATCGAGGTCCCCACGCTCGACGGGCGCGTCAAGCTCACGATTCCCGAGGGCACGCAGCCCGGCGCGGTCTTCCGTCTGCGGGGCAAGGGCATCCCCTTCCTGCGCGGCGGCGGGCGCGGCGATCAGTTCGTGTCGGTGAACGTCTCTGTCCCGAAGAACATGACGGGCCAGCAGAAGGAGCTGCTGCGGCAGTTCGCGGCCTCGATGGGAGAGCTCGACAACAGCGGCATCCGTACCGGCGGCATCTTTGGGAAAAAGAAAAAATAGTTTTCAGAAGCCAGTTTTCAGAGGGACGGCGTCTGAACAGGGATCGTTTTTTACGGGGTGTGGAAAAATTTCACGCCCCGTTTTTATTTTTGTGAAACATTTCGGCGTGTTTTGCGTCTATATGGATGCGGGGCTCTTCGGACTCTTCTTGACTTTTCGGAGGACATGTTCTATTCTAACGAATATTCCAGAATTGTGAGGGATCGGTATGAGCTTTGCGGAGCTTCTTTTGATCGCGGTCGGGCTGAGCATGGACGCCTTTGCGGTGTCGATCTGCAAGGGCCTGGCCACGCGCAGCGTGAAGCCGCGCCACGCTGTGCTGGCGGGGCTGTATTTCGGCGGCTTTCAGTTTCTGATGCCGGTCGTCGGCTATCTGCTCGGCGTGCGTTTTCAGGGCCTTATCGAGAGCGTGGATCACTGGATCGCCTTCATCCTGCTCGGCGGGATCGGCGTCGGCATGATCCGCGAGGGGCGGCAGAAGGCAGAGGAGCTCAGCGACGACTATCGGGTGAAGACCATGCTGCTGCTGGCCGTCGCCACCAGCATCGACGCGCTGGCCGTCGGCGTCACCTTCGCCTTTCTGCAGGTGCGTCTGCTGCCGGCGGCGGGGCTCATCGGTGTGACGACCTTCCTGCTCTCCGCCGCGGGCGTCTATATCGGCGCTTTTTTCGGCTCCCGCTTCAAGGCCGCCGCGGAGATCACCGGCGGCATCATCCTGATCCTGATCGGGCTGAAGATCCTGCTGGAGCATCTGGGAATTTTGGGATAAATCCTAAACTTTTATTAAGTTTCGCGCGAAAGGATACAAAATCGGCCGCGACTGCGGTATAATGCGAGCGTATCCCGGACAGATCGGAGGGATGCCTGTGGTAAAGGCGAAAGGAAAGCCGGTGAAAACCAGGCGCAGCATGCTTCTGGCGACGGCTGTCCTGCTTTCCGTCGCCGCGATCATCCTCCTCTTCATGGGCCTGCGGGCCGGCGGATGGGCGGCGAAAAAAGAGAATATGCAGCTGCTGACGCTGGTGAACGCGGACAATCCCGTCCCCGACGACCGGCAGCAGGAATACACGATCCTGGACGAGGGCTGGATGCTCGACGAGCGCTGCGCCGCCGAGCTGCAGCAGCTTCTGAGCGCCTGCCGAGAGGCGGGCTTTGACCCGGAGATAAGCGAGGCTCTGGTCACCAGGGGTCTGCAGGAGGAGCGCTTCGAGGCGCGTGTGCAGGAGCTTGTTGCGCAGGGACTGGACGAGGAGTCGGCCCGCGCGGAGGCGGCCAGGACCGTGCAGCCGGCCGGCTACAGCGAGCATGAGCTGGGGCTGGCGGTCGACCTCAGGGACGCGGACGAAGACGATGACGCGATGGTCGCCTGGCTGGAGGAAAACGCCTGGCGCTTCGGCTTCATCCTGCGCTACCCCGACGGCAAAAGCGGCGTGACCGGCGTGGGCTACGTGCCCTGGCATTACCGCTACGTCGGGCGCGAGGCCGCCCAGCAGATCTGGGAGCTGGGCCTCACGCTGGAAGAGTATATTGAGCTCTTTTATCCGGAACAATGACGAGAAACACCCCGGAGATGCAAAGCATCTCTCCGGGGTGTTTCTCGTTAGTTTATAGTTTTAAGTTTTTAGTTTTTAGGAGAGCGCGACGAATTCGGAATGCGGAGTTCGGAATTCGGAATGAAGGGAAACGAAGGATAAAACGAGGAAATTGACGTTCGCGTCGTAGGGGCGGCTATCAGCCGCCCGTCAAACCAGTACCGTGTCCGCGGGCGGCTGATAGCCGCCCCTACGACATCCTTTCAAACTCAGCGATAAACTCTAATTTATCGTTCTCCTGAAAACTAAAAACTTAAAACTAAAAACTGAATTCTAAGTAAACGCTGATTAATAGTCTCTTCAGCAAGCAGATGGTGAAAAATTGGCT
>CAMHMZ010000051.1 GCA_946186375.1 uncultured Clostridia bacterium
TCAGGCCGTCGGCCCAGCGGTTGGGCGTGGCGGAGGCGGAGGCGCAGGCGTACTGCACGTCGACGATGGGGCTGGCCAGCTTGTTGAGCAGGTCGTTGCGGCCCAGCGCCGCCATCCACGGGGTGACGGCCATCGAACGGCCGAAGCCGCCGGCCAGCTGAATGAAGAGCTTGCCGCCGGTCTTGTGGTACTCGTCCATGTAGGGCTTCAGGACGCGGTACATCTGACGGTTGGAGTCGAGCCACTTTCTGCCCATGGTGTCGCGGATGACCTGCATGCCGGGCAGGACCAGACCCACGCCGTCCTTCGCTCTCTGGAGCAGGAAGTTGGCGCCCTCAAGGTCGAAGTGAGAGGGCTCCAGCCAGCCGAACAGGGTGGTGCCGCCCATAGAACACTGAACGATGCGGTTAGGGATCTCTACCTCTCCGATCTTGAACGGAGTAAATAGAGGCTCGTACTTAGGATTCATATAGTTACCCCTTTTCAAAAATTAATTTTTTCCGCTTCTTACGGCAGCAGAGCTCTCACAAAGTCGATCGGCCACATCAGCAGGTCGCCGAGAAGACGCACTTTGTCGAGCACCGCAAGGTAGGTGTCCTCACCCATGACCTCAAACAGCTTTTCCTGCGCCGCATCGGTCTTGAGCAGCTTGGCCAGAAGATAGCCCACACCGCCGAGGCAGGCGATGACAAACAGCTTCTTCAGTTTCTTCATGCTTGTTTTTCCCTCCCGATTAAAAATTTATCGCTGACAGACTACGCCTGAGCATAGACCATGATACAGGATCATTATAATCGTACAAGCCCCCCGCGTCAATCCTTTTTTGTCTGTTTCCGACTTTTCCAACAGTTTTGTATCCCTTGGAATTGGTGATTTTGACAAGATTTTCACAGTTCGCCGCTCTTCCGGGGGGCACCGCCGCGCTGCGAAGATCAGACGTACGACGGCTGCGGCAGGCGGTGCGGCAGCAGCACCCGCCCGAGGCAGACCACGTTCTGGCCCGAGCTCTTCGGAAAAGAGCGGTTGGCGTCCTCACGCCGGGGATTGGCCGAGAGGAGATGGAGCGTGCCCGCGTAGTCGAGGCACCACTGCTTGCACAGCACGTCCCCGTCCACGAAGAAGATCCCCACGTCGAACTCCCGCAGGCCGGTCGAGCCGCTCTTGACATAGACGCGCTCGCCGTCGCGGATATAGGGCTCCATGCTGTCGCCGTCGATGTCGATGCAGAAGTCCGCGCCCACGGGCGTGCTCTCGTCGCGCTCTATAAGCTCGTAGTCCTGCCCTTCGATGGGCGCGGCGTAGCCCGCAGCCGCCGCCGTGAGAAAATGCGGGATCGGTGGGCCGAAGGGGATGATCACGCCCGGCTCGGCGGCGCGGTAGTCCTCGCGCGTGCCGAGATAGCGCCCGTAGCGGCAGAGCTCGCGCTGCCCCGCGTCGTTCAGAGCGTCGTAGATGGGGTCGATCTCACGCGCGGTCGCGGCGGGCTTCTCCTCCTCCAGGCACATGAGCCAGGCCGGGCTCACGCCCAGCGCCTCGGCCAGCGCCGTGACCGTCTCGCGCTTGAGATTGACGACCATGTTCGTCTCGTACTTGTGGATGGCGGAAAACTTCACGCCCACGCGCTCGGCCAGCTCGGTCTGTGTCATCCCGGCCGCCTTGCGGGCCGCGCGGATCCTGTCGCCCGTCGTCATAAGCCCTCTCCTCCCTGTATGCTCCTCGGTTTTTGTCCTGATTTTGTCTTGATCTTATCAAATTTCAAAAAATTTTGCAAGGCTTTTTTCTTGACAAGACAATTTTTCTGGTGTATGATCTGCTTGTCTTAAAAAGACAAATCCATTTCTCCTTCTCGCCGGATCGGACAGAGAGCGGCCGTTTCCCCTCTCTCCCGGCAGGCGGGACTGTTTTTTGTCCGTTTTTTGTCTTTTTAAGACAATCTATGCAAGAATGCTCTGCGGGGAGAGCGAAGGGAGGCGCGTGATGACGGTCCTGGCGACGGTGCTGGCCGTGGGGCTGCTGCTGTGCTTCAGCCTGTGTCTGTGCCTGTGGCGCGAGCAGCTGGAGCTGCGGGAGGCGCTGCGGCGCGCGGAAAAGAACGAAGACGAAGGAAAGGAAAAGAGAGAAACATGGCAAGAAACTACATGAGTTCGGCGGCGCTGTGCCCCTTCTACCGATATGAGGAGCCGATCGCCATCTACTGCGAGGGTCTGGAGTCCGGCTCGACGCTGAAGCTCTATTACCGCAACGGGAAGAAGCTCGACCGCTTCAAGGAGAAAAATTGCTACGGCGACTGGAAGCACTGCCCCATCGCGCGCATGCTCTGGGCCAGCAACGTGCCCGGCGAGACGGAGATCCCGTAGGCAGGTTTCAGTTTTCAGAAGTCAGTTTTCAGTTTTCAGGAGAGCGACAAATTTGAGTTTGAAAGCAATGAGGAATTAGGAGTTAGGAGAGAGGAATGAAAGGGAACGGGGAATAAAACGCGAAAAATGACGTCCATGTCGTAGGGGCCGACGCCTCGGCGGCCCGTGCAGTACAGGCGAAAAAGTTGAACAAATCCCAGGCAAAAATGTAACATTCTACGAATTCGCCGGGGATTTCCGTATGCTTTCAGATTGTTTTGCCGGGCTGCCGAGGGCGGCAGCCCCTACGACATCATTTCAAACTCAGCGCTAAACTGCCGTTTACCGTTCTGAAAACTGAATTCTGAAAACTGAAAACTAAATCCCCGATTAGCTTTCTGAAAACTGACTTCTGAAAACTATGTCTGAGTAAAAAAGGAAGCTGCGGGTGCAGCTTCCTTTTTTTATGTTGCTGTTTGGAACTCCCGCGGCACGATCAGAAGATGGGGACGACGGCGCCGTCGTAGTTTTCGTTGATGAAGTCCTTGACCTCCTGGCTCTGCAGGGCCTTGATGAGGGCCTGGATGGCGGGGCTGTTTTCATTGCCCTCCTTCACGCCGAGGAGGTTGGCGTAGTACTGGGCGGCGTCGCCGGAGGCGTCCTCGATGGCCAGGGCGTCAGAGCCCGCGTTCAGGCCCGCGTCGAGGGCGTAGTTGCCGTTGATGACGGCCAGATCCACGTCCTGCAGGGATTTGGTGAGCTGCGCGGCCTCGAGCTCGGTGATCTTGAGGTTCTTCGGGTTCTCGGCGATGTCGTGGATGGTGGCGTTGGAGGCGGCGTCAATGCCGTCGGCGAGCTTGATGAGGCCCTCCTGCTGCAGCAGCAGCAGGGCGCGGGTCTCGTTGGAGCCGTCGTTCGGGATGATGATCTCGGCCCCGTCGGGCAGCGCGTCGAGAGAGGCGGTCTTGCCGGCGTAGATGCCGAAGGGCTCATAGTGCACAAGGCCCGCGGAGACGATGTGCGTGTCGTTCTCGGCATTGAAGGTGTTCAGATAGGGGGTGTGCTGGAAGTAGTTGGCGTCCAGCTCGCCGCTCTCGACGACGAGGTTGGGCTGCACGTAGTCGGTGTACTCGACGATCTCGAGCTCGATGCCTTCCTTCGCCAGCAGTTCCTTCGCGACGCCCAGGATCTCGGCATGGGGTGTGGGAGAGGCGGCCACGCGGATCTTGGTCACTTCGCTCTGCTTGGCGCCGCAGCCGGCGAGCAGAGCAACGACAAGGACGAGAGCAAGGATCAGAGTCACGGTCTTTTTCATTGTTTTGTTCTCCTTTACCATAAAATTTGTTTGCTGCCTATCTATGAAGGGCCGGTTCAGCGGATCCGCCTGTCGGAGCGGCGCGCGAGCGCGTTTCCGACGCTTTGGAACACCTGTACCAGCACGATCATCAAAATGACCATGGCGTACATCACGAGCGGGCGGCTGCGATAGTAGCCGTAGTTGACGGCGATGGCGCCGATGCCGCCGCCGCCCAGCACGCCCGACATGGCGTTGTAGCCGAAGATGGTGATGAGAGCCACCACGAAATTGGAGATGAGAGAGGGCCTGGCCTCGGGGATCAGCACCTTGCAGACGATCTGGAAGGGGCTGGCGCCCATGGCCGTCGCCGCCTCCACGACGCCCTGATCCACTTCGCGCACGGAGGTCTCCACCAGGCGCGCCACGAAGGGGAAGGCCGCAATGGCCAGCGACACCGTCATGGCCCGGTAGCCCACCGTGGTGCCAACGAGAAAGCGCGTCAGCGGCAGGACGACCAGCACGAGGATCAGAAAGGGGATGGAGCGGAGGAGATTGATGACGATGTTGACGGCCTTCATGAGCCACTTCGGGAGCGGATGGATGCCGCCTTCCTCGCCGGTGACGAGCAGCACGCCCAGCGGCAGGCCGATCAAAAAGGCAAAGAGCGTGGGCAGGAAGGTCATGTACAGGGTCTCCCCCACCGCGCGCAGCAGATCCGAGCGCAGGATGTCCTGCAAAAGCTTTACGTCGGCTTCACTGAACATAATCGGTCACCTCCTCGGCGGTCACGCCTTCGATCTCCCGCAGATAGATGAGCGCGCGGGCCGCGTCCGTCTCGTCCAGCGGCAGGGCCAGCACCATGCTGCCGTAGGTCTTGGCCCCGATGGAGCGCGTGTCGGCCGCGATGATGTTGAGGCAGATGCCCTGGTCCCTGGCAAGGGTGGCGATGACGGGCTCGACGACCGAGAGGCCGTTGAACACGAGACGCACGAGCCGATTTTCCGGCAGGACGTGGATCTTGTCGTCCTCCGGCATGACGAGCCGCCGCCCCGCCTCCGTGCGGGGATTGGCAAAGACCTCGGCCACGGGGCCGGACTCCTGGATGACGCCCTTGTCGAGGATGGCGACGTGGCTGCAGATCTGCTCCACGACGCGCATCTCGTGCGTGATGACCACGACCGTGACGCCGAGCTTGCGGTTGAGCTCCTTCAAAAGAGCGAGGATCGAGCGGGTGGTCTGCGGGTCGAGCGCGGAGGTCGCCTCGTCGCAGAGCAGCACCTTCGGGTCGCTGGCCAGGGCGCGGGCGATCGCCACGCGCTGCTTCTGCCCGCCGGAGAGCTGCACCGGATAGGCCCCCGCCTTGTCGGGCAGGCCCACGAGCTCCAGCAGCTCCCGCGCTTTTTTGCGCGCCGCGTCCTTCTTCACGCCCGCCAGCTCCATCGGAAAGCAGACGTTGTCGAGGCTCGTGCGCTGCATGAGGAGGTTAAAGCCCTGGAAGATCATGCTGATGGACTGGCGCGCACGCCGCAGCTCCCGGTCGGAGAGCGCGGTCAGCTCCTTTCCGTCCACCAGCACCTCGCCGCTGTCCGGCTTTTCGAGGAGGTTGATGCAGCGCACCAGCGTGCTCTTGCCCGCGCCGGACAGGCCGATGATGCCGTAGATGTCGCCGTCCTCGATGCGCAGATCGACGTTCTCCAGCGCCTTCACGTCGCCGGAGGCCGTGTGATAGGTCTTGCTGAGCCCCTTAAGCTCGATCATGTTCCCCTGTCCTCCAATTGGTCTGTCTATCAAAAAAAGAACCGCCCTTACTGACGTAAGGGCGGGATCAGACGATCACGCGGTACCACCTTGCTTCACAGCGGCGCACAAAGCCGCTGCCTTTAAAAGCGTACTGACATACGCATCACCGGTAACGGGGTTTTCCGTCGGACCCTATCCTCGCGGTTCGGGCCCGCAGCTCCGAGACCATGTTCGCCTGCCTTCCTCCTGCTCCTTTTCAGCTCCCGGAGCTCTCTGCGAAGGCGCCCGGCCAGGCTACTCTTCTCTTCTCTGCCTTTACAAGCGGTATTCGGTTATGCTGGCACTATACCACTTTAAAACGCCGATTGTCAATGAACGAAATCCCCAAAAACCTATCGGGCCACTCGGAAAAGATCGGCGTTTGTGACAAATGATTCAAGCAGCTTATTCAAACAGCTTTTTGAGCCTTAACGCGGCGGCCTTCAGCTCGTTCTTGCTGTAGGAGTTGTTCTCGTCGGCCAGCACGGCGGCGACGGCCTCCTTCGCGCCGAGCTCTCCGGCGACCATGGCGTCGACCAGCATCGCCTCGGCCGAGACCGTGTGCTCGGCCTTTCGGAAGCGGTAGCTCTCCGCGATCTCCAGGACGAGCGCGTATTCGCCCTTGTCCCAGCTGCCCTTCTCCTCGAGCTGCTCCTTCACCTCCTGCGGCGTGCCGCGGTAGCTGCGCTCGTGGAGCTTTGTCAGGTCGTTGCAGAGGCACAGGCGGCACTCCGCCCCCGCGCCGATCAGAAAGTCCAGCAGATCCATGATGCGCTTGGGGCTTTCGTAGAAGGCGAAGGTGCGCGTATCGGCCCGGCGCAGCTCCTCCAGCAATCGCCTGCGTTCCGCGTTCTCGCGCGGGAAGAAGCCGTAAAACAGGAAGCTCGACAGATCGAAGCCCGACACGCTCAGCGCCGTCACGGCCGCGCAGCAGCCCGGCACGCCCACAACGTCGATCCCGGCCTCCACCGCGGCGCGGATGAGCTCGTTGCCGGGGTCGGAGACGCAGGGGGTCCCGGCGTCGGTGATGACGGCGACGCTCTTGCCCGCGAGCATCTCGCCGACAAAGTATTTGGCCTTGCCGTATTCATTAAATTTATGGTTGGAGACAAGCTTGTTTTTCACGCCCAGCATGTTCAGCAGCACCATCGAGCGGCGCGTGTCCTCCGCGGCGATGATCTCCACGTCGGAGAGGATCTGCACGCCGCGGGGCGACATGTCCCGCGAATTGCCGATGGGCGTGGCCACGATATAGAGCTTTCCCTGTTTCTGATCCATTTGTCTTTTCCGCCTTTCCGGGGTCGTGACGATCATTATATCACGGAGCGGGCAGAGAAACAAGCGCAACGAGGAATGAGCGGCGGGAGCGTACAAACCGGTGTTCAGCGGAAAAAAGCGCTGTTTTATCCAATCGAGGGCTGGACAAGCCGGGCTTGTGCATATATAATATAATTGAGTGGATATCCGGATCTTCCAAAGCGCCGAACGGCGCTGGAGGAAGAACAAGTTCAGCACGGTCATCGGCCTCACGGTGAGGCAGGCTTTGATAAATCATAAGAATTCTTTATCACTGTCGTACTGGACAAATGAGGAAATACCGTGTATATTATCCATGATCAAACTTTACATAAAAGGGGTAATCACTATGAAAACAACCGCAAAGCGCCTTCTCTCCCTGGCGCTGTGTCTTCTGCTGTGCCTGTCGCTGATGCCGGCGGCTCTGGCGGCAGATCTCGCTGTGCCCGTGAAGGTCGTCAGCAACTCCAACTTCCCCGACGCTGCTTTCCGTTCCTACATCACCAAGGCCTTTGACAAGGACGGCAACGGCAAGCTCAGCAGCACGGAGATCCGCAACGCGACGGTCATCTCCATGCCTTACGCCGGCGTGACCTCTCTCGAGGGCATCGAATTCTTCACCTACCTCGAAGAGCTCTACGTCGAGGGCAACAAGCTGACCGACGTCGATCTGAGCGAGAACACGGAACTGACCACGCTCAGCATCAGCAGCAACCAGCTCTATGACCTGGATCTGAGCTACAACACCGGCCTCACCCTTCTCTGGTGCTCCGACAACAAGCTCAAGACCCTCGACGTGAGCGACCTGAACCAGCTGACCGATCTCGACTGCGGCGGCAACAAGCTGAGCAAGCTGAACGTCACAGCCAACAAGAAGCTGAAGTCCCTGTGCGTCAGCTCCAACCCGCTCAAGTCCATCAACATCAGCAAGAACACCGCTCTGACGAACTTCTGGTGCGACGACTGCCAGCTGAGCACTCTGAACGTCAGCAACAGCACCAAGCTCACCTCCCTCTGGTGCCAGAGCAACGATCTGAGCTCCATTGACGTCAGCAGCAACGCCAAGCTCGTCGCGCTCTACTGCGGCGGCAACGCCCTCGGCGCTCTCGACGTCAGCGACAACGACGCGCTCCAGGTTCTCGACTGCAGCGGCAACGACCTGCGCAAGCTGAACGTCAGCGCCAACACCGATCTGGTCGAGCTCAACTGCAGCGACAACCGCATCAGCTCCCTCACCCTCAACAAGACGATCAAGAATCTCAACTGCGCCGACAACCGTCTCGAGGATCTGGATCTGAGCAAGATCAAGACCCTGGAAGTGCTCGACTGCACCGGCAACCGTCTGTCCAAGGTCTACGTCCACATCGACGCGCCCCTCTATGGCGTTGACACCGACGAAGACGTGAAGGTCCTGCGCGTCGGTCCCAAGCTCCCCGGCACCCCGGTCGTGAAGACCAAGCTCAACGAGGATAACGAGCCTGTCCTGACCTGGAAGTCCGTGGCCAATGCCACCAAGTATCAGGTCTGGCGCTCCACCACCGGCAAGGACGGCTCCTTCAAGCGTCTGGCCACCATCACCGGCACCAGCTACACCGACGACAGCGCCGTGCTCGGCAAGACCTACTTCTACAAGGTCCGCGGCGTGTCCAAGGATGGCGAAAAGGGCGATTACAGCAAGGTCATGACCGTCACCTGCCGCCTCGGCGCTCCCGCCGTCAAGGGCAGCGTGAACGACAACTGCAAGCCGAAGCTCACCTGGAAGGCCATCAACGGCGCCGCCAAGTATCAGGTCTATCGTTCCACCACCGGCAAGGACGGCTCCTTCAAGCTTCTCGGCACCACCACCGGCACCTCCTACGTCAACAACGGCGCCAAGGCCGGCAACACCTACTACTACAAGGTGCGCGCCGTCTCCGCCAAGGGCGTCAAGAGCAGCTTCAGCTCCGTGCTGAAGATCAAGGCCGCTCCGCTGGTCCCCAGCGTCACCGGTATTCTTGACGACGCCGGCAAGCCCGTGCTCTCCTGGAAGAGCGTCACCGGCGCCGAGAAGTATCAGATTTACCGCTCCACCAGCGCTGACGGCGATTTCAAGCGCATCGCTACCACGAGCGGCACGAGCTTCACCAACGAGAAGGCCAAGGCCGGCACGACTTACTACTACAAGGTCCGTGCTGTCGCTGATGACGGCACCCTCGGCAGCTTCAGCAAGGTCATCAAGCTCAAGGCGAAATAAGATCAAGCAAATACGCAAAAAACCGGGATGTGAAAGCGTTTCACATCCCGGTTTTTTATTCTAAAAACTTAAAACTTAAAACTAAAAACTTTGCCTACCCCAGCCAGCTTTTCCCGCCGAGCGCGCGGTAGACCCGGCGCGCCGCGCGCCAGAGCGGGGGCGGCGTGAGTCTGCGCAGGCGGGATTTTATAAGCGTGCGGCGGGGTGTGAGGACCGGCAGATAACGGTCCACACGCTCAAGCTTTTCGCTCCCGGCCGGAAACAGCGCCGGCATCTGGCGGAATTTGCGCTGGATCGTCTCGTAGTTTGTCTCCCACTCCTGCGCCGGATGCGCCGTCTGCGAGTTTTCGGCGTTGAGCCAGAGGCGGTAGAGGCCTGTCGGCTGCGGGATATCACGCACACCGAAAAGGAAAGCCAGGCGCATGAGATAGTCCCAGTCCTCTGTGGTACTGAGGCTCTCGTCAAAGAGAAGCCCCCAGCGGCGGAAGGCCTCCAGCGGGAAGGCCAGCCCCAGCAGCGGGCAGAGATTGACCGCAAGCTCGCGGCTGTAACAAAAATCCGAGCAGCACTCCGCGCCCGGCGCGGCGGCAGAACGCAGCAGAAGTCCGTTCTCCCCCGCCTGCGTCTCCCATTTCTGCGTGACGATATAGGCGTGCAGCACCGCCCCCGGCGCCTCTTGCGCGGCCTCGTGAAAGCGCTGCACCCAGTCGTCGAAGACGAGATCGTCGTCGTCGAGCACGGCGGCGTAGGCCCCGCGCGCATGGGCAAAGCCCAGGTTCAGCGGAGACGTGCGGTTGCCGCGCTCCGTCTCGAAAACGCGCAGCCGCTCCCGCAGCGAGGAGGGCAGCTCTTCCATGCAGCATGAAAGCTGCGCGCGCCCTGCCTCGTCGAGCTTGTGGCCGATGAGCAGGAGCTCAAAGTCGTCGTCCGTCTGCCCCATGAGGCACAAAAGCGCCTCGCGCAGCATCTCCGGCCGCCGCCCCTGCGTGCGCATGACGACGCTGAGAAAGGGGCGTTTCCCCTCTTTGGCCGCCTCTGCCTCGACGATGGGGCGGTAGCGCGCGGTGAAAAGCGGCTCCGGCTCACCGAAGATGTGCAGGAGAAACCCGATATAAGCATAGAGGCTCGTCCCCTCGCCGAGGCCCTCCGTCAGCGCGGCGAGCCGCCGCAGCCTGTCTGAAAAGCTCTCCGCTCTATCCGTTTCTTTCTTCTCCATCTCTCTCCCCCTCCGTCAATATCCGTAGCGCATGGCGCTGTACGCCCAGCCCTTGAAGCTCGCCACACGGTTATCCCGGTCGAGCGGCTGCGGCAGACGCCCCTCCGCGCGCCGCCGCAGGAAGCTGCGCAGGGCCAGGCGCTCGTTCTCGTCTCCCGCGGCGTAGCGACGGAGAAGCGCGTGCAGGCGCTTCGGCCGGGAATATTTCCAGGAAAGCAGCAGCGCGCACTCCGCGGCATAGCGGCGCTCGGCCTCTGTTGCGTCCCAGCGGCCTTCTGCCGTCAGACGCTTGGGGTGACAGACCGGGGCCTCCGGGCAGTAGCGCAGACGCCAGCCGGCCAGGCGCAGACGCCAGGAGAGATCCACGTCGTCGCCGTAGAGGAAAAAGCTCTCGCTGTCAAAGCCGCCGACGGCCCGGAAGGCCTCCGTGCGCAGCAGCGCGCAGGCCGTGGAGGCCCAGGGCGTCTCCAGGCTTGTTTCATCATAGTGTTTCGGATGCTCCAGGGGCGTCTGCCGCGCCTCGGCCAGCGCCGTGCCCGGCTCGCGCAGCGCGCGGTGCAGCAGCATCAGCGAGCGCGGCGCGAGCAGCACGTCCGGGTTCAGGATGAGCAGCAGCTCCGCTTTTGTATCCTGCGCGAGCAGATCATGTCCGAGCGCCGAGCCGGTGTTGCGGCCGAAGAAGCGATAATCGAGCGTCAGAAGCTCCCCGCAGCCCGCCCGCAGTCCGGCAAGCTCCGCCTCTGTAAAGCTCGGCTCCGGCGAGGCGTCGCCCCAGACGAGCGCGGCCGGACCGATAAGTCCCTCCGTCTCCCGCTCGACGCGCAGGGCGTTGACAAGCGCCTCGAGCACGCGCCTCAGCGCGGCTTTATCGGTTTTATACAGGACGGACTGCGCCTGCAGACGAGCTTGGGTCATCTCCTGTCTCTCCTTTCAGTATTCTTTCGATCTTTTCGCACGAGCCCCAGATCGCCTCCGGGCCGGGCGGCTCCGGGTAGGCGCCGTAAACCGGCCGGATGTGCAAGCCCCGCTCACGCAGAAGGCGCTCCGTCTCCTCGCGCAGCGTCACCGGGCGGCCCGAGCAGCACTCGATCACGCCCTGCACTTGGCGCTGCAGCACCGCCGCGGCGAGCTGCTGCGCGAGCTCCCAGACCGGGAGAAAATCGAAGCGGCGCGTACCGGAGGTGAGCGGAAAGGTCTCCTCCCCGCGCCTGTCGGCCGCAAGGAGCCGCGCGAAGACCGAGCGGCCGTGCTCCTCGTCGCCTGTCACATAGTAGGCGCGCAGCCACTGGAAGACCGCGCCGCTCTCCCGGCAGAGGTAGGCGCAGAGCTCACGCAGCGCCGCCTTGGCGATGGCGTAGGGGCTCGCCGGGCGGCCGAGGCTCGTCTCCCCCACCTCGCCCTCGAAGGCGCCGAGCTCGTGCATCGTGCCCATGACCGCCAGCTGCCCGAGCCCGCTGTGCAGCAGGTCGCGCAGGAAGATATAATGCTGCGGCAGTTCGAGCACATGCGCGTCCGAGCCGTGGTCAAAGCCGTCGCGCCAGGCCAGATGCAGGCAGACGTCCGGATCGCCGCAGCGGTGAAAGAGCGCCGGATCGCCGCTGAAAATGTCGACGTCCAGCCGCTCCGCCCGGGGATCGACCGCCTCGGCGTGATGCGCCGGGATCAGCACCCGCGCCCCGCGATCGCACAGGGCCTTCACCGCGTGGCGGCCGATATAGCCGCCTGCGCCGGTGACAAAAACTGTTTTTTTCATCCGCATCCCTCCGCCGCAGTCTATGCCCGGAAGCGCTGCAGTCAGAACAGCTCCTCCAGCCGCCGCAGCCGCGCACGGTCGATGCTCTCCGCGTCGAGCGCCGGGGCCTCGCCGGGACGGCAGCGGCACATGGCGCGGGCAAGGGCTGCGGCGGAGGGGGCGCAGATCAGAGCGTGCGCGCGCAGATCCACGGTCTCGTCGCTGACGGCGACGGTGCTGACGACCTGCCTTCCCAGCACGAGCGCCTCATAGCAGGCAAGCGGAAAGCCCTCATAGTCCGACGAGAGCACGAGGCCGTCCGCCGCCGCGAGCCAGGGATAGGGGTTTTGCTGTGCCGGGACGAGGCGCACGCGCGTTTCGAGCCCCAAACGGCGGATCGTCTCCTCACAGAGGGCCCTGTCCGGCCCCTCCCCCACGAGCAGCAGCCGCAGATCCTCCCGCTCCGCCGCGGAAAGCGCGAAGGCGTGCAGCAGGCGGCTCAGGCGCTTTTGCCGCTCGTCCAGGCGGCCGAGGAAGAGGAGGACCGTCTCCCCCTCTCCGCGCACGAAGGGGCAGGGCGCGAGGGCGAGCGCGCGGATGCGCGCGGCGTCGATGAGATTGCCCAGCACCTCCGTCCGTCCGGCGAGGTCCGGTTCACGCGCGGCAAAGGCGTCGCGGCTCTCGCGCGAGACAAAGAGGATGCGTCGGAAGCGCCCGGCCCGCAGCGCCCGCACGAAGGCCGCGTGCCGCTTCTCCTCCGGGAAGATACGGCTGAGATCGTTATGGATATAGAGGCAGGCGTTTTTCGACGCGAGCAGCGCGAGGAGGCTATTGCGCCGGGAGAGGCCGCCGTAGGCGCAGGAAAAGTCATAGCGCCTGGCGTTTTTGAGGGCCCAGAGCGCGAGCCGGACAAGCCTTGTCAGCCGGCTGCCGGCAGAGGCGAGAACTTCCAATCTCACCCGTCCGTCCAGCTCCTTCAGCAGCAAACCGTCTCGCACCTCCAGAACGAGCGTGACGTCATGGCGCGGCGCGAGGGCGTTTACGAGACGCACGAGAGCGCGCTCCACGCCGCCGAGCCGCAGGTCGCGGGTAAAGAAGATGAGGCGCTTCATACCGCTCTCTCCTCGAGCGAGGCGAGATAGGCTTTGCAGACCTCCGCCGCGCTCCCCTCCTGCCGCAGCCGCCCGCGCTCGAGCCAGAGAGCGCGGGAGCAGAGCTTCCGCACAGACTCCAGGGAATGTGACACATACAGCACCGTCGTGCCGCCGTTTATCATGGAGAGCATCTTCTCCTCGCTTTTGCGCTGAAAGCTCAGGTCGCCCACGGCGAGGATCTCGTCGACGATCAGCACCTCCGGCTCGACGAGCGTGGCCACCGAAAAGGCCAGCCGCGCCGTCATGCCGGAGGAGAAATTTTTGACCGGCACGTCCAGAAAGGCCTCGAGGCCAGAGAAATCGACGATCTCGTCGAAGCGCCGCAGGAGGAAGGCGCGGTCGTAGCCCATGACGGCACCGTTGAGAAAGATGTTCTCCCGAGCCGTGAGGTTCGGATCGAAGCCCGCGCCGAGCTCGATCATCGGGCAGACGCTGCCGTGCACCGAGACGCGCCCGCGCGTGGGCTTATAGACCCCGGCGACGAGCTTAAGGAGCGTCGATTTGCCGGCGCCGTTGCCGCCGACAAGGCCGACGACCTCCCCGGCGCGCACGGTGAGATCGATCTCCCGCAGCGCCCAGAAGTCCTCCCGCCGTCTCCGGCGGCGGCGCGACGGGGACAGGAGCTCCACAAAGCCCTCCTTGAGCGAGAAGCCCCGCTCGAGGCCGAGATCGAAGCGCATGCCCAGGCCCTCGGCGCGGATCATCACCTCGCTCATGCTCCTCCCCTCCTCACATGTAATAGACAAAGCTGTCCTGTTTTTCGCGAAAAAACGCCGCGCCGAGCAGCAGCATCAGCCCCGCGGACAGCGCGCAGCGGGCAAAGCTCTCCGCGCTCGGGGCCGTGCCGGTGAAAATGATGTGGCGGGCAAAGCCGATATACTGAAAGAGCGGATTGAGCCCCAGAAGGCGCTCGGCGAAGGGATCGCCCAGCATGGAAACGTCCCAGAAGAGAGGCGTGGCGTACATCCAGAGCGTGAGCGCCACGCCGTAGATATACAGCACGTCCCGCACGAACACGGCCGCCGCCGCGAGCAGAAAGCCCATGCCGAGCGTGAAGGCGAAGAGACACAGGTAGGCATAGGGCAGCAGCAGATGCGCCCAGCTCAGGCCCGTGCCCGTCAACAGGATGACGGCATAGAGCGGCAGCAGCGTCAGCAGGAAGTTGACGCCGACAAAGAGGCACTTTGTGAGCGGGAAAACGTATTTCGGCACATAGACCTTGTTGAGCAGGCTGAAATTGGCCAGCACGCTGCTCATGCTGAGGTTCGTGGCCTCGCTGAAATAGTTGAAAAAGGTGATGCCCGTCAGAAGATAGACAAGGAAATTCACCCCGCTGCCCGAAGCGTGGAACACGTGCGAGAACACGAAGGCCAGCACGCTCATCGTCAGCACCGGGTACAGCAGGCTCCACAGCACGCCCAGCGCGCTGCGCTTGTATTTGACCTTGAAATCGCGGCTGATGAGCTGCGCGATCAGAAAGCGGTATTTTTCCAGCGAAAGCCGGATCTGTTTCAAAAAGCGCATCGGCCCCTCCCCCCTCCGGTCAACCCGGCGCATAGGGTAGTATACCCGCTTTTTTTGCTTTCCAAGCCTTTACAGGCGCAGCGGCTTTCGATATAATCGAAAAAAAGGAGGCGTGGCTGTGAAGATCTGTGTTTTTGGGGCGTCCGGCAAAGAACTTGATCAGGAATATTTTGACGCGGCGGAGGAGCTGGGGCGGCTCCTCGGCGAGGGCGGGCATACGCTCGTCTTCGGGGCGGGAGACAGCGGCCTTATGGGCTCCTGTGCGCGCGGCGCCGCGGCCGCGGGCGCGGAGATCATCGGGATCGCGCCGCGCTTTTTTGACGAGCCGGGCGTTTTGTACCCGCACTGCAGCCACCTCGTGCTGACCGAGACCATGCGCGAGCGCAAGGCGCTCATGGAGGACGAGGGCGAGGCCTTTATCGTCCTGCCCGGCGGTATCGGCACGCTGGAGGAGTTTTTCGAGGTGCTGACGCTCCGGCAGCTCGGGCGGCTCGACAAGCCGATCGTCCTGCTCAACACCCGCGGCTACTTCGATCTGCTGCGTGCGCTGCTCGAAAAAGGCGCCGCGGAGGGCTTTCTCGGCGAGAGCTGCCTTGCGCTCTGCGTCCTCTGCCCCGACCCGGCCTCGGCGCTCGCTGCCGCCTGCGCCCCGCGCGAAGCCTCTCCGGAGCGCACGTTGGCCGATTACGGCCGATAAGCGCCCCTCTTTTTTCCTTGAACGGCGTTCATTTCCAGTTCCGGCGGCTCTCAGAGGGCTGCTGGGTATTGAATTGACCGCCGTTCTTTGTTATAATGAGATATTATTAAATAAACAAAGAAAAAGAGACGCTTATGAAAGAGAAAATCTGGCTCATCCCCTACGCCCGGCCCTCCGTGCCGCCGAGCCTGCAGGAGCTTGGCTGCGCGCCGCTTCTGGCGCAGGTGCTCGCCGCGCGCGGCTGCACCCGCCGTGAGGAGGTCGAGGCGCTGCTGCACGGCGGCAGCGAGCAGCTGCATGACCCGCTCACGATGAAGGGCATGGCTGCGGGCGCGGCACGGCTGCGCCTGGCGATCGAGCGCGGCGAGACCGTGGCCGTCTACGGCGACTATGACGTGGACGGCATCACCTCCACCTGCCTTTTGACGCGCTACCTCCGCTCCTACGGGCTGCGCTGCCTGCCCTATATCCCCGACCGCGACGGCGAGGGCTACGGCCTCAATTCCGCCGCCGTGGAAAGTCTGCGCGCGCAGGGCGTTGATCTGCTGATCACGGTTGACTGCGGCATCACCGCTCGGGAGGAGGCCGCCTATGCCGCCTCTCTCGGCATGGACGTTATCATCACCGACCACCACGAGTGCGGCTGTGCGGGCCTGCCCGAGGCCGCCGCGGTGATCGATCCCAAGCAGGAGGGCGACGAATACCCCAATCCGCATCTGGCGGGCGTGGGCGTGGCACTGAAGCTGGCCTGTGCCTGCGAGGGCGACGCCGAGCCCGTGCTCGCGCGCTATGCCGACCTTGTCGCCGTCGGCACCGTGGCGGACGTGATGCCCCTTGTGGGCGAGAACCGCTATCTGGTGCGTCGCGGCCTTGAGAAGCTGCAGAACGACCCCTGCCCCGGCATGGCCGCCATGCTGCGTGAGGCGGGCGTCGACGAAAAGAAGATCAGCGCCTCCTCCATCGGCTTCGCGCTGGCCCCCAGGCTCAACGCCGCCGGGCGTCTCGGGCAGACCGAGGTTGCGCTGCGGCTGCTGCTGAGCGATGACAGCGACGAGGCCTCGGCCTGCGCCAGTGAGCTCTGTCAGCTCAACCGCCAGCGCCAGGCCATCGAGACCGAGATCTGGCAGGAGGCCAACGCCATGCTCGCCGGGCAGACGCCCACCGAGCCCATCGTCCTCTTCGGAGAGCACTGGCACCAGGGCGTGATCGGCATCGCCGCCTCGCGTCTGGCCGAGCAGTATTCCCTGCCCGCCGTCATGATCTGCCTCAGCGGCGATGTCGGCAAGGGCTCCTGCCGCAGCTACGGCGGCTTCAATCTCTACGAGGCGCTGAGCGCGTGCTCCGACTGTCTTGTCGGCTTCGGCGGACACTCGCTGGCCGCGGGTCTGAACGTGGAGAAAGACCGCGTGGAGGACTTTCGCAAGGCCCTCTGCGCCTATTATCACAGTCATAAGCCCCAGCCGCAGCCGGAGGTCTGCTGTGAGCTGCTTGTCACGGACCCGGCGCTTCTGAGCCTGGAGAACGTGCATGCGCTCGAATTGCTGGAGCCCTGCGGCAGCGGCAACCCCCGCCCGACACTCGCGCTATCCGGCGTGCTGCTTGAAAGCCTGACGCCCGTCGGCGGCGGCCGCCATCTGCGTCTGCGCGTACGTCTGGGAGACGAGAGCTTCGACGGTATCTTCTTTTCCCACACCGCCGGGGAGCTCGGCATCCGCGAGGGCGAGGCGATCGATCTCGCCTTTACACCGCAGATCAACGAGTTTCGCGGGCAGGTCTCGGTGCAGCTGCTCGTCTCCGCCATGCGCAGGCACAAGTGCGATACGCTGTGTGAAGCACTGCTGCAGGGGCGTCGGGACGTTTTGTGCGCCGCCGCACCCTGGACGCCGGTGCGCGCCGACTTCGTGCGCGTCTGGCACACGGTAGAGCGGGAGGGCTTTTCTCTCGCCGGCGACACGGCGGGCGTGCTGGCCCAGGCCCCTGCCGGCATGGAGCCGGAGCGCTTCTGCCTGTGCCTTGCCGTGCTGCGTGAGGCGGGACTTTTGAGCGGCGAGGGGGCGCTTTTCGGCGCCGGGGCCTGCCGAATCGAGGGCAAGGCCGATCTCGAGGCCACGGAGACCATGCGCGCCCTGCGCGGCTGAGGCCTCCCCTTCTCTGTATTTTTTATGCGTTGAGGATAGAAAAGATGGAAGACAAGCTGGAAAACAAAAAACCGGCGCCGATCCCGCTCGACCCGGATGAGATGTACGCCCGGCTGGAGGAGAAGCTTCGCGCTTCCGGGCATCCGCTGGACCTGGAGCGCATCCGCGCGGCCTACGAGACCGCGAAGGAGGCGCATGCCGGGCAAAAGCGCAAGGACGGCTCCCCCTATGTGACCCACTGCGTGGCCGCGGCGGACATCGTGGCCGACTTCGGTCTGGACGAGGACTCCGTCGTCTCAGCGCTGCTGCACGACGTGATCGAGGACACGGACATGACTCGCGAGGATCTCTCGCGCCGCTTCGGCCCCGCCGTGGCCGACATCGTCGACGGCGTGAGCAAGCTGACGCGCGTGCAGTATACGAGCGTTGAAGACGAGCAGATGGAAAATCTGCGCAAGATGCTCATGGCCATGGCCAAGGACATCCGCGTCATCCTCATCAAGATCGCCGACAGGCTGCACAACATGCGTACCATGGACTATCAGAGCGCCGAGAAGCAGCGCAGCAAGTCGCTCGAGACCATGGAGATCTATGCGCCGCTGGCGCACCGGCTCGGCATGCAGCGCGCCAAGTGGGAGCTGGAGGATCTTTCGCTGCAGTACCTCGACCCCGACGGCTATCGCGAGATCACCGCGCATCTGAAGGACCAGATGCCGCAGCTGGAGGCCTTCATGAGCTCCGTGGAGGACAGGATCCGCACCCGCCTCAACGAGGAGGGCATCAACGCCTCCATCTTCAGCCGCATCAAGCACGTTTACAGCATCTACCGCAAGATGTATGCGCAGAAGCTGGACATGGAGGGCATCTTCGACCTCTGCGCCTTCCGCGTCATCGTCGACACGATCCCCGACTGCTATAACGTGCTGGGCATCGTGCACGACATGTTCAAGCCCGTGCCCGGCCGCTTCAAGGACTATATCTCCACCCCCAAGCCCAACATGTACCAGAGCGTGCACACCACCGTCATCGGCACCGAGGGCATCCCCTTCGAGGTGCAGATCCGCACCTGGGAGATGCACCACACCGCCGAGTACGGCATCGCCGCGCACTGGAAATACAAGATGAACG
>CAMHMZ010000052.1 GCA_946186375.1 uncultured Clostridia bacterium
CGTAGCTCAGCGTCCCCGCGCCCTTCGTCACCGCCGTGATCAGATCCGCGCCGTCGTAGGTGAACGTCTCCGGATTGTTGTCCGGCGTCGCCACGGAGACAAGCTCGCCCTCGTCGTTGTACTTATAGCTCTGCGCGGGTTCCTCCGTCAGGCTGGCGTAGGTGAAATACGCGGTGCCCAGGTTCTTGCAGTAGCCAAAGGAGACACGCAGGGTCCGCACATATTTGTCCGGCTGCTTCGGCACGATCGGCAGCACCGCGTACTGCCAGGCCGTGCTGTCCGCACAGTACGAAACTGTGTGTACCTCCGAGGTGCCGTCCGTATAGATCACGCGCGTACGCAGCTGGAAGCTTCGCCCGCTGCCCGACAGCGCCACGGAATCCGCCTCCGCCCAGCCGGAGAGCATCCAGGTCTGCGTGGCTTTGACGCCGTCACCGCTGAAGTTTATATCCTGGGTCGCATAGTGGTTTTCGTCCACAGAGCCCACGATCTTGACCGCGCGCACTGACGAATCTTCCGTGATGAACCCGGTCGTCGCGAAGGTCGAAGCCACGGTCCCGTCCTTCCAGTTGCTGCTGGTCTCCATGTTGCCGTTGGCCAGCAGGTTCGGCTTGGTGAAGTTTGACGCTTCGTCCGGAATGATCGGGCGGCGGCCCACCGTGCCGCCCACCTGCAGGCGGTTGTTGCAGGCGTCCGTCTCGCTGTTGACCGAGTAGCGGCTTGCCGACGCACTGTAGATCGTCTCCCCGTTCACGCTGCTCGTGCTGCTGCACACCGTGCGGCCAAAGTTGTCGAAGACATAGCGCGTGATGAGGTCGTCGGCGTCGCCCAGCGTGCGCCCCGGCCCGCAATAACGGTAGCTGCGCACGCCGACGTTGCCGGAAACGGACACGCTCACGCCCGCCGTGCTTCCGGCCTTCTCCGTGTATTTTTTGACACGGCCGCTGCCGGCGTCGTAGATTAAGGTCAGGCTGTACGCGCTCTCGTTGTCCTTGGCCGTCAGCAAACGGCCGTTCGAGTCGTAGGTATAGCTCGCCGTCGTGCCGTCCGGGTGCGTCACGCCCGTCAGCCGCCCGGCGCTGTTGTAGGTGTAGCTCGTGGTATTGCCCACGGCGTCCGTGATCGAGCTCAGAAAGCCGCTGCTGTTATAGCTCAGCGTCGCCACCGTCGACTCGCTCCCGCCCGCGGGTGTGCGCGTGATATGGGTCACCTGGGGCGTATCCGTGTTGTCGTTGTCGCGCTCATAGGTGATCTTGTTCCCGCTGGCGTCCTCGACATAGCTCAGAAGATAGTTGGCAAAGAATTTCTTGTTGCCCTGGCGGTCTGTTATGGTGTAGTTTGTGCCGCTGCCTGTCATAGACAGGCCCAGGCCGTCCTCGTCCTGCCAGATATTCGTTCCCGTCTGAAGCAAGCCGTGCGGCGTGCCGTCCGCGTCTACGTAAAGGTGCTGGTAGTTGTTGGCCAGCCACACGATCGTCTGCTGGAAGTCCAGCTTCCAGCCGTCGCCCGCCTTCTGCCGGGCATAGTTTGCGGCTCCGGGGCTCGTCTCGTAATACTGCCCGCCTGCGTAGACCGTGTTGTACACGTGGCTCACCGACACCGGGCACACCGTCCCCGCCATGGAGACGTCTGTCTTCACCAGCGTCACCTGACCGCTGTAGTCCCCGACGTAGGCCGTGCCCGCGCGATCCACGCTCAGCTCCCGCGCCGACCAGTAAGGCTCCAGCCCCGCCGGTCTGCGGTACGTGATCTCCAGCGCGGGCTTCGTCGTGTAAGGATCATCACAGGAGAAGAACTCCGCATAGTCTGCGGCTTCGCTGCCTTCGCGGTTTGAGATCAGAACGATCCCGTTATTGTCCAGTTCTCCGTTGTACCACTGCTTCGCCGCGGCCGTAATATTCCATTTGTAGATTTGACGTTCGCTGGCCGTCGCCTTCTGGTAATCGAGTTTGTGGTCAACAAACTGCGGCTGGTTGTTCCAGTTGAGCGTATTCAGCTGCCAGCTTCCATTCACAGCGTAGGCGAAGACTGTGGCGCCGGAGCCCTGCTTCTGCCCCTCCAGTGACATGACAGCATTTACCACCACATCCATTTTCGTCAGGTCCGGCAGCGTCCAGCGTAAATAGGCGCGCATATCTCCTCTGGTGCTGTCGTGTCCAACAGACATGGCCCAATTCGTGTGATAGTTCATAGAGGGATAGCCTGAGCAAACATGAGTATCCAACAGATAATTGTTATCCCAACGCCCGACGATCACCGGATCCAGCGTCACGGGCCAGACTCGCTCCGCGCTCTCCAGCCAGCCGCGCTCCGGCGTGTACACAAGGCGCACTTCACCCGTGGGCAGGGGCTGCACTTCGACGCGCAGATCGAGACTCTCCGCGCCCGCCGCGTCGAAAAGCAGCGGCGCGCGGAAGGTGAAGGCCGCTTCCTCTCCGTCAAGAAAGACGACGCTGCCGTCCTTCTCCGCTTCCGCCTTCAGCTCTCCGGCGTCGACGGTATAGCACACACTCTCCGGCACGCACCCCGCCCCGGCGAAGACAAGGCTCTCCTTCAGCGTTTCGCCGCGCAGGTCATAGCGCAGCTCCGTGCCCGGCGCGGCCTCCGCGTAGCGCAGGGCGCTCTTGCTCGCCGCCACCGCGCGCATGATGGGCCGATCGTCCTCCGGCAGCGCCACAAGCTCCGCCTTGCCCGCAAGGGGCTTGTCGTCGAGCGCAATGCCCCAGCGCAGGCTTTGCTTGCCCTCGGTCAGACCGAAGCGGCTCTCCGGCGTGAGCTCGCGCGGCAGCTCCACCAAGAGGCTGCTGGCCGTGTTGCGGTAGACCGCCTCGCGCACCGGCTCCTTCCGGCCCGGCACGGTGTATTCGCTCTCGGCCTCCTGCAGGCGGTTGTCTATATCCGCCCAGGCGCCGTCCTTTTCATAGTGTACCGCCTCGCCGTAGGCCGCTGCCAGATACGAGCCGTCGCTCTGGCCGAAGTGCTTCACGCCCCGCTCGCGCAGCTCGCTGCTTTCGCCCAGGATCCGTACTTCCCGCGCCTCCTCGCCGCCGTCTTCCTCTTCCTGCTGCATGATCTCTTTCTCGTCTTTCATTAGCGCAGATCCTCCTGAATGTTTAGTTGCTCTAAGTGTAATAATTTTATTATACTATGCTCATAGTATAATACGACGCCATTTTCATGTCAATAAACAGATACCTCATCCTGCCTCTATTCCTCGCGGAAAACACTGATATGCCTTGACAACCCGCGAAGGCCACGCTGATCAAGGTGCTCTGTTTGGACACTGACTGTCGTCTGAACCAAACTATACCAATGAGAAGTCTGTTGATTAATCCCCGCCTCCCACTTTTGGTGGTGAGAACTATTTATATATGGCTGTTTAGAGATAAGCTGCAGCAAGGACTCCGCGCTGTATGAGGAAAACAGAAAACGCCCCTCCTTTCCCGAGACAGGAAAGAAGGGGCGCGCTTGGTTTGCACTATTTTTTCTGGAAAACTATTATATTCATCCATTAATTCTTCAATATTGTTCTTGTTTTTACTGTTTTTTCTCCTTCCGCCAGGCAGCCGGGGACATTCCAACCTCGCGGCTGAACACGGTAATAAAATAGTTGTAATCGTGAAAGCCGCATTGGGAGGTCACTTCCGACAGGGGCAGCTCTTCGTTTCCGGAAAGCAGTTCTTTCGCCTTCTCCATCCGCAGACTGCGGATCTTTTCCGCGATGCCGCAGCCGTAGAGCTGTTGCGAGAGTTCATAGAGCTGGGTCTTGCCGATTCCGAGATATTCGGCAATCCTCGGCGCATTGAGTTTCTCCGTAAAATGCGCCGATAGATAGGCGTCCAGCCGCACGGCCAGCAGATCCTCCTTCAGCGTGGCCATGCGCTCCAGGATCAGAAAAGAGGCTACTGCGTGCAAGATCTGCGCCGCCGAGCGGATGTAGGTTTCCTCGATGATATCAGCGGCAAAGATCGCTTCTTTCAGCATCCGGTCATTCACATGGTAGCCCTCACAGCGCTTTTTGATCACCGCCCAGCCCTCCTCGTGGGAGGGATAGGAAAACACATGACCAAAAAGCAAATAACCCACCAGCACATCACCCACATACAGCGGTGTCACGGCCTCGGTCAGCCCGGCGTGACAGCGGTAAATGTGGGTGCTGTGCTTTTTCGCGGCCTTTTGGCAGGCCTCCCGGTCGCAGGCCATGCAGGCGTCAAAGCCCTTGGAGGTGCCGCGGATAACGGCACAGTACGGCGCCACCCTCTCCGGGTAAGACACCAGTTCGTTCAGGTTCTCGTCAAACACGGTGATGCGGATATGGCTGATGGCGTAGAAGTCCTTCAGCAGCCCCTGCAGCTTTTCCAGATCAAAGATGGATATCATCTCTCCACACCTCGACAATCTGCACAAATTTGATATCTGAAATTTTACCACACTTCCGAACAAAATCAAAGTAAAACGAACAGTTTTCTATATCTTTTCTTTTTTTCGTTCTTTACAATTGCCTCAGAAGCTGAAAAAGGGGTGATTCCTACGCAGAACATCATCAAAAAAGGCTATATCGGCAACCCCGCCCAGCTGGTCACGCTGCGAAAGGTGACGGTCAGCGAGGGCCGGGCGAAAGGCACCCAAATCATTGAGGTCAAAACGGCGGGCGGTCTGGAGCTGGACATCCTCCCGGACGCGGGGCTGGACATCGGCCAGTGCCGCTACAAGGGCGTCAACATGAGCTGGATGAGCAAGAACGGCTATGACAGCCCGGCGGCGATTTCGCCCTATGAAACCGAGTTCGTGAACACCTTCCCCGGCGGACTGCTGTACACCTGCGGCCTCCGCTCCGCGGGCCCGGCCAACCGGGACGGCGGCGAGTGGCACCCTCTGCACGGGCGCTATCACAGCCTGCAGGCCGAGCAGGTCTGCGCGGAGATCGTGGATGATGAAGTGATCGTCAAGGGTACGATCCGAGAAACGGCGCTGTTCGGGCACTGTCTGGAGGTCAAGCGCACGATCCGCATTCCGGCCTTCGGCGCTTCGGTCACGGTACAGGACACCGTCACCAACCGGACGCCCCGGGACGAGGAAATCATGCAGATCTACCACTGCAACTTCGGGTATCCGCTCTTGAGCGAGAAGGCGAAGCTGACGCTGCCGGAGGAGCGGGAGACCGTCCCCCGCACCGAGTTTGCCAGAACCGGGCTGGGCCGGGAATGCGAATTTGACGTGCCCATCGACAGCGAGGAGGAACGGGTGTTCTTCCAGAAGATGCAAAAGAAGTTCTGGGCGCGGCTCGAAAACCCGGAGCTCGGCGTGAATATGACCATCTCCTGGTCGGGTGAGACCCTGCCAATCCTGTCCCAGTGGCGCAGCATGGCCAGCGGCGATTACGTTCTCGGCCTGGAGCCTACCAACTGCTACATTTCCGGCCGCCACGACGAGCGGGAGAACGGCACGCTGCCGGTACTGAAAGCATGGGAGAGCGTTACCAATACCGTTACGATTGCGTTTGAATGATCCCGTAGGGGCGGCTATTAGCCGCCCGCCGACAGATTACAAAAACGGGCGACAGATTGCCGCCCCTACGAAGAAAAGAAACCTCATCCGTCACGGCTCTGCCGTACCGCCTTCCCCAGAGGGGAAGGCTATCATGAAAGGAGTATATAAAATGGCTAAGAAAATGACTTTTGCTCTGGCATTCTGCAACCGCGGCTTCATGCCCGGGGAACTGATCTACGGCGCGCGGGAGGATATGATCAAGGCCGTTACCGACGCGGGCTACGACTACATCGCCATGGACGCGAGCCTTACCCGCTACGGCGGCATCGAGACCCGCGACGAGGGCCTGCTGTACGCCAAGTGGCTCAAGCAGCATGAGGGCGAGTACGACGGCGTGATCTTCTCCATGCCCATCTTCGCCGACGAAAACGGCGCTATCACCGCCCTGCAGGACGCGGGCGTGCCCATTCTCATGCAGGCCTACCCCGACGAGATCGGCAAGATGGACTTTCAGCACCGTCGCGACGCCTTCTGCGGCAAGTTCTCCGTCACGGACGTCTTCACCCAGTATGGCGTTCCTTTCACAGTGCTCAAGCCCCATGTGGTGCATCCGCTTTCTCCCAAATTTCAGGAGAACCTGCGGGACTTTGCGGCCATCTGCCGCGTGGTCAACGGCATGAAGCGCTTTAACCTGGGCTGCATCGGCGCCCGCACCACCGCCTTCAAGACCACCCGCTTTGACGAGATTGCCATGCAGAAGCACGGCATCAACGTGGAGTCCTTCGACCTCTCCGAGCTGTTCTTCAAGGTGCAGAACATGGCCGATGACGATCCCAAGGTCCTCGCCAAGAAAGAGCATCTGATGAACTACACCGATTTCTCCCTGGTGCCGGAAAAGAACAAGAACACGCTCGCCAAGGTTTCCGTGGCCATCGACGGCTATATCGAGGAATACCATCTGGACGCGCTGGCCCTGCGCTGCTGGAACGAGATGGAGCAGGTGCTGCGCATCTGCCCCTGCGTGCTGCTCTCCGAACTCAACGATCGGGGCATCGCGGCCTCCTGCGAGATCGACATGTGCTCCGCCATCACCATGCGGGCCATGTCCTTGGCCTCCGAGCAGCCCACCGCCGTGCTCGACTGGAACAACAACTACGGCGACGAGGAAAACAAGGTCATCCTCTTCCACTGCGGCCCCGTGGCCCAGAGCCTGATGACCGGCAAGGGCACCGTCACCAACCACAAGATGTTCGACAAGACCGATCCCGGCTCCGGCTGGGGCAGCAATGAGGGGCGCATCAGGGCCTTCCCCACCACGCTCTCCAACTGCCAGACCAAGGACGGCAAGATCATCGTCTACGCCTCTGAGGCGGAATTTACCGACGATCCCATTGAGCAGGCCTTCTTCGGCTGCGCGGGCGTCTGCGAGATCCCCGACATGGAGGACAAGATGATCCGGCTTGCCCGCGGCGGCTTCAAGCACCACACCAGCGTGGGCGTGGGCCATATGAAGGACATTCTGAAGGAAGCCTTTACCACCTATCTCCACTACGACTGGGTGGATATTGACAAAGATTGATTCTGTAGGGGCGGCTATTAGCCGCCCGCCGATACAGCACAAATCTTTCGGGCGGATGATATCCGCCCCTACGAGGTGAAACGATTTGAAAATCGCAGGACTGGACATCGGCACCACCGGCTGCAAGCTGACGGTGTTCGATGAAAACGGCTCTCAGCTGGGCAAGGCCTACCGGGACTACCCGGTGCGTAGGGCCCTCAGCGGCCACGAGATCGACATCTCCACCATGATGGAGAGCGTCTACGCCGTGATCGAGGAAATGGCAGCCCAGTACCCGGACATTGTTGGCATCGGCGTCACCAGCTTCGGTGAGACCTTCGTGATGGTAAACGAGGCGGGCGAGCCGCTGCACAACGCCATGCTGTACACCGACCCGAGAGGCGCGGAGGAGTGCGGATCGCTCACGGAAAAGCTGGGGGCGGATCATATCGCCCAGGTCACCGGCCTGGCCCCGCATGAGATGTACTCGATTTCCAAGATGATGTGGATCAAAAAGCATCAGCCGGAGGTCTATGCCGCGGCGAAGCGCATCCACCTGATCGAGGATTTCGTGGTCTGGCACTTAACACGCAAGGCCCAGATCGACTATTCCCTGGCCACCCGCACCATGGCCTTTGACATTCACAATCTCACCTGGAGCCGCGAAGTCTTTGACGCCGCGGGGATCGATATTTCGCTGATGAGCGAGCCTGTCCCCACCGGAACCAGCGCCGGGACCATCACCCTGGCTGCCGCTCAGCGGACGGGACTGAATAAAGACTGCGTCATCGTCTCTGTCTCCCATGACCAGGTGGCAGCAGCAGTCGGCGCGGGTGCTTTCGACGGCTCGGTTGCCGTGGACGGTGCGGGCACCGTCGAGTGCCTGACCCCGATCTACGACAGCATCCCGGAGATCCCGGTGATGGCCAAGGGCTACTTCTCCGTGGTGCCCTATGTGGTGCCGGGCAAGTATGTGGCCTACGCCTTCTCCTATACCGGCGGGGCGCTCATTCAGTGGGCTATGGAGACCTTTGGAAAGAATGAGAGCAACGAGAGCATGGAGAAGGCCTATGGCAAAGGCGCGCCCACGGGTCTGTTGGTGCTGCCGCACTTTGCCGGTGCGGCCACACCGTATATGGACACCGGCTCCAAGGGCGCGATCCTGGGCCTCACTACCGCTACAACTGCCGCCGACATCTACCGCGCCTGCATGGAGGGCGTGGCCTATGAGATGCGGCTGAATTATGAAGCGCTCAGCGGCTCCGGCATCCGCTTTGAGAAGCTCAACGCCACGGGCGGCGGAGCGAGGTCAAAGCTCTGGATGCAGATGAAGGCCGATGTGCTGGATCTCCCCATCACGGCGCTGAAAACCGTGGACGCAGGCACCGTGGGCTCGGCCATGCTGACCGGCATCGCGGCGGGGTTGTTCACCGATCTGAACGATGCCGCCGCGCACATGGTGCAGGAGATGGAGACCTACTATCCCAGAGCAGAGATGCACGAGAAATATATGAGAATTTACGAGCGGTACAAGAGCGTTTACAACGCCGTCCGCCCGCTGGTTTAATCCGTAGGGGCGGATAGTATCCGCCCGCTGACCACGGAAATGAAAACGGGCGGCAGATTGCCGCCCCTACGAAAGGACAATGAGCATGCTTGTCAATCTGGTTGAAATTCTGAAGCTGGCCGAAGAGAAGAAATGCGCCGTGGGCGCCTTCAACACTCCCAATCTGGAGTGCGTCAATGCGGTGCTGGCTGCGGCCGAGAAGCTGAACGTCCCCGTTATCCTCTCCCACGCGGAGCTGCACGAAGAGGTCTCGCCCCTTCAAAAGATCGGCCCCGTGATGGTACAGGCGGCGAAGAACGCCAAAGTCCCCGTCTGCGTCCATCTGGACCACTGCGAGACCCTTGACTATATGCAGCAGGCGCTGGACATCGGCTTTACCGGCGTCATGTACGACGGCAGCACCCTGCCCTATGAGGAAAACCTTGCCAATACCAAGAAGGCCGTCGACATGGCGAAAGCCTACAACTGCGGCGTGGAAGCGGAGTTGGGGGCGCTTGCCTCCCGCGAGGGCGGCACGGCCAATGCCTCCGGCCCGGTGTACACCGACCCTGACGAGGCGGTGGCCTTCTGCAAGGAGACCGGCATCGACGCCCTGGCCCCCAGCTTCGGCACGGCCCACGGCATCTACAAGTCAAAGCCGGTGCTGGATCTGGACCGTGTCAAGGTCATTGCCGAGAAGACCGGCCTGCCTCTCGTGATGCACGGCGGCAGCGGGGTCTCCCCGGAGGACTACCGCACCGGCATTGCCAACGGCCTGCGGAAAATCAACTACTACAGCTATATGTCCAAGGCCGGAACCCAGGCGGTCAAGGAGCTGCTGGCGAAGGAGGACGTGACCTTCTTCCACGACCTGGCTCTGGCCGCCGAGAAGGCCATGAGCGCGGACGCGGAAAAGGCCATGCGCGTCTTCGCCGGGCTGTAAGAAGCGAAATAATATGCAAAAAAGGACTTTCCTCACGAAAGTCCTTTTTTGCTGTCCAGATGCGCTTTTCGGTATTCTTTTGGCGTGACGCCGCAGCGCTCCCTGAAGAGCTTATAAAAGTGGGTCAGATTGCTGAAATGCAGCTCGGCGGCGATCTCCGCTGTCGTTTTTGCCGAATGGAGCAGCTGATCGCAGGCATATTCCATGGTAAAGGTCATGCTGTAGTCAAAGAGGCTTTTCCCGGTGTACTTCTTTACGATCCGGCCGAGATAAGAGCCGTTGTAGCTGAGAAGCTCCGAAAGCTCCGCATTGGTCACGCGCCCGTGCCTTTCGCTGAGGATTCGATTGATACGGGCAAAGAGAAGCGACTCCATGTTGCTCTGGGCGGTGACATGCTCGCCGCTGTAGCAATTCGGATCTCCCAGAATCCCGATCAGGCGGGAGATCAGCTCCAGCAGACGGAAGCTGGCGCCATAATTCGGAGAAAGCAGGGTCTGCAGCAGGTCTTCGAAAATCTGGTGTACCAGCGTCACCTGCTCAGTCTGGGTGATTCTGGGGACAAAGTCCAGAAAGTCCTTGCGGTCGGTGCTCGAATCCTCCAGGTTTTTCTGAAAGAAGTCGAAAATGAGATTGCTGAACAAGACCTGCTCTCCGGGGAAAAGCAGCGGTCTGCCATTGTTCATAAGCTTGCGCACAAACTCCGGGCTGATGGAGAGAAACACACAGGTATAATCTGAGGAAAACTCCTCGGTATGGAGCGTGTTGCGGTTCATCAGGCAGCAGCTCCCCGTGGGGTAATAGTAGCGCTTGCCCTCCACGATCTGATACATGTCCCCCTCCAGCACGTAGGTGAACTCGAAGCAGTTGTGCTGGTGCTGGGTGTTCGCGCCGCGCCCTTTGATCCCGGCGGCAGAGGGAACCAGCAGCTGGGACTCTGGCGTACACAGAGAAAACGAGGTCCTTTCCGGGTGCGCCGCTTCCACGGACATGAGCATGAGAAAGAAGGGAACCAGACTCTCCTGAACGAAAACCTTGCTGTTCTCCGAACTGTGGAAAGCAATAATGTCCTCATATCTCTGATGGCCCGCCATCTGCAGAGCGTTGACTGTGATCTTCATATACATCACCACAAAAAATATATCATAATACGTCGATGCGTACAAGACGGTAGTCGGAATATGTTATGATTACAATAGATAAATGTCGAAATATGTTGTATTTCAAAGAGCTGCTTTTTGCAAATATCGGAATATGATAGTTTTAAAACCACAGAAGGTCGCATGGTGACATTGTACCGTGCGGCCTTTTTTCTTAAGATAGGATCAGAAAAATCCATACTGCCAGTGGAAGGAGAAACGCTTATGCAAAAGGAAAGACTGAACCAGACCTGGTCATTCTGGAAGGACGGGCACGAAGATCAAAAAAAGGCCGTCGTGCTGCCCCATGACGCCATGATCCTGGAGGATCGTTCGCCGGATTGCCCCAACGGAACGGCCACGGGATTCCTCCCCGGAGGGAAGTATTTCTACGAGACCGATCTGTTCGGCAAACCGGAGTGGGCCGGGCAGCGTGTCATGCTGGAATTTGAGGGCGTATACATGAACGCCTCTGTCCTGCTGAGCGGCGAGGCCGTGGGAGGACGCCTCTACGGCTACTCCAATTTCTTCGTTGACCTGACCGGAAAGCTGAAGATCGGGGAGGACAACCGTCTGCTCGTCATCGCCGACAACTCCGCCTGCCCCAACTCCCGCTGGTATTCCGGCAGCGGGATCTACCGCCCGGTAAACCTCTGGGTCGGGCCGCAGGACGGGATCGAACCGGAGAGCGTGAAGATCAGCACGGTGAGCATCGTCCCTGCGGTGATCCGCATCCAGGCTCCCAAGCCTGTTGCTGTCACGGTGGAGGGCGTGTCCGGCGAGGGGACGGATTTCACCATGACGATCCCCGACGCCAGACTCTGGAGCGCGGAGACGCCGAACCTGTACACCGCCCATGTGAAGCGCGGCGAGGACAGCGAGGAGATCCGCTTCGGTATTCGGACCCTCGCCTGGGATGCAAAGAAGGGCTTCCAGGTCAACGGCGAGACCGTAAAGCTGCGCGGCGGCTGCGTCCACCACGACCACGGCATTCTTGGCGCCGCGGCATGGGACAAAGCCGAAACCCGCAGGGCCAAAACGCTGAAGGATCTGGGCTATAATGCGATCCGCTACTCCCACAACCCGGCGGGCAAGAACTTTCTGGACGTCTGCGACGAGCTTGGCCTCTATGTGATCGACGAGAGCTTCGATCAGTGGAAGGTACCTCAGTCCGCCTGCGACTACGCCCTGCACTTCGACGCCGAGTGGCAGAAGGACGTGGAGAGCATGGTCAGCAAGGACTTCAACCACCCCTGCGTGATGATGTATTGCGTCGGCAACGAGATCACCGACACCGGTCTGCCCTTCGGCGGCGCGATCTGCAAGGGCATCTGCGCCAAATTCAAGTCGCTGGATCCGACCAGACCCACCATGATCGCCATCAACAGCATGCTCTCCACGCTTGCCGCCATGAAGGCCAAACAGGCGGCCGAGAAGAAAGCCGAGGGCGAGAACGTGGGCAGCAAGGAGGTCAACGATATCGTGGCCCTGCTGCCGAAGATCATGGCCTCCATCACGCCGGATAGCCTGGAAGCCATCATCCACGACTGTGTGGAGGCCGTGGACATCGTGGGCTACAACTACGGCCACAATCTCTATGAGGGAACCCACGAAAAGTTCCCGGAGCGGGTGATCCTCTCCAGTGAGACCTTCCCGGCCCGCATGGGCACAAACTGGGACAAGGTGCTGCAGAACGACTATGTGATCGGCGACTTCCACTGGACAGCCTGGGACTACCTGGGCGAGGCCGGCGTAGGTCTGCCGGTGTACGGCACCTCGAAGGCCCCCTTTTCCAAGAGTTATCCTGCTTTCACCGCCAACTGCGGCAGCGTGGATCTGACCGGCCTGCCCGAGAGCGCGGCCATGTACACCGCCATCCTCTGGGGCGCTTATGACAAGCCCTACATTGGCGTCCGTCCGGTGAACCACAGCGGCGAGGAATACGCCCTGGGCAACTGGCGCATGACCGACAGTGTTCCGAACTGGACCTGGCCCGGCTGCGAGGGCCGGACGGCACAGATCGAGGTATTCAGCCCGGGCGCCGAGGTCGAGCTTCTGCAGGACGGTGAGAGCCTCGGCAGAAAGCCGCTCGACCACTGCAAGGCCGCTTTTGAGACGACCTATCGCCCCGGTACGCTGACGGCGATCGCATACGATGCAAACGGCATTGAGCTCTCCCGCTGCGAACGGAAGAGCGCCGGGGAGGCGGTCAAACTGGCAGTCCTGCCGGAAGAGAGACGGATCCATGCCGGGGAGATCGTTTACATCCCCGTTCACCTGACCGACGCCGAAGGTCGTCGCAATATGAGCGCGGAGAAGCGCGTCACCGTTCACGTGGCCGGTGTGGGCGAGCTGCTGGCGCTCGGCAGCGCCTGCCCGATCACGGAGGAAAAATACCAGAACGAGTCCTTTACAAGCTATCAGGGCCGTGTTCTGGCGGTCGTCCGCAGCTTTGGTGAGCCCGGCACGATCCGCATCACCGCCGAGGCGGAAGGCCTGCAGAGCGATTGCGCGGAAATCGCCGTGTTTTAAGAGCAATCAAATACAATAACAGATAAAAGGAGTGCACAGACATGAAAGCAAAAAAAGAACGTCCCTTCGGCACCACCTCCGGTCTGGAATGGCTGGTATACGCACTGGGTGATCTGGGCAGCAACTTCGTATGGACCTTCTGCTCGTCCTTCCTGACCCTGTACTACACGGACAGCGTTCTGGTCTCCGCCGGCCTCGTCGGCACCATCATGCTGATCTGCCGCATCTTTGACGGCTTCTCCGACATCGGCGCGGGCCTGCTGATCGAAAAAACCAAGGGCAAGCGCGGGAAGGCCCGTCCCTGGTTTGGTGGAAGCATCATCCCCCTAGTGGTCATCCAGCTGCTGGTCTTCAATGTGCCCGGATCTATGGCCATGGGCGCCAAGATCGCGTGGATCATTGTCAGCTACTTCCTGCTGACCGTCGTGGCCTACACCATCAACAACGTCAGCTATCACGCCATGCTGCCCCGCATCAGCCTGACCAGCGAGGACCGCAACAAGGTCAGCTCCCTGCGCGGTATCTTCTCCTTCATTGCCGGATTGCTGCTGGCGATTCTGACCCCGCGTCTTCTGGCTGCCGGCGGCGGTGAGAAGCTGCAGTCCTCCTGGACCTCCGTGGCTCTGATCTACAGCGTGCTGTGCCTCGTCTTTGAGGGGATATGCTACTTCGGCACCAAGGAGAAGATCGCGGCGACCGAGAGCACCGGGGAAGTCAAGGCCGAGCCCCACGATGTGAAGCTGGGCGTCAAGGAGCTTCTGCACACCAAGTACTTCTACATCACCGTTCTCGTCTTCATCTTCTGCTTCATCATCAACGGCATCTTCCTCTCCTCCGCCGTGTACTTTACCCGCGATGTGTTCGGCAACGCCGACCTGTATTCTCTGATCGCCATTATCTCCATCCTGGTCGCGGTCCTCGTCATGGCCTTTGCGCCGAAAATGTTCCAGAAGCACGGCAAGCGGAACGTCCTGCTGGTTTTCGCCGTGGTCGGTATCGTGGGCGGACTCCTCGGCTATGTGGGCGCCAAGAGCCTGAACGTGATCCTGGTCTTCGTCTCCACCGCGCTGCATGGCGCCTCGCTGGCTCCCTTTGTGGCGGCGATCTTCACCTTCGCCTCGGATATCATCGACTATCTGGAACTGAAGACCGGCGAGCGCTATGAGGGTCTGGTCACCTCCGTCAGCTCCATCGGCTCCAAGGTCGGCACGGGCTTAGGCAGCGCCATCCTGGGCTGGGGTCTGGCCGCGGGCGGCTACGACGGCGCGCTTGCCACCCAGGCGCAGAGCGCTCTGAACGCGGAGACCTTCCTTCTCTTCATCGTTCCCACCATCGCCAGCGCTGTGTGCTTTCTCTGCATGTGGTTCTGGGATATCGACAAAAAGATTGCGGAGATGAAGAAGTAAAAGCTTGAAACAAGGAAGCTCTCAGACCAAACGATCTGGGAGCTTCCTTGTATTACGGGCCGAAAAATCAAGCTTTCTGCAGATTCTCCTGATTTCGCTTTCGAAACTTGTCCGGCGTCATGCCGAACATCGCCTTGAAGCTGCGGATGAACTGGCGCGTGTCCTTGTAGCCGATCTCTTCGCAGATCTGCTCCAGCTTCCAGTTTTCGGACTTCAAAAGCTCGGCGGCCTTTCTCAGCTTGAAATCCTTGACGGTCGCCGAGAAGGAGCGTCCGGCCTGTTCCTGAAACATCCGGCTGAGATAGGAATCGTTGTAGTGAAAGTGCGCGGCAAGAGAGTGAAGCGTGATCGTCCGATAGTTATCGTACATGTAATTGACCATGTCGAGAAGCTGCTGATCCCGGATCGGAATGTTATACAGCGGCTGCATCGTATCCCGGTACTTTTGCAGAATGTAGGTGATGAGACAGGTCAGCGCGGACTCCATCAGCTCTTTCCGATAGGGCAGCCGACTTTGCTGCTGTTCATACAAAAACAGAAGCATGCTTTCGGTGGCCGGATCCTGTCCGCATTGAAAGCTCAGGGGATACACCATGGCGGGCAGGTGGGGAATGGCCATCTTACTGAATAAGCTCAATCGTATCTTGATCGTGAGACAGACGGCGTCGTCCAGCGCGATCAGCTGATGACGAACGGGGACCGGGACCAGGATAAAGCTTCCCTCGCGCTGCACGACTTCACTCTCGTCAATGCGGTGGATGCAGCTGCCCCGGAGTACGAACGCGCATTCTATAAACTCATGGGAATGGGTCGGAATCTCCACATACCGCATCAGCTGCTCGACTTCAATATCGCAGCCGGAACTGATGAAATCCTCTTCCGTCAGACCGGTCTTTCCGTATCGTTCATGAAAGGCGGCTACGATCTGCCCCTGATCGCGCAAGGCTGACGGGCTGTTCATCGTGCTGAGCACTTTCGGATTCAGCTGGTGCTTTGCCAGATATAAATACTGGCCATGGCGCAGAGGACTTCCGGTTTGATCATAGAAGTCCTTCCCCACACGTTCATAGGGATTGAGCTGTCGAAGCTCTTCCACTAAGCGGGTATAGTCAGCCATAGGATCCGCCCCCTTTTGTTCAACATTTACAATACAAGATGATGAGGTAAAAATCAACCCATTGAAGAAGAAAAATAACGGTATTTTTTTATACAGCGAAATCCGTATAATAAAATATGCCAAGACATAAAAAGCCTGTATTACGAAAGGAAAAAGTGAGATGGGTAAGCTTCTGAACGATCTGAAATGTACGCTCATCCAGAAGGCGGTCTATGCAAAGCTCTACAAGGGGCACAAGCCCAACGAGTGGGAGCCCTGGCATGCGCCGGAAATAAAGAAAACGGAAAACGGTATGGTTTGCCGCAGCGACGTCAAATACGGGGAGAGCTATCCAAACAGCTTCGCGGACATCTGGTATCCCGACGACAGCGGGGAGAAGCGGCCCGTGGTGGTGTACTTCCATGGCGGCGGCTTCATTTTCGGCAACAAGTCCGCCGGCGACCCGATGCAGACCGGCGGAGGCGGTGTGGGAAAGCTGGAGGCCATTGTGCGAGCAGGCTATATCCTGGTCAATGCGGATTACGCTCTGGCGCCGCAGTACCGGTTTCCGGTGCCGATCCGGCAGACGGACGAGTTGTTCCGCTATCTGATCGCGCATGAAGAGGAACTGCATCTGGATATGTCCCGTGTCTGCCTCTCGGGCGGAAGCGCAGGAGCCAATATGACAGCTATTTACGCCGCCTGCGTCTGCAATCCCGAGTACGCTGACCTGCTCGGCGTCGATCCCGTGATGATAAGGGAAAACCTGAAGGTGCTTGCCATCGACGAGGCCGCGCTGGACGCCAGTGTATTTGACGGCAACATGTACGCCATGCTGGGCTGCGCAACGGGAGCAAAACGCAACACGCCGGAGGCTGTGGCGCTCATCAATGCGAAAACCTTTATTCGCGACAGCTTCATTCCCAGCTGGATCAACGCCTCCAACGAGCCGAGCGACGAGAACGGCTATTTCATCACCGAGGGACGGGGCCTCAAAAAGAAGCTGGATGAGATCGGCGTCCCAAACGATCTGGTCTTCTTTCCCGGGGCAAAGCTGCCCCACGGCTACATGGACCGGATGGACACAGAGCCGCATGCGAAAGAAGCCTTTGACCGGATGATGAACTTCATTCAAAAATACATATAAAGGGGTAGAGAACGATGGCAAGAAAAGAAAGCGTGAACAAGCATCCCGACTGGCGGCTGAGCCGGTCGGAAAAGAACTGGTACTATGTGGGCGACACGGCGCGGCTCTTCTGCACCTCCCTGGTTGGCTCCTACATGACTGTGTTCCTGATGTTCCAGGGCATCAATACCGCGTCCCTGGCCACGGCGATCCTGCTGGTCAAGATCATTGACTCGGTGGATGATGTGCTGTTCGGCTATATCATCGACCGGATCCACATCAAGGACTGGAAGCTGTTTCAGAAATTTGCCGGCGAAGGCAAGTATATGCCCTGGTACCGGCTGTTCTTCTGGACCTTCCCGGTCGCGACGATCCTGTTTTTCCTGATGCCCAAGGGAGCGCCGGACAGCCTGAAGATCGCCTGGTTTTTCGTGACCTATCTGTTCTATGACTTCACCTGCACGCTGACGGAGGTCCCGATGCAGTCGATGATCACCACGCTGACGGACAGCCCCTCCGAGCGCAACAGCATTCTGACCGTGAAAGGCGTGATCACTGTCATTGCGGCCATCGGCATGGCGACCGTCGTCTCCGCTCTGATGAGCGAAAAGGTGGGCGTGCCGCTGAAGAACATCGGTATCGGCGGCGCGGTGATCTTCCTGGCCTTCATGCTCCCGATGGCGTTTAAAGTCAACGAGCACAATATTGAGCTCAAGAACGTGGAAAACGAGGGCTCCCAGGAAAACTACAGCTTCAAGGACATGATCAACTGTGTGTTCACGAACAAGTACATCCTGGTCTATTTCCTGGCCGTCATCATCTCCACCATCTTCTGTACCCGCACCGCTGTGGAAAGCTTCCTCGGCTTCTACATTTTCCACGACTCGATGATCTTTACTTATGTCATGCTGATCGGCTTTGTCCCCGGCATCATCCTGAGCGCTTTCTGCGGCAAGCTGGCGGACAAATTCGGCAAGCGCAACCTTCTGGCCTTCATCTTCGTACTGCTGACGGCCGCGACGCTGATCATCTACTTCTTCTGCCATAACAACAAAACCATGTTCATCGTGGTCGGCGGCCTGTGCGCGATCCCCAACGCGCTGGTCAGCGTAGTCAGGACCTACATCGCGCCGGACACCATCGACTACACCCGGTATAAGACCGGCAAGGACTGCTCCGGCATCTTCTATGCGCTGCAGTCCTTCCTGAACAAGGCGCTGGGTGGTGTGGTCGGTTCCGTCGCCCTGTATATCCTGGCGATATTCGGATGGAAAGAAGTCACGGGCGAAAGCTTTGCGGATCTGGCTGCCCAAGGCGTGACCCAGTCCGAGACCGCGCTGAGCGCTCTCTGGAATCTGGGCTATCTGATCCCGGCCATCGGCTTTGGGATCTCGGCGATCCTGCTGTATGCGTTCTACAATCTGAAGGATAAGGACGCGGAGCTGATGGCCAAGTGCAACGCCGGACAGATCACCCGCGAGGAATGTGAAGCGCAGCTTTCGAGGAAGTA